>JBARJI010000015.1:0-12970 GCA_049800195.1 Candidatus Acidiferrum sp.
CTGGAATCTCCTTTTTCAGTCCTGATTCGCTCGAATTATACCGCTCTTCAGCGGTCTGGGAAGACCAACGCCGCAATTTTGGTCGAAAAACAGAGCGATTCCGTGCCGCTGTGGACTCGACCGCGTAATCAGGAGCCTTCCTTGTCGATTTCTCAGACACTCTTTCCTCCTCCCTTCTCCTCCGCGATTTGATTTGGCCTCGCGATCATCCTTAGTTTGCCGGAAGGGGCAACAGCGCGATCCGTCGCATCATCGCAGCGAACCGCGCTCGCGTCAGGTGCCCTTCCGCCAGCATCAGCCAGTAGTACCGTGCATGCTTTACCAGCCGTCCTCCCGTCTTCACCAGCCTCTGCTGAAGGCTGGTAAGCGACCAGTCCTCAATCCCCTTTGGCAGCACCAGCCGTCGCCACAGGTTCCCCAGGTTGTAGGCGAGAATGCTGAGCCACAACCGAACCTCATTGCCGCGAAACCGGTGGCAGCTCAGCCGCGTCATCTTCACCGCCTGCTTGCCCTCCTTGATCCATTGCTCTGCCTTGCCGCGCTGGTTATAGAAATGGATAACCTTCCGGTTTCTGAACTGAGTGTTAGTCACGATGAAGCCCACCCGAGGGAACAGCTCCCCGGCATGGAACTCCACCTTGGCAACCACCCTCCGCGCCGTCTTCCAACTGGCTGCCCGGTAAAGAAAGCCCTTGTACCACACGACTGGTTTATACGCCGGACGGCCTACCGGCCGAGTCAGCAACTCTGCAATATCCCGCATCAGGCAGTCGTTGGCCGGAATCCGGATCGCGTACTTCGCCCCACGCTCTTCGAGTGCTTCGTAGATGTCCGGTTTCGCAAAGGCCGCGTCAGCCCGGAACCAGACTTCTTTGCCCAGCTTCTGTAGCCGTTCGATCTCTGGTAGCAAAAGCTGCTCCCAGCCATCGGCGCTGTGAACGTTGCCTGGCCGCAGTCTTGCGGCAACACAGTCGCCCGCGCTGTTGAACAGCAGCAGCGGGTGATAGCAGGTGGATTCATAGTGTTTGTTGTAGGCACTCTGCTCCTGCTCTCCGTAGACCGGGATCTCGGTGCTGTCCATGTCCAGCACTGCCCGCCATGACCATTCCTGTTGTTCGGCCTTTGCAATCAGTCCCCGGTTCATCAACGCCAGACCACACAGGTTCGCATCTTGCGTCAGCACCTCGGTCTCAAACCAATGCAGCCGGGAGGGAAGCGCCGCGCCGCGATCCCGGATCTTCTCCGAGCCAATTAAGCGGAAGGTCGGGTCCTGGGAAAGGCGTTCAGCGTCGTTGAGATCTTCATAACCGGCCAGGCGGCTGTAAACCGACTGGCGCAACAGATCCGGCAAGGGAAGTTGCGTGTTCCTGCCACGACGGGCATCGGTTAGATTGTCGGAGATCAGCTCGCTTAACCCGAGACGTTCATCCAGCTCTCGAACCACCAACAAGCCAGCGTCGGACGTGACTCGTGACCCCTGGAAATCAACCTTTAGAGAGGAGTTGAAGGAGAAGTGGAAAGGCCGGTTTTGGTTCTCACCCATTGGGTTCATACCTCCGGGGCGTCTTCACCACGTTCGCACCCTCATAAACATTGACGATTATCACGCTCCGAGGTTTCAGAATTATGAATCAAAAAGGAAATGCGGGGTAATACCTTCGTCTTGTCCAGCTTTTCTTGTTGCGTAAATTCCCGGTCGCGGTCGCGAATGTAGCCCGTCTCCGCGATGCGCGCCCCAATGTAGTAATTCAGGTTTCCCGTGAGATGGAGAACCAAGTGACCGACGCTGTTGCCGTAAGGATACGGATTGTGCCAGAACTGTTCCCGCGTCAGTGGGTCAACCCACTTGTGCAGTTGCGCCGCCACAAATTCGTAGTAGCTCGCGAAGTCGGAGGAAATCGTGATGGGGAGATCATGCATGATCATTTCTCTGCCGGCGAAATCTACAAAGGCTCTTAGGGCCCTCTGTGCCACGTTGGCCCGCGATCCTTCTTTCAAATCGCTCCCAGCGTTCATGACAAAAGGCCAAGTTGCCTGTAAAATATCGGAACGCAGACAATAGCCTGCGCCAAATAAAAGTCAAGGTCTTCCTCTCCGCTTTCGCGTCGCAGGACCATCTGGAAGAGCTCGCGGCGGCCATAAACATGCCCACACGTTCCCCGTCAAAGATTACCTTCGAGAATAAGACCCTATAGAATACCGGACGCGCTTCTGCTAGAGTATTGGCGCCGCCCTTGAAAGGAAGTTTAGAACGGCCTTTGATCCATGGAGCCCAACCCGTGGATTTGGAAGGCGCCAAGTTACTCGCTGTCAGAGGTGTCCCATGTCCCGCTCGGCGCGCTCGTCCTATAAGCGTTCTCATTCTAGTTTCATTTCTTTTTTCCGGCATTTTTTAGGCAACTTTTCTCGCAAGGCCGGGTTTGATTCGGCGTCCGCTCGAACTCATGCACATCGGGCTCAACGTATGCCATCCTCCGCATCCCGACGCCGGACCTTTCTCTCTCCCCCTCGAGACTATATCCATCGACGCCGCTTTCGGCGCCGCCTAATAAATCTAATCTTTATCCCGCTTCTCAGTGTGCTCGCCGCGTATATCATCACTCGCCCGACGGGGGGCGCTGGCTTTACGCTCCCTAAGGCTGCGGACCAAGCGTCTGTTTCCGCGTCCTCGGGCCACGAATCCCCAATTCTTGCGGCCGCGACCGCACCCGCGAACGGCCTCGTGGCAGGCTCTCTTGCAGACCCCGTGGGGTCATCAGTTGCCAGTCCGCCAGCAATACCAATGCTAAGCGGCCCCTACATGCTTGCGGACGGCCCGCACGCAGTCACGGAAGTGCCGAACGTCGTTCTGCACGACGGCCGGCGCAACAAAGATCTCCACCTCCGCGTGATCTTTCCAGATGGCCGGGGACCGTATCCCGTCATTGTATTTTCACCCGGGGATGGGGCTTTTCCTACCTGTTGTGACGCCTTGACTCGTCATTGGGCCACTTACGGTTATGTGACCCTGCAGCCTTCTCACGATGATTCGACCTCAGAGCGCCCCAAAGCCGGCCAAGAAGGTAATTCCTTGCACGCTGCACTGAACGATCCGGCTCTTTGGCAAAGCCGGCCTCGGGACATTTCGTTTTTGCTGGATTCGCTGCGCGACCTGCAAGATCGCATTCCCGCGCTTGCCGGAAAAATTGATGCACAGCACATCGGTGTCGGCGGGCACGCGATGGGGGCTTTTACCGCGGACGTACTCGCTGGAGCGGTAGTCGACCTTCCTGATCGTTCGGACGCCAGCTTCGCCGATCCCCGGGTAAAGGCCGTTCTTCTTCTTTCGCCTCCAGGGCCTGGTGAATTTGGGCTCACGAGCCATTCTTGGGAGCACGTCTCGCTCCCGCTTCTGAGCATGACGGGTTCACTCGATCTGGGAGCTGGCAAGCAGAGCCCCGAGTGGAGAGAAATCCCCTTTGAACGCAGCCAGCCTGGTGACAAGTACCAGGTCTTTATTCAAGGCGCGGATCACACGTCCTTCGTCACGGCCAAGACGTTCTTGCCGGGCCGCCCCGCGCACAGCGAATCCGTGCTCGGCTATACCAATTCCGCGTCTCTCGCGTTTTGGGACGCTTACCTCAAGGCTGATCCGGAGGCGAAGATTTATCTGCAATCCGGCGCACTTTCGGACTTCAGCCACGGCGCCGTAAAGCTCTCTCGCCGTTGAGCTGTGGATAGGATGCGTCCGCCCGCTTTTCCACATTTTCAATGGGGGGAGTCCTTCCGTACCATTGACGCTGGGACCACCCTCTTCGGAAACTGAATACAGTATGGCCCGCTATTCTGCTTTTCTTGGGCGCAGGGTTGAGGTGCAATACCGCGCCGGAGACATCCTTCTGCCCGCATCCGGCACGTTTGTGGCTGATTCGGGCCGCTCCATATTTCTTGAGCAGAGTTTCGAGCAACGCGGCTCTCAGAGGAATTTCCGCTGGGAAATCCCCTACCAATATATCGTGCGCCTTGAAGAGAAGGCAGAAGCTCCCGAGCAACCTTCGACAAAAACCTCTCCTTCCGCCGCAACTGCGCACACCGCAGAGACTTCTTCTGTGGCCGCGAATCCCAAGATGCAAAGTTCGCCCAGCTCCACGGCGTCTTCCGGCGGCGCGCCCGGGATCCTGCCACTCCATAATCGTCCCAAGACCGCCTAAGGGCCCCCGTCTCCTGAGCCTTCGCGAGACTCCTTCCTACCGATTCGGTTACAATCCTTCCGTTGTCCACCGCACATTTTCGCTGCGACAGCCCGTTTCTGGCGCCGTCGTACACAGGAGGCTTTTCGTGACTCCCGATGCCAACCCTCTGCCCACCATAGGCCCAGGCTCAAAAATTGGATTGATTGGATTAGGCTTGATGGGTCGGCCTATGGGGTTGAACCTCTTGAAGGCGGGTTTTTCCTTGACCGTTTGGAATCGCACCGCCTCGCGCGCGGAGTCGCTAGTAGCCGCGGGTGCCAGGCTGGCAAATTCGCCCCAGGAGGTAGCCGCTACCTCGGACGTCCTAATCACCATAGTGAGCGATCCACCAGCTCTCGAAGAGGTGCTCTGGGGAAGCTCCGGTTCCGGCCAAAACTCCGGTGCCGGCGCACTTGCGGCAATGCGACCAGGCAGTATTTATATCGATTCCAGTACTGTTTCGCCTGCCTTAGCTCGCAAGATTGCGGCAGCCTGCGCGGGGTGCCAAGTCGCCTTCCTGGACGCACCTGTGACTGGGGGCACCTGGGGAGCTGAGAAAGGGGAGCTGGTGTTCATGGTAGGCGGGGACGCGCAGGTCCTGAAGGACGCGGAGCCAGTCTTCCGAGTTATGGGCAAACGCTGGTTTCACCTCGGCCCGAACGGGGCGGGCCAAACTATCAAGGTGGCCATGAACCTCATCCTAGCGCTGCAGGTTGACGCGCTGGCGGAAGCACTCGCCCTGGTCACTGCCGCGGGCTTGCAGGGGGAGAAACTCGTCCAGGTTTTGCAATCCAGCATGGCGCGTGCCGGGGTGCTCGACGTCAAAGCGCCTTTGCTGCTAAAAGGCGAATATCCACCGAGCTTTCCCCTTCGCCTTATGCAAAAGGACGTCGGCCTGGCGCTCGAGCTGGCTAAGGAAGTGGGTGTCGTGCTCCCTGCTGGCGCGGCGGCCTATTCCACCTACTCCGCCGTTCAAGCCGCTGCCAAAGAAGACTTGGATTACGCGGGGGTGATGAAATTCTGGCAGCGCTGAAGCCTCTCGACACGCCTCACACTTGGTTTCAGAAGACGCGTGGGAACCAAGCCAAGTAGGCTAGCGATGTAGGCGTCTCTGGCTAGCGGGTGATTGTTTATGTGCAAGAGGGAAGGAGAGGGAAAAGGCGGGTGCGAGCCGGTGGCTGATGCCGGCCAGTTACCTTAAATAGAACGAACCGCGGCGCGCGTGTCGAGCTCAAGCGCAAGATTCTGGTCGAGTACGACTGCAACATAGCGTGAGCAGACCTTCATCTCGCGGGCCGCCCATCCGGACAGAGCTGGCTGTATCGAGCGGCAGGCCTTCTCGAGCTTGGCTACGACTTTGTAATAGCCCCTGACTTCACGCAACCAGGGAGTAGCCTTCCGGATGCGTGGAGACAGTTCATCGCAAATCCCCAGCAGGGTGCCGAAATCGTGGGGCCCAATGCTCTCGGCTTCGATGCCAGTCGCCGCACGCAAAGCCTCAGAAAGAGGCTGGTTAGCGGTCGCCAGCCAAATCATTCGCCATTGGCTAATGGCGAACTGCAGGAGAGCGACTAAAGAGAACGCGAGAATAAGGGCGGCTGTCATGGTCTTCGCTTGCAGGAACAGAGTGCCAGCGGGCGTCGTAGTCCCCTATAGGACTCCCGTACCAGGGTACAGGTACCGGCCACAGGGCCAGCTGAAGTGGCTTTCGAAGGTCACGCCACCGTCCACTGTTATCCCAAGCGGCTCCTCGTTTCAGTCGCCCTTGTTAACGCGTAAGCCACTTCTCTACCGGGGCTTCCGCGAATGTCCTTGACCGCCGGAAGCACTCGACTTAGCTTGGAATTCAGCCTTACCTATTGGTTGAGACTCTGATGGACGTTCAGAAGAAGAGCACAAGTTTGCTTCTCGAAGCCTCCAGTGATCGAGAGATCGTCGAGAACTTGCGGAGAATCGAAAGACGGGATTGGTGGGCGTGGGGGAACTCGATTTTTGTGATGTTGCTCCTTACTGGAGCGCTCATTTCCTTTTCTCTGCCTTCTTTCTATCATGGAGCGGCGCCGACGCGGATCGCGCCTCTGTTCCGAATGAAAGTCACGGAAGCCATCTTTGGCCTGGTCGCCTTGGTTATTCTTTTCAACATTTATACCATCTACCAGCAAGTGCTGATTAAACGCCTGCGCCGCCAGCTTGCGGAAAAGCAGCATCATTCCGTGCTTTTGCGGGAACTGGCCATGATCGACGCTCTCACAGGCCTGTACAACCGCAGGTTCGCCGAGCAGCGCCTCGCTGCGGAGGTCGCTCGTTCGGCGCGCAAGGGCCATCCCCTCATGGTCGTCCTTATGGATTTGAACGACTTCAAAAAGATAAATGATACCTATGGGCACGCCGCCGGCGACGTAGTGCTCCAGGAATTTGCCGCTGCTCTCAATCGCGCCATTCGCGGAGGCGATCTCGCGGTTCGCATGGGCGGCGATGAATTTCTCCTGATTCTTCCGGAATGCAATCATGCCCAATTGCAGCTGGTTCTGGATCGCCTCGGTCATCCTGAAGTGATTTGGGAGGGCCGCAAATTCCCCGTCAAGTACTCCGTTGGCTGGAGGGAATACGCGGCGGGCGACCAGCCGGAAACCATGCTTGCCGCTGCCGATCAAGCGCTCTATGAAAACAAGCGTGCCTCGAAGAGTCCTTTTGATCCGGAGTCCGTCCCCGTCTGAAAACTCTCGCGCCGTCGGCCAAATTCTGCTGGCATCTGCTGCGTTTTGTGCATCAGGGAGCGATGCGATTAATCGCGTGAGTCAGGATGACTAGCCATTGAGATGATATAGAATGCTCCAGGTCTGCCCGCCCTGTGGCGCGCCACTCTCTGTTTGCGCCATTGAGCGCCGGTAGCTGCATTTTGGTTGGGTCTAGGAGAACTCCGGGGGTTCCGATTATGTTGCGTAAAAAAAGGCCATTCCTGCCCGCCTGTGCTGCCTTGATCCTTATGGCGCTTGGCATAGCCGCGGCTGTGGCGCAATCCAATGGCTTGGGCATCTTCACGAATGAAGGCAGCGTTGGAGTGACTCCCCTTGGTTGCAAAGCTCATTACGATTCCGCCAAAGGCGAGTACACCATTACGGGCGGCGGCGCCAACATGTGGGCTGCCACCGACGCTTTCTATTTTGTTTGGAAGAAGCTTTCTGGCGACGTCAGCCTGACCGCGGATATTCAATGGGTGGGCACAAGCACTGCCGAACATCGCAAAGCCGTCCTCATGATTCGCCAGAGTCTCGATCCCGCCTCGTCGTATGCCGATGCTGTCTCCCATGGCAACGGACTCACGTCTCTGCAATTTCGCGGCGCGCTCAATGAGCAAACCTACCAAGTTGTGGCAGCGGAGGACGGCCCCTCGCGTCTGCGCATCGAGCGAAAGGGCGTAGTGATCATGATGTTTTCGGGCAAGCCCGGCGAGGAATTGAAGGCTACCGGCCCGGTCGAATACATCACGCTCAAGGATCCCGTTTACATAGGCCTTGGCGTCTGCTCCCACGTCGCAACAACGCTCGAGACCGCTATCTTTTCCAACGTCAAGCTCGAAGAAACCGCGGCCGCGAAGTAAATCAACCCCAACGACAGCGTCCATTCTGGTTTAGCGGGCGTAGAACCGCGAGATGAGGTCGACTGCCAAAACCTTCTTTCTGGCGCGCGATGCCTAAATTAGCCTTCCAATAGGATCAAGGAAATCCGGGCCGTTTCCTGTGTGTTCAAACGTGTGGATGTCATTTCGGCCTGCTTTTGAGGCGTTTCAAGGCGCATTTGCGACCATTGGCTGAAGAAATGTTGAAATAGGACTAGATTTGTCGTATATTTTTGTTGCAATTCATTTGCAACACGGACTGGTTCGTCATCAACCTGAAACGAAGCTCTGCGATGGTTCTTCAGGCTTGTGTCGAAGCCGCTCTCGGGGCGATGTGAGGTGCTTCGGGAGCAGTTGGCGGCTGAGAGACTTAAGCGATGGCGCCAGTTTGCGAGTTTTGAGTCTTGCGAAGGCGGATCTGAATTTATTCAGTGCACGTAGGACGGTCCCCACGACTAAACCTTTTTGCGAAGGGTCGTGGGGACCGAAATCGACAACCCGGATGGGCTGACGACCTCGGTCATTATAAGGAAACGGGCCCCGGGTGTCACAAGGAGAAAGGAATATGGGTGGTGGCCGGCAGGGCAGTGTCTTCGATTCGGCTGTTTCTTTCTTGAAGCGTTCGGGGCGTGTAGCCTTATGTTTTTGCATCGCGTATTGGATGTTCTCTGCCAGCGATTCGTGGGCTGGGGTTGGCGGTAGCATCTCTGGCACGGTGACGGATTCGAGCGGGGCCGTGATCGACAAGGCGACAGTTGCAACAACCAACACGGACACGGGGTTCCGGCAAACGACTGTAGCGGACGGTAAGGGATTCTATTCGTTTCCCAATCTTCCCGTCGGACATTATGACCTCGAGGCCGCCAGCGCAGGATTCAGGACGTACCGGCGAACGGGAATCGTGATCGATGCAAACAGCGCTCTGACGATCGACGCGGTTCTCGTGGTCGGAAAGCGGTCGGAGGCTATTACGGTCGTCGAGAACCAGCTACATGTGGAGACGACCAGCACGCAGAACGGCGAGGTCATCACTGGCGCGCAGATGACGGCTGTCCCTCTCAACGGACGAAGCTTTACCGATTTGCTGGCCCTGCAGCCCGGAGTCGCCCCAGTCACTTCCATCACGTCCGACACGGTGCAGGACGTGGGCGCGAGCGTGCTTTCGCCTTCCGGCGACTTGAACCCCGGCACCATCTCGATCAATGGTCAGCGGGAATTCGCCAACAGCTTTATCGTGAACGGGAGCGACGTCGAGGAAGATGTGAATATGGGAGCGGCGATCATCCCGAACCTTGACTCGATCGCCGAGTTCCGGATTCTCACGAACAATTTTGACGCCGAATACGGCGAATTCAGCGGCGGCCAGATCAACGTCGTGACGAAGTCCGGCGGCAATGCATTTCACGGAGACGCTTTCGAGTTTCTTCGCAACACGGATCTTGACGCACGAAACTATTTTTCGCCGACGCGCGGCGCGTTTGACCAAAACCAGTTTGGAGGTACGTTCGGCGGGCCGATCCGGAAGGACAAAATTTTCTTCTTCGCCGATTACCAAGGAACCAGGTCGACCCAGGGAGTAGACACAGGCCAGATCGCCGTGCCGTCCATGCAGGACCGGATGGGCAATCTATCCGATCTGGCGAGCGCTTTTGTTACCACCGATGCAAGCGGGAACACCGTCCCCACGACGGTGAGCGGGCCGTATTTCGCGAGCCTGCTCTCGCAAAAGCTGAACCACACGGTTTCAGCGGGCGAGCCCTATTACACGCCCGGATGCACGAGCGCAACGTGTGTGTTTCCCGGGGCAGTAATTCCGCAGAGTGTGTGGTCTACGCCAGCGACGAATCTTCTGAAATATATTCCGTCGCCGAACAACGCGAACGGAACCTTTTCCACTTCGGCGTACAACGAAACGCTACGCGACGACAAAGGCGCGTACCGGCTGGACGCCAATACGGGATGGGGGCTGATGTCCGGCTACTATTTTCTCGACGACTGGTCGCAGAACAACCCTTACCCGATGGCGCAGGGCGGTGCGAACGTGCCAGGCTTCAACGCGCTCTATCTGGGCCGGGGGCAATTGCTCGATCTTGGCGACACGAAGACAATCAATCCGACGAGCGTGAACGAATTTCACTTCAGCTACCTGCGGGACGCGAATGACCTTGGCAAGCCAGTGGGTGGAGTTGGTGTGAGCCTGGCGTCGCAAGGCTTCGAGGTGGGCCAGGGCACACCGGGCATCGTAACCTTGTCTCCTAAAACGGAAGGAGTCGAGAGCGTCGGCTTCAATAGCTTCACAATTGGAACCAACACGAACGAGCTGAACCAGGTCGGGAACACGTATCAATGGCTCGATAATTATTCAAGAGTGATCGGAACCCACACCATAAAAGCCGGCGGGGAATTTCACTACGATCAGGTCAACGTCAACGCCATCGCTCAATTCAACGGCAGCTTTCTTTTCTTCGGAACCGAGACCGGCTCCGACTTTGCGGATTTCCTGCTGGGAGTTCCGAGCCAATACAATCAGAGCCAGCTTCAACCTTTCTACGGCCGGAACAAGTATTTAGGCCTTTATGCGCAAGATAGTTGGCGCCTAATGCGCTCCCTCACGCTCAATTACGGGCTGCGCTGGGACCGCATCGAGCCCTGGTATGAGAAATACAACCAGATCGCCACCTTCGCGCCCGGCCAGCAATCCGTCGTTTTTCCGGGAGCGCCCGCCGGCATCCTTTATCCCACCGATCCGGGAGTGCCCCGGACGCTGGCGCCTCCGGGCAATCGAGATTTTGCGCCGCGCGTTGGGCTGGCGTATTCACCAAGCGCATCGGGCGATGGCTGGCTTGCAAGGATCCTGGGAGGCACTGGCAAGACCAGCATTCGCGCCAGCTATGGCATGTTTTACACCGCGATCGAAGCCCTTGCGATTGGCGTGATGAGCGCCAACGCGCCGTACGGCACGACTTACACAAGTCCGGCTCCGCCGCTCTTTGCCACGCCGTTTGTCACCGCGGCGACAGGGCAGAATCTGGGCCAATATTTCCCCGTTACCCTGGCGCCCTTGAATTCCAGCGCCAGCCATCCCGATCCGAACATCAATTGGGCGCAATTCGAGCCCATCACCGGCCTTCCCAATTACCCCACGAGCAACCGCATTCCCTACACCGAGGAGTACATGCTGTCACTTGAACGCGGATTGGGAGCGATCACCGTGCTTAGCTTCAATTATGTGGGGAGCCAGGCGCATCGGCTCCTGGTGCTCGAGGAAGCGAACCCTGGCGACCCATCGCTCTGTTTGTTTTTGAGCAATCCCGCCAATCTTGCACCGGGACAAGTCCCTTGCGGACCATTCGGCGAAGACAGCACCTACACGACTGCGACGGGCCAGGTTTATAACGGGACGCGCGGACCGCTAGCCTCGAATTTCGGCAGTGATGCCAACCAGGCCACCATCGGCAATTCCAATTACAACGCTTTGCAAATAACGCTGCGCCATACCAGCAAACGCCTGAACGTGCTGGCGGGATATACCTTCAGCAAATCTATCGACCAGTCTTCGAACGTCGGCGAGGAAGTCAATCCGCTCGATCCCTCGCTCAGCCGGGCGCTGTCTGCGTTTGACGTGAGGCACAATTTTATCGTGAGCTACAGCTACCAAATTCCTGGCAAGCGTCTGTTTCGCGCCGCCAATCGCTGGACGGAGGGCTGGGAACTTTCCGGAATTACGCGGTTCAGCAGCGGGCTTCCCGTGACGCTGGTCAACTACGGCGACAATTCTCTGCTCGGAGCCGAGCCGAACGGCATCAACAACTATGGCGTGGACGAGCCAAACTACACGGGCGCCGCTCTCAATTTGAATCACAATCCGCGCAACGGCCAGCCCTACTTCAATACGGCTGCCTTCACGGAAAACGCGTTGGGCACACCGGGCACGGCTTCGCGGCGCTTTTTCTATGGTCCAGGAATGAATAACTTCGATATGGCGCTTCTCAAGAACGTGCGCCTGGCCGAAGCGAAGTCGCTCCAGTTCCGCGTCGAGGCCTTCAATACTTTCAACCACGCGCAATTTTTTGGGCCGCAAGCCGTGGACGGCAATATTGATAGCTCGACGTTCGGTCAGGTCATCAGCGCCGCTCCTCCGCGGCTGGTGCAATTCGGCGCGAAATTCTATTTCTAGGGAAAGGCCCTGGCGCATCTTGTGGGCCAGTAATTCTCATTGATGGGATTTCTGGTCCTTTTCGTGTGACGACAATGGGAGAAACGTGCCGGAACGCCACGGCGCTCGAAAGACAGTTGGGTCTTCGACGTGGAGACGAGGCGAGTTTTAGCCCCCGCTGATGGCGGGAACTATTGAAATTGCCGCTCCTGCGGAAACTGCCGTCGTCAATCCACCCGTGTAGCGCACGTTCTCGTTTCCCACAAAGATATTGACGTGCTGCCGGGTTTCGCCGCTTTCCGTCAGAACTCGATCACGCAGCCCCGGGTGAGCAACGAATAGCGCCTGCAAAGCCTGGCGCACGTTTGCGCTTTCTTCCGCCTCCACCTGTACCACGCCTCGATTTCCGGTGAATTCACGCAGCGGACCCGGAATATGGAAAATGACTTGCATCATCGCCGGTTCCTGCGCTTCGCGTTCAGCGCATGCGCGGACTTCCGTTTTGTCGCGGGCCTCGCCTCCGAGTACCGCTTTGGAGTCGGCACTCCATCCTTCTGGATGATGGCAGCCTTCACGCAGAGGATTTGCGGCAGTCCATCCAATATTTTCTTCCAGCTTTTTCCTTCGTCTCGCGATGCGTAGAGCTTTCCGCTCCGCGTCCCAAAATAAATTCCCACCGGATCCAGCGAATCAGGTGACATTGCATCTCGTAAAATCGTCTCGTAAGCTCCCTTCTGCGGCAGGCCACGCGTCAGACCCTCCCACGAGCGCCCGGCATTTCGCGTGCGATAAACACGCAAATGTCCCTCCGGAGTGCACCGAAACTCGTCCGATTCCACCGGCAGAATATATACGCAATCGGGGTCATGGGGATGTGACCAGCCCGAGTTTTTGTACCACGGCGAATGAGAGAGTTTACACCACAACCTCATCGGGCAAGGGTGCAAATGGCGGCTCGCAGGGAGCCGTAGGCGACCGGAGAGC
>JBARJI010000016.1:0-33875 GCA_049800195.1 Candidatus Acidiferrum sp.
GATTACGGCACGAACCTTGGTCGCGAGGAAGAAAAAGATTCTTATAAGTGAAGAGAAAACACTTCGCAGGAAGTGCCCGGAGAGGTTTGTCTTGACAGGACCGACGTCGTTATAGACAGGATGACAATCGCGGATGTGGGGTCGGTGGGTTCCTTTTGCTGGCGTTGAAGAGGCCATCGACGAGAGTTCGGAGGTTGGGAAGCCGGTCGTCCGGGCTAGCGTCTGCACGAGAGAAGGGAGAAATGGGCTAAACTTCAGGCAGGGGGTAGCGCCATGTCGTCAAACGTCATCATCCGCAATCCGGGGATTCTTAGTGGCGAGCCGGTTTTTCGCGGAACGCGCGTGCCGTTTAAGTGTCTGACCGACTACCTGGAGCGCGAGCGAACTCTGGCGGAATTTCTTGAGGATTTTCCCGGAGTGACTCGCGAGGACGCCATCGCCGCACTTGAGGAAGCCAGGATCAGCCTTGCGGCAGCGTTGAAATGAAGTTGCTGCTGGACGAATGTTTGCCGCGAAGGATGAAGTTCCTCTTGTCTGGAAGCGGGCACACGTGTGAAACAGTGCGAGAAGCTGGTTTCGGCGGCAAGGAAAACGGAGAGTTGCTTTCGCTGGCTGAAGGAATGTTTGATGTCCTAGTGACGGTGGATAAAAATCTCCAGCACCAGCAAAACATCACGAATCGCAGAATCGCGATCCTGGTTATCCGCGCAGCCTCGAATGACATTGACGATCTCCGGCCGCATTTGCCAGAAATGCTCGCGGAGCTCCGGTCGATAAGGCCCGGACAGGTTGTTGAAGTCGGAGTGCTTCCCCTATAGACCTGCAAAGAGCGAAGCGCGGCCGGCCGCCGCGCACCCACACGGCACTGGTGTGTTCCGTTTCGATCAGTGCAAGCTGATCGGTTCTCTTCGCCACCCGCCGTTGACCGAATTTTTATGCGTCGGAGTGGGATTGGGGGCATCGTATACGTAGTGAGCAGCGAATCGAAAGGAGCTATCCATGGACGCGATACAAGTGGAACAGAAGAGCTATGAGATGCCCCCGCGCGAGGGGATGAGCATCGCGCATTTTCTCACCGTCGCCGACGTCGAGCGATCGGCTCGCTACTACGAAAGGGTCTTCGGCGCGCGCATTCTGACCATGGGCGACGGCAACGCGCCTCCGTACCTTCAGCTTGCGAATATCTGGATGATTCTGAACGTCGGGGGCGGGCCGACCCCGGATAAGCCGACGGTAACGCTCAGCGTCCCCGACCCGAATCACATCAACAGCTTCCTGAATTTTCGCGTTGCGAATATTCAAGCGTGCTATGAATTGTGGAAAAGCCGAGGAGCCGAGTTCATCACGGAGCCCATACCGAAGTACGGCGAGATTCGCTGCTACATCCGCGATCCGGACGGTTATATTATCGAGGTCGGACAGAGCACCGATCTGAAGTACGGCTAGCGCTCGGCGCGGAGAGATCCCTCGACTTCGCTCGGGATGACAATTTGAGAAAAGTGCTAGTGGATGAAGGATAGACCGTGGGGGATGAATTGGGGGAAGACTTAGGCGTGGAGCATGACGATTACGCCCGACGGTGGCGGCTGCTGGTCGGCCACTATGGACGACACAAGACGGAAACATCCTTGCCGTTGGCGAGCTTACCGCCGGATGATGCGCAAATCTGAACCAAAGTGGCTTTGCACCCCTCGCGGGCATCCAGCTTGGGAGGCTCTGAAGTCGATCTGTTATTTTGCTTGTCTTTAGACTGCCAGAATAGAGCGGTGTCGCATGTGGCTCTGGCTCGCGTCTGTATGGCAGGCATTAACGCAATGGCTTGCCGCGCGTCTACCCACGGAACTAATTTGTCGCCCACCTGCACTCCGCTCTCATTGACGGCGTAGGGAGCGCCGGCACCCTCGCTAAAACCTCTTCGACTCAGACAATTTAGCTGCGGATTTAAGTAACAAATGTCCTCCCCACCTGTTGAGTTAAGCCTGGAATTTCCGCAGTTGAGCGGGCCGAGAACTCTAAGCGCGCCTAGCGAATTAATCTCGTAATGGTAGCGATCGCCGTATACGCAAGGCGTATTCATAACCGTTATGCCCGCTCGATGACCGGCATAAGCGCCGTCGAGAACATCAGCGGTTCTTGCGGTTGCGGGCGTTTGCGCGTGGCCGGTATTCGGCCAAAGTGAAAATAGGAGAACGCTCGCGAGGATTGCGGCTCTGGACATGAAAACCCTCCATGGGGAAATGACAACCTGCGCCAGAAAACTAAGAATTGGGCCGTCGTTCTTGCAGCCGGATCGCCTACGAAGAATTTATCCTGTCGGCTGTAAAAGCTGTCGGCTCCCTGCGGGAAACGGCGCTTAAGAATTAATAATGGATACTACGGTGGGGGAAGGGTGGGAGGTGGGGGCGATGGGCCAGTTTCCGATTGCTTGGGCATCAGCCCATGCGCGAGAGCAGCGTCAGCTTTCCTTCAAATGGCTCAAAGGCGAATATGTAATCTGAGCTGCTTCCATCTGAAAACTGCGCTACTGCTCGCACACTCCAAAACATAGACACCAGTCCAAAACGATTCGTAGGGTCGGGCCGTGAGAGTCTAAATTCCACGGACGTGATTCTAATATGTCCAAGAAATCGTTCGGTCTTATCAAAGGGAAGGGACCTTATGAAGGCCGCCTTGTCGTCCGGTCCGAAACGAGCACCTGCCTGTTTGAGGGCGCTGATGACCTGCGCATCTGACCAATCCGAGTGAGACTCAACTGACTTGCACAAGGTTTCGAGTTTCTGTTTGTTGGCTTCCTCGTTCACGAACACCTCTTGGACCCGGCTGCCTTGTTTTAGCGGCGGAAGCCAGACTCTACCGTCCAAGAGAATAGTGTTCGGGTCTGGCCTGACTTCCGGAGCCAATTGTCCATTCATGTAGCGAGGAACTCCGTAGTCTGGGGGGCTGTCAGGGAACACGGTGAAATATACGCCGCTAATCTCCCGCCAAGAAGCGTCCGCAGGATGCAGTACAGAGAGCTTTAGCCTGTGGCCCTTGCTTATCAATTCCGGATAGAAAACTTGCAACAAGTCATGCACAAACGTCAGGACCGTTTCTTGACTTACAGGTGGGTTCTGCTGAGCTATTACGGTTGGCACCCCAAAGGCACAGAACAAGAATATTGCTCGAATTGATTTTTTCATTTGAATCCCCCGATTCTGTAGGTCGTGGTTGCTTTGCCGAATAGAATTCAGTTCCGCTGGCGCAGGCTGCTGGACTAGCTTACTCAATAAAGTATTTAGTTACAGTGTAAATGACAAAGAGGGTAGCAAGAGCACAAACGCGAGCGGTCCGAACAGTTGTTGAGATTTATCGTGCTCTTACGGAGACGCGGCAAGGGAAGGGGCCGGGTCTAGCGGATGAAACTAAGGCCGTGGGGGATGAATTGGGGGAAGACGTAGGCGTAGAGCATGACGATGACGCCGACGATGGCGGCTAGAGAGACGGAGTGCCAGAAGACGAAACGGAAGATGGAGCCTTCCTGGCCGACCTGGTTGGTGGCGGCGGTGGCGATGGTGATGGATTGCGCGTCGATCATTTTGCCCATGACGCCGCCGGCGGAGTTGGTGGCGGCCATGAGGACGGGGCTGAGGCCGAGCTGCTGCGCGGTGATTTTTTGCAGGCCGCCGAAGAGGACGTTCGAGGAAGTGTCGCTGCCGGTGAGGGCGACGCCGAGCCAGCCAATGAACGCGCCGAAGAAGGGGAAAAACCAGCCGGTGCGCGTGAAGGCCAGGCCGAGGACGGCGTCCATGCCGGAATAGCGCGTGACGAAGCCGAGGCCCAACATGCAGGTCATGGCGAGGATGGCGAAGCGCAGGCGGAAGAGGGTGCGGCCGAAAATTTGGAAGAGTTTGGGCGGCTTGAGGCCCAGTAGGAAGCCGGAAAGCAGCGCGGCGAGGAAACAGGCGGAGCCGGTGGCGGTGAGCCAGTTGAAATCGAACTTGGCGGCTTCGGCGGTGGGCTTGGCGACAACGGGCTGAGCGCGGTAGACGGCTTTGTGGAGATAGGGAACTTCCCAGCCGCCGGACGCGAAAGCGGGCGTGGTGGCTTTGCCCATGGCGTTTTTGAAGGTCGGAATGCCCCAACACAAAACGAAGACGGAAAGAATGGCGAAGGGTAGCCAGGCGCGGGCGACTTGCGCTGCGGAATAGTGCGCGACGGCTGCAGCGGGTGGGTCTTGGCGGATTTGCCATTCGTCGCCCATGGTGTCGGTGACGGCGGTTTGCTGCGAAACGAGAGATGCCGCTGACGCGTCTGCGGCTTTGGCGGCGTCGGCTTCGCGATCTTCGGGGAAACGCCAGATGCGCTTGGGTTGCCAGACGCGGAGGAAGAGAAGCGTGGCGACGAGAGAAACGATTCCGGCGGCGATGTCCACAAGGTTGCTATCCATGTGATTGGACCAGAACCATTGCGTACCCGCGAAAGAAATGCCGACGACGAGGATGGCGGGAAGGACTTCGAGCGTCTCCGACCAACTGACCATGGCGCGGACGAGCCAGAAAGGAAGGATGACCGCGGTGATGGGAAGAATGCGGCCGATCATGGCGCTGACGTCGCTTTCGGGGAGGCCCGTGACGCCGATGAGCGCGTGGATGGGAATGCCGATGGCGCCCCAGGCGACGGGAGCGGTGTTGGCGATGAGATTGAGCGCGGCGGCCTGAAAGGGTTTGAAGCCGAGGCCGATCATGAAGGCGCCAGCGATAGCGACTGGCGCGCCGAAACCCGCGCAGCCTTCGATGAAAGCGCCGAAGCAAAAGGCGACGAGGAGGAGTTGGAGGCGGCGGTCGGGAGTGATGGCGGCGACGGACTGCTTCATGATTTCGAACTGGCCGGTTTCGACGGAGATGTCGTAGAGGAAGACGGCGGCGATGACGATCCAGACGATTTTGAGGAGGCCGTAGGCGGAGCCGTAGAGGAAGCTGGTGAAGGCGAGCGGCACGGGCATGTGGAAGATGACGATGGAACAAAGGATGGCCGTGGCGGCGCCGGCGATGGCGCAGAGATGGACGCGGACTCGGAGGCCGGCGAGGAGGCCGAGAAGAACAACGACGGGAAGCGAGGCGACGACAGTGGAGAGCTGCCAGTGATGGAGGGGGTCGTAGACTTGGGTCCAGGTGGTCAAGAAGGGCCTCGGGCGAAATAGCGGAGTTACCTGTTTGGTGGGCGGAAGTCAAGTGAATCGTCGGTGAGAGAAGACGGCGAGGAGAGCGGATAGACCGCATCGGCGCAGGCACTTATACTCGGAGCATGATTTCGGCGGAAGAGTTGCGGGCGGCGCTGCAGAAATATTGGGGATACGACGCGTTCCGGCCGTTGCAGGAAAATATTGTGAAGACTTTGCTCGGCGGACGGGATACGTGCGTGGTGATGCCGACGGGCGGAGGAAAATCGCTGTGCTATCAGTTGCCGGCAGCGATTTTGGCGGAGAAGACGGTGGTGGTGGTGTCGCCGCTGATTGCGCTGATGCAGGATCAGGTGGCGCAGTTAACGCAGATGGGGATTCCTTCGGCGTTGCTCAATAGTTCGGTTGCGGCTGACGTTCAGTCGTGGGTGATACACCAGGCGATCGGGGGAGCATACCGGCTGCTGTATCTTTCGCCGGAGCGATTGGCGCGCGAGGATACGATTGGATGGCTGAAACGCGTGCCGGTTTCTTTTTTTGCGATCGACGAAGCGCATTGCATTTCGGAGTGGGGGCACGAGTTCCGGCCGGAATACCGGCAATTGAGTTCCTTGCGGAAACATTTTTCTGAACTGCCGATTGCGGCGTTTACGGCGAGCGCGACGAAGCGGGTGCGGCACGACATCATCGAGCAGTTGAAATTGCGCGAGCCGGACAAATATATTGCGAGCTTTCACCGGCCGAATTTGCAGTACATCGTCAAGGAATGCGCGGGACGCGAGCAGGACGGGCTTTTGATACGCGCGTTGCGGAAATATGCGGGGTGCAACGTGATCGTGTATGCGCCTACGATTGCGCGAGTCGAGGAAACCGTAGATTTCCTGGCGGAGGAGGGAATTGCGGCGATTGCGTATCACGGGAAGATGGATGGCGACACGCGGCGGAAGAATCAGGAACGGTGGATGTCCGACGAAGTGCGCGTGCTGGTGGGGACGATTGCGTTTGGATTGGGGATCAACAAGGCGAGCGTGCGCGCGGTGATTCATTTGTCGCTGCCGAAATCGATCGAGCAGTATTACCAGGAAGCGGGACGCGCGGGACGCGATGGGGAAGCGGCGGAGTGTCTTTTGCTGTGGCAGAAGAGGGATGTGGGATTGCTGACGTATTTTGTGCAGCAGTTGGAAGATGAGGCGGAGAAAGCACGGGCTTGGCAGCGGTACCACGAGATTCGGAGATTCGTGGAAGCGCGGACTTGCCGGCACCACCAGATTTGTTCGCATTTCGGCGAAATGCGCAAATGGAATTCATGCGGAGCTTGCGACGTGTGCATCGGAGAGCCGGAGTGGTTGTCAGCGAGCGCGCCGGCGAGAAAGTCAGCGAAACGCAAGGCCGCCGCGGCAGCGGCTGCTGGCGCGAGCGGCGCAAACGGCCTGCAAGGAAGGGAAACTGCGCGAGAGCCGGCGCGCGTTGCGTCGGGAAGTTTGCCGGGGAGCGGCGTTTCTTCTGGAATCGATGCTGAGCTGCGCGAGTATCTTCGCGAATGGCGGCGAACAACTGCGAGAGAGCGGGGCACCGCGGCGTTTATCGTGATGCACGACACTTCCTTAGATGAACTTTGCCGCGCGCGGCCGCGTTCGCTGGGCGAACTCCGGGGAATTTCCGGGTTCGGCGATAAGAAGACCGAGATATATGGGCAAGGAATTTTGAGGGCGCTGGAGGAGTTCAATCGTGGCGCGCGAGCGGCCGTGAAGGAAGAGGAAAAAGCGAAGCCCGTTGAAGAGACGGTGCGATTGCTGGCGGAGGGGCGGAGCTTTGAGGAGATTGCGCGGGCGCGGGGGCGGCAACTAGCAAGTGTGGTCAACCTGGTCGTCGGGCTCATGGAAAGAGGGGAAGTGGAGTTTCAGCCAAGCTGGATCGATGGTGAGAAGCAGGTGCGAATCGAGGAGGCTTGCAAACGCCTGGGATTGGAACTGCTCAAGCCGTTAAAGGACGCTCTGCCGCCGGAAATAACGTTTGAAGAGATTAAGCTCGTCGTTGCGCGTTTGCGTTTGGAGCGGAAAGAAGAAACGCAAGGACCGGCTGTGAAAGCGGCGAAGGTCTAGAGGGCGGAGGAGACGGAAGTGCCCGCGGCGGCGAAGACGGTAGCCATTTCGGCAGGGGCGAAGGACAGAAAGCACTGCACAACCATGGTATCGAACTGGGTGCCGCTGCATTGGACAAGACGGCGGGCGGCTTCCTCGACGGGAAGACCGGCACGGTAGGGCCGAGAAGAGACCATGGCGTCGAAGGCGTCGATCACGGTTACGATGCGGGAGACGATGGGAATTTCGGTTTCCTTTAGGCCGGCGGGATAGCCCTTGCCATCAAAAGATTCGTGATGATGAAGGATATCGAGGGCGGCGCGCTCGAAGCCCGGGAGCATGCGCAGAACGGCCCAGCCGTACTCGGGGTGCTTCTTCATCAGAGCGTATTCTTCTTCGTCGAGCTTGCCGGGTTTTTTCAGAATGGAGTCTGGAATGCCGACTTTGCCGATGTCGTGAAGGAGAGCGGCGACTTCGAGGTTTTGGAGTTCGGCTTCATCGAGGCCCAGTTCCTGGCCGACGCGCATGCCCCATTCGGCGAGGCGCGTGCTATGTACGCCGGTGTTTAGATCCTTGAGGTCGAGAAGCTGATTGAAGGCGCAAATTACGGAACTGCGGAGGGCGGAGACTTGTTCTTCGACCTGTTTAACGCGAAGCGATTCCGGCGCCCACGGAGAATTTGAGGGCATGGTGAGCACCGGAATCGTCCGATTCGACATGCTGCTTTCTTACTTGCAGCTCGAGTTGTTTATCCAAGCAGAGAGAGCCTGATAGACATCCAGGCGGCCGTTGTTAAGGTTGGGCGTGAGTTTGACCGCATTGGAAAGTGCGCAGGCCGCACTTTTTTGGTTGAGGCCGGATTTCAGGTTCATGAGTAGATCGGCGGAACCCGCGACGAGCGGGGAGCTGAAAGAGGTTCCGGATTCGGCGGCGAAGCTGCCACCCGGGTAGGTGCTGATGACATATTCGCCGGGGGCGGCGATCCAAACGTCGGTGTCGCCGTAGTTGGAGAATGTGGACTTGGTGTCAGTATCGCTGGTGGAAGCAATGCCCATGACATTACTGTCCAGCGCCGCGGGATAGACGGCTGCGCTAGTGTCCCCGTTGCCAGCGGCTGCGACCAGGATAAGGCCGGATTGGTTCGCGTAGGAGACTGCCGCGGAGAACGCAGGAGAAGTGGTGGGCGTGTCAAAGCTCATGTTGACGACATTGGCCTTATTTTGAACGGCGTAGTACAAGGCGGCGATGATGTTAGAAAGGTAGCCCGTGCCGTTTGCACTAAACGCCTTCAATGGAAGGATCTTAGCGGTAGGTGCGGCAAGGTGAACGAGGCCGCTTGTCATCGTGCCGTGTCCGAAATCCGCGTAAGAACTGCCTCCGCCATCGAGAATGGCTGCGGAAGACTGATCGAGAATGGCAGCGCTGGACTGCTGAACCAGGACGGGTTGGGCGGTTTCGGAGGTGCCGCTGGTGGAGTTTTCGGGCTGCAATTGAGGAACGTCGAGCCACTCCGAGGCACCGGGCTGATTGCGGGTAAAGTCGTAGCCGGGGAGCAGGACTGGCGAGAGGACAGGGTGATAGATATCAACGCCTGTATCGATGACAGCAACGATGCCCGAGCCGCTGACGTTGAACCCGTTCTGGGCGTCAGTCAGGCGAATAATCGAGGCGGCGGGTTGGAGGGCATAGCCCTGAGTGACGATGGTCCCGTAATAGTTTACTGGAGTATTGTCGTAGAGACCGGCCGGTACGGTGGTAACCGGCGCCTGTGGGAGCGGGAGGAGTTGGTCGGCTTCCACGCTCTCAATTCCGAGTAATTGTTCCAGGAGATTCAATACGAGGTTGAGGAGGTCCGTGATTAGATTTCCGGCAGAGGTCACCAGGAAAGTATGGCCGACGTTGCCGTCCAATGAGCCTTGGACTTGGCAGTTTGCTGCCAGGCAAAGCTTTAGAACAGAGCCCAAGCCCCCGGAAGTTCGAACAATGTAGCGGTTTTGAGCTGCGGCTGGCGCTGCTACGACAGTCATAACCATCAGTAGAATCAAGCAAAAGCTTAGAATGCGTTTCATATTGAGTTTGTCCCTTTCCAGGGTCTCCTGCTCACGAACCAGCCGCAAATCTATACAAAGGTAAGCCCACTAATTATGGCCAAATCTCCCTTTTGTGCAAATAGTACGGGTGGTTTCTTTGTACCTGTCGGAAGCTACAAGGGATTTTGGTACTTTCGTACCAAAATGGGACACCCTTGTAAAAGTTGTTGGGGAGGCCAGCTTCATGCTTTGCCTCCACGTATGTTTCCCAAGGCATTTCTCAAAGAAATGACGATGGGCTGCTCGTCGGGGCTGGCGATGGAAAGCTCGAGATCTCCGGAGTTTTCGATCTCACCGGAGAATTCGCCAAACTTATTCGTGGCGGCTATGACGCTATTGCCGCGGCGATTGGAGATGGTCACGGGAATATCGCGGCCAATGACCCCGGGGTCACTGATGTCGAGTATCTGGCCCGTGACCACGAGTCGATTGCCACCGGGCTTGGGCTCGATCTGAATGTCGATTTGGTAAGGGTCAGCTCTGTAAAGCATTTGCCTTGTTCCTATTACGACCGAACGAGCGCCGGCAATCGCCGGTTGTAAGAAGCTGTCGAACAAAACCTTGACTATGCTCTGAGACTCCTGATGAGAACGAGCCAGCCCGGACGTCGCGAAGGCGGCTTTGGAGAGGCGCACAGCATCCGCCGAAGGCTGGTAATTGGCCTCCGCTGCTGCCGTTTTGCTGACCCTTTGCCATAGTGAAACCGTCTCCTTGCAGCTTTTGCAGCCGGGCACCAAGTGTCTCTGCATCGCCTTCCGGCGGTCGCTTGTGACTACCTGATTCACGAAATCGATCCATTCCTCTGTCGAAAAATGCGTCATTTTTCTTCCCCCCATGATTACCTTTCTTCCGTCCGCTCCCCAGCGGCGGCACTGATACAACTTCCCTCACCACATAGGGGAGGGAAGGCCGGCGAAAAATATAGGCGGCAGCGAGTTAGTTAACTCTTTTGTTTGCAGTTAGTTGTCCTACGAGGACGAAGGGGGCCCAGAAGTAGGGGTGGGGACTCAGTTGGCGGAGCTGACTCATGGCGGCTTGCAGCGACGCGGCCATGTCGCCGGACTCCCTGTATCCCTGATAGAAGGATTGCATGAGGTCGGCGGTACTGCGGTCGTGGACGTCCCAGAGGGAGAGAAGCAAGGAGGCCGCGCCAGCGCAAAATAGGCCGCGCTGGAGGCCGAGCAGTTCGTCGCCAGCGGCGACAAAATTCATGCCCGTGGCGCAGCCGCTAAGGGTTACGTGGCGGGCGGAGAGACGCATCTGGTAGAGATCGTAGAGGTTAAGGTAACCGTCGCCGAGGCGGATACCGGAAAACATCGGGTTGTCCTGGCGGTAGGTGCCGTGGGTCGCGATATGGAGCAGGGCGCTTTGGGACCCCTTTTTCTTGAGGACGTCCGCAGTGGCTTGTGCGCCGAGGAAGAGGTCCGTTTGGGGAAGGATGGCGGCCACGCCTTGGACTTCTGCAAGGATGTGGGGGGCGCGCTCGTCTGGGATGCCCATAACGAGGGAGGCGGTTCTATCACTGGGAGGCTTCTCCTGACAAAGGGTGAAGACGGTGGAGCTGGGGGCGTAGGAGATGGTGTGGGTATCGCAGAGGTAGATGTCGCCACTTTTGAGTGCGTGAAAAGGAAGAAAATGAAGTGGCCCATGAGGTACGAAGATCAAGTGCCTGGCTTGGAGTTGTTGGCGTAGGGGAGCAATTAGCTCAATGTAGAGGGCTTCCAAGTGGCTTTGGGTGGCTTGGAGTAGGGGCTGCTCAAAACGTTGCGTGTACGTTGCGCCCATGCGGAACTTCGAGAGCTGGAAACGAAGCAGGTGCAAGAGATGAAGGACGCGGGAGAAAACGGTAACGGTGGTGATGTTGATGGCATTCCGGGTGACCACGGCGGCAACGAGACGGTCTCCCGTCGAATAGTATTCGATGAGAGCGGCATCGGCGGGCAGGGCGGCTTGTAATTTATCGAGAGAAAAATCCGCGGGGCCTTCGAGGGTGGCGTTCTCGCGTTCGTGGGCGGGGAGTTCGCGGAGGGTGCGCAGAAGTTCGTTTTCTTGGGAGAGAGCTTTTTCCTGGAGTTGCTCGAGGCGCTTTGCGGAAGTCTCTTCGGGACGGAGTTGTTCGAGTTCAATGCGATGGTAATACCAGTTCAATTCTTCACGAAGGTCGCGAATTCTGCGGACGAGTTCGCTCTGGCCGGTATCGCCGAGGGGCAAGCTCTGGCCGCTTTGAAAAATCATTTCGGTCATGCTGCGGGATTTGGCAGCTTCAATGCAGGAAAATGCTTCGCTTGCAGAGGAATCGGCGCCGTCGCCGCTTAGGTGCAAGTCGACGAGCGCTTCGTAGACTTGCAAACGATTTTTCACGAAGGAAATCTTGAGTTCTTCGGCGTGGAGACGGCTGCGGAGGGCTTCGAGGGATTTGCGGGCTTCTTGATAGGAGGCGAGCGCAGCGGCACGATCGCCGCGGGCTTGGGCTAGCTGGCCACTGAGGAAGTGCGTTTGGTAAGCGAGGACGGGCGCTTGGAGACCGGAGATTTTGCCGATAGCGGAATCCGTTTCTGATTGCGCGGCGGCGGGTTCGCCGACCTGCAGCGCGATGCGCGCGAGAAGAAGATGAGCGAGAGCAGCTTTGCCGTGAAGAGCGGATTGATCGAAGAAGGCGGCGGCGCCTGCGCAGAGACGGCGCGCCTCGAAATAGCGGCCTTCGTGGAAGAGAAGAAGACCTTGATAGAGGTCGAGAAGCCAGGGCCAGACGAGATTTTTTTCGGCGGCGAACATAGCGCGGGCTTTTGTAAAGCGTTCGAGGGCCTGGACTGTTTTTCCCTGCTGGCCGTAGGCGGTAGCTTCGTTGGCGAGAGTTTTTGCGGCCTCGTAGCCCATGCCGAGTTTTTCAAAACGAAGAAAGCCTTCGCGAGCCATCTCGCGGGCTTCCTCGCTGAGATTTAGTTCGAGATAGATTTCGGAGAGGTCCAGATGGCAGAGGGCGAAATGATAGGCGTCGCCGGTGGCTTCGCAGGCGCGACGCGTGGCAAAAAGCATCTCGATGGCGCGGCTATATTCGCCGCGGAAATAGTAGAGGTAGGCGATATTGTAATCGGCCTGATCGCGAAGAAGGGGCATGTCGTAGCGGACGCAGAGTTTGCGGGCTTTCTGGTAACAATCGAGGGAGCGAGGGAAATCGTTGAGGCTGATGAGGCACATGGCCATGTTATGGAGAGTGATGGCCGCGCGCTCCCAGTCTTGATTTTCAGAGAGCGTTTTGTAGGCGCTTTCGTAGTGGACCATGGCTTCTTCGAAGCGATCCTGACGATGGAAGATGTTGCCGACGTTGTTATCAAGATTGGCGATGCGGCGAGTTTCGCCGAGCTGCGTGAAGATTTCCCGGGCGCGCTCAGCAAATTTGAAGGCGCGGTCATATTCGCTGAGCAGGATCAAAGGTTGAATGGAGCCACTGAGGGCGCGTGCGGCTTCTTTTCGCAGACCGAGGGATTCATAAATGGCGATGGCTTGCTCGTGATGCTCGACGGCGGCGCGGTTGTCTCCGGAGGCGTAGAGGGCGTTGGCTTTGGCGCGCGTGGCGAGAGCGACGTCTTCTTTACGGCGGAGTTTGCCGGCGATCAGGACAGAGGCGTCCGCGAGGTGCATTGCCTCCTTGGTGTCAACACGGATTTTTTCGAGGACCATGTCGAAGAGTTGCTGAACGACTTCGCGGTGGAGAAGTGCTTTGTGACGCGAAAGAAAGTTGCGGCGGTCCGGCTCGTTTTCGAGACGAGCCAATTGCAGCAAAAGCTCTTCGCGGGGAATTTTTTCGACGACAGTTGGCATCACTCGAAACCCAATTCGCCGAGAGCCTTGCGCAAGCGATCCATGCATTTTTGGCGGGTAAAGCCGATGGAGCCGATGGCGAGGCCCAACTCCGCGGCGACTTCCGCATAAGGACGCGCGGGAGTTTCAAAAAAGAGGAGCTCGACCAAGCGGCGGCATTGCGGCGAGAGGGAAGCCATGGCGTCGCGCAGCATCTGCTCCTCCTGCGTTTGCTGGACCAGTGATTCCGCGATGGCCGGCGTCCCGGTGACTGGCAAGCCGGAATCATCATCATCGCTGCTGACGAGGCGCTGCTCCTGCTGCTTCCAGCGATAGCACTGATGATGAGCGACCTGCATGAGCCATTTCGGAAGGGCTCGCGGCTCGCGTAGCTCAGGGAGGCGTTTGAGAAGCTCGACGCAGGTTGCTTGAAAGACTTCGGCGGCCTCATGCGGAGGCAATCGGTATTTTACGGGGATCGAATAGATGAGCGCCTTGTATTTTTCGATGATAAGAGACCAAGCCTCTTCGTTGCCGGAAAGGCATTCCTTCACGAGGCGTTCGTCGCTCCAGGCGCCAGAACCTTTTTTCGCGGCTTTGGTGAGCACGGGGGTCATCGGCTGGCACTCTCCGCGCCATTGCGGAAGAAGAGCTGCTCGACGTTCCAGAGAAGGTAGGGTTCGAGAACAGCGGGATGGATATTGGCGAGCGTGTTTTTTGCGCCGACTAAAATGTCGGGGCTCGCTAGGAAAATCATAGGTTGATTTTCGGCGAGGATTTCCTGGACGCGATCGTAGAGTTTCTTACGCTGCTCGTAGCCGGGAGTGGAAAGTTGCTGCTCCATGAGGTGGTCGATCTCTGCCTCCCAAGCGGTGGCAGGATGGGATTGCGAGGGGTCCCAGAGATGCGTGCCGCCGCTGGAGAGCCAGACATTGAGATCGGGGTTGGGGTCGGTGTCATAACTTGCGAGTCCGAGGAGGCAGGCATCGTATTCCTTGGTTTGGAGGACGCGGTCGATCAGGGAGCGGAATTCCAGAGGAACAACCTGGACGTGCATGCCGAGTTGTTTGAGGTCGTCCTGGAGGAGCGTGGCCATTTTGGTGCGGTCGGCGTTGGACGAACTCGTTAGGATGGTGAATTCAACAGGCCTTCCATCGGGATCGAGAAGCGCTGGTTCGCCGTTCACCGGGGTGGACCAGGAGAAACCAGCTTCTTTCAGAAGCGCGCGAGCGCGATCGAGGGAGCGTGGCGCATGTGGGATTGCGGCATCCACCCAACGATGATCTCCCGGGGTGACAGGGCCCCAAAGAGCCGCGGCGCGCCCTTGATATACGAGGCGAACGATAGCTTGACGATCGATGGCGGCGGAAACAGCTTGGCGGAATTTCACGTCGCGAAACCATTTTTGTCGGCGGCTTAGATCCGCGGGAGTCTTGTCGCCGAGGTCGTTCAAATTAAAGAAGAGGAAATTGAACTCGAGGCCGGGGCCGGCGTCGGTCATTGTAAAGCCGCGCTTTTCGCGAGAAAGGACGGAGAAATTTTCTGAGCTGAGGCGGGTGATGAGGTCCGTCTCGCCGGATTGGAAGCGTAGAACCTGGGCGTCGGCGCTCGGAACGAAAACAAAATCAAGTTCATCCAGATAGGGCAGACGATTTCCCTTCGTGTCCGTCTTCCAGTAATAAGGGTTGCGCTCGAGGACTAATTTCTGGCCAGGGACGTATTCTTTCAATCGGAAGGGACCGAGACCGGCCCATTCGCTCGGCGGAGTGGACAGAGACCAGAGTTGGTCCAGTCTTCCTTCATCGTAAGGTTTTTCGAGGAGATGGCGCGGCAGGATGGCAAGGCCATCGAAGAGGCGTTCTTCGACGCCGTCGGGCTTCGCGAGTTGAAAAACGAGTGTTTGCGCATCGATTTTGCGAACAGTGATGGGTTTGCCGCCGACAGTCAGCAAATCACGTTGCGCGGAGTGGACTTTTTCATCGAGATTGACGCGAAATGTGAAGAGGACGTCGTCGGCGTCAAGAGGATAGCCGTCCGAGAAGCGCAAGCCTTTGCGCAGGATAAGCGTGTAGCGGAGACCGTCGGGGGATATTTTCCAGGATTTTGCGATAGCGGGTTCGGTGAGCTGCGTCGCGCGGTTGATGTGAATGAGGTCCGCTTGCATCTCGGCGATGATTTCGCGAGAGGGGCTGTCTGCGGCGGTTAATGGATTCAGTGTTTTCGGCTCGGCGCGCAGGGCGATGACGAGCCGTCCGCCGGGACGTCCGATTTCTCCGGGCAGGGCGAGGAACTCTTCTTTGGCAGAGGGCTGCTGCGGGCCGGGGAATGCTTTGGCCGAGCAGGCAGCGGCAGCGGCGCAGGCCAAGAAAAGACCAACGGTCGTGCGCAAGCGCCGGGAAGAGAGGCGTTCTTTTCTCACGATAGGGTCCAGCTACTCTTCTCGTCTATCTTGTACGGGCTGGAGCGCTCCTGCAATGCGCTCGCGAGACCGAGGTATCCGAGAAAGAAAGGGATGATTGCCAAAGCGGGTAAGTACATCCACCAATAAGAAACCAGGACGCTGTACTGCTGGAGGCTTGCGAGCAAATTGCCCCAACTGGCCGCCGGTTCAGGCACGCCGAGGCCGAGAAATGAGAGTGTCATTTCGGCGAGAACGAATTGAGGGACGAGAATAGCGGCTTGCGTGAGGAGGACGCTGGAAGTCTGCGGCAGGATATGGCGGCGCAGAAGGTACAGATCGGAGGCGCCGAAGCCGCGAGCGGCGCGGACGAAGTCGCGCTCTTTGACGCTGAGAACAACGCCACGGACCAAGCGCGCTGGACGCGCCCAGCCCACCATGCCGATGACTACTACGACGAGGAGAAACGCTTCGAGTGGGCTGACCGCGAGGGGAAGAAACGCGCGCAGGGCGAAGAGCAAGTACAACCACGGGAGCGCGAGGAAAAGTTCGGCGAAGCGCATTAAGAGATCGTCGCGCCAGCCGCCGTAGAAGCCGGCGGCCATGCCGATGAGCGCGCCGAGGAACAAAGTGACGCCAGCGCCGAGCAGCCCGGCGAGGAGAGAGACTTGTCCTCCGTAGAGAATGCGCGAGAGTTGATCGCGGCCGAAGACGTCCGTGCCAAGGAGATAGATTCTGTCGTTGGCAGCGCCGAAGAGATGCAAACTCGCGGGCAGAACGCCGAGCAGGCGATAGCTTGCGCCGCGTGTGAAGAACTGGAGCGGAACGAGGGTGGTTGTGTTTTCTTCGTATTGGTCGAAGGAATTTTCATGCAAACGAAGCGGATAGAAAAACGGCCGGAAGTGGAAATGGCGCTGAGCATCGACCAAATGGACGCGCATGGGCGGGAGATAGGGGCGGTCGCGATCTTGCTCGACGGGATTATAGGGCGCAAAAAATCCGGCGCCGACGATGACGCAGTGAAGCGCGGCCAAGACGATGAGCCATCGGACGAGTTTATGGCGTGCCGTCATTTGGCGCTCGCAGTGGCGCGAATGCGAGGATCGGCCCAGTAAAGAAGGAAGTCCGCGAAGAGGTTGCCGCCGACCAGGAATATCATCGAGAGGAGGACGCCACCGATCACCACGTACAGATCGCGAGCCAGAATCGCTTCGAGAAGCAGCGGACCGAGTCCCGGCCAGCTCATGATGACTTCGACGAGCAAGGAGCCGCTCAACAGCGTGCCCACGCTAAATCCGAAAAGAGAAATGAGGGGGTTTGCGGCGGCGCGAAGCGCATAGCCGTAGAGAAGTTTGCGATGAGATATGCCGTGGCCGAGGGCTGCGCGAAGAAAGGGAGCGTCGAGAACTTCCGCGACCGAAGCGCGGATGTGGCGGACGAGCATCGGCAGAGCTACGAGGACGAGTGCAACGACGGGCAGAGTCAAGTGCAGGGCGAGATCGCGGAGCTTTTGCAGCGGTGACAGAGTTTCAAAGCCTACCGAGACGAGGCCGCCCGTCGGAAACCAACCAGTGCGCACCGCGAGAATCAACAGACCGAGAGCGAGTACGAGATCGGGGATGACGAGGAGCGCGGCGGTGGTCCAGGAAAGGACGCGGTCGGGCGCGCGGCCGAATTTTGCTGCGCTCCAGACGCCGAGCGGGAGAGCGAGCAGCCAAGCGAGCAGCGTGGCAGTTAGGGTGAGAAGAAGCGTGTTGCGGGCGCGCACCCAAAGGAGTGGGCCGACCGGGCTGTTATAGGCGAATGAGAATCCCAAATTGCCATGCGCTACGGCGTTCAGCCAGTGGATGTAGCGCACGGGAAGCGGGCTGTCCAGTTGATATTGTGCGCGGAGAGCGGCAACAGTCTCGGGGGCGATCTGCGGATTGAGGCGCATCTCATCAAAATAATTTCCCGGGGTCAGGGCGGAAAATAGAAAAGTGAGGATGGAAACGCCGAAAAGAAGGAAGACGGCGTGGAGCGATCGGCGCAAAAGGTAGCGCATTAGGAGTTCACCAGCAGCGTTGGCGCTTCGACGAACGAGGGTGTCGCCGCGAGGAGGGAGCGCGTGGCTTCGTGGCTTGGCGAACACAGAATTTTTTCGGAAGAACCAGTCTCGACGATGCGGCCGCGAGCCATCACGGCGATTTGATCGGCTAGATGTCCCGCCATTGCAAAATCGTGGGTGATGAAGAGGTAGGTCAAGCCGAGAGAGGATTGCAGATCGAGCAAGAGATTGGCGATTTGAGCTTGCACCGAGCAATCGAGCGCGGAGAGCGCCTCATCGAGAATGATGAGTTTTGGTTCGAGCGCCAGGGCGCGTGCGATGGCGACGCGCTGTTTTTGGCCGCCGCTGAGCTCGCTGGCGCGGCGGCTGGCCAATTTACGCGGGAGAGCGACGCAATCGAGCAGCTTGAAAACTCTATCATCGCGTTCGGGCTTGCTGAAACGCCGCTGCACGAGCAGCGGCTCCCTGACAATATCGAGCGCCGTCCACCGGGGATTGAGCGAGCTCGCGGGGTCCTGGAACACGAGCTGGATTTGCGGACGCACGGCGCGACGATCATTTTCCGAGAGCGCCGCTACGTCGACACCCTCGAACCGCACGCTTCCGGAAGTGGGGCGCTCGAGACAGGCGATACAATGCGCCAGCGTGCTTTTGCCGGCGCCGGATTCGCCGACGAGAGCAAGCGTTGTTTGTGCCGCGAGCACAAAGGACGCGCCATCGAGCGCCACGAATTTGTCGCTCGAATGCGACGATCTCCTCTGCGCGTAATGCTTCACAAGATTTTCAACTTGCAATAGTGGTTGCATGACCCCGTTCTTGAAAAATCGTCAGCCAGCAAATTTGTAGCAGGCAACAGTGTGCAGCTCGCTCAGTGCAGTTGCAGCCGGCTCGTTGCATTTGCAAATTTCCATTCTGTCGGTGCATCTAGGCTCGAAAAGGCAGCCCTGCGGATGCAAAGCAAGGTCCGGCGGTTCGCCTGCGATTACGTGAAGCCTTTCTTTGCGCGCTCGCGAATGTTCGCGAAAAGGCGCGGGCAGAGAGCGGAACAGCGCTTTTGCGTAAGGATGTCGAGGCGAGAAGAGAACGTCAACCGTTGGGCCGATTTCGGCGACGCGGCCAGCGTAAAGGACCAGGATGCGATCCGCGAGGTTCGCAAGCAAGGCAGGATTATGGGTAATCAGGATCATCGCGAGGCCGAGCTTATGCCGAAGAGCGCGGAAGAGCTGCAGAATTTCCTCTTGGGTCGTAGGGTCGAGAGACGCGGTCGGTTCATCGGCGATGACGAGGGACGGCCCGCAAGCGATCGCTTGCGCTATCAACGCTCGCTGCCGCTGTCCGCCGCTCAATTGGTGCGGATAGGAACGTGAGATGCGTTCTGCATCCTTGGGAAACACCGACGCGAGAAGCTGGCTGGTTCTTTCCTTCAGGGAGCTCCGATCCAAGGATTCGTGAGCAGCCAGGACGTCGCCAACCTGCTGTCCAATTCGTATCGTCGGATGCAGCGAGGACGCTGGCTCTTGGAAAATCAAGCCAATGCGGCCGCCGCGAATATTTCGGAGGTCTTCTGGAGAAGCCTCAAGCAGGTTTTTTCCCTCGAAGCGAACCATGCCTTGCTGGATTTTCCCGTTAGAGGGAAGAAGCCGCAGGAGAGCCCCGGCCAGAGTACTTTTACCCGACCCGGATTCCCCAAGCACGCCCAGGATTTCTCCTGGCGCGATATCAAAATGCACACCCTCGAGCGCCGGACAGACCTCGCCCGTCCGGGCGGAATAGGCGACGTGGAGATTCTGAACTTCAAGAATGGTCTTCATGCCATGGACCGGGGCAGGGAGACTTCCCGCCCATTATCCATGGTGTGTGAAGGGGGGGCAAGCGGGCAACAGGCACGTATCTGCTGGGGCAGGAAAGGTAATGACGAGTAGGAACCGGCTGGCCGTTCGACCAGGAGAGCACGGCCTGCGGAGGCGTTGCCCGAATCCGCAGGCCCGTCTCAGAATGCGCCCCAAAGCAAGGACAGAGGCGTATTTCTAGTGAACGGCGCTCGTCGAGGCGGACTGGTTCTGCGCTGCATCCGTTCGAGGCGTCATAGAGACGACGACGTATTCGCGTTCTTTGTCATCGGACTCAACCATGCGAAGCAGAAGTTTGTCCTTGTGAATACGAAACTCGGCAGTCTGCCCGATGGGTAGGAGTGCGGGGTGCTTGTCGTCCTTCGGACGGATTTTGTAAATGACGCGATCCGTTTGCAGCGAGTATTGCTGGCAGAGAACCTGCTGTGTGGTCTTGTGCTGGCCCTCAGTGCCGAGAATTTCTCCGGCCAGCGTCTTATTGTCCTTTTCCGCGTAGCCGCAGGAGGATGAGTCCATCTGCATCAGCACACCCCGTTCATAGGCAGGCTTGTTTTTTGCCTGCAGGGGCAGAGCCACAAACGCGAGAGCTGCTAGCGTGAATAGCTTCTTCATGGTGCCTCCTCAAGATGGTTAGGTTAAAACGGTCCCCAAAGGCACGCGCCAAGCTGAGAAATCGGGCTCTGCGGCGCCCTCACGGGAAAGGGCATCCCAGAAGCGAAAAAATATAGGGCCGGGCTATTCAGCTGTATACGTGATCTCGATACGGTGGATGAGAAAGCAGGACAGTACGAGGACCGCGGCGGTGAGACAGAGCAGTCCGAAGACGGCAACAAATGGAGAGACAGGCTCGGCCACCACCGTAAAAATGGCCATGGGGCCGTTGACAGGCAGATTGACGGGGCAGAGATGCTTCAGATAAAACGTGACACTCAATCTTTGCGCCCAGGCCGGAAAGATCGGAGCGATCGCTTCCCACCCCAGCAACATGGCCCCGGGAATAATCGGATTCTTGAAGAGCAGACTTAGGGCGAGAAAGACCGCACCATAGCCCAGGCAGGCGAGAGGGGTCACGAGTAGATAGGAACCCAAATGCCCGAGGCCCGGACCGTCAAAGACGTAAGCTCCGCCTGCGGAGCCGAAACGTGCATAGGTGAGGTAGAAGCAAGCAAGAACGGCGGTTTCGAAGAGTAAAATGGAGATAATCGCCCCGGCAAGAAATTTTCCAACCACCAGGACTTCTTTTCTGACGGGAACGAGAAATTGGTAGTGAAGAGTGCGCTCGACGATTTCGCCGCGGAAGAGCCATGTAAAAATCCCCATACAAGCAAAGAAAATGCCTAGCCGGAAATAATAGAGCTGTACGATTCCTGCGAGAACCAATGTATCGCTTTCGATTTGGGACGCGTCGCGGCCGGATCTGTCAAAGATGTTGTGGGTTAGAAGAAGCAGGACAGGTATCAGGGCAAGGAGATAGACCCAGATCCTGCGGCGGGTGAACAGGTTTCGGCGAACTTCGTTTCGAACAAGGACGGAGATTTGGCTGGCATAGAGCCGCCAAGGCTGTTCCTTGGACCACTTCTGAGCTTGCGCCGCCAAATTTTGAGCGCTCATGCCGGTCCGCCATCCGATCCGATGAGGTATTGATAGATTGAGTTCACGTCATCGTCGGCCGGCGCAACCGCCTCTACTTCCACCAAGCCGGCGGAAACAATTTTGTTAAGCAAGAGATAGAACTGTTCGGAGTCGCGGGTGCGCACCAGGACGCTTTGGCCATCAGTCAGAATTTTGGCTTCGACGACGTGATCGAGCTCGAAGGCCGCTGAAGCCAGCTTTGCCGCATTCGAGCAGCGCACAAGAATCTGCATGGGATGATCGCGGACTTCGCGTCGGACCTCGCGAATCTGGCCCTCGGCGACCACGTAGCCGCTGCTCATCAGCACCACGCGGTCCGAGATGCGATCCACTTCTTCCAAAATGTGGCTGGAGATGATGACGTGCATTCCCTGTTTGGCGATGGCTTGAAAGAGCGCGATGGATTCCGCGCGAGCCATCGGGTCGAGGCCATTGAGAGGTTCATCGAGAACCAGTACAGAGGGATGGTGCGCGATTGCTTGTGCCAGTCGGATGCGCTGGCGCATGCCTTTGCTGTAGCCAGCAACTTTGCGCCGCGCGACCTGCGCCATTCCTGCGCGCTCCAGAGCTTCGTTCGTGAGCTTCGCGGCCTGTTCGTAGCCAAAGCCATGCAGCCGCAGCGGCCAATAGATAAAGTCGTAGCCGTTTGTGCCCGGAGGGAAGGAATCAAATTGCGTGCAGTATCCCACTTGGCGAAAGAATTCGACTGGTTGATGCGTGGTGAGGCCGAGAACGTAAATCGCACCTTGCGAAGGCTTGATAAGGCCGGTGAGCAAATTCATCAGGGTGGTTTTGCCCGAGCCGTTGGGGCCGACGAGGCTTGTGACTCCCGGCTCCAGAGAAAAACTTACTTTGTTCACGCCGAGAACTTCTCCGTAGAACTTGGAGACATTCTCGAAAACGATTTGGCGGGCGTCGGGCGTCATCCGCGCACCGTTTCGCGGGCGCGTAAGCGCGCATTGAGGATGACAAGGGAAAGCAGGCAGACAAAGATCATCATGCCCCAGGCTGCGGGAACGGGGATCTCCTTCCAGCCCATCGAAACGAGGATCCCGGAGCGCTCACGAAATCCATTCGATACGATAAGCCGGAACAGATAGGAAAAATTCAGCAGACGGCCCCAATAGGTGCCCATGATGGCGTTGAACATTTCGCCGAGGCCCGTGGGAATAAGAAATGCAACGAAGATCACCCCTGTGGCCACGATGCGCAACTTTACCCATGCCGAGACCGCAAGAGAAATGAGCGAGAGCATGAGAATCCAAATCGCCGAGCACAACACGATGGGAATAACCATCCATAAATGCGACCAAATCCAACCGTTCCTTGACAGGCCAGCCTGCAGGCTGAAGAGGAGCAAGCAGGGAACCCAAGTGATAGCAGAAAGAAGCAGGCCGAGCACTGCAAGTTTCCCGATCACATACTCGGCTCGGCTAAACGGCCGGCTCAGAAATAGAGGAAGAGCGCCATTGGTCAGGTCGCCCGAGACGAGGACCGGGCCGACCCAGCAGTTTAGAAGGAAAGCCGCCTGTGTCTGTGCAATCAATACGATGATGAAATATTCGGTATTCACCGTGAGCGCGTCCGAAAAACGCATCTGCATCAACAACTGCACGGTTTTGTTATTCGCGATGAAAATATAGCCCGCGAAAAATAAACAAGGAACGATGCAAAGAATCAGGAGAAGAACGAAGAAGCGGGATTTGAAAAGGTCCGCGAAAGCATACCGCGTGAGGACGAAAAAGCGAGACCATTCGGGCGTCAGCGAGCCGGTGTAGGAATTGTACCTGCGCTTATAGACGGCCATCGGCTGCTCCCGTCTGTTCCATAGCGTTGAGGAAGATGTCTTCGAGGGAATCGCGCCGGTGATTCATGCGGCGAATTTGCACACCGCGATCGGCCGCGACTTTGAAAACCTCGCGGATTTCGACGCTGTCCGGCATGACTACCTTGATCCGGCCGTTGGTAAAAACCGCACACTCGCAGCCAAGGCTCTCGAGCGAGGAAGTGAACGTTGCCTCGGCGCCGACTGTTTCGAGCTCGAGAAACTTGCGATTGGCGCGCCGTTCTTCGACGAGGTTGCAGATTGAGGCGATTTTTCCGTTGCGGAGTATGAGCACTTCGTCGCAGGTTTCTTCCACATCGCGCAACAGATGCGAGGAAAGAAGAAGACAAATATCGCTCGCTTCGCGGATTTCGCGAATGAGTTCGATCAAGCGTTTGCGCGCCGGCGGGTCCATGCCATTGGTCGGCTCGTCCAGAATCAGGACTCTGGGGCCGTGTGCAATCGCCTGGGCCAGCTTCGCCAATTGCTTCATGCCGAGTGAATATGTTCCCACCGGGCGATAACGCGCTTCGCCCAAGCCGACATACACGAAGGCTTCGTGCGCGCGCTCCATGGCTTGATCGGGCGGAAGCCCGGAAATCTCCGCCATGTAGCGAACGAAACGCACGCCGGACATTTTCGAAATAAAAGCGTCGTTCTCCGGCATGTAGCCGACAAGAGCTCGCAGCGCCTTGCCGCCGGTGAGAGAGTCGATGCCGAGTACGCGAGCGCTGCCTTTGGATGGTGCGTGAAAACCCAGGAGGGTATTGATGAGCGTCGACTTGCCGGCGCCATTCGGTCCGAGCAGGCCGATGGCGCGGCACTTCAGAACACCGGTGAGGCCATGAAGAATGGTTCGGCCGCCGAGTTTTACTTCGAGCCCGTCGAGCTCAATGGTTGGGTGAGTCATTTACAAATCAATACGGATTCGCATGGCGCGAAGTTCCGTGATCCGACGCACCGAGCAGCTGAAACAACGTGAGAACGCTGGGATTCAAGTCAAAGAGTTTGCCGCTGCTGGCTATCTCAAGGCGGTCGCTCTCTCCATAGGCACAGAATACGCTAGGCTTGGCGTCGGCGGCTAACTGTTGTACCAGCGCTAACTGCTGGGAACTAAGCTGAGACGCGAGCGGCTGCAATACCGGGCTGAGATTCTGGTAGAGCATCGCCGAAAAGTTCGCCTGATTGTCGCTCGGCAGGATGGAACGAAATGAAGCGGAACTCGCCAGCGACGAGCCGCTGGCCTGGGTTTGCAAAGCGGCGAGGACAAGCGCGCGGGAGGGCGCGAGAATCATGTATCCGTCCGCGAAAGTGTAGTCATATTCCGTGGTCAGCCCGACAGTTTGCGGTTGAATTGTGTAAAACGTGCGGCCCCCTACCTCCGTTTGATTAAGCGCGATGCCGGGATGGTTCGACTTTTGCGCTTCATTGTTAAAAGTCTGCACCAATTTGCCGATGGCAAGCTGGAGGGCGCCCGTATCGTTAACTTCGATGATGGCTTTCCACGAAGGCGTGGGCAGAACTGGGCCATCGAGCGCAATCGTCATCTCTCCGCCTAGCGCGCTAGCCAAATCGTTGCGAAGGTCCAGGCCTAATTCCGCATTTGCCCGAGCCAGACCTTGGCTAAAGCCGGGATCGGCGGCTCCGATAGTGCTGAAAAGATCGTCCAGCATCAGCGCCGGTTGCTTCGTAACGAAGGAGATGGCCGCGCCCGCGTTAGGCGAAACATAATCCAGCGAACCCATGGGGGCGGGAGCGGCCAGCCACGAAGCGATGCCGTGACGCGGGCCATTAAATTCCAGCGTGATGCGATTGTCATCCTGGCTGGAAGAAGCGCCGCGCGTTACGATCAGATACTTCATGTTGTTGAACCCGCTATTCAGAAGAGCGTTGTCAGAATGTTGCGAAGCCTGGCTAGAGTTTAGAATCTGGCCGAGATTCGCGGCGACCAGCGTTTCCGCGCCATGGGTATAGACGCTGGCGATTCTCTTGCCAAAATCCGTGCTGGCAAAGGAAGTTGCTCCCGCGTCAAGCTGCGCGCTCATTTGCTGAACAGAAGCGGCATCGCCGCCGACGACAAGCAGCTTGGGCCTTACGAGCATGACCATTCCGCCCTGGCCAGCCGCGAGGGATGAGAGCGACCGCGGATCCACGACGCGCACACTGGAGGAGACTTGCGAGTTTGCCAAGGCTGCCGCCAGGTGATTCTGCAAGAAATCCTCGAGCCCCGGTTGTGTCACTTCGGCTAACAGGACAGGACTGGATTGTTTGGAGGCTACGCTTTCCCTGAAAGTAATCACGACCTCATTGCCCAGATACTGGCTGATGGCTTGAATCTGGCCAATCAGCTCCTCGGGAGTCGGGTGCTGATTCGAATTGCCGCTCTTATTCAACCAGTCTTGCAAAATTTTGCTTTGCGCCAATTGCTGCTGAAAGATCTGATTGGCCTGTTGCAGCGCGTCTCCAAGATTGGGTATTCCGATATAAAGGACGGTATCCGCCGGAAGCAAGGGAAGAATTTTGCTTTCATATCGAGGGCCGGGCGTCTGGATTTCGTCCAGCTTTTTGCGCAGCTTCGAAAATTCCGCGAGCAAGGCCAGCTCATGATTCAGATTGCTGCTCCAAGCAATCTCTTGGGAGACGGGAACGAGGCCCACGCTTGGCGTGGTCGCCATCTCATCGCCGGAGTACAGGATAGATTCCAATCCGGAGTGTTTGACGTGAACCTCTCCCTCGATCACGGCTACACGAGAGCCTTTCGTGCCGGAGTTCACGGAAAAGACCGTGCCAGTGACGGCTACCGTGCAATCCGGAGCGCTCACGTACAGATGGCCAGTGTCGCGTTTCGCGGCCTGCACGATAATGCTGCCTTGCCCGAGATGGATGGTCGTATTGCGGCGGCTCGCGCTGACTGCAAATTCGGCCCGCTGATTCATTTCCACTTCGGAGCCATCCAGGAGCCGAACTTTGGCATGAGAGTTGGCGGCCGTGCGGATGAACTCGCCTTCGGCGAGTTCGTCGCCAGGTTTCAAAGCTTGTTCGCTGGCCGAGTCGACGCGGTACGCCTGGCCTTCGATGGAGTCGATGCGCGCGCGATTCCCTGAGGGGCCGGCGAAGTACCAATTGCCCCCCGTCCAGACCAGAGCGACCAGCAAGGCTGCAGCCGCCATCGCAACGGGTAGTCTGACAAAGTTCCACTGGAGGCCGCGCGAAGCGGACTCCATCCGCCAGTTGACGCTTGTTCCGCTAGAGATGCCGCGGCCATGCGCGTAGGAACGGCACGCGAAGCACTCTCGCAGGTGGTCTTCCACGATCAGAGCGCGAGCAGGAGACAATTCCCGCTGATGAAAAGCAGGAAGAAGCGCACGGATATCGGCGCAGCCACGGATAGGTTGCAGGGCGCTGCTTGCAGCTTCCTCGCCTTCGGTTGTTTGTAGTTTTTGCCAGACGCGCTCGGCAGACGCCGAAAGTGTCTTCGCGTCGGGCTCTTCCCCGCGGAGTTCGCAGACAGCCTGTTCGAGATGCGTATCTTGTTTCGACCGAAAAAAATTCATGATGTACCCTTCCTGAATCCTTGGAGGCCTTTCTTGAGCCGTGCGCGTGCGCGGTGCAGAGTTACCGCAACCACGGCCTGAGACGTTTTCATCATTTGCGCAATCTCCGGATTATCCAGGCCTTCGAGATAGCGCAGCGTAAACATTTCTGCCGCGCGTGGATTCAACTGGGCAAGCTCGCGGCGCAGCCAGTGTTTCATCTCCGAAGAGGAGTGAGCTCGCTCCGGCGAAAGGCCCGGGCTGGCTTGGAGCTGCTCTGCCGTTTCCACCGGGACAGTTTCTCGATGGCCCCTAGACCGAATCAGATCCAGGGCCGCATTGACCGCCGACCTGTGCAAATAACCCTGGAGATTGGAGATTCGGCTGTGGTCGAGCGTTCCGCGGGCCAATCGAAGGAAAACTGACTGTGCGACGTCCTCCGCATCAGCCATGCTGCCCGTTATGCGGTACGCGGCCTTGAGCACGCAGGAGTGGTGTGCTCGAAAGACTTCCTCAAGCTCCGCTGCCGCTTGCGTCACCATAATGTTTTCTATCGCGGCCGCCAAGCACCCCTCCTCGGCTCTTCTCTAATCTAAGACGCGACAGCTAGAAACTTCTTAACATATATTTTGCCGTTAGGTGCAATTTGCTTGGCCTGAAAGACGCGGTCTTTTAGCCGCCTCTGGTTGTTTGATTCTCATTCGTCGATCGCAACCGGAAATGGCCCGCGCCCAGCATCTGCCTTTAACGAATTCCTTTGAAAATGTGAAACAAGCCGCGCGATAGTTCCGCCTCCTCGCGGTGGCACACTGTCCAGAAGTACAGGTTGGACGCGAGCGTTAAGGACTGTGTTGGGATTTCCTCTGGAATCTTTTCGAAAACTCCATCAAAGGGATTACACAACTATTACAGAATCTCAGCGCTACGCGTGCTACGTTTGGGATCATGAGCATCATTACTCACGACAAAACTTTTTCCGAGCCGGTCAATTGGACGACCACTCTTTTCATGCTTGCTTTTCATATCGGCGCCATCGCCGCTCTATTCTTTTTTACCTGGAAAGGTCTCGCTCTGGCGATTGTTCTCTGGTGGGTCGCCGGCAGCCTCGGCATCGGCATGGGCTACCACCGTTTGCTGACGCATCGCGGCTACAAGACGCCCAAATGGATGGAGTATTTTCTGACAGTCTGCGGGACGTTGGCGCTCGAAGGCGGACCCATCGCTTGGGTAGCCACGCATCGCGTCCACCATCAGAACACGGACAAGGAAGGCGATCCACATTCCCCGCGCGATGGCGGTTTGTGGGCGCACATGGGCTGGATTCTGACGGGACAGGCCATGCACAGCAATGCCAAGGAACTTTTGCCCTACGTTCCCGACCTGCGGAAGGACAAGTTTCATCTTGTGATCACGAAGTGGCATTGGGTGCCTCTCACCCTGCTGGGAGTCGCCGTCTTCGCAATTGGCGGTTGGTCCTGCCTATTGTGGGGGATCTTCTTGCGAACCGTTTTCGGCCTGCATTCCACTTGGCTGGTGAATTCCGCGACACACATGTGGGGCTCGCGCCGTTTCCTCACAGAGGACACTTCGAAGAATAGTTTCTGGGTCGCCATGCTGACTTTCGGTGAAGGATGGCACAACAACCATCACGCCGTACCACAATCAGCGCGTCACGGTCTTGCCTGGTACGAATTCGATCTTAATTGGTACGGTATTTGCGCTTTGCGAGCACTCGGCTTGGCGCACGACATCAAACGGCACAAGCTTGCACCGCATGGGCAAGCCGTAGTGCGGCCGACTGCGATTGCCCCCGAGGCTCCTAGGGCTATCACTCCCCTCCCGGTAACCAGCGGCGATTGAACATCGGTGGAGCCATGCCCGCGCAAACCATGCGTGGAAGGAAGCCAGCAACAAACAAGCAATCCAGTGCCTACAGTTGTGGCTCCCGCTCGGCCATGGCGTAAACTAAGACGTCATGCGCATAACGCGCCGAACCAAAGCAATCGTGTTCTTTATTGTGCTCGGGGTATGTCTCGTTGCCTTGGCGGTCGCGCTCAACGTTAGCTGGATTATCTTCCACTGGCGTCAAGTTGTTCCCCTCGTACTCGGGATCATCTTCTTCGGATTGCTAATCGCGGGCCTCGTGGTCAATACAATCTTTCTTGTCCGGGAAATCCGCCGAAGCGAGCAGCAGGACAGCTTCCTCAATGCCGTCACCCATGAACTGAAAACGCCAATCGCCTCCATTCGGCTGTATCTGGAAACTCTGGCGAGCCGCGACTTGGTCGAGGAGAAGAGGCGCGAGTTTTATCGCATCATGCTGGAAGATACCGATCGCCTCCTCGGAACAGTGGAACAGGTGCTGAAAGCCGGCGAGGTACGCCATGGAACCGCGCGAAAGAACTGGCAAGAAGTGCAGTTTTCCACCATTGTAGGCGAAGTGCTTTCTCTCGCTCGTCTTCGCCATAATCTCGCCCCCGATGTGCTCTCTGTCGGCGTGATGTCGCCTGAAGAAATCATTGTTTTGGGGAACCCTGAAGAACTCCGCACAGCTGTTTTTAATCTTCTCGACAACGCCATTAAATATTCGGGGGACAATAAGGATATCGTCGTGGATTTGCTGACGCCCAATCTCGATACCGTATTGTTGTGTGTACACGACCGAGGTATCGGGATCCCGCGAAATGAGGTCAAGCGAATCTTCAAGCGCTTCTACCGCGCGTCGAATTCCAAAACGGACAAGGTGAAGGGAACCGGGCTCGGCTTGTTCATCGTTCGTTCCATCGCGCGCCGCTATGGCGGCGACGCCTTTGCCGAGAGCGAAGGGGAAGGGCGGGGCAGCACCTTCACGATACGTCTTCCCAGGGTGTACCACGCATGAGCCGGATACTCATCGTAGAAGACGAAGCGCACTTGGCGGAGGGCCTTCGCTTCAATTTGGAAGCCGAGGGCTACAGCGTCCAAATCACGGACAACGGCGAAGATGCCTTGAAGCGCCTATTGAAGGAACGTGAAAGCTTCGATGCACTCGTGCTGGATGTGATGCTGCCAGGGAAAGATGGATTTTTGGTCACGCATGAGTTGCGCAAAGCTCACAACTACACCCCGGTCCTCATGCTGACAGCTCGTGGCCGTCCAGAGGATGTTCTAAAGGGTTTTGAATCCGGCGCGGATGACTACTTACCCAAGCCCTTCAATCTCGCCATTCTGATTGCGCGCATCGCCAGTCTATTGCGCCGCAAGAATTGGCTGAGTCTGGCGAAGTCCGCCCCTGCCCAGGTCGCTAGAACCACTAGTCAGGAGCCAGTGCCGGAAGTCTTTCGCTTTGACGACAAAGTTGTGGATTTCCAAAACTTGCAATTGCGCGTGGGCGAGGAAGTCATTCCTCTCACCATGATGGAGGCGGACTTGCTCCGTTGTCTCATCCAAAACAGCGGGCGCGCCATTTCGCGCAAACAGTTGCTCCAGGACGTCTGGAATCTCCACGAAGACACCGATACGCGGGCCATCGATAACTTCATCGTGCGCTTGCGCAGGTACATCGAGCCCGAGCCTTCCAAACCGCGCTATCTACTCACTGTTCGCGGCATCGGATACCGATTCGTGCCGAATCCCAGCCGCAAGGATCCGCAAGAATAGATTCTAGTTAGCTACCGGCAATGGCCAGCCTGCATTCGAAGCGGCCGCTTGCCCGGACAATTCGACGTGGTACGATGTGCCTTCTGAAATGTGGCGCTGCCGTTTGCTCTTTGCACTTTCTCTTCTAGCCGTCATCCGGCTCGAGGCGGTCACACAACGTGCTTTGCCGGATGGATACACCAGACGTGTATGGCAAACCCAGGACGGACTCCCCGAAAGCACCGTACAAGCATTCGCGCAAACCCCCGATCACTACCTTTGGATTGGCACCAGCGGCGGCTTGGTGCGCTTCGATGGCGCGCGATTTATCGTATTTGACCGTCAGAACACTCCTCAGATTCACGAAAACAGCATCTTTTGCCTAATGGTGGCGCGCGACGGCAGTCTCTGGGCCGGCACGGACGGCGGCGGTTTGCTGCGCTATCAAAATGGTGTTTTCCACTCCTATTCCACGGCTGATGGTTTGCAGAACTCTTTCGTTCGCATTGTTTACGAAGATCGCAGTGGCACCATTTGGGTGGGAACCGACCAAGGGCTTTTCCAGCTGTCCGGTGATCGCTTCGTTCGCATCGACGGCAATGCAAAAATTCCTTCTCTCGCCGTACATGCTATGCGCGAAGACCATGAAGGCCGTCTCTGGGTTGGCGGTTCGAAACTAGTGATGATTCACGGAGATGACTGTAAGGAATTCCGGCTCAAGGGCTATCCCAGCGCCACGCGCGTTAAATCCATTCTGGAAACAAGTGACGGCACGCTCTGGGTCGGGACTGTCTCCGGGCTTCAGCGCCGGCGCGCCTCCGCCGATGATGCGCTTTTCGAGAAAATTCCCGGAATCTCCAGCACGGTTAGAGTCCTGCGTGAAGACACCGCGGGCACTCTTTGGATTGGCACTATCGGTCAGGGCTTGCTTCGCTATCAGAATGGCTCTTTCACGCAGGTGAACACACCGGAAGATCCTCCCAGCAGCACCGTGCTTGCTGTCTTCGAAGACAACGAGCACAACATCTGGACTGGCATGCAGACCGGACTGCTTCGCCTCAGCAGAACCGCGATGAGCACCTTCCCTCTGCCGGACGCCCAGAATGCGGATTTCGGCACCATCTATCCGGACCGTGATGGCTCGCTTTGGGTGGCCAGCACGCAGCTATACCGAATCAACCCGCGGCGTGACCATTCCGAGTTGGTCCCATCGCCGGAGCCCGGTGTTCGCGTGCGCAACGTCATGCGCGATCGCACGGGCGCACTGTGGATCGGAACAGACGGCCACGGCGCATATCGCATTAAAGGCGCCGAGCGGCTTCACTACACCACCCGCAACGGTCTTACCAATGACTTTGTGCGTGCCTTCCTCGAAAGCCGCGATGGCAGCATCTGGATTGGCAACGATGAGGGAATTAATCGTTGGCAAAACGGCGTTCTGACCAGCTATCGCATGGCTGATGGCCTCTGCTACTTCAGCATCCGCGCTTTGCTCGAGGATAGCCTTGGCGGGTTGTGGATCGGGACGGATCGCGGAGTGAGTCATTGGGTGGATGGAAAATTTGTTCACGACGAAGTCACCGACCGTCTGAGCGCGGAGAAGGTTTGGGCGATCCATGAAGACAGTGACGGCGGCCTGTGGTTCGGTACCCGAGGAGCCGGCCTGTTTCGCTGGCGGGCCGGCCAATTGATTTCCTTTGGCAGCGCCCAAGGCCTGGCAAGCGACAGCATTTATCAAATCCTTGAGGATTCGCGCGGAGTGTTTTGGATGAGCGGGCCGAATGGAATTTCCTCCGTCGCCCGCCACGACTTGGATCGACTCGCGGATCACCCTGATTTTCGCCCTGCTGTTACGCTTTATGGACTTTCGGACGGCGTCGAAGCGACCCAAATGCACGGAGGGACGCAGCCGGCAGGATGTCTCACCTCGCGTGGTGAACTTTGGTTTCCCAGTAATCGCGGACCAGTTCGTATCCTCCCGCATCAGACGCGCCCCGGCGATCTCGCACCCGTTGTCATCGAACAAGTTCTCGTCGATGGCCGCGAGGAGCCCGTCTCCGGCCGCCTGGTTGTTCCGCCCGGAGAGGGCAAGCTTCAGATCGACTATAGCGCCATCCGCCTGCGATCTCAGGAGCGCATCCGTTTCCGGTACAAGCTCGAAAATTTCGATCGCGATTGGACCGAGCCGTTAAATAGCCGCGTTGCCAATTACACTAATCTGCCCGCGGGAGTTTATCGATTCGACGTACAAGCCTTCGAAATGAATATGCCCGAAAAGGTGACGGAAGCATCTTTGGCGATCGATTGGCGCCCGCACTTCTACCGCACCGGCTGGTTTTTTGCTCTATGCACGATGCTTGTCCTGGCCGGCGCTTTTGCCGCATATCGTTTGCGCCTGCGGCAAGTCCACGACCGCTTTGAAGCGGTCTTGGAGGAACGCAATCGCATCGCCCGGGAAATGCATGACACGGTTATCCAGGGGTGTGTCAGCGCTTCGGCATTGCTCGAAGCCGTCGTCTCTCTGGACCCGAATGGCTCCGGAGCGCTCCGGGAGTTGCTGGACACCGCTCGCAATCAGGTACGGGCTACCGTGGATGAAGCGCGGCGTGCCGTTTGGAATCTGCGGCAGAGGGAAACGGCATCGCCCGAAATCAGTCATCTGCTCGAACAGATGGCGCAGCAGATAAGCCACGCGTCGCGCGTCCCCATTCGCTTCAAGGCTATCGGCAGTCCCGTTCCCCTCGATCGAACGGTCGAGTATGTGGTCCTAATGGTAGCGAGAGAGGCCGTTTCGAATGCGGTACACCACGCTCATCCACGCGAAGTCCGGATCAATCTGAAGTTCGAAGGAGACTTGCTGCGTATGCAGGTGCTGGATGACGGGGGAGGGTTTGACGTCGAGGAAATTCTGGCCATGCAGGGCGCCCATTTTGGGATAATCGGAATGCGCGAGAGAATCGAGGATGTAGGCGGCCGCCTCGAAATAAACAGTTTTCCCGGAAAGGGAACTGAATTGTCGATGGAAGTACCGGCCCGGCTGCCTGCCGTAACGAAGAGCATGGAAAGTGTGAAAGTATGAGCGCAACGCAGAAGATGGGAGTTCTCGTCGTCGATGATCACCCTATTTTGCGGCTGGGCGTGGCCGCCATCATCAATGCACAGTCGGACATGAAGGTGTGCGCGCAAGCGGGCTCGGGGGAAGAAGCGGTCCGTATTTTCAGAAAGCATCGTCCTGACATCACTCTGATGGATCTTCGCCTTCCGGGAATGAGCGGTCTCGACGCGCTGCGCGCCATTCGCCAAGAAGACGCGCGTGCCAAGTGCGTGGTGTTGACCACTTATGAGGGCGACGAAGATATCCATCAAGCGCTTGTCGCTGGCGCGCTCGGCTACATCATCAAAGGGATGTCCCACGACACGCTCGTTGATGCGTTGCGCAAAGCGCACGCCGGCACTCGCTTTCTGCCGCCGCCCGTCGCTCGCAGTTTGGCGGACCGCACACCCAACTCCGATCTCAGCCCCAGAGAGCGCGAGGTGCTCTCGCTGATGGTTCACGGCCAGAGCAACAAGGAAATTGCGGCCACTCTCGGTATTACCGAGGCGACCGTGAAATGTCATGTCAGCGTTATCTTGATGCGCCTGGAAGTCAGTGACCGCACTCAAGCGGTCATTGCCGCCTTGCAACGCGGCCTTGAACATCTCTAAGCTCGAACATTTCTAGAAGCAGTCTCATAAATGTCTCACGAGGATAACGAAGCAGCCAAGCTGGAGCATGCCGAGGAAGTTGGCTTCCTGATGTTCCCAGCGGCTGACGAGTCGGCGGAAATTATGGAGCCAAGCGA
>JBARJI010000017.1:0-5959 GCA_049800195.1 Candidatus Acidiferrum sp.
TATGCAACGGGACACACGCGCCCGCCTACCGTCTGCCTAGTTGTGAGAAAATGGGTCCAACTTGGGTCCAACAACTGCCAAATTAGGTCCAAAACCGTGTACCATGACGCAGAACAAAGCCAGACGGACCAACAAGATAGATTTTCTGCAACTGCCTTGGGCGCAGGAGGTTCCGAGTTCAAATCTCGGCGCCCCGACCAAAATATCTCGCGTGTTTTCTTTAGGTTAATGACGGCTCCTTTCGCGCGAAACTCATCTGTGGAATTCTGGCAGACAGGAGTTCTCAATTCGCAAGTCGTTTAGTTTCCGAGAGTTCGCCGCATGACGAATTTGCGAAAACACGGGGAGGCAGGAGTGCTATTCAGAAACTATTGAACGGACGCAAGTTAAGCGCCCGCGATCTTGCAAGTATGGGGAAAATTCGGGGGACCCTGTGCATTTCTCGTCTCATAGATCTTCGGAAACGCAAATCAGTAAATCACGCGCTAGGCTCAGCTCGCGCTTCGCCGTGCCTCTCAATTGCTTCCTGATTCGTTGGTTGAAGTTGGGAAGTGAGAGATCTTGGCGGCAGCTTGCTAAATTTTCCTGACCTGGTCGTACACACCAAGTTTCATTTGTTTTGAATGACTTAGTGCGCGCTCATTTGCGCAGAATCACCCCATTTGCAGACTGTTGTGCACCAACTGTGCACCAAAAAACTCTTCCCTAACTCATCCTATGAAGGGGGTTTGCCAGTAGCTGTTCCAAAGCGTTCGAGATAGGACTTAGGATACTTTTCGTGGTCTATACCCCCCGATCACCACACCTTCATTCCGCCGTCGACAACGATATCGACTCCGGTCACGTACGAACTGTCATCGCAGGCCAGGAACAAAGCGACGTTCGCCACTTCTTCCGGCCGGCCGAGGCGACCCAACAGGGTCTTACCGAGCATGTAGCCAGTCCATTCCCGGTCCTTGAGCTGTTCGCGCGTCTGGTTGGTTTCGATCGCTCCAGGCGAAATCGAATTGGCGCGAATCCCATGCTCGCGGCCTTCCATCGCCAGCTGCCGGGTCATACCGATGATGCCAGCCTTGGCCGTAGTGTGTGCGAGAGAGCCCAGGTTCTTGAAGCTCATCAGCGCGGTCAGCGAAGCGGTGTTCACGACCACCCCACGGCTGGCCTTCAAATAAGGCCACGCGGCGCGGGTGAGGTAGAACACTAGGTCAACTTCACTCCGACGATTGCGGTCCCACTCCTCGTCTGAAATGTGTTCGAGCCAGTTGAAATACGCCATGGCGGCGTTGTTGAAGAGCACGTCGACTCGACCAAAAGTGCGCGCCGCAAAATCGACCAACGCCTGACAGTCACCCGGCTTCGTCAGATCGCATGGCTGCATGGAGACCATCGTTCCACCAGCATCGCGAACTGCCGCAAGGGTCACTTCCGCTTCCTCGACGAACAGACCACAGCCAACGATCAAAGCGCCCTCTCGCGCGAAGGTTAAGGCGGCTTCACGGCCTATGCCGCCACCAATGCCGGTGATAATGCAAACTTTTTCTGAAAGCCTGTTCGACATGGTGCTTCTCCCATACTGGCGCTCACGGGTCAGGCGCCTATTCCTCCGCTGCAGAAACCGCTAGCGAATGCTCGCGAACTCAGGGCAGTTTGTCGAAGAAGAGATAAAGGGCGGCAATCCGGCCATCGCCGGCAATGATGAAATCAGTCCCCGCCTAAGCTGGGGCCTCACCCGGGCGGCCCGATACCCATCGGACCAGCCCGCCATCGCCCGATTCCGCGGGCTCGGAAATTGGCTGATATCGAAAGTCTGGGTGAGTAGCCTTGATCGCGCCCGCGATGCGGTCGATCTGGTCCCGGCCACGGTAGACACCCTTACTGGGATCGAAGAACACGCAATCTTCGGTGTAGATCTCATCGATGGCCGCGCGCCGGCGCGTGGGATCGTTTTCACCGAAGACGTCGCGAAGATTGCTGATCAGCAACGCGCTATGCTGTATGACATGAGCTTGTCTCCTCTCGGCTTGGCGTTATTTCCGCCAGCGCTTTCTTAGCGTTGAAGGATACCCGTAAAAGCGAACCGCACCCTCCAAGTCGTAAGAAACCACAAGACGGTAACGACGACAGCCAGCGGCAAACCCGCGGGCGCCATGAAAATGTGAAAGCAAAGTATGTTGACAATCACAGCCCCCAGAATCGTCAGTGCCAAAGGCACGTAGCGATTCGCGAGCAACAGGACCGCGGGTACTATCTGCAACAGAAAAATCACTATGTAAAACCGGGACACGAAGAGGGCTCCGAAGAACTGCGCTGCAACGCCTGTAGGCGGCGGCATGGGAATAAAATGAAGGAACCCGTTGAGCCCGAACGTCAAAAAGATGAAACCAAGCAAGTACCGTGCGATTGTAGAAGGGATCTTCATGCTCGTCTCCTATTGAACCGTGCCTTACCGGCCCCGGTTGTCTAATACATTGATGCAGAGTGTATTGACATAGATACATTCTGTAGACAACTAACTGGAAAAGGCCCAGCATGAGAGAGCTATGACGAAAACGTCCTCAGACCCCGTGCATTGCTGGCTTGTTTGGAGGAAAGCCCACGAGGCCGCCTCCGACTATCTGTGTAGAGGAATCGAGGAGACGGGCATCTCCGACACGGACTTCCGCGTGCTTGAGGCACTTCTGCATAAGGGTCCGCTGCCGGTGAACACAATCGGGCCGAAAGTCCACCTCACGCCCGGGTCCATCAGCGTGGCGGTCGACCGTCTGCTCGAAAAAGGATTGGTCAGCCGGGCGGAAAGCCCTGACGATCGGAGGGTGCGAATCGTCGCTCTAACAAAAAGCGGTAAAGAACTGATTGTTCCAATCTTTCGCAAGCATTCCGCGGAAATCGGAAGGGTATTTGTCGATGCTAACCCCAAAGAGCTTCAAATCCTCGAAAAGGTCCTTAAAAAGGCCGGCAAGCGCGCAAGAGCGCTTGCTGAAGAGAGAAGCAAGACTAGGAGTCGCTAACCATTCTTCGCATCGATTAAAACTGTCTCGCAGTTCGGGCTGCCACGCTTCAAACATCTGCCCCAGAGCCGCAGTGAAACGGTTCCCTAGACTGTTGTACTCGGCTGTAGATGTGGCACCTGCTTGGCAGGTAGAGCGCGATCCGGCCGCCACATCTGAGACCGACTCGCAGCGTTCGGCTTCCGTACCGGAGAGTCGCCCGCGAACTGAGGCCAACCAATCAGAATACTCTTGTCAATCAGTCTCGGTCAGCTTTCGCTAAAGACATTCCAACTACCTTCCGGAGCTGAATCCATTTCGCAACGATTCGACCAGGCCTCGATACCGTCGGTCCTGGTGACTCTGCTCGTAGGCGCAATACGCGTACCGTCCCTTGAAAGACGACCTTCAGGCTGCTCCAATCCTGCTCCAAAATATGGCAATGCTCGGGGAGTCCTTGGTGCTCTGCATCCTGAGCGGATCCTCACTCCGAGCGTGAATCGCGTCGGATGATTCACCCGATGATGGCATGTTCCAAATGTTCAAAACTCTCAAGAAACGAAGGTCGGTTTAGGTATTTGAAAAATCGGGAGAAGTTGGCCCTCCGAGCTGGATTCGATTTAGTAACCCTGCGGTAAACAGTGGTAAGGTAAAGGCGAAGATAAAAACTAGAACCCATTGACGCCGCACCGCGTAGACCAGGGGAATACCAGAAATTAGCTCAATAAACAGCCGTACTTCGGGCGCGAAGCGGGCGCGGATTCTTGGAACGGCTTGCCGGGCAAAACATGACCCTGTAATTTCCCCCCAAATACGCCAGGGGACGCCATGCGGAACGCTGCTAAAGCGTCTGTGCTTAGGCGCGTGATTAAGAAGCCTCTGAAACTTAGGTGCATGAAAGATACAGAAAATTCCTAGAAAAACCTCCTGATATTATTCGCGACTCCCTATCACTGGCGCCCTGCGCGCTGTGGCGAGCCCGCCAGGCCACCAGTTCCAATCGCCTGCAATACGAAGGAGCGCCGGACCGATCACAATACGAACGAGTGTCGCGTCAATTAACACGGCAACCGCCAACGTAAATCCGATCATCTTGACCACTAGGAAATCTCCGAAGGTGAATGCCGCAAATACCACGATCATGATCGCCGCAGCGCTCGTAATCAGGCCTGCAGTTCTAGCCAGACCCTCCGGGATCGCATCCATTTCACTCAGTCCGCTCCTTCTGGCTTCGAGAACGCGTGCGACTAGAAATACCTCGTAATCCATGCTTAATCCGAAGACGATGGCAAAGGCGACGATCGGAACAAGGGGAAACACGCTACCGGTTCCCCCAGGAACTCCCAGGAAGCTGCTTCCGTGTCCATCTTGGATAACCAAAACCAATGCTCCGAACGACGCCGCGACCGAGAACAGGTTGAGCGCGATGGCCTTCACGGCGGCGAAGATCGATCGGAACCCACAGAGCAGCGCAAGGAGCGTCCCACCCACTACCAGTGCCATTACGGACGGAAAGCGGTCTCTGATAATCGTTTCGTAATCAGCGTTGAGTGCCGGGATGCCCCCAACGAGAAGGGTTGCGCCAGGCACTCCGGTGAGAGCTGGCGCGCCAGTCTTACGCAACTCCCGCACCCAGTTGACCTGCTCGCGCAGGGAAACCGAACTCGCGGGTAACACTTCAAGCAGCGCCGCTCGTCCGTCACTACTGAGGAACGTTCGACGGGTCTCCCGCGAGAGATCAAGGAGGGAAGATCGGTTGCCCTCCGCAATCGTAGTGATAGAAATCACGCGGTCACAGCGAGGGTCGGTCGCGAGGCGCTTGCTCAGACGATCCAGAGCATTCCATCCCGCGTCGGTTTGCGCGATGGAATCCTTTGGAAGTTCCACAATGACGCGCAACGATTCAACGACGCCGCCCCGATCCATCCGCTCAAGGGTGTGCAGCGCATGGACTGATTCTGCCGCCTGCGGAAGCCAATCTCCTCGGGGAAGGCTGGTATCCAGTCGTCTGGCCTGCCAGGCGAGCAGAAGCAAAGGAGTACCTGCCACAAAGAGGGCAAGCCAGGGATGCGCGACAATCATCTTTCCCCATTGCCGCCAGCGATTTCCCGTACTTGCGGCCCGATGCGCATCCAACTTTGGAGTAAAAGGCAATCGGCCAAGATCAATCCGCGGACCGAGCAACACCAGCGCTGCCGGAACGAGGGTATTTGTAAGCAACACGCTCATTCCCGTCACCAGAAATCCCGCGACACCTATGGAACGGATTTCGCTGATCGGAACCGTCAAGAGGGCTAGAAATCCGATGGCTACCGTTGAGCCTGAAATCAAGAGCGTGCGACCTGCCTGACGTGCCGCGATGACCGAGGCCGCGGGTCCGTCGTGCCCGGCGGAAATCGCTTCCCGGAAGCGGCTAATCATGAGGAGCGCGTAGTCGATTCCCAAGCCCAGGCCAAGCATGGTGGCCAAATTCTGAACCAGAATGGACAAGTGCCAGCGCTGGGCCAGGAATCCCGTAATCGCCAGAGTGGTCGCGATAGCAAGCTGGCCAACCGCCAATGGAATCAGGGCGGCGATCAGGCTTCCAAAAGCCAACAGCAGGAGCGCGAGGGTCGCGGGGATCACCAGGCTTTCGCCGCGATGCACGTCGGCGGCGCTCGCTTTCCGAATATCGAAGTTCAGTGGAATCTCGCCTGTGAGTTCGAGTTTCACCGCCGGATAACGGCCCCGCAGTTGATTTTCAAGCGCGCTTGCCAACTGGTGAAGCTCCGGAACAAGCGACTCGACTGGACCGCCGGTTGAGGTGAGACCTACGAGAACAAACGTTCCCCCTCCCCGGCCCAGAAAAATCGGATCTCGCAACTCGAGATAGGACACCACTCCTGAAACCCCGGGTTGCTCTCCCAGTCCCGCCACGATGGTTTCTAATGCTTGTCCGCCTGCCCCCGAATCCGCAGGTGGGAGTCCCTCGA
>JBARJI010000018.1:0-85845 GCA_049800195.1 Candidatus Acidiferrum sp.
CGCGGGATTCCCACTTTCCCACAGTCTCAGCAACAACGCAGTGGACCCCCTTTGAAGAGAAGGAAAACAATGCAAGCGGACACATCACGTGCTAACAAAAGCGGACATCTCGACTTGCTAACAACAGAGAAATCAGCGGGCTTGTCAAGCCTCTTTTAAAATGTCCCCTTTCTTGCCTCGATTAGAATATCCCTTGCCTGGCAGAAAGCGGTTTCAGTGTGGCAGCAAGATCCTGTGCGGCACCAGGGGAGGCACCGGAAGGGGGAGGGGACCGATCATTTGTTTTGGTTCTGGCATAAATCAGAAAAATCGATATTATAGGGGCGTTTGTTTGAGTCTGTGGGGGGCGTGGTTCACTCTTCTCGGGGACGGATAAAAATGAAAATGAATGAGACGTGGCGGGTGCAACGCGGGCGGCTGGCGGCGATTGCTTTTGTCTTGGCTGGAGCGTTGTGCGGAGCCATGGGATTTAGCCGGGCGGCCTTTGCGCAGCACCGGATGCACGGGCAGCACGAGCCCGAGAACCGCAACCATCCCTGGATGAATGCGAGCCTTTCGCCGGATGAGCGGGCGAACATGGTGCTGAAGGAGATGACGCTCGACGAAAAGATTTTGTTGTTGCACGGGCAGGGCATGCCGGGCTGGCCTAGGGAGGTACAAAACCCGCAGCCGGAACTGGGGAATGGCGGGGCGGGATTCATTATGGGGATTGCGCGGCTGGGGATTCCGTTTGTGCAGATGAGCGATGCGGCGTATGGGGTGCGGAGCAGCGCGGAAAATGGGCGATACTCGACGGCGCTGCCGTCGAATGTGGGAGCGGCGGCGAGCTGGGACCCTGAGTCGGCGTGCGAGTTTGGAACAGTGATTGGGAAAGAGCTGCGCGCACAAGGGTACAACATGACTTTGGGTGGCGGCGTGAATTTAACGCGCGAACCGCGGAACGGGCGGACATTTGAATACATGGGCGAAGACCCGATTTTGGCGGGGACACTGGTGGGAAATCTGATGAAGTGCGAGCAGGCGCAGCACGTGATTGGAGACATCAAGCATTACGCGGTGAACGATCAGGAAAGCGGGCGGAACGAGGTGAACTCGATCATCGGGAAGCGCGCGATGCGGGAGAGCGATTTGCTGGCGTTTGAGATTGGCGTGGGGATTGCGGACCCGGGGGCGGTGATGTGCTCGTACAACGCGGTGAATGGCGATTTTGGCTGCGAAAACAAGTATTTGCTGACGGACGTGCTGAAGAAGGATTGGGCGTTCAAGGGATTTGTGGTTTCGGATTGGGGCGGGACGCATAGCACGGTGAAGGCATCGGCGGCGGGGTTGGACAATGAAGAGCCGCTGGATGAATTTTTTGGAGCGAAATTGAAAGAGGCGGTGGAAGCAGGGAAAGTTTCGACGGCGGAGTTGGACGAGCACGTGCGGCGGGTGTTGCGGTCGGAGTTTGCATGCGGGCTGGTAGATTATCCGATCCAGAAGGGCGTGGTGGACGTCGAGGGCGATTTGAAAATCGCGCGGAAAATTGAGGAGCAGAGCGCGGTGCTGCTGAAGAACACGGACGGGCTGTTGCCGCTGAAGAGCGGGGCGGTGAAGTCGATTGCGGTGATCGGGCCGCACGCGGACGAGGGGATGATGTCGGGCGGCGGGTCGGCGCAAGTGGACGCGCCGGGAAGGCCGTCGGCGGGATGGCAGGCGCAAGTGTGGTTTCCGCCGTCGCCGGTAAGCGTGCTGCAGAAGAAGTTCCCGGGGGCGAAAGTGCAGTTTGATTCGGGGAAGGATCCGGCTTCGGCGGCGGCGCTCGCAAAGAGTTCGGACGTGGCGATTGTGTTTGCGTATCAATGGGAGAGCGAAGGGATGGACCTGGAGAATTTGTCGCTTCCCGTGAGTCAGGACGGCATTGTCGAAGCTGTGGCAGAGGCAAATCCGAAAACGATTGTGGTGCTGGAGACGGGAACGGCGGTGACCATGCCGTGGCTGGATAAGGTGGGAGCAGTGCTGGAAGCGTGGTATGGCGGAAGCGACGGCGCGCACGCAGTGATGAACATTTTGACGGGCGACGTGAATCCGAGCGGGAAGCTGGCGATGACGTTTCCGAGGAGCGTCGAGGATTTGCCCCATCCGCAGCTCGTGAAGCCCACGCCAGAGGAACTGGGTGAAAAGGCGGTGATGAAGACGGGGCAGGCGGAGCCAACATTCAGCGTGCACTACGACGAGGGATTGAAGGTTGGTTACAAATGGTATGACGCGGAGAAGAAGGCGGTGCTGTTCCCGTTTGGGTATGGGTTGTCGTATACCACGTTTGCGTATTCGGACTTGACGGTGACGCCGGGTGCGGAGACGACGGTGAGTTTTATGGTGAAGAATACGGGAAGCCGCGACGGGGCGGAAATCGCGGAAGTGTACGCAGCGCTTCCAGCTAGCGCGGAGGAACCGCCGAAGCGGTTGGTGGGATTCAGCAAGGTGTGGTTGAAGGCGGGGGAGAGCAAGGAAGTGAGCGTGAGCGTCGGCGAGAAATACTTGTCGATCTACGATGAGGCGAGCGATGGGTGGAAATTGGTGCCGGGCGGCTACACGTTCATGGTGGGTGGATCTTCGCAGGAGTTGCCGCTGCGTGAGAAGGTCAATCTAAAGTAGGAAGAGGATAGCTCTAGACGGGCGGGCCATGCGGGAGTTTGGAAATGTTTACGAAAGCAACGCGAGGGTCGGTGGCAACGATTGCGTTCGCGGTTCTAGCCACAGTGGCAGCGAGCGGCGCAATGCAACCGATCGCGGTCTATGCCGAGCCTACAGCGCGTGTCTTCGAACAGGCTGCCGAAGTCACTGTGAAACTGACCATCACAATTAATGGGCCGGGCGAAATATCCTTCCTTACGTGCAGTGACTTGGTCTACTCGGTTGAAGTTGACGACAGTCAAGGAGTGCGGGTGCCGAGAAGCGTTCCGCTGCCAGGTGTAGAGAAGGATGGCGAGCTCGTCCCGCCTGCGGACCCTACCTTTGCCAATCTTGTGAATTGTGAATCGAACATACTGGTTACCCTTAAGCCGGGCAAGTCGTGGACCGAGACGATTTCGTTAGTTGGATACATTGAGTTGGAGTCGCCGGGATCTTACACGGGGCGTATCGTTTTGCTTCCGGGCAAGCTGAGTGTAGTTAAAGTTTCCTCGAATTCCTTCCAATTCGCCGTTCGTCCAAAAACGTAGAAGTAATTTGCAGTTCCACGCGGCTAGGTGTCCGCGAAATTGTGGTCGGGCGATTGTTCATTCGCCGGATGCGACTCTGCGTTTATTTTGGGCCGGCGTTTCCTGGAAGGTGTCGGACGCACACGTCGGAGGCTCTCAGAAAGAACGGAGGAGTTTGTAGAGTTCGTTGGCGGCGTCGAAGTCGGCTTCGAGGTCGCGAGAGGCGAGGCGTTCGCGGAGGTCGTCCAGACGGCGGGCGAAGAGGTCGAGGGCGGCGGAGAGGACTTGTTTGTTGGTTAGGACGATATCGCGCCAGGTGGAGTAAGGGCTGCCGGCTAGGCGGAGGGAATCGCGCAGGCCGGGGCCTGCGAGCGTGATAGGGAGACCGTTTTCATCGAGATGATCGTAGAGGAACGATGCGAGGGCGACGGCGGCTAGTTGGGGGAGATGGGAGGCCAAGCCGACGGCGTAGTCGTGTTGTTGGGCGCCTAGCCAGAGTGGGCGGGCGCCGATTTTTTCTAGGATTTTTACGAAGGCGGAGACGCGAGGGTCGGTTTGATCGGAAGAGGCGCCGATTAGGGCGTACGTGTTGTTGTGGAAGAGGTCGGCGTCGGCGTGGGCGATGCCGGATTGTTCGCGGCCGGCCATGGGATGGCCCGCGAGGAAGAGTTTTGTTGAGCCGTCGGGAAAAAGTTCGGCGGCTTCTTCGGTGATGCGGACTTTGGTGCTGCAGGCGTCGGTGATGAGGGCGTTGAGCGGGGCGAGGCGAGCGATTTCTGGAAGAAGATCGAGAGTCACGCCGATTGGTAGGGCGATGTAGACGAGGTCTGCGTTTTCTAGGGCGGGGGCTAGTTCGGCGGAGAAGGCGGCGTCGATGGCGTTGCGGGATTGCGCTTCGCGGGCGGGTTCGGGGCGGTCCCAGCCGGTGATGTGGATATCGGTGGTGTACTTGCGGAGAGCTAGCGCGAAGGCGCCACCGATTAGGCCGGTACCGAGGATGGTGACGCGGGTGATGAGATGAGAGGCGGGCATGAATCAGGCCATGCGGCGGCCGATGGCCGGGGCGATGATGCGGAGCTCGGCCATGAGCTGGGTGAAATCGTCGGGATGGAGGGATTGGGCGCCGTCGGAGAGAGCGTGGTCGGGATCGTTGTGGACTTCGATGAGGAGGCCGTCGGCCCCGGCGGCGACGGCGGCGCGAGCCATGGGAGGAACTTTGTCGCGGCGGCCGGTGCCGTGGGAAGGATCGGCGAGCATGGGGAGATGGCTGAGTTTTTTGATGACGGGGATGGCGGCGATGTCAAGCGTGTTGCGGGTATAGGTTTCGAACGTGCGGATGCCGCGTTCGCAGAGGATGACGTTGTAATTGCCGCCGGCGAGAATGTATTCGGCGCTGAGGAGAAGCTCTTCCATAGTGGCGGACATGCCGCGCTTCAGGAGGACGGGTTTGCGGATTTCGCCGAGGGCGCGGAGGAGATAATAATTCTGCATGTTGCGGGCGCCGACCTGAAATATGTCGACGTATTCGGACATCATGGGGATTTGCGAAAGGTCCATGACTTCGCTGACGGTGAAGAGACTGAATTTGTCGGCGGCCTCGCGCATGAGTTTGAGGCCAGGTTCGCCCATGCCCTGAAAGGCGTAAGGCGAAGTGCGAGGCTTGAACGCGCCAGCGCGGAGAATTTTTGCTCCGGCTTTGGAGACGCTTTCCGCGATGGAGAGGATTTGTTCGCGGGATTCGACGGAGCAGGGGCCGGCGGCGACGACGACTTCATTGCCGCCGATTTTTACGCCGCGGCCTAGATCGACGATGGTGCCCTCGGGCTTGAATTGGCGGCTGGCGAGCTTGAAGGGCTGGGTGATGCGCATGACCTCGCGCACGCCTTCGAGAAGCTCGAAATCGCGGTGATCGAAATCGCGATGGACGCCGACGGCGCCTAGGACGGTATGGGATTCACCCGTTGAGCGATGCACGTTGAAGCCGGAGGCGACCAGGCGATCGATGACGTGCTGGATTTGCGCGTCGGTGGCGCCTTCTTGCATTACGATGACCATGGTTAGTCTTGATTCCCTTTCGATTGCGGTGAACTGGCGCCGCAATGATACAAATTCAAAAGCAAGAGAGCCGGTCTAGAAACCGGCCACTACAAAGTCCTCGAAGACCCGGACTTGCTCGCCGACTCAATCGTTTACACCTTTACTCGGCTTGGCGTCGGGCTGCATGGCGTCGCGTTCGGCGGCGCGGGCTTCGTCGATGATGCGCTCGAAGAGGCGGCGGATGGCGGCGTCGGTGAGTGGGCCGGGATTTTCGCGCTCGGCGTTCGCTAAGACTTCGTTTTCGCGGTCTGGTTGATAGAGCGGGAGATTGGCCGCCTGCTTGAGCTTGCCGATTTCCAAGGCGCAGCGGGAGCGCTCGTTGAGAAGCTCGACGAGTTTTTTGTCAATTTCGTCGATGCGGCGGCGCCAGTCGCTCAAATTCATGGAGCCACCTTCGGGAAAGGGAGTGGCGAGTGGCGAGTGACGAGTGGCGAGCAAGAAGGAGAAAAGCAGATTCCTCGCTTCGCTCGGAATGACAAATTTGAGAATGCTCGCCAGCTAAGATAGAAAATCATGGGGCGACCTCGCGGCGGGAGAGGCCGTGGCGGGCAGCTTGTTTAAGGGAGCGGACGCGAGCGGCTAGAGATTCGGCGGCTGCGTCGACGTTGGCGGGTGTCGGAGCGGCGACGATAGCTTTTTCTATTTCGGAGACTAGCGCGGAGCCGACTACGGCGGCGTCGGCGAGGCCGCCGAGGACGGAGACATGGCCGGGAAGCGAAATGCCAAAGCCGACGGCGATGGGAAGTTGGGTGACTTTGCGGGCGCGACGGAGGAGGGCGGGAAGATCGTCCGGGAGGGCGTCCTTTGCGCCGGTTACGCCGGTGCGGGAGATGAGATAGAGGAAGCCGGAGGACGCGGCGGCGATCTTGGCGAGGCGATCATCGGTGGAGGTGGGAGCGCCGAGGAAAATCGTGTCGAGATTGTGCGCGGCGAGGATGCGGCGATAGTCACCGGATTCTTCTGGAGTGAGATCGGTGATGAGGACGCCGTCGGCGCCAGCTTCGGCGGCGCTGGAGGCGAATTTTTCGAGGCCCATTTGCAGGACGGGATTGTAGTAGCCGAAGAGGACGATGGGAACTTCGCTGGATTTGCGGATTCCGCGGACTAGATCAATGACTTGGGCGAGCGTGGTGTGGGATTTGAGGGCGCGTTCGGAGGCGCGCTGAATCGTAGGGCCGTCAGCGAGGGGATCGCTGAAGGGGATACCGAGTTCGATGACGTCGGTGCCGGCATCGGCGAGAGCTAGGACGAATTTGTGCGTGGCGTTGAGAGATGGATCGCCTGCAGTGATGTAGGCGACGATGCCGAGTTCGCCGGAATCGCGGAGGGCGGCGAAGCGTTTGGAGATGCGAGTCGAGTTGGAGATTGCAGCAGCCATGGGATTTTCGCGAAGGGTAAAGCTTAGAGCAGGCGGGAATAAGTGTCCATGTCCTTGTCGCCGCGGCCGGAGAGGTTGAGGATGACGAGGTCGTCTTTCGTTATTCGAGAGAGGTCCGAGTTTGCAGAAGAAACGCGCTCGATTAGGCCGGCGATGGCGTGGGCCGATTCGAGGGCGGGAATGATGCCTTCGGTGCGCGAGAGGAGACGCGCGGCTTCGAGCGCGGCGGAATCGGAAACGGCGGTGTATTCGGCGCGACCTTCATCGGCGAGCCAGGCATGCTCGGGGCCGATGGCGGGGTAGTCGAGGCCTGCGGAGATAGAATGCGTGGTGGCGATCTGGCCGTCTTCAGTTTGCAAAATGTAGGTGTACGTGCCTTGTAAGACGCCGGGGCGCGCGCCGGTGAAACCCTGTGCGGCGGCGAGGCGCGCGGCGTGTTCGCCGAGCTGGCCGCCGCGACCGCCCGCTTCAATGCCAACCATTTTCACGCCCGGATCGCGCAGAAATTGGTGGAAGAGGCCGATGGCGTTCGAACCGCCCCCGACGCAAGCGAACAAATAAGTTGGAAGGCGCTTCTCGGCAGCGAGAATTTGCTCGCGCGCTTCGCGGCCGATGACGGATTGAAAATCGCGGACCATCGTGGGATAGGGATGCGCGCCGAGAACAGAACCGAGCAAATAGTGAGTGTTGCGGACGTTGGTGACCCAATCGCGCATGGCTTCGTTGATGGCGTCTTTCAACGTGCGACTGCCGGAATCGACGCCGACAACTTGCGCACCAAGCATGCGCATGCGCGAAACGTTGAGCGCCTGGCGCGCCATGTCTTCCGTGCCCATGTAGACGACGCATTCGAGGCCAAGATGCGCGGCAACGGTGGCGGAGGCGACACCGTGCTGGCCCGCGCCGGTTTCCGCAACGATGCGCGGCTTGCCCATCTTGACGGCGAGCAAGCCCTGACCGATGGCGTTATTGATTTTGTGCGCGCCGGTGTGGAGCAAATCTTCGCGCTTGATGTAGATGCGAGGACCGCCGAGATGCGCAGTGAGGCGCGAAGCAAACTGCAGAGGTGTCGGCCGGCCTGCAAAATTTTTCAACAGACCGGCGAATTCGGACTGAAACTGCGGATCGGTTTTCGTGGCTTCGTAGACGCGCTCGAGCTCGAGGAGCGGGACCATGAGCGTTTCGGGAACGTAGCGGCCACCATAAGGGCCGAAACGTCCTGGAGCGACAGTGGGCGATTGCAAAATGGAGCTCATGGCGGAGATTGTCCTGGTTGTGGCGCATCCAGATTTTCTAACTGCTCATCGGTCCGGCGAACTTCTTCGATAAATTCTTTGAGCTTCACGTGATCCTTCTTGCCGGGCTTCGATTCGACGCCGGTAGCTACGTCAACAGCATAGGGGCGCACGGAACGAATGGCTGCGCCAACGTTTCCTGGCGTAAGACCGCCCGCTAAAATGATACGGTGAGAGGCGGTGGCGCGCCGGGCGACATTCCAATCGGCGCTGGTACCCGTGCCGCCAAATTGGCCCGCACGGGCGCCATCGAACAAGAAGGCAAACGCGTCGTGATATTTGTCGAGCGTGGCCAGGGGAAAATCCGCCGCAACACGAAAGGCTTGGATGACGGGAACGGCGCGCGCGACTTCGGAAACGACGGAGGGAGTTTCATCACCGTGAAGTTGCGCGGCATTGAAGCGCACGAAAGCATGGAGCGAAAGAATCTCCGAGGGCTTGGCGTTCACAAAGAGTCCGACGGCTTGCACGCCCTGAGGCAGTTTCGCGCGCATCGTGGCGGCTTCCACGGTGGAAACGCGGCGCAGGCTTTTCTCGTAGAAATTGAAGCCGAGCATATTGGCGCCCGCGTCGCAGGCGGCCTTGGCGTCCGGCCAGTTAGTGATGCCGCAAATCTTTACGAGGATCATGGCGTCGTTAGACCGGCAGAGCCGAGCGGCCGAGAAACGTTCCAAGGGCTGCGCCGGGATCGGGTGACAGCATGAGACTTTCACCGACCAGAAAAGCATCGAAGCCGACTTCGCGCAGTTTGGCGAGATCGTCGCGCGTGCGGAGGCCGGATTCGCTGACGGCGATGCATGCATCGGGGATGCGGTCGATCAATTCGAAGGAAGTCTCGACGCGAAGGTCCAGTGTCTTCAGATCACGATTGTTGACTCCGACAATGCGGGCATCGGCGGCAAGGGCTCGTTCGAGCTCGGCAGCGGTGTGAACTTCGACAAGCGGCTCCATTTTCAATTCGCGGCCGAGGACGATGAGATCTCGGAGAAGTTCATCCTCGAGAGCTGCGACAATGAGCAAGAAGCTGTCTGCGTCGTTCGCACGCGTTTCCCAGACTTGCCAGGGATCGAAGATGAAGTCTTTGCGGAGGACGGGAAGTTTGACGGCGTTACGCGCATCGCGGAGATTTTTCAGCGAACCCCGAAAGAATTCGCCTTCTGTAAGCACGGAAAGCACGGCGGCGCCAGCCTCTTCAAAGGATTTAGCTAGCTCGACCGGATGGAAGGGATCGCGGAGAATGCCTTTCGAGGGGGAAGCCGGCTTTAGCTCTGCGATAATGTTTAGAGACGCGCGAGAGAGCGCGGCGGGGAAGTCCCGAAGCGGAGTCGCAGCCTGGACGCCATAACGCAAGGCCGTTTCGGGAAGAACACGTTTGCGGTGGTCCACCTCAAGACGGCGTGCTTGCAGGATGCGGTCGAGGATGGAGCCGCTGTCGGCATGAGCAGTCATAGCCATTCCTTTGTATGCTAGAGGTGGGAGCAAATGGTGTCAATTGGAGGAAAGTAAGAAGCCAAGGTTGCTCGCTGAAGGTCCCAATGGAGGGATAAGGGATAAAGGAGCAGGTCCGCGTGTATTGGCTCGAAGGAGAGCCGTGGCTTCCGGGAGAGTGCATGGGATACCAAGAGGAGTATGGCGCGTTGCTGGAAGAAATTGTCCGGGAGGCGGATGCGATCTCTATGCGGTTTTTCCGGACGAGCGAAATTCGCATCGACAAGAAAGATGACGGCTCGGCCGTGACGCAGGCGGATCGCGGCGTGGAAGAAATGGCGCGGACGAAAGTGGCAGCGAGCGGGCTGGCGATGGACGTTCTGGGCGAAGAGATGGGCGGGGGAAATGCGAAGGCTCCGGCCGCAACGGGCCGGGTTCGCTTGATCATCGACCCGATTGATGGCACAGAGGAATTTTCGCGGGGGATCGCGACGTTTGGAACGCTTCTCGCGGTCGAGCGCGAGAGCGAAATTGTGGCGGCGATGGTGAGCGCGCCCGCTCTGGGGATGCGCTGGTCTGCTTATCGCGGAGAAGGCGCCGGGAGAAACGGAAAGAGAATTCATGTATCGAATGTGCAGCGATTGAAGGGCGCCATGGCCCTCACGGGAGGCACGGGCCCGAGCAGCAGCCGCCAGAACACGGAAAAAATGCGCGTTCTATTGGATGCCGCGCGATACGGGCGCTCTTTTGGGGGATTTTGGAAGCACATGATGGTGGCCGAGGGCTCGATTGAGGCCGCGGTGGATTTGCATTCGAAACCATGGGACTTGGCTCCGCTGGGGCTCATTGTCGAGGAGGCGGGCGGCCGCGCGACGGACGTCAAGGGAAATGGCTCGATCTACAACGGAAGCCTGGTAAGCACCAACGGAAAGATCCATGAAGAGGTGCTCGCGCTCTTGCAGTGAAGCGGAATGTTGTTTGGCGCCAATGGATTTTAGGCATCTGGCGTTACATTAGAAAACGCAAAGTAGGTGCTTACCGGGCGCGGCCAGCCAGTCGCCACCGCTCTTCGACTGAAAACGGCTCTCCAATTTGGATGTTTTTTCCCGGGGCGCCAATGCTTACGCTTGGCCAGAGGAACCAATTTAAATCAAAAGCGTGGACGGTGCGCTGGGGGCACTCGATGAACAGCAAAGCGCAGGCAGAAAAGGCCGAGAAACTGAGGAAGCTGCACCACGGGCCCCGGATTTTGGCGCTGCCGAACGTATGGGATGTGGTAAGCGCGCGAATTGCCGAGGAACTGGGCTATCCGGCCATCGCGACGAGCAGCGCGGCAGTGGCCTTCTCGCTAGGCTATCCGGATGGGCAGCGCATTTCGCGCGGCGAAATGCTGGATGCGGTGGCAAGGATTACGCGGGCTGTGCGAGTCCCCGTCACCGCTGACTTGGAGTCTGGCTACGGCAAAACACCGGAAGAGATCGCCGATTTTACAAAAGCAATGGTGGCCGCCGGAGCGGTGGGACTGAACTTCGAGGACGTGACGGGAGACGATGAGAGCTCCCACGTCGAGCTAGGATTGCAGGTGAAGAAAATTCGGGCGATTCGAGAGACTTCGGCGGCGCTGGGCGTACCGGTGGTGATCAACGCACGGACGGACATTTATTTGATGCCGATTGGGCCGGAGGCGACGCGGTTTGAACGGACGGTCGAGCGGTTGCGCGCGTATCGCGAGGCGGGGGCAGATTGCTTGTTCGTCCCGGGACTGTACGATCGCGAAACCATTGCAAGACTGGTGAAAGCTCTTGGCGCGCCATTGAACATTCTGGCGTCGCCGAGTTGTCCTTCGCTCGACGAACTTGAAAAAATGGGAGTGGCTCGTGTAAGCGCGGGATCTTCCGCGATGCGAGCGGCAATGGGCGCTTTTCGGCGAGTGGCGAAAGACTGGCTGACGCATGGATCGTACGATTCATTGACGCAGGTGACCATTCCTTACGCCGAATTGAATAACATGATGGCTCGCAATCTCTCGTAACAACTCTCATTCCATTATTTTTCATCGACTATGGCCGAGAAAAACGCGCTGCTCAGCATTTTGAACGAGGAGATTGTGGCGTGCCACAAATGTCCCCGACTGGTCGAGTATCTCGAGAAAGTAGCGCGAGAAAAGCGGCGGGCGTTTCGTGAATGGACATATTGGGGCAAGCCTGTGCCGGGATTTGGCGATCCGAGGGCGAAGCTGCTGATTTTGGGACTTGCGCCAGCGGCGCATGGAGGGAATCGAACCGGCCGCGTTTTTAGCGGGGACCGCTCGGGAGACTTTCTCTTTGCGGCGCTGTACAAAGCGGGCTTTGCGAATCAGCCTACTTCGGTGCGGCGCGACGACGCCCTTCGCCTGAAGAATGCCTATATCGCGGCGACGATCCGTTGCGCGCCGCCCGCGAACAAGCCTCTTCCTTCGGAAATCGCAAATTGCAGGGGCTACTTGGTGCGCGAGTTGGAAATTTTGCGGCCTCGCGCGGTATTGGCGCTCGGAAAAATCGCCTGGGATGCCTATCTGGAAATTCTGAAGCAGCGCGGCCTGATTGCATCAAGGGCCGCGTTTCGCTTTGCGCATGGCGCCGAGGAGGAACTTCCGGGAGACCGTGCGCATCTCTTCGGCGCGTATCACCCCAGCCAGCAAAACACGCAGACGGGCCGCGTAACGCTTGCGATGTATGCGCAAGTCTTGCGCCGGATTAGCCGGTTTCTGGCTAAATAATTCCACATTTTGAGGCTTGTGGCGTGCCGGAGGCTATCGAGGCACTGTCGGCGTTAGCATGCACACCAGTGGCGTACATTCCTGACACGCGTCTTCGACAGCCTGCAAAGAACGCCCCACTCCCCTTTCAACTGGCCGCCTTTTCAGTCACTTAGCAATACAAGGAAAAGACTGCGGTGGCAAACCGCCTGCATTGTCAAGCAGCCGGGCCGGAAGTCAGGAGGCAACATGCGAGCGAAAAAATGCAGTGACCTTTTATCCGTAATCGGGGCGCTGGCTATAGCTTTAGGAAGTGGCATGGCTTGCGCAGCGCAGGCGCAAGAGTCCTCCCAAGATCAGCCGCCGCAGCCGTCGCAGCAGCAGGCAGAAAAGCCCATCGTCTCCGAGGACCGAATCGGTAAAGCCGACGATCAGGAAGTCACGGTTGCGGACGGCAAGCGGCACGGATTGCCGCTCGAGGCTTACGGGGTTGCGCCGGGGACAAAATTTCTTGTGGCGCTGGAAGATGATTTGGGCACCAAAGGAACACAAGAAAAAGCAAAATTCAAAGTAAGAACGTTGGAGCCGCTGGATGCCGGCCAAGGGATTTACCTGCCACCCGGCGCGATCATCGAAGGCCACGTCAGCCATGTGGAACCGGCTGGGGTAACAGGCCGAGCGCGGCTTTGGCTGACCTTCGACGAAATTCATACCAGCTTCGGGCGTTTGCCGATTGTTGCGGAAGTCGTAAGCGTGCCCGGAGATCATAGCGTGAAAAACAAACCTGGCCAGGAGGGCCTGATCGAGGGAAGGAGCAGCACGCAAGAAGACGCGGCGCAAGCGGCGGCTGCGGGAGCGGCGCTGGGCGCAGTGAAGGGCGTCAAAGACAAGGACAAGAAAGAAGCCGCTGAAGGCGCGGCGCTGGGGGCGCTCACTGCTTACCTGATGGAAACTGGGCGTGGGCACGAACTGGATTTGTCGAAGGGCGTGAAGCTAGAGTTGGAGCTTGAGCGTGCGCTGTACTTGGTAAAGGAATAGGAGGATTTGTGACCGGCTCAAGCAGGGGCAAAGATCGCGGGCTTGTTCTCTATTTGCTTGGCGCCATCTATTTGTTTTCGTGCACTTCCGCTCACACACAAACCAAGAGCAGCGAGCCACGCACGACAAAGATTGTCATCAGGATACTGAACGGGAAAACAGGCTGGCCGATCTGGGATGAACTTCCAAACATTTGGATAGGTGCGGCGCGTTCTCCTTTCGACCCGCCTCCCCGGACAAACTGGCGAGGCGAAATCACAGTCGAGGTGCCCGCGACAGGGCCGCGCGAAGTTCGCTTTACGCCGAATTGGTATGTGGACTGCCGGCCAACCAGCGATCGGATGGAGGGACGCAAGATTGAATATTCCATCGACGAGATTCTGGAGTTGGGAATGGTCGCGGAAAATAATTGCGGAAAAACGAAAGCGAAGCCGGTCCCGGGGGTGCTCATCCTATACGTGCGACCAAGAACCTGGAAAGAAGTGATGGAACTTTAATTCGCGGATCCGGTCTTCTTCGCCTGGTCCGCGGTTGAAACATCTCAGGTTTCTCCCGCCCGACCTGGTTCCCCTCGACAACAACTTATGGATGCTTGGCAAGCGTAGCGGGAGCTTGTTACAGTCGAAGTGACCAGCCTGAACGAGAATCTGCCAAAGCAAGAAGTTCCGCGTGGGAGAGGCGTAAACGCATGGGGGATGAGGCAAGGAGTGCAGCGCGCGCAATGGAGCCGCTGGAGCGCAAGGACCGCGTGCTGATCGTCGAAGATGAAGACAATGCGCGCAAAGGCTACGAACAACTCCTGCAACGATGGGGCTTCGATGTTCTTGGTGTGGCCACGGCGGAAGAAGCGCTTGCGAAATTCGGCAGCTATCAGCCGGATACGTTGATTGCCGACGTCGAGCTGCCCGGAATGAACGGGCTGGATTTGCTGAAACAACTTGGACCGGAATTGCTGGATGTCCCTGCCGTAATCATCACAGGCAAAGGAAGCGAAGAGCGCGCCGTGGCAGCCATTGAGTCGGGCGCGTTCTGGTACATCGAAAAGCCACTCAAGGGGCCGGTGCTGCGGGCGCTGCTTGACCGTGCGCTGAGCAAGGCGCGAGACGCGCGCCAGCTCGTCGTGCTGCAACGCCAGTTGCGCGAAGCTGGGCGGCTGGGCGACTTAGTGGGTGCATCGAAGCCGATGCAGGAAGTGATGCGCATCGTGGAGATGGCCGCGCCGAGTTCGGCTTCCGTGTTGATAACCGGCGAGACGGGTTCCGGCAAGGAAATTGTCGCGCGAACGATTCACAAATTATCTCCACGCGCGAACGGGCCGTTTGTGCCCATCAACTGCTCGGCGATTCCCGAAACACTAATGGAAAGCGAAATCTTCGGCCACGAACGCGGGGCGTTCACGGGCGCAGCCGAGCGGCGCATCGGCTGCTTTGAACTGGCGGACTCCGGCACGCTGCTGCTGGACGAAATCGGAGAGATGCCCGCGCCCACGCAAGCGAAACTGCTGCGTGTGCTCGAGGACCGCAAGGTGCGGCGCCTCGGAAGCAAGAGCGAAACGCCGGTGGACGTGCGCGTGCTGGCGGCGACGAACAAAGATCCGGAAAAAGCCGTGTCCGGCGGAGAGTTGCGGCAGGACCTGTATTTCCGGCTAAACGTTTTTCATATCAACCTGCCGCCGCTCCGCGAACACAAGGACGATATTCCGTTGCTGGTCGAACACATTTTGCGCGACGTAAACGCCAAGCACGGGAAGCATGTGCGCGGCATCGGAGCCGAAGTGCTGGATATTTTCATGAGCCACACGTGGCCGGGGAACATTCGGGAATTGCGGAACATCCTCGAGCGCGCGGCGATCATGAGCGACAAAGAGCTGATCACGCGGGCGTCCTTGCCGGGTGAATTCGGCAAGACGTCGCCGAAGAACTCGAGCGATCTGTCGTCGATCAAGTTTCCCGTGGGGACGACCGTCGACGCCATGGAACGCGAGCTGATCCTTCAGACGCTGAGCGCCACGGGAAACAACAAGACGCGCGCCGCCGAATTGCTCGCCATCAGCCTCAAGACGCTTCACAATAAGCTGAAAGAATACGGCGGCGAACGCGCCGAGCCAGACTAGGGACCTGCGATGCAGCTACGGCTGCGAACAAAACTCACGCTGGTGATGACGGGCCTCGTGCTGCTGGTGGTGGCAGCGGTGTCCGGCGTGTACTTCGGGCTGCTGCTTCAGCAGGTATTGGATCAGAGCGAGAAGAGAGCACAGGATATCGCCAACAGCACATTTGTCCAGATCAAAGGAGCGTTGCGCGACGCCCAGGCGCAGGGCTGGCGACCCGAGTCCAATTCACAGCAAGACGTTCGCGATTACGTGAGCTACGCGCTGGGGTCGAGCCAGGGTTTGCAAGCGGAGTTGAAGGCGGCTGTCGCCTCGCCCTCCATTTATGAAGTTTCGATCACGGATAGCGATGGAACGGTCCTGGCCTCGACGGACGAGTCTCTGAGGGGAAAATTCCGGGACCGCCGGCCGCCGCTGTCGCAACTGACGCAGCGCGGTTTCCTCCACCAGGTTAAAGTTCTGGCAGGGCCGCCGGGCGTGTACGAATACGAATTCCCTTTTAACAATGCCAACGAGCCTTTCGGCGAAGTCCGCGTTGCTGTCTCTTCCGCGCTCCTGCTCGACAAGGAAATCCTGCCGATTGTGCGGAAGCTCGGCACGATTGTCCTATTGGCCTTGCTCATATCGACGGTTCTCGCCGCCGTGGTAAGCAGAGCCGCGCTGGCGCCCTTGACGCGCATTTCCGCGCAATTGGACCGCATCTCCGCCGGCCAGTACGACGCACCCGTTGCCGAGGTCAAGGGTTTTGCCGGAACCGGCGACGAACTGGGCCAAGTCAGCCGCAAAATCACGCAAGTTGGGCAGCAGCTGCGCGGTGTGCACGAAATCTTCAGCACCATGCGCGAAAACATGAACTCGGTGATGGCCGGACTGGAAGATGGTTTGCTCCTCTTTACACGCGACGCGCGCGCCGTAATGGTCAGCCCAGCCGCCGAAAAATTTCTTGGCGCCCCCGCGGGACAATTTCTGGGAAGACGAGTCACGGAGATATTTCCCGTTGGCCATCCTCTGCGCGATGCGCTGCACCTTGAAGGGGATGAACTCACGGAAGTCGCCGCCGAAATGGTATTGAAAACGGCAGAGGGCGAAAAGCGCGTCGGAGTGAGCGTGCAGGCCATTCAAGAAGATGGCGAACGCATGGGTGCGCTGGTCACGTTGCGCGATCTCGATTCGCTGGATAGCATCAACACGCAACTGCAAGTAAGCGAGCGGCTGGCCGCGCTGGGACGCATCACCGCGGGAGTCGCGCACGAAGTCAAGAACCCGCTGAATTCGATGCGGCTGTGGCTCGAGAATCTAAAAGAATCCTTGCCGGCGGATTCCGACAGCAGCGCCAAGCAAGCCGTGAACGTGCTCGACAAAGAGATCGATCGGCTCGACGCCGTCGTGAAGCGATTTCTGGATTTCACGCGTCCCATGGATGTACGGCTCGAACCCACGCAGCTCGCGGAGTTGCTGAAAGAAGTTCTCGAGGTCGCGCATCCTCAAATGCAAAAGGGCAACATTCAAGTGGCGCAGCTTCTGCCGATCGACGTGCCGGAAGTTTACGTAGATCGCGCTCTACTCAAACAGGCCGTGCTGAACTTGGTCTTAAACGCGGGGGAATCGATGCCCAGCGGCGGCCAATTGCGCCTGGTGCTGAGCCGCCGCGGCGAAATGGCGGAAATAAGCGTGGGGGATACGGGCAAAGGCATTCCTCCCGAGCACCGGCAAAAAATCTTCCAGCTTTTTTTCACGACAAGGCCAGGAGGAAGCGGAATCGGGCTGGCGAGTACATTTCGCATTGTGCAACTTCTCAATGGTTCCATAGATTTCACAACGGAAGTTGGCAAAGGAACGACGTTCCGCATCGAGCTGCCGCTCGCTGCCTGATGCGGAGCGCGGTGAGAGCTTTATCGAATATGACGGAAATCTCGGCCCAACCCAGGATTGCCGGAATGCAAAGTGACGCCCGAATTATCTTTGGCATGTTGAGCTTCGCCGCGATTTTGTTAAGCGGATGTGCGGCTAGAAAAGCGCCCGCAATCCCCTGGACCACCGAGGTGCTTGTCAGGCCTATCGCGCCGCAACGTTCTCCTTTGCTGGAAAGCCCCGCAGATCCTGTTCCTGACCTCAGGCTCGAGATTCCGCCTCCTCCGGCGCCGCTCGCTGGAACACCAAGTTCTCCAGAGAGGCCACACACTGCTGCGCCCACTCCCGCTCAAATCGAGCCGGCTCGAAGGCCGCCTACTCCGGACATCGTTCCCGATTTGACGACACAGCAATCCGCGTCGTTGCAAAGGCAAACCGATGAAAGCTTGCGCGTGGCCGAGCGCAACCTCGCCGCCGCCTCCGGAAAATCGCTGAACGCGACGCAGGCTGACCTGGCTTCGAAAGTGCGCAGTTTTATTTCTGACGCGCGAGAAGCAGGCCGGGCGGGCGATTGGGCGCGAGCGCTCGATCTAGCGCAAAAAGCCCAAGTGTTGTCGGAACAGTTGGCGGGATCGTTTTAGCTCCTCATCGCGTATTTGATTTTTCTTGCAGAGAACGTTTGGCGCGCGCTTGGCAAGCGAAAACAATACGTCGCGAAGATGCTTGAACCAAAGTTTGTTTCAAGCAAAAGCGCCGCGCCCGCCGCGATTACGCGAGCACAAGTTACCAGTCACCTCACTCCTTCACTCCCTGAACTTCAGAATTCACGCTAAGATGAGCTCATGAAGAGGTTTGACGTAGCCATCGCGGGCGCCGGATTGATTGGCGGGTCTATGGCGCTTGAGCTCGCGCGAGCCGGGCTGCGCGTCGGTGTGTTTGACAGCCAAGAACCTGGCCGGGAAGCATCGTGGGCGGGAGCGGGAATTCTTTCGCCTGCGCCGGAAAGTTCGGCCATGATTCCGCTAGTGACTTTGGGAAAAGCGAGCATGGCCATTTACCCAGAGTTTGTGCGGATGGTGGAAGAAGTCTCGGACCAAAATGCGCGCTACCGGCCAAAGGGGACGTTGCAAGCGCTGTTTATGCAAGAGGCGCGCGAAGAGTTGAGCACCGTGATTGCGTTGCACCACGGACTGGGGCTGAAGGCGGAGCCGCTGAGTGCGGCGGACGCTCGAGCCCTTGAGCCGTCTCTTAGCGCTGAGGTCGAAGCCGCCGTGCTGCGTCCCGAAGAAGCGTCCGTGGACAACCGCGCCTTGACGAGCGCGGTGATCGAAGCCGCGCGCCGCAGCGGCGTACAGTTTTTCCCTGGAAGTGGGGCCGAGGCCATCTGGCGCGAAGGCCGCCGATGCGCAGGCCTGCAACTGAAAAACGAAAAGATCGAAGCGCGCTGGACCGTTATCTCCGCGGGCTGTTTTTCGGCGAATATCGACGGTGTTGCGGTTTACGCACCGGTGCGGCCGGCGAAAGGGCAAATGGTGGCGCTGCGCGCGGACGATCTGAAGATCGAGCGCGTTCTTTGGTCCGAGAAAATCTATCTCGTTCCGCGAAATGACGGGAGGATTCTTGCCGGGGCGACCGTGGAATATACGGGCTTCGAGAAAACGCTGACGGCGGGCGGTATCGAGCAGATTCTCGCGGCGGCCATTGAACTATCGCCCGGCCTTTCCGGAGCGCGCGTCGAAGAAACCTGGGCGGGACTTCGTCCTGACTCGCCGGATCATCTGCCCATCCTCGGACCCGCAGACCTCGAAGGATTGCTGATCGCCACGGGACATTTTCGCAGCGGCATCCTTCTAACCCCCATTACCGCGCGGCTTGTGAGCGAGTGGGTGACGCAAGAACGTGTCAGCGTCGATTGGGAGCGCTTCAGCCCGCTGCGATTTCAGTCCGCTTCCGCGCATAGCGCGCCGGCTTAGAATTACTCGGCAAGCAAATCAAACGCCTGTCCCCGTTTCCGTTAGCGCGGAACTGCGCGTGATTACCCGCATCCTCGGGGCGGCGGCGTGCAGGGCGTCAGCATGGGTCATTGCTGCGGAGCGGGAGGCGGCGTAATGGGCATAGCTGTTCCGGTGGTGTTGAACTGAATCTCGCTCTTGTCCAGTGCCAGCTCGTGCTCCAGCACAACGTCGAGCGTCGAGCCACGCGGCAGTTCCGCTTCCGGGCCACGCGTGAGCAGAATCGCACCGAGCCCCGCAACTGCCCCGATGCCCGCGCCGATTCCCAGGCCTTTGGGACCGCCAGCAATGGCGCCGATCCCCGCGCCCGTCGCGGTCGTTTCCGCAACAGTTTGTGCGTCCTTCCCCTTGCCTCCGGCGCCGATCACTTTTCCTTCGGAATCCATGGTTTCCTTGCCGCCAGAATCGGCGCTGCGGGGAGCCGCGTTTAAGTCCACGGTGTAACCATTCGGAAAAATCAGGGTGTCCAGGCGCATGCGAAATTCGCCGCGCCCCTTGATACGGCCGGGCCGCTTCGATTCGATGAGCTCTCCGCGAAGATAAGAGCCTACGGGAATGATGATGTGATTGTTCTGCGTGATGGGGAACGACGTATGAAAGTAAACGGAATCGCCCGGCTTTGCGCTGCGCGTGGAAATACCATTTTCAAGGACTACGGCGACTCGTGTGCCCGCGGGAATCCTGATCATTTCCTTAGAAGCTGGCTTGACCGCGACGGCAGCCTTCGGAGGAGGCACCGGAGGCGGAGCGGCCGTCTGAGGCCCTGCCGCTTCTTGCGCGTGGCCGAGTTGCGGAAGCGCAATCAAGCAGGCAAACAGAAGACAGCCCAAAATAAGAACTCGGCGGGGCGGCTCTCTCATAACATCCCTCCGTTACGCTCGGTGCGATGCTCCAAGGTAGGTACTGGATGTCTGAGTATATCGCTTGCGCGATCGCACGGAGAGCCGAATCTGGTCACCTCAATTGGCGCACCGAAATCTCCACACTTCCGTACCAGCGCGGTTCCCGTTTGCCTCGTTTCTTAGACGCTGAGCCCAACCTCTGGTCTCACATCGTCCGGGTCGAAACTATCTGCCCGATTTAATTTCTTGATTCGCGCCAAAATCCAAGGTGGGCATCGGCGAGCAGTCGGTTGATCGCATCCCGGTCCACCTTGTCTGGAAGCGGCGAAGTCGCCTGAGCAGCGAGCGCTTCTGACTCGAGTTGCGCCCCGAGTTGTCGAATGTCTGAAAGAGAGTATTTGCCCTTACGGATATCGACCAACTCATGCCGGTTTGGTCGCGGCAGGGTAATGCGTCCGTGCTCCATCAGCTCTTTCGCTTCTCCGTACAGACGGATGACATGCATGGCGTACTTAGTGTCGTATCCGTGTTTATTTTCGAGCTCGGCCCTGTGAACGTTCTTTTGTCCCTTTTGCCCGAGCAATCTTTTCATCTGGTCGTCCGCGAATCCTAGGAACGGCTTTACATGCCCTTTCGCGAGGAAAAGCTCGGGCCGGGCACAAAAGTGGTCCCACGTTTCGGTTGTGAACTCAACCGGCGCGAACAAGAAATGCAGAGCCGAGGGATTGCCCTTGGCCGCGAGACCCGCCCATTTCGTCAGGGTATACAGACAGACGTCCACGTCTAAAGGCCCATTGCCCCCTGGTTGGCCACCGGTCGTGAATACGAAATGCTCCTCGCGTTCAAGACCGAGAAGTTTAGTCGGCGGAGGAATGTAGAGTCCGTACCAATCGGTATCATCGGTCTCGCCCAGCTTTGCGCCGTGTGCTTGCGAGCCGCCGATACACGCCATGATTAGATTTTTTTGATGAGCGAAGCCGTATTGCGCGAAGTCGGGTTTCACGTTCTGGTCTCTGGTACCGTCTATAGCAGAAAGCCGCGGATGTCCATGAGTAAATCGACATGTCCTGTCACGGCGAACTGTCCGCCGCCGGTTTGTCCCAGTTGACGGCGCGGAACGAGACTGAGTAGCCTCAAGACAAATCCATTGGCAAGAAAGAAGGCAACGAATATGGCGAAGCTGGCGTTGATTTATGGAATGCGGTTGCTCCCGGAAGAGGATCTGGGCGAGGTAAGAGACGCTACGGTTGTGCTGAAAAATGGCCGGACGGCGCGCATCACTATGCATCTCATCGAAGGCAGCAAAGAGGAAATTGAGGCGACGTTTCACGAGTCCATCGCCGCCTTCTTTGAGCTGTACCCTGAAATCTAGCGTCCGGAGGATTGAGTTTCCCCGCTACGCCAAAGGCTGAAGAAAGAATCACCGGTTGCCGAAATTCTCGGGATCCGCATTGGGATCGCCCAGATTATCGTTGATGAGCACGGTCGATTGGCCGGTGAGCTCAAAGCGTTTGCGGCATTTGAAACAAGCCACCAAGTCGTCCAGGCGCACCATGTAGGAAGTGGCTTTGGCGAATTTTCTGCGGTCTTCTTCTCCGGCGCCGCGCGGCAGTTCCCTTTTCTTCCGAGAGACTTTCCAGCGAACGGGAAATTCAAATTCGCCGCGGCAGCTCGGGCAGACGAGCTTGATCTTTCTGGTTTCTTCTTTTTCCGTGTAAAACGCGCGTTCGTCCATGGCTAAGTCGCGGGCGTACCCACCGCATCCTCGATTGTAACAAATTCCAGTCCGAGGTCACGCCATCGCGGGAGCCAATATTCCAGCGCCGCGAGCGTCGGCAAACGGTCCGCGTTCAGTTGGCGGTGAGAACCATCGTGGAGGCAAAGAATGTCGCCAGTCGCGGCGGCCGGTTTTGCGGCATCACCGCCCAGATTGCGCTTTGCGTGGACCGCGATCGGCTCCAAGCGCGGAATCAGCCATTCCGAGGACGTTGCGCGCCAATCGCCGGGAATCAAGGTCCAAAGGACGACGCGCTGGCCGAGTTCGCGTGCCACTGGAACAACCCAGGGATTGCGAAATCCATAAGGCGGCCGGAACCACCGCGGCAGTTCGCCGGTAGCCGCTTTGATGGAAAAATTGCAGCAGCGCAGCTCGACCGTGATGCGGTCCTCCTTGAGCCAGAAAAGGTTGGGGTGCGCATCCGTGTGATTGCCGATGATGTGGCCGCGCGCGGCCGTTTCCTTGAGCAGCTCAGGACACTCGCGCGAGTGCTTTCCGATCACAAAAAACGTCGCGCGCGCCTTGTATCGATCGAGCAAATCGAGCAGCTTCGGAGTGAGCGCGGGATTCGGCCCGTCATCAAAGGTGAGAGCCAGCTTGCGCGGGGAATTCGTGCGGCATATTGTGCGTCCGAATAATTGCGAACGAGGATAGACGCCGCCATACGCGGCAAGTCCCACGGCTGCGGCTGCCACAGCCGGCGGGGCGGCAATCAGCCAGGGATTCATTGCGTCCATTCTCGCATGATAGGGTACACACACCTATACGGAACGACAGTGATAGAGGTTCCCGAGAGAATAGACGCTTAAGCCGAGATAAAGTCTGCCTGGATTCTCGAGATAGGATGCCTGGCCATGCGCTGCGACGTTTGCGGAATGGATTATGGGATGACGCATAACTGTGCGGGGCCGCCGCCCACGATTGTGCTACCCAATGAAGTCGTTGAAGATACGACACCAGCTCGTTCCGGTTTCTTGCCGCTTCATTACTTCCTGGAAGCGCTGCGCATCGCCGCTTGGAATGGAGATGCTATTCAGCGGGCCTCGAAGGACCGGGACGCACTTGTGTACGGAATGGCTGTTTGGCTTATCTCGAATTCGATTTCCGTGTTGGTATTGGAAGCATTGTCCCCGGCAAAACATCCACTGGAGCTAGTGCCCACAATGGTAGGACTCATTTGGTTCCTGACCATAAACGCAGCGTTCTCGCTCGCTCAGGTCGGAGTTTGCTTCCTAATTGCGAAGTGGTTTATGGGAGGAGAAGGACGCTTCGTCGAAATTCTGAGGCCCCTGCTCCTCGGTTCCATAACACTGACTCTTGTGGCAATCCCCTACGCTGGCGTATTCCTCGGCGCAATCGCATGGATTTGCGTGTTTGCTATGGTGTTTCAAGCAGTCGCCGACATAGAAGCGTTCTCGGCGTTCGTGCTTTCCATTGTTGTCGGTCTGGTCTTCAGCGCTTTGCAATCCGGGCTGCTGGGTGCGCCTAGGTAATCGCCAAGCGGCACCACCCACTGCTGTTCCCTGGCTGACCCCAAGCAACGCGGGCGCGGGGCCGAGCGGAGCAGCCAAAAAAAGATAGCGGACGACTGGAGCTTAGCCCGGAAGGCGGCGGCGCGACTTCAAGTCGCTAAGCAAACGCTCGACCTCGTTGTCGCGGTCCAGCCGAGTAAGCTTCTCGCCCACGTCGTCGGTCAACAGCTCGACTTCCGCGGTGGCCACAGCTTCGGTGTGGTGTACGCGATCCTTCAGCCGGTCAAACGAGGCGCTTTTCGAGTTGTCGCCGATCACCGTCTGTGCGTGCGCCGCTTTGCCGAGCGCCACGCTGCGGCGATGCCGCGCCAGCAGCAAATCGCGCTTGGATTTCGCTTCGTCGAGTTTCTGCTCGAGTTTCTGTAGCGCGCTTTTCAGCGCATCGACCTGAAGTTTCTGGTCGTCCACCTGTTCGCGGTAGCTCAGCGCCAAGCGTTGCGACGTGTGATAACGATCGAGCGCCGCGCGAGCCAAATCGTCTTGTCCTTTATCCACTGCGACTTCGGCTTTGTGCATCCAGTCCTTCCCCGAATCTTCGTTTTCACGAAGCTTCTTTTCGAGCATGTGCTGATCGGCGATGGAAACTGCCACCTGCGTTTTGACCTGGAGATATTGATTCTCCATGTCCATCATCACCTGCTTGATCATTTTCTCCGGGTCTTCCGCACGATCGATCATGTCGTTCAGATTGGCTCGGATTAAAGTGCTCACTCTTTCTAAAAGTCCCATGACATTTCTCCTTTCAAACTTCCGAAAAAATCTTGGACGTTCCGGCAAACTGAAACTCGCGGATGCCAACCCGCGCGCTGCCGGAACAAACATGGCTTAGTGCAAATGGCCTATAAGCAAATGCACTAACCTCGGCACGTACGCAGTGCTGAACGCCGCCATCTGCTCGGCTAAATAAGCAATGCCGCCAAAAAAGTGCCGGGCGGCATACGCAACCACCACCAGGCAGAAGATCCAGAAAATCAGCAATTCTTCTCTAAACGTCATGGCCATCCCCCAGGCCTCGATATGGCGTCCTCGGTGGGCGCTTAAACGCCCACCGGGACGGAAGCGAACGTTATGACTTCGCCGGTGCGGCCGGTTTTTCCGGCTTCGACGCCTTATCGCCGATCATGCGCACCTTGCTGAGCAGGTCCGACATCTGCATTCCGGAGAGCGCTTCGAAGAGCGCCGGCACTTGCGCGGCAATCTTCGTGATGTCGCCGGTGAGTTTGTAGGCGCCGGCGGCGTCGCCGTTTCCGGTCGAGACGATGGTGACTTTATCTACTTTGCCGAGCGGCTCGGCGAGAGCTCGCACGACCTCCGGCAAGCTGCTGATGAGTTTGTCCAAGACGGCGGCTTGGTTGTACTCCTGGAAAGCTTCGGCCTTGATGTTCATGGCCTTGGCTTCCGCTTCGCCTTTTTTGAAGATGATCTCGGCTTCGGCTTCGCCCTGCGCGCGAATGGCGGAGGCGCGGCCTTCGGCTTCGCTGATCAACCGCTGGCGTTCGGCGTTGGCGAGCGTCTCGATGCGCTGGCGTTCGATTTCCGCTTGTTTTAGCACGGTGGCAATCAGTTCGCGTTCGCGGCGCGCGATTTCCGCGTCTTGCACCTTCACTTGGGCTTCGCGCTCGACCTGCTGCACGCGCACTCCCTCCGTGACCACCTGCTGTTGCATGACGTTGGTCTCGATTTCGTAGGCTTTGTCCGCTGTGGCTTGAGCCTTCTTCGTCATTTCGAGATAGTTGGCTTTCTTGATGTCCAGATCCCGTTCCGCTTCGGCCTGCTTGGCCAAAGAGGCGGTTTCGGCGGCGACGCGTTCCTGATCGGCTTGCGCTTTTGCCACAGCCGCGGCGCGTGTCGCCTCCGCGCGCTTGATGGCGATGTCGCGGTCGGCTTCGGCGGCGGCTACTTCGGCGTCGCGCTTGATGCGCGCGATGTCCGGCCGCCCCATGTTGGTGATGTACTCGTTCTTGTCGCGCACTTCCTTAATCGTGAAACTCACGACGTCGAGTCCCATCTTGCTCATGTCGGCGGCGCACGTCGAGCGCATGCGGTCGCCGACCATTTCGGGTTCCTTCACGATTTGTTCGACCGTAAGCTGGCCGATGATGCCGCGCAAGTGGCCTTCCATCACCAGCCGGATCAAGCCTTCGCGCTGCTCCGGCCGCTTCGTCAGGAATTGCTCAGCCGCGGTGCGAATGGACACCGGGTCCGATTTCACTTTCAATTGAGCGACGGCCTCGACGGTGACGGCGACGCCCTGGTTGGTGTAAAGGCTTTGCTGCGGAGCCACGTCAAACGACATGAGCTCTAGAGACAGTTCACGGCACTGCTCGAGCATCGGCAGGATAATCGTGCCGCCATTGGTAACCGTTCGCGGTCCGCGAATGCCGTAAATCACCAGCGCTTCGTGCGGTCCTACCTTCCGCAACATCCTTGCGAACGTTATGAGAACAACGAGGATCACGAGCACCAACAACCCGGCCATGACCCATGCACTCGAAAAATCCAACATGGAGGACCTCCCTTTCAACCGACCGGACTGATTGCGTCATGCGTCAGTCCGGGAAACTTTCTCGTGTTTCACCCGCGCATTTACTTCGTGAACTCATCCCACCGCTTCACGTAGGCGATTCCGTCGTCGTAGCGCGCGATCACCACTTCGGTTCCCGCCGCCAAACTCGTGCCGTCTTCGCTGCGCGCACCGGCGCTTTTGCGCGCGCCGTTCTGTTCGAAAATCACTTCGCCAGTCCCGTTTTCGCGGATGGCCATGCTGACAGTTCCCACACTGCCTTCCACGCGGAAGTCCCAGTCCAGCATCTCCCCGGTGGTTGCTTTCACCATGCGTGCCATGAACTGAAAAACGATCATTCCCGCGAAAAGCCCAGCCAGCAGCGCGAACCCCAGAATCGCCACCGCCACAAAATGAGAATGCTTCGTCAGGATGTAGCCAACGCCCCCGAACCATGCCAGGAACGCCAGAATCGTCGAAGCGTCGAGCCAGGACAGATGGCCGCCGGATTTCATGCCTCCGGATTTTAGGGCTCCGCCCCTCAGGAACACGCCGTGCGCGTGACCCGCGCCTGAGACGCCGCCGACGTGATGCACGCTGTGAAAGGGCAGGTGCAAGTGAAATGGCAGATGGAGGTGGACAGCGCCCGCCAGGAACGAAAGAACGCTTAGCGAGAAGCCCACCAGGAAGCACAACAGATAGAAGTAAGACCAGGTCATAAGTCACCCCGAAGCCGCAGCGCATCGCGGCGCGGACTGGAATTCGAGACGCAGACCCTTCGGGTCAGTTGTTGCGTGAACTTGCGGGCGGCGGATGTCCGCTGCCGTGCTGCTTGCCAGAATGCAAAACTTCCTCGAGACGATCGGCCAAACCCGGCGTGCGAAGAATCTCCGCGAGGAGTAATAGCGCCTTGCGCGAATCTTCGTGCTCCGCGACGGCCAACAGGCCGCGGCGAAGCTCCGGGTCGGCGGCAAACTGTTCCGCGCCGGCGTAGAGCCAGGAATCGATCTTGGCGTCGACGGCGCGAAGTGCGGACTGCAACTCGGGCGTGTAGCCTTCCGGATCGTCCACCAGGAAACCCGGATAGACGCGGAAGAATCGCGCCAGCAGCGTGCGCGTGCCGTGCGTGAGATGCGGCCGCGTGCCATTCTCGATTTGCGAGAGATACGCCTGGCTTAGGCCCCGGCCGACTTCGCGCCTCATGGCTTTGGCCAATTCCTGTTGCGTCATCGGACGCCCCAGGCCACGCAAGGAGCCTTCTACGCTGCGGAGAGAACGGAGTTTGTTGCCGAGAGTCATGGAGGAATCCCAATATTGCAATCTGCAAACATCGTATTACTTTTCGCTATTTGTGTCAAGAACTATATTCTCCCTATTTTCAATGGCTTATGGGCTGGGTGGGTAAGCTCCCGGAGCGGAAGGAGGGCTATACAAGTCAGTCACCTACAAAGATGGAATTGCTACGCCGGCTTATTGCTGTTGAAAAAGGCGCTTTGGTCCAAAACGGCTAGTGGAAATTGAACTGGAGAGCTAAGGCGGTCGAGCGGTCAATCGGGTTTACGAAGCGATTGGAGATCGATGCCGAGTTGCTGGCATTTTTTGTAAAGATGGCTGCGCTCCAAACCCAGCGCGCGCGCCACGTTGGTCATGTGAAAATTGTGGCGCTTGATTTCTCCTAGCAACACTTCCTTTTCGAATGCTTCCGTCCGCTCGGCAAGCGTTCCGGTGGCCACGGCTCCGGCGGCGGCAGAAGCCGCGGAAACAGCGCCGGAGTCGTCCGTTGGAAGCACGAGACGAACATCGGCGGAGGAAATGGCGTCTTCCGTGGAAAGCAGGACGAGCCGCTCCACAACATTGCGAAGTTCGCGTACATTGCCGGGCCAAGCATAATGGCGCAACTCCGTAATCGCATCGGCGGCAAACACTTTTTCTTTCCAGCCATTTTGCGCGGCCACTTGACGCGAAAAGTGCGCGGCGAGCTCCGCAAAGTCTTCCGGCCGCTCGCGCAGCGCCGGCAACATCAGCGGGAAAACGTAAATGCGGTGAAAAAGATCGCGGCGAAACGCATTCTGTTTTACGAGATCCTCGAGATTCCGGTGCGTGGCCACGAGCACGCGCACATTCACGCGGATAGGCTTGTCGGCACCAACGCGCTCGACTTCGCCTTCTTCGAGCACGCGCAACAATTTCGCCTGCATCGAGACGGGCATATCTCCAATTTCATCCAGAAATAAAGTGCCACCCTCGGCCTGCTCGAATTTGCCGACGTGCTTGGCCGCCGCGCCCGTGAACGCGCCCTTTTCATGCCCGAATAATTCCGATTCAATCAGCTCCGCAGGAACGGCCGCGCAGTTCAGTGTAATGAAAGCATTCTCATGGCGCGGCGACTTCTCATGAATCGCGCGCGCGACCAGTTCCTTACCCGTCCCCGTCTCGCCCAGAATGCAAACGCGCGTTTCGCTGGCGGCGACGCGTTCTATTTGCGCGACCAGTTTCTTCATCGCCGGACCCGTCCCCACCAATTCGTGCTTTCCAAGCCGGTGGCGCAACTCGCGGTTTTCGTCTTCGAGCCGCGAAAGCCGCAGCGCATTTTCCACGGTGACCAGCAATTTGTCCGTCGAAAGCGGCTTCTCCAGAAAATCCAGTGCGCCTAGCTTAGTAGCCTTCACCGCCATTTCGACATTCGCCTGCCCAGAAATCAGGACGATCGGAGTTTTCACGCCAGCCTGTTTTAGGTCCTCGAGCAACTCAAGGCCGCTTTTACCGGGCATCACCACGTCGGAAAGAATCAAGTCAAAAGTTTCGGCGCGCAAAAGCTCGAGGGCGCGAGGCGCGTTGTCGCAAACGGTAGCTTCATGGCCCGCGAGCCGAAACGCGCGTGAAAGCGAAGCCAGCGTATTCGGGTCGTCATCGACGAGCAGCAGGTGAGCTTTGCGTGGCAAGTGGATGTCCTTTAATGTCCTTTAGGGCTGCGCGTCACGCGCTTCAGTCGGATGCGGCTACGGTGAAGTTCTGTGGCGGTTTTTTCTCGGGCGCTGGCTCTTCCGCCGGAGTTGTTCGATGCGCAGGCTGGCGCTGCGGCAACTCGATACGAAACGTGGTTCCATGTCCCTCTTCGCTTGAAACGGAAATGGTTCCGTGATGATCGCTGACCACTGACTGGATGATGGCGAGGCCAAGGCCAGTGCCCTGCACCTTCGTCGTGTAATACGGCGTGAACAGCCGCGAGCACTCTTCCGGCGTAAGCCCCTTCCCTGTATCCGCGACTTCAATGCGAACGCTGCCTTCGTACTCCGAAGTTCGTATCGTCAGCGTGCCACCGGCGGGCATGGCGTCCAGCGCGTTGAGCACGAGATTTTGAAACGCGCGATGTAACAGATCGGCGTCCGCGTCGATTTCCGGCAGCGGTTCGGTCAAAAAATATTCCGGAATAACGGGTGGCTTGCCCACGGCATTGAATTGCGGTTCGAACAGGCGCACGGCGTTGCGAAGAGCTTCGTTGAGGTTGACGCGTGCAAAATGGGGCGCGGGCATTTTGGAAAAATCGCTGAACCGTCCGACAATCGTATTGAGGTTCGCAAGTTCCGCCCGCAACGTGGCCGTGGATTCGTTGAACACTTCGAGAAATTGTTTCGCGTCCAATTGCCGGGCTTTTTGCAAATTTTCGACGGTGATTTGCAGGGGAAATAACGGATTGCGCAGTTCGTGCGCCAGGCGCCGCGCCAGTTCGCGCCACGCCGCCACTCGTTCGGTCTGCACAAGCTGCTCGCGCTGCGCCGCCAGCGTCTTCGTCATTTCGTTGAACGCGGCAGCAAGCTCGCCAATTTCGTCTCGTCCGCGCAAATGGATGACGGTATCCCATCGCCCGGAAGCCACTTCGCGAGCGCCCTCAGCCAGTTCCTCGAGCGGCCGCGTAATCCTTGCCGAAATCCAGAAGCTGAGCAGCAGACCAATCAAAATCGCCGCAGCCGCCACTGCTCCCGCAATCTGCAAAATGTGCCGAGTCAGCTGCACAACGTCCCTGCGTGAGCTCCCGAGTAGCAGCACAGCAAGCAGTTCGTTGTTACGCCCCAATAACGGAATTGCGTGAAACGTTTCCGCGTCCGCGGCATTCTCCGTCCAATCGATGGTTCGCACCACGGGTTTCGGCTGCTTCTGGATGCGTTCGATCAGCGGCTGCAACCGGTCGGCCTGGGAGAATGGCCCGTTGATGTCCGTCAACGCCGATGCCACAAAACCTGGCTCCAGATTTCGGTACAGCATCGCCCGCATCCCCGCCGGCGGAACTAGCGAGGCCAAAAAATTTTGGTCCAGCCGCCGTCCCCCGATGATGTACATGTACTTGCCATTTCCACCGGAAAGCATGCGAACCACCGTCAAAGACAGATCATCGACGCCGTCCGGCAATTCTTCTTTCCTCAAGAATGGAGCCGAATCATTCCAATTTTTGTTGGCGGTGACCCAGTCGTCTTTATAGCCCACGCGCGCGGGATATTGCGCGGAAGAGATGAGCGTGCCGTCCCAATTCACGAACTCCATGAAGTCGAGGCCGTGATCCTGCGCCGCACCGGCGGCATCGTGGACGTAGAGAGAAAGGTCCGGGCTGGGCCCCGCCAAATCCATGGCTACTTTCAAAGTGATTTCCGCGTCGGTAATATTCTTTACTTGCCGGGCGATCTCTTCGCCGCGTTGCGCGTATTCTTTGTTGAATTGCGCGACCAGCGCCTCGCTCCGCTGCGCATCCGCCTCTTCGAAAGCGGCCTGCGTGTAGTGCGTGACGCCATAAGCCACCAGCGAAACCGAAGCAAGCACGGTAATCAAGAAAACGAGAAATAACTTTGCCCGAAAGCTCATGGCTTTGCTCCGCCGGCAACCGCGTCCTTAGCCGCATAAAACGGAGCGGCACCGCTCGCGGCGTGCGAACCTTGCGCCACGGCCGGTTCGGGAACCTCGAGCCAAACGTCGCCCAGATGCCATTCGCCCCAGCGCGCCGGCATCCAATCGCGCACCGTCGGACCAAGCCCTACGGACTCCGCTTCCATCACGAGCGGCACCACTCGCCATTCCTCGAGAATCCGCCGCTCTCGCTCGTAAAGCAGCTCGTGCTCCGCGCTCGTAGCATCCCCCTCCGGAGGCTCCGTAAGATTATAAGCCGCAAACAGAGAATCGAGTTCCGCGCGCGGCGAAAGAGAGGAATAATGCCATACAAAGAGATGAACGCCCGAAGGCCGTTCAGATGGCGCCGGCGCGGCCACGCCAGCGTGCGCGATAGGCCGGTTGAGAACTTGCACAAGAATCGCAGCCTGGCGCGCATTCACGGCCACACGCTCTGCAAGAAGTTTCGCCAGGTCTCCCGCAGGATCGACGCGCAAGCGCAATGGCTCCCCGCCACCGGCTTCGTTGGCGGGAAGCGCGCGACGCAATTCCTTTGCGCGTTCGAGGTTGCTCTCCACGTTGAAGAGGAAAGCATATCCTGAGAGCCACTGCGGCAAAAGGGCTGCCGCGGGTTCGGCTTGCTTCTGTAGCAACACGTTGGCCATGGTGCCGCGGTCCAGCGAAAGGGAAAGCGCCTCACGTACCTGAACATCGGAGGCCGCACTCTGCGCGTCTTCGAATCGCAGGCCGTATAGCGTAACCGGTTCCGAAGTCCACACGCGCAAGTTGGCTTCCTTTGCACGCTGCACAAGATCCGGCGCGAGTTCGACCAAATCCGCTTTTCCCAACTGCAGGTCGAACATGGCGCGCAACGGAGCCACTCCGAGGGAAACATCGATCCCATCGACAAAGGGCCGACCAGACCAAGCGTCGGCATTCGCGCGAAAAGAAAGATGTCCGGCTCCGCCGCGGGCAGGTGTGCCATCTGCGGCTTCGGGGCGCAGCGTCGCAGAAGTTTTCTCTGCACTTAGCCCTTCGCCCGCGGGTGCTTCTTCAAGAATAAATGGCCCAGTGCCAACAAGCGTCCCGCTTGCCCGCACTCGATAAACAAAGTACCGCCCCGAAGCAAGTTGCTCGAGCAATTCGCGCGCGGGCACGCTGGACTCAATGACAATCGTATTCCCTGAAGCTGCAATTTGCAGCGCCTGCGTCAGCAGCGGCTGAAGCGCGGCGGCGACATCCGCCGCAGTCAGCGGTGAACCATCGGAAAACCGGACTCCTTCGCGAATCGTAAACTGCCAGCGCCTGTTCGAACCATCGTGCGACCATTCCGTCGCCAGCACCGGCTGAAACCGCCCGTAATTATCGAGCGCCACTAGCCGCTCGAACAGCAGCGACGCCAGCTTTTCATTCGATGCGGCTTCGAGCGAACCCACTTGCCACTCGCGCGGATCGAGCGAGAGGGTGGCAGCATTCATCTCGATGCGCAAGGTCCCGCCATAACGCGGGTTCACCGCCCCGCCGCTGGCAATCGCAGCAGCCACGAGCGCCAAACTACCGTGAACAAGCAATCGAAAGTAAATAAGCCTCATAACGACCTGTTTGCAAATTTCGATCCACGGCGACCGCTTCCGTATTGGCCGTGAAATCGGCTGTGGTGTTAGCCGCGCTTCTCGTCCCTGGCGTTCGCAAAGCCACGATCGGTCCGGAAAATTCCATCGGATCGGAAACGGGTTGCGTTCGCCGCTCCTGAATATCTATAGCCTGAATTTCGTCCGGTTTGGTCCAATCGTCTTTGCCGCTCACCAGCAACTGCCAGCCGCTACCGCACCCGCTATAGACGCTCGCAAACTCGCCTCCCCAGTTTGGAAAAACGGCCACCGGCTCTGTACCATCCTCGTACAAACGCGCCAGCCCATCTTCGCCCGTCACGACAACCCGCGCTTTTCCGTCCGTGTCCAACTCTGCCACGGAAACCCACTTGCCCAATTTCTTTCCGGCCAGCGCCCCAGGCGAGACCGTCCGCGCAGGCATTTGGTCGGTATACTGCTCGCAGCTCCACCCCTTCGCGCCTGAACCGTTCTCGTCTGAAGAGTTCGCGCCTGAGGAAGTTCGGCAAAGCTCGCCTGACAAGTACACGGCCTGCGAACCGGCACCGGGAATAATTAATCCCCGTTCGGCGCGTTCTGGCGGACGATGGGTAGGTAAGCGCTCAGACCCCGTCATCACCCACCGGTCGCCCTGCAATTCGTAGAAACTGATCTCTTCCTTCCTCAGCACTTCCGCACGCTTCCCCTCGTTGTCGAGCACCACGTCCAATATCGGGCTATCCTGCGAAAAGAGAAATTCTCTGTGCAGAGTGAGGCCGAACGCGGGCTCAGGCGCCGCCGGGCCATTCACCGGCCCAATCGTTTCCATAACTGCTTCCGTATTTTCTTTTCGCCGAATTTGCACCACGCCGATGTATTCTGCCGGATCCTGCGTGACGCTTAAGATAAGCGTCACGGGCGCATCCTCCGCCACAATCTTAATGCCTCGCCGCTGCAGCTCTTCCTCGAATGCGGCCGTCAGCGTTGCAAATTCCGCCCTGCGCAGCGAAGAAAGGTTCCGAAAATCGCAAGTTACGGCCGTTGTGTGGGCGGAGGACCAAACCTTGCGAGCCAATGCGCGTGCGGAATCCTCTAACGAATCGGCGCTCGTATGCGTGGGCACAAAAACCAAAGCAAGAAAAAACCCGAGGAGTCGGCTGACAATCGTGAGACCGCGCCGGGGCGACAGGGACAGATTTTGCTTGGCGGACACAGGCTTGCGGCATGATGATAACATGCCTGCGGGCGCGTGCCTTCAAACTGGCTTCGGGAGCGCTTCGTTCCGGATGCGTTGTGTCGATTGGAAAATCTCGCTTCAATCTCGAACGAGGAAATCCCAGCCCGGACGGGCGCGGCTCCAACGAGCATGCCCAGGCGATCAGGAAGAAGGCCCTCATCGTAAAAAGTTGACTCCCCGCGAAACAATTTACGAGGATGCGCGTCCATCTAAGTGGCCAGGTACAAGGGGTAATTCTGTGTCTTCAAGGATGATCCGAATGAACCGAATCGCTATTCGTCCGAATGCAATGCTGCTGTGGCTGGCTGCCGCCGCGATGGTCTGCCTGTCGAGCCTGCCCGCTCCTGCGCAGTCTTCCCCCGCTGCGGATCAAGTGCCCCCGGGGCCCACTCGTCTCCTTCGATTCGCGGACATCTCGAAAGAGAATGTAGTCTTCGCCTACGCCGGCGACCTGTGGATCGCCTCGCGCGAGGGCGGCGCGGCCCGCCGTTTGACTTCCCACGTCGGCGAGGAGCTCTACCCCAAATTTTCTCCCGACGGCAAGTGGATTGCCTTCACCGGTGAATACGATGGCAATCCGGACGTCTACCTCATCTCCGCCGACGGCGGTGAACCCAAGCGCCTCACGTTCCATCCCTCGAACGACATCGTCCTTGGCTGGACGCCCGACGGCAAAGACATCCTCTTCCGTTCCGACCGTTTCAGCGATCATCTCGGGCGCGAGACCAAGCTGTTTCTCGTCTCGCCGCAGGGTGGCACGCCCTCGCCTCTGCCCGTTCCGCGCGGCGACCTCACCTCTTTCTCGCCCGACGGCACTAAGATCGCCTACATCGAAACCTCCCAGGAATTCCGCACCTGGAAGCGCTATCGCGGCGGCTGGAATCTTCCCATCGCCATCTACGACTTGAAAAAGAACACCTACGAAGAGCTGCCCAAATCTTCCGGCATGGACATGTTCCCCATGTGGCACGGCGACTCCATTTTTTTCATCAGCGACCGCGACGGCATCATGAATCTGTACAGCTACGATCTCTCCTCGAAGCAAACCAAGAAGTTGACCGACTATAAAGAGTTCGATATCAAGTGGCCGAGCCTCGGACCGGACGCCATCGTCTATGAAAACGGCGGTTTGCTCTACGAATACAATCTCGAAAACGGCAAGGCCCGCGAAATTCCCATCGTTGTCCGCGCGGAGGATCTTCAGGCTCGCCCGGAATTCAAGAGCGTTGGAGACAACATCGGCAGCGCGGCGATTTCCCCTTCCGGCGTGCGCGCTGTCGTGGAAGCTCGCGGCAACATCTTTACGGTCCCCGCCGAGCACGGCAGCGTCCGCACGCTGACCACCGACCACTCGAGTATTCACGAGATGAATCCCGCGTGGTCGCCCGACGGACAGACCATCGCCTATCTCTCCGATAAGACTGGCGAATACGAACTCTACACGCGTCTACAAATGGGCGGCGACGAAACACGCATAACCACGGACGGCAAGGTCTATCGTTACGGTCCAACATGGTCTCCCGATAGCAAGAAACTCCTCTACTGGGACAAATCCAACCGCCTCTGGTACGTGAGTCTCGACGACAAGAAGCCCGTTCTTGTGGACACTTCCGACTACGGCCTTATCTCCGACGCCTCCTGGTCGCCCGACAGCCTCTGGCTCGCCTATTCCAAGCCTCACCGGCGCGGCGCTAGTGACGTTTTCCTGTACTCGCTGGCCTCGCAAAAAATCACCGAAGTTTCTACCGGCTTTTACAACGATAACAATCCCGTCTTTGACCCCGGCGGCAAGTTGCTTTATTTCATTTCCACGCGCTATTTCTATCCCAGCCTTGGCCAGCTCGATCTGCGCTACAACTACTACTCCACCGATGGCGTGTTCGCCGTTACGCTGAAAGCGGATGAGCCTTCCCCGTTCAAGCCGGAGAGTGACGAAGAGAAAGCCGCTGCCGGAAGCAATGAAAAGAAAGACGACGCCAAGGCAGATGCTGCCAAGGCTGGCGATCAAAAGACCGGTGAGCAGGAAGAAAAAGGGAAAAAGTTGGAAACTGTCAAGCCCATCCAAATCGATCTCGACGGCATCACCGCCCGCGTCGCTCCCGTTCCCATCGAGCCAGGCATCCTTAGCAGCCTCGCAGCCCGCAAAGACAAATTCTTCTACATCGCCACTCCCATGGAAGCGCGCCAGTTTGAGATGCCGCAGGAGCAAGGTCCGCAGAACGTGCTTCATGTCTTCGACATGATCAAGCGAGAAGACAAAGTTCTGCTCGAAGGCATCGACGGCTACGACCTCGATAAAGAAGGCAATAAGGTTCTTTACAAGGCCGGGCCCGTTCTCGGCATCACCGATGCCGTTCCCGGCAAAGCCAAGGTCGGCGCCGGAAAACTCGATCTTAGTGGCCTGCAAGTGAAGATCGACCCGCGCGAGGAATGGCGCCAGATTTACCACGAAGTTTGGCGCATCGAACGCGACTTCTACTGGGATCCCAACATGACCGGTCACGACTGGAACAAAATCGGCGCTCGTTATGAAGCGTTGCTACCCTGGGTAGCCGACCGCAGCGATCTCAACTATTTGATCGGAGAGCTGATCGCGGAACTTAATACCTCGCACACTTATGTCGGCGGCGGCGATCAGCCAAAGTGGCCGCACGTCAGCGTCGGGATGCTCGGGGCGGATTACCAGTCAGATGGCGGATTCTATCGCATCACGAAAATCTATCCCGGCGAAAACTGGAACGACGCCACGCGCTCGCCGCTGACCGATCCGGGCCTGAAAGTAAAAACTGGCGATTATTTGATTTCCGTCAACGGGCAGGAAGCGCGCGCTTCGCAATCAATCTACTCCTACTTCCAGGACCTCGCCGGAAAACTCATCGCCTTGAAAATCAACAGCAAGCCCAGCGCGGACGGCGCGTGGGAAATCACGGTAAAACCCATCGCCAGCGAAACCGGTCTCCGCTACCTGGATTGGGTTGAGTCCAACCGCCGCAAGGTCGCGGAAGCCACTGGCGGACGCATCGGCTACATGCACGTCCCGGACACCAGCATTGCCGGGATCATTGACTTCGACAAAGAGCTTACCGGGCAGCTCGACAAAGACGGCATCATCGTGGATGAGCGCTACAACGCCGGCGGCCAAATCCCCGATTTCTACACCGAAAAACTCAAGCGCGCGCTCATCGCCGTTATCTCCGTCCGAGATGGCAAGGATGTTCCCTACCCTCCCGTCGCGATCTATGGGCCAAAAATCATGCTCGTCAATGAGCTATCCGGCTCCGGCGGAGATCTTTTCCCCTGGCTTTTCCGCTTCGAAAAAATCGGCCCCATCGTGGGCACACGAACTTGGGGCGGCCTCGTCGGCATCAATCGTGGCGCGCCATTGCGTGACGGCGGTTTCGTCACCGCTCCATCCGCCGGATTCTATTCCTGGGCGGACAAGAACGGATGGGTCGTCGAAAATCACGGTGTCGATCCTGATTACGTCGTCCCCGAGCGCCCCGATCTCGTCGTCGAAGGTCACGACCCGCAACTAGAAAAAGCCATCGAACTCGCCAACGAGGCCTTGAAGACTTACAAGGGTCTTCCTCCCAGGCCGAAATTCCCTGGCGACAATTAGCGCGACTCGTTCTTCTTCGCTAAATCACATGTGATTCTGTGTAGAAACTGAAGATGGCCGGCGATCCGCCGGCCGCCAGCGCTTTTGGCTAAGAAATTATTCGACCGCTAGCCGAGTGGCACGGTCCGCCTCGCTGGCTCGGGAATAATCCGAGGCAAAGTCGGCGAAGCGCGGCGGTGCTTGCCTGCATGCTCACGATTCTTCCCTCCTTCCAGCAATGCGTCCCGAGCCACCCACAGGGGTATTGGCTAGCGGAACTCTGGGGACAGACATTCAGGTCTGTCGCCAAACTCTTTGAAATCAGGGCACCATCTCTTCCCAAGTCTGTCCGATCAAAGGCGCAACGATTCTCTCGCCAGCAGGTCGCGGCCAATCGACCTAAATCGCATCCACCCGCCGAGTCTCCAGCCGCAAGCGCACAGCTCGAAAAGGCCTCTCTACCATCAGACCCTTTGCCTTGTCCCGCCCGCTCTTCTCGCGGCTTGTCAGCATCCGCCGCAGTTGCTCCGCGATGTAAACGTCATAAGCCACTAAAGCGCCGGTGCTCCCAAAAAGCCCAAATCCCAGAATCATCAGCAAATATTTTAAAGCCAGCATGGTCTTGCTCCCTTCCCGACCACTCTCGCGCTCTGTTCCGGATCGGACTCCGCTCCGGAAAGGTGACCGTCCATTCCACGGTTCGCGCCAGCCGGGAATCTGGCCTGCTCCATCGCGCAGCGCACCAAGCAAGCGCCAGCCGCCGGTCTCAACGTGTGCCGCGTACGCCTTGGCCACTCGCGCCGCTCCTCCTGCCAGGCTTGCCGGCCCAGCCGCGCGACGCACGGTAGCCGGCTGCATCAAGGTAAACATCGCCCGCAGAAGCATCCAATCGAACGCAAACGCAGCGGCTGCGGCAAAAATCGTGACCACGGCGAGTGTGGCGAAATGCAGCATGGCGATCATCGTGTGCCTCCCGGCCTTGCAAAGTCCTGCGCCTCTGGGAATGGCACGCCCAGCGCCAAGCGAAATGTGTTGAAAACAATCGCCTTACGTTTTCGGTGAAAGAAGTTTTTGTGGGAAGGGAAACACGCCGTGGCCATCCGGACGCGCACCCCACGCATCCGTTTGGCCGCACAGCCAAAGAGCGCTATTGTAATATGGTCAGGAAAAAGACCTGCAAGGAATTAATACACGCGTCTGCCTCGCCGAATTCCCTCGGCCGGCAAACTCGCGTTGAGAGAAACCACTCGATATGGCGCAACGGCCCGGACTGCGGCTCGGCAAAATCCTCGGAATACCCATCTATCTTCATTCGACCTGGATCATCATTTTTGCGGGCATCACTTATATCCTTCAGCAGCAATTCGCCCATGATTATTCCGCCTGGCCGCCCGTTCAGCAATGGGGTGTAGCCGTTTTCACCAGCTTTCTCTTTTTCGCTTCGCTACTCTTCCACGAACTTGGCCATAGCGTCGTCGCGCAACACTACAAGATTCGCGTTCTTTCTATCACCTTATTTATCTTCGGCGGCGTCGCCAGCATTGAGCGTGACCCTTCCAAAGCGATCCAGGAATTCAACATTGCCATCGCCGGTCCTCTGGCCAGCGGCTTTCTAGCGGCGGCATTTTTCGGCTTGGTCGAGGCTTTTCCGTCAAATCAGATGGTGAACGCCGTTTCCACCTGGCTCTGGACTACCAACCTCTTGCTCGCCGTTTTCAATCTGCTCCCAGGTTTCCCCCTTGATGGCGGCAGAATCTTCCGCGCGATGATTTGGGGCGCCACCAAAAACTTTTCCAAAGCCACGCGCGTCGCCGGAACCAGCGGCCGCATGATCGCCTACGCCATGATCCTTCTCGGCGGTTTCGCGGTCTTCAAGGGCTTCATCGCTCAGGGCCTTTGGAGCGTCTTCATCGGCTTCTTCCTTCTGAACGCCGCCCAGGAAAGCGTCGCGCAAGCCGCCATTCGCGAAAACCTTGCTGGCCTTCGTGCCGCCGACGTCATGAGCCAGGAAGTCCCCACCGTTGGCCGTGCTATTTCTCTCGAGGACTACGGCGCTGAAGTCCTGCGCACCGGCCGGCGCTGTCACCTCGTCATCACCGATGATCGCCTCGTCGGCATGATGAACGTCCACAAGCTGAATTCCGTCCCGCGCGATGAGTGGGCCCACAACTCCGTGCAAGCCGTCATGATTCCCCGCGAGCGCATTCTGTGGGCCACGCCCGATGAGCCGTTGCTCGGCCTCCTCGAACGCCTGCTCACCGCCGACGTCAACCAAATGCCCATCGTCTCCGGCTCCGACGACGGCGCCGCCCACATCATCGGCATGGTCTCTCGCGATTCCATTCTCCGCGTCATGCAAACCCGCTCCGAACTCGGCCCGCTCTCCTACAACAGTGTTGTAAGCAAATAGTTCGCCGCCACTCCGCCTTCCGTAATCGCGTAGCCGAACTGAAGGCGCGATCCACGCTTCGCAAATTCCTCTCATATCTTCCTTAGCTCCGGAAGCCAGCTTGGGTATACGATGGTTGCCTCTCTCAAAGGAGGAAAAACATGGCCAAAAAGAGCAAGCTCACGCAGGTCGCCGCGAGAATCGGCGGCGCTATCGGCAAGGCGGATCGTAAGGCTCACAAAGTTGTGAAAGCCAAAGCGCTTGCCAAGAAGGAACTCCAGGCAATCTCCAAACAAGTGGATGCACTAAAACGCCAGCTGGAAAAAACCGCCAAACACCTCAAACGCGCGCTCGCTTAAATCGCAAGCGCACTCCAAAACCTCAAACGCACTTAACTGTCGGCCGTCCTACTCCGTGCGGATTTCCTCTTTTTCGCGCGCACGCCAGATGATGCGAAAAGGCCCTCCCTAGCACCTTCAACCCACCGGCTGCAACCTCGCATGTCCCGGGTCCGTCTGATTGGTTTATAATGCGCCGCCCGTGGGGTAGATAACCTGAGCGCGAAACACGAAACGAAATTGGAGGAAGTGTTGCTATGAAATCGGCGAATCGGTGGAGGTCTTTGTCGTCGCGGAAGCCCCGTTGGCTCCGTTGGAGTTTGTCCGCTCTGCTGATGATTTCGGCCATTTCTGTTGTCAGCCTCGCCGCGCAAACTCCCGCTAGCTCGCCCGGCGCTGCCTCCGCGGAGCCGCCCGCTGCTACTCCCGCCGACCCTCGACCGGTTCACACCCCCAACTACGCGCTCGAAGCTCGCTTCCTTCCCGCCAATGTGAATCACCTCGTCTTCGATCTCTCCGTGACTCCTCACTGGTTCACGCTCTCCGACAAATTTTGGTACAGCTACCGCACCAGCGACGGCACAAACTACTACATTGTTGATCCCTTCAAAAAATCCAAGTCCCTCCTCTGGGATAACGCCAAAATCGCCGCCGCTCTTTCCCTCCTCACCAATTTTCCGTACGACGCGCAGCATCTCCCCGTCAAGCGCCTCAAGCTCGTCGATAAAGACACCCGTATGCGCTTCGAGGTGGAAATCCGCAAGGACGGCGTCGTTCCCAATGAGCCCGAAAAACAATCTCAGGCCGACGACAGCCAGCAAGGCAACGAAAGCGAAATGAAGCAGGACGAGGGCAAACAAACCGAGCAGCAAGGCCAGCGCTCTGAAACTTCCGGCCAGCCCGCCGAGCCGAAGGAAGAAACACGCACTCTCGTCTTCGAGTACGATCTCGCCACCGGCAAAGTCACCCGCTTGGACAATGCTGAGCCTTTCAAGCCCCGCCCGCTTTGGGCTTCCATTTCTCCCGATGAAAAAACCGTCGTCTTCGCCCGCGGCTTCAATCTCTACATGATGGACGCGGACAATTACGCCAAAGCCTTGAAAAAGGCCGGCGACACTACCATTGTCGAAACGCAGCTCACTACCGAAGGCCTCGAAAAATTCAGTTACGCGCGCCGTATCTTGCCCGAACAAGAAGATGAACTCAAAAAGGAAGAAAAGGGCGACACCAACAAAGCAGGCATTCGCGCGCCCGCCATTGAAGTCCACTGGTCGCAAGACTCCAAGAAAATCGCCGTCGTTCGCGAGGACGAGCGCAAAACTGCCGACTTCTGGGTCATTCACTCCCTCGCCAATCCCCGTCCGATCCTCGAGTCCTATCCGTACAATCTTCCCGGCGAACAAGCCATGCCCGTCTATCAGCTCGAAATCCTCGATGTCGCAACGAAGCAGCTCGTCGTCGTTCAGGCCAAGGATTTCCCCGAGCAGGAACTCCGCATTCAGGACGCTCCACTTCTCGAACGCGATCGCGAAGAAATGCGCGAAGAGCGCGAAGGCGAGCAGGAAGGCGCTCCTTTCCCCATCTCCCGCGTCACCGCCCGCTGGCTCTCGGCCACCTCCGACAAACTCTATTTCACCAGCACCGATCGCGATTTTCGCAAAATCGATGTCAACGTCGCCGATACTTCCACCGGCACCTCAAAAACTTTGATCGAAGAGCGCTCCAATGTCTGGCTCAGCGTCAAACCCCTCCGCCTCGTCGGAAGCGGCCAGGAATTAATTTGGTGGTCCGAGCGCGATGGCTGGGGCCATTACTATCTCTTCGAGGCCGACGGCAAACTTAAAAACCAAATCGATTCCGGCGAATTCGTCACCGATGAAATCGTTTTTCTAGACGAAAAATCACGGACCCTCTTTTTCACCGCCTACGGTCGCGAGCGCGGCGAAGATCCTTACTACGTCCATCTCTATCGCATCCATCTCGACGGTGCCGGCCTTCAGCTTCTAACCCCCGGAAATTCCTCGGGGGCCTTCAGTGCGCCAGATTCCGGCAAATATTTTGAGGACACGTTTTCCCGCGTCGATACCGCTCCCAAGTCCATCCTCGTCGGCGCCGAGGGCGATCATCTCCTCGACCTCGAAACTACCGACGTCTCGCAACTCCTCGAAGCTGGCTACAAGTTTCCCGAAGTCTTCAAAGTCAAGGCCGAAGACGGTGTCACCGATCTCTACGGCGTTCTCTACAAGCCCTTCGACTTCGATCCTTCTCGCAAATATCCGCTCATCGAGTTCGTCTATCCTGGCCCGCAAACCGAGGAAGTCAACAAAACCTTCTTGCCCAAGAGTCCCAATGTCCCTCTCGCGCAACTCGGTTTCATCGTGATTGAAGTTGGCGCGCGCGGCGGCAGCCCGCAACGCGACAAATGGTATGACAGCTACGGGTACGGCAATCTCCGCGACTACGGCCTCGCGGACAAGAAAGTCGCCGCCGAGCGCCTCGCCGCTCTTCATCCTTACATCGATCTATCGCGCGTAGGCATGTGGGGCCATTCCGGCGGCGGCTTCATGACCGCTGCGGCTCTCATGCAATATCCCGATTTCTACACTGCCGGCTGGTCCGAATCCGGCAATCACGATAACAACGTCTACAACCGCGATTGGAGCGAGAAATATCACGGCGTGCGGGAAGAAACGCTGAAGGATGGCACCCTAAAATACGTCTACGAAATCGACAAAAATTCCGAACTCGCTAAGAATTTAAAAGGCCATCTCATGCTCACCACCGGCGACATGGACAACAACGTCAGCATGGTTAACACCATGCGCGTCGCCAACGCTCTCATTCGCGCCGACAAGCGCTTCGAAATTCAGGTCTATCCGGGCATGCGCCATTCCTACATGCCCATCGCCAGCTATGTCGACATGGCCCGCGGCGATTTCTTCGCCCGCTGGCTCCTCGGCTCCTACGACACCGGCGCCGACATCATCCAGCTCCAAAACGAGCGCCTCGCCACCCCCAGCAAAAAACTCAAAGAGTAGTTTCCGCGTGGGGCGAGAAGCCGCGGCATCTTAACTGGCGGGAAACACCGTCACCATCACGCGCTGTTGCGCACTGCACTAGCAGATTCGGTTGTACGCTTCCAAAACCATCCGGTGATCTCGGAACACGTAGGACGTCAGCGAACAATTCTTCACGTCTTCCTCGCGGTCCACTTGCAGATATTCTTCCTCACCCCAACGCTCAAGCAATCGTCGGAAGCACAGGACCACCACGCTGTGCGCCACCACGGCAACGGTCTGCTCCCGGTAATCGCGCGTCAGCGTCCCGAGAAAGCTATGGATACGCAACGCGACATCGGGGCGCGACTCGCCGCCGGGCGGCCGATACCAATACTTGCCTTCCTTCTCGCGGCGAACAAGTTCCTCCGGGTACTTTGCCTGGATTCCTTCGTGCGTCAAACCATCTAGCACACCGAATTCAATCTCCCGCACGCGCTCCTCGACAATTAGCCTCGGCATATCCTTGTCACGGACAGCGTCTGCGGAAATACCTTGCGGCCCCCCTCGAGAAGTGTGGCCAAGAAATCCCTTCAGAATTCGTTCCGCCGTCTGGCGGGTCCGTCGGTAAGGGGAAACAAACACTGCGTTAAGCGCGGGCTCCGTCTTGGCAAGGTGTACTCCCAGCGTAAGGGCCTGCCCTAAGCCGGTGTCCGTGAGCGGTGTGTCCTGATCGCGCAGCCCGTCGGCCCAAACATAGCGATTAGCGTCCGATTTTGGCTGCTCCTTCATTAAATTCCGAACGCTTTCCCCATGCCGAATCAGAATGATTTTATCCGGCCACTTCTGCTCGCTCATGCTCGGCCTCGCCGTTTCACTGCTGCCCTCAATGATTCTTCCAGCCGCGTGTGCGTTTTCCACCTGGCGTTGTTGAATTTTCCGCGCACTTCCACAGTCGCAGTATGTCCATCAAGCCCCCCAGACTTCGTCTTGCCTCTCCACTTGCGCCCATCCCAGCCGAATCAGCTCTTCCTGTCCGAATGACCTGCCCCGGGAACGGCACATCTATTACGAAAAGCAGGCAGGTGCTGGACTTACGAACCTATCAGGCTTCTCGCATCATGGCTTTGGCTGAATTCCCGTATATTCCGAACAGCACGGCTTCTCCGCCGGCGTGAACTCCATCACCTCCACACGCGTCTGGTCCGGATCGAGCAAAGTTAGTTGCCATTTCCCATCGCGGCCGAGTAAAGGCCCACCAGACAACTTCACGCCTCTTGCTTCCAGCTCTTTCGCCAAGGCCTTCACATTCCGCACTCCCAACGAAAAATGATACTGCCCGCCCAACTGTCGATGATGCGCCGTCGCGGGAATATTCAGCATGTACTCGAGCCAGTTATCTCCATCCGGTACCTGGATCATGTACCAGTCTGTTTCGTCATCTGTCTTGCCCCCGTGCCAATACACCCTGAACCCCAGCACGCCTTCATAGAAGCGACTCTCGGCCTTGCTATCCTTCACCACAAAGCCGGCGTGTATGATCCGGTTGCTGATCGCCCCCGGTTGCAGCGCCTCCGCTCTGCTTGGCTGGCCCTCCACAAACACGATTTTGTGGCCCTCTGGGTCCAGCACCTCCAGATATTTCATTCCCCCGGTTCGCCACAGATGCGTCGAGGCTGGAATCCCTTTCAACTTCAAGTAACTCGCCATTTGCTGCAAACTGCTCGTCGCCAATCCGATCTCCGGCATAAACGGACCCTCGTCCCCCGCTTCTGTCTTCACCAATTCCACGTGTTGCGAACTATTCACGCTAAAGCACGGCGCAGCCACGCCCGTGCAACTGTCGCCGCCGGCCCGCAGCCCCAAAACGCCTCCATAAAATGCCTGGGACTTATCGACGTCCGTGACCTTCACCTTCACATACGCAATGCCATAAATCTTCGGACGGCTTACATCTTCCCCTGCGCACGAGAACGCCGCCAGCAGTAGCGTCGCCAAACTGAAAATAATTTTGTGTCTGTTTTTCATTAGACCGCTCCATCCACCTTACCTTTCACGTCATGCAGGAACCGGCTGATGGATCCGTCGCACCCTGATTTCCTTTTCGCGCTTGCGCGTCTGCGCAATGTCGTAGGAAGCTTGCATCCTCATCAGGGTTTCCATCCTCACGCCAAAGGCTTTTTCAATGCGCAGCGCCATGTTCCCGGAAAGGTCAGCCTTCCCGTTCAGCAGACTGGATAGGGCGGGACGCGACACCCGCAGCGCCGCGGCCGCAGCCGTCACCGACAGGCCCGCAGGCTCGATAATCTCCGTCCGAATGAAATCTCCCGGATGAGGAGGATTCTTCATGGACATGGTATTGGCTCCTTTTGTCTCAATGGTAGTCTTCCAAATTTAAATCGCAGATCTCTAATTCCACGCTGTCGATAAGAAAGGTCAAGCGGCGGTTGCGGGTAACGCTAAGGCTCCATGCGCCCTTGCGATCGCCGGTCAGCGTGTGCGCCTTCCATGCCGGTAGAGTGCGCAATTCCTCAGGGGACTCCATCTCATCGAGGAACGCCAACATCTTGCGGAGTTTATCCGCCGAATCAGGTGGAACGCCTCTCGCGCTGTCCTCTGCGTAAAGCTTCTTCAGCCCTTTGTGCGCAAAGTTCCGCATTCTCACTCAACAGAGTGTAGCCTGTCGCTTAACACTTGTCAACGCGCGAATGCCCGTTTGAGCCACGATTCTGCGCGCAAAGAGGAAGGAAGGCGGGTAGCAGCGCCCCAAATGCGAAATGGATTGCTGCTTATGTCTCTCGCAAGCAAACGGTCAGGGCACCTCTCTTCTCGCCTTTCTACTCACCATTCGCCATTCACTATTCACTTCCTGTTCTGACTTTTCCACACTTTTCCACAGCCGTAACAAACCCTTCACTCCCCGCCCATCTCACTCAAACTCCTCAACTTCCGTCCCACTCGTTCGAATCCGCGCGCCCTCATTCGAATAACTCAATAAATAACGTACAAATCTATTGATAACTGGTAACTAATCCTGCTACTATTTCCCATGTTTGCCGTGAGCCACAAGGAAAGCCCGGAAAAGTTCCATTCGCCGATCCTCCAAACGCCATCGCTGGCAGGCGAATTCCGCGCGTCCGTTCTGCCCTCCGCGAACTGTGTGTCAAAATCCCAACTAAGCCTTGCCTCCACCGTTGCAGAGACAGTGCTCTCTCCTGGAGCGAAAAACGTGCAATTTGAGAGCAAACGACTCTCTGTATTTTCAAGCGCTTGCAAAAGTCCATTACGTCAACTCTTTTCTTTTGATAGCCTTACAAATGCCCAGGGGGGTACATTTCCTGATGCTTTGCCCGCGCCCGTCCCTTGCAAAAAGAAGCCCAAGATAACTCCTGCATTTTCAGATTCTTATGCAATCTTCAAAGAGGCGCACTCCAGCAACTTCTTTTCTATCAATGTTTTGCGCACTCCTTTGCAAGACACGGGGGGTGTACATTCACAGCCAAGTCCATACCCAAGTTCTCTTCTCGTTGCCGACATTATCTCCTTTAGAACCATATTCTTAGCACACCCCTGCACCTTAACCCTAATCAAATCATATTCTTGCAAAAAGCATAGGGAGCGGGGTGAGCGGCGAATCCGAGAGATCAGTTTTCGTTCGTGCCTGCGGCGACGCTGGAGCTGCTAGGCCGCGCTTCCAGCACGGCGCGGACTCCGTGCCTCGGTCGCAGCGTTATTGACGCCAGGGGCACGACAGGATGCCCCTCGACCAGCCGAAACCGGTAATGCTGCGCTATCGTCGCCAGAACCATCGCCGTTTCCATCAGGGCGAACGAGTTGCCGATGCACTGGCGCGGGCCGCCGCCGAAAGGAAAATACGCGAACCGTGGCAGCCGTTTCAGCAGATCGCCTTCCCAGCGCTCAGGACGGAATTCCAGAGGCGCGTCATACCAGCGCGCATCGCGATGCACGGTCCACTGCGCAAAGGAGACGCCGGAATTCTTGGGCACCGAGTATCCCGCGATCTCGAGATCCTCGATGGCCGTTCGCGCCGTTCCCCACACAGGCGGATAGAGCCGCATCGATTCGGTAATTACGTGATCGGTGTAAAGAAGTCTTGGCAAGTCCTCGATCGACGGAGCGCGCCCCCCGAGCACCGTTCTCAGTTCGGCGTGCAGCTTCGCTTCGACCGCTGGGTTCTGCGCCAAGAGCCACCAAGTCCACGAAAGCGCGTTCGCGGTGGTCTCGTGGCCCGCCAAAAACAGCGTAATGGCTTCGTCGCGAAGCTGCTTGTCCGTCATGCGCGTGCCATCCTCATCTTGCGCGGCCAGCAGCATCGAAAGCAGATCTCCAGCATCGCGCCCCGAGGAGCGTTTCTCCGCAATGATTCTATAGAGGACTTTCTCGATTTGCCGGATGGCCCGATCCAGTCGAAGATTCGTTGGCGTCGGCAGCCATTGCGGAACAAAAACCGTACGCCGGAAATTCGCGCCGAGATGGAGAAGAAGCTCGAGCGATTTGCCCACGTCCTGCGCGTCCCGCTCGACGTCGGCATCGAACAGAGTCTTGCCGACAATCTGCAGCGTCAGCCGCATCATCTCTTTGTGAAGGTCGCGTTCTTCCCCGTCCTGCCATTCATGCAGCAGCCGCTCGGAGTATTCCACCATCGTCGAGGCATACCCCGCGATTCGGGCGCGGTGAAATGCCGGTTGCGCAAGACGCCGCTGCCGCAGCCAGAAATCTCCTTCGCTCGTCAGCAGCCCTTTTCCGAAGACACGCTTGTTGGCCTTCAGCACGCGGCCCTTGATGAATTTTCGCGGGTGATTGACCAGCACTTCTTCGATGGCATCCGGATGATTGATGAATAGGATTCGGAAATTCAGAATGCGAAGCCCGACGAAGTCGCCGTACTCGCGGACAATCCCGGAAAAGTACCCAAGCGGGTCGGCCCCGCTCAGCGGGCCCTGCCACCAGCGCCCCAGTCGGAAGGAAGGCCCGGGAGGAAATTTGGGGCTGGCGGACGAACTCATCGTTTCATGCTACGGGCCAAGCCACCCCGCGTCAACGCGCCGCGTGTCAAGAATTGTCGGCGTCCCGCGGCCGCAGCGCTCGCAAACGATATGCACCACTGCGAACCTCTGCGGTCAGGCTCGAAAATCCAGCCGCTGCCAGCCGCTCTGGCGCAGATGCGGCGGCCACCGGCACAAATGTGCTCCGGATATGCGCGACGCGCTGCAGCCATCCATCTTGAATCTCGAGCGCAAGAAACACACCTCCGGGCCGCAGAACGCGAAAGACCTCCGCGAAGGCGGCGTCCTGTGCCTCTCTGGACTTCAGGTGATGTAGCATGAGCACCGCAATCACGGCGGAAAAGGTTTTTTCTGGAAAAGGCAGAGCGCACGCGTCGCCCTGCAGCGATTCCCCCCTTCCGGCCGTACTGCCATCTTGGCATTTGTTGCGGCGAACAAGTTGCGTAACGAGTTGGCGACTGTATTCAACGCTGGTTACCCGCCCTGCGCGTTTTCGCAACTCTTCCGTTGCTGCGCCGGCACCCGCACCAATTTCAAGGACGCTATCGCCCAGTTCAACGCCGGAAAGCAGCCAGGGAAGCACCTTTTTTTGCGTCACGCCGCGCCAGAACGAGGAGGCACAAAACCAGTTCTCGAACCTATTCACGACAAGACATCCGATCTCCCGCACGGAACCAGCGGCAATCATTTCTGGGTCAAGTGTTGGTCAAGCTGCGGTTTCAGGATTGGATTATGGCAGGGTTTGACGAGACCTTGCTATCGCAGGATGATTCCGATGCGCCGCAGCGAAACAGCGAACTGGTCGGCATTGTAGGCCGACGGATTTTCCAGCTGCTGGAAGAGCACGTTGATCGCGGCGCGAACCTCTTCCGCATTGCTGGGCTTGGCGTTCTTGCTGTAGGTGATATAGAAGGAATCCATCGCCATCGCCGCTTGTTCGGCGGAGCGCTCGCCCGCGAGAGAAATGCTTTCCGCATCGGCGGAAATTTGCTGCAACATGCGCAGCACAAGTGCTTGATCGTACTGCATGCCCGCAAGCCGCTCCGCAAAACGTTGCGCAATCGGCGCGGCAGCAGTGGCCGAGGCCGCGACCGCGTTGCGATCGGGATTCAGCTTGGACATTTCGCTGGAAACCTCCAGAATTTGCCTGTCGAGTTCCAGCGCGGCCGTGGGATCGATTTGCTTTGCAAGCAATCGAAACACCTCGTAGCGAGAACCATTCCACGGGGGATCACCGGGACGCCGTCCCGGAAATCCATGCTCCTGCCGCCAACTGTCCTTTGCCGACCCGAGCGAATGGTGGCACGCAAAACAGGAAAGCTCCGAGTATTCGGGCCACACGTCTTTTTTATCGTGGCGTTCGCCCTTCGCTCGCCACGTCAAACGATCCATTTCGGCGCGCAGCTGCACGGCTTGGCCGGCGCTCCAATCGCGCACGCCCGTCCACGCCGCGTCTTCAGCGGGAACGCCGGGAGCGGATTCGCGCGGCGTTTTCCAGTGGCGTGGCATGACGGCGGAAAACGAATCGAGCTCGAAAAAAAGATCGGGATGGCCAGCCGCGATCATTTCGTGGTCGACGAATTTGTCTTTCGTTCCGAGATGGCACTCGAGACATTTGTCCGTGCGGCGAATGACGTTGCGCGTATCGTACATGCCGACCGCGACAGATTTTTCGTGAGTCCAGTCGCGTGTTGTGTGTGGGCCGAGCCAGACGGACGCGGGTCCGTGGCAATTTTCGCAGGAGACACCGTCCGATAGTTCAAAGGGACGGCCGCGCTGCGCCGGCGTAGTGTAGAGCGCATGACACACGAGACATTTCGGCGCGTCTTCGGCTTTCGTATCGAGCTTCAAAATGCGCGCGATGCGTTCGGCGATGTCTCCGGTGAGCGCCTGATACGCGCGGCTGTGCTTGTCTTGGAGGATCCAGGTCGAATATTCGTTTTGCAGAATGCGGCTGCCGGCGAACGGTTTTACGCTGCCGTGGCAGCTCGTGGCCGCGCAGGAGCCTGGACCGATATATTGCTCCGGCTCGGGCGGTGCACTCGCGGATGCGGCCACCGAAGAACGCGGCGGCGGGTCAGCGGAAGAGAGTGACAAGTGACCGGGCCGGGCGTCGTGATTTTTCGCGGAAGCAACGCGAATCGCGAGCGCGAGCGGAAAGGACAGCGCGAGGCACAGCGCAAGACACAGCGCCGCGCTCAACCCATGGGATTTGAAGGCGATTCGCATTCGAGATGGCAGACGAGTCGTTCGCCTCATTATCGTGTGGAAGGAGCCGGAGCCGCGTTGTCTTTTTCGCAGCGTGGCGCGAAAAGGCAACGGGCGTCTATTTACAGCGCGGCGGCGCGCCAGTAGTATGCAAGAGAATCCGTACTACACCTTCGCCGCGCGAACTGACTCGCCCGGCGCTTTCCCATGCGAGACGCCGCGCCGTGATCTTCGACGACCTGCGAGCTATCCAGCTTCGCTACGGCTTCTTGCCAAAAACGGAGCTAGAGGAGCTTTCTCAACGCTCGCATACTCCCCTTTACCAGATTCATAGCGTCGCGAGTTTCTATCCGCATTTTCAGCTTGCGCCGCCTCCGAAAGCTGATGTCCGTGTTTGCGCGGACATGAGCTGCCATCTAAATGGCGCTTGCGAATTGCGCGCGGAACTGGAGCAGCGTTTCGCGAATAGCAGTCCGGCGGATGTGACGATTCGCGACGTGTCTTGCCTCGGGCGGTGCGATCAGGCGCCGGCGGTTTCCATTAACGACGAAATCTTCACGAATGTAACTGCTGCGTCCGCGGAAACGCTTGCGCGCACAGTCATTTCGGGCGAAGAGGTTGTGGAGCCGCATTCTGAACGCGCGCGAGTCCAGTGCGCTTCCGATCCTTACGGCGACGGCGAGAAATATCGAGTCCTTCGAAAACTGGCGGCGACGAAAGATTGGGAAGGAGTTCTTGCGGAATTGAAGGCGTCGGAATTGCGCGGTATGGGCGGAGCGGGATTTCCGACGAGCATGAAATGGGATTTGGTGCGCAAGCAGCCAGGAGGAGAAAAATACATCGTATGCAACGCGGACGAGAGCGAACCGGGGACAATTAAGGATCGCTTCATCATGACGCATCTTCCGCATTTGGTCGTCGAAGGGATGATTGTGGCAGGACTTGTGACGGGAGCGAAAAAAGGGATTCTCTACATCCGGCACGAGTACCACTTGCAGGAAGAAATTCTCGGTGAAGAGTTGCGGCGGTGCTATCACGCGGGACTGCTAGGAAAGAATATTTTAGGAGGCGAACTGATTTTTGATTTGGAGATTTTTGTCAGCCCCGGCGGATATATCTGCGGCGAAGAGAGCGCACTCATTGAAGCGATTGAGGGAAAGCGCGCGGAGCCTCGGAACAAACCGCCATTTCCGGGGCAAGCGGGGCTATGGCAGAAGCCGACGGTCATTAATAACGTCGAGACATTCGCGAACGTGCCGCAGATTTTGGCGCGCGGCGTGGAGTGGTACAAAGCGCAGGGGAAGGATGGTTCGCGCGGGTTGAAGTTTGTGGGCGTCAGCGGGCATGTGGCGAAGCCGGGAATATTCGAAGTGCCGATGGGAATTCCGATGCGCGAAGTTCTCTTTGATTATGCGGGAGGAGTTCGCAGTGGACGGCAGCTGAAGGCGTTTGCGCCTTCGGGGCCGTCGTCCGGATATTTGCCCGCCTCGATGGTGGACGTGCGGCTCGATTTCAAGGCGCTGGCGGAGGCGGGATCAATGCTGGGGTCGGGCGCGATCGTGGTTTGCGACGATACGACTTGCATGCTGGATATGGCGCTGAACGCTGTGCGGTTTTACCGCAATGAATCGTGCGGGAAGTGTGTACCGTGCCGGGTGGGCTCACAGAAGATGACGGATTTGCTGGTGCGGTGGACGCACGGCGCTGTGCCGGAAAAACAGTATCGAGCGGATCAGGGGCTGATCGAGGAATTGTGCCAGGCCATGAGCCTGACTTCGATTTGCGGGTTGGGGCAAATCGTGCCCGCGCCCGTGCAGTCCGTGTTGAAGCATTTTCGGGAAGAGGTGGATGCACATGTGTTGAAGGGACAGTGTCCAAGCGGGATTTGTTTTACGGCTGCGGCGCGGGCTGGGGAGACCGCGCGCGTTGGTATACGGCCTTAATGCGGCCAAAGGAAAAAGAAAGAAAAACATTCACACAGAGTTAGCAGAAGCACAGAGGGCACAGAGAGGAGGAAAAGAAAGAGATTGTGAGTACGATTACCAGATTGCCGGAGCTTGTGGAGATCACGATCGACGGGCTAGCCGTGCGAGTGGCCCCGGGGACGAGCGTGTTTGATGCGGCGCGGATGAACGGGGCGGCGATTCCGACGCTTTGCCATTTGCAGAACGAGACGCCGGTGGGGGTTTGCCGGCTTTGCGTGGTGGACACGGGAGCGCGGGTGCTCACGGCATCGTGCGTGCGGCCAGTCGAGCCGGGAATGAAAGTGGTTACGAATTCCGAGAAAGTTTTGAATGCGCGGAAGACTTTGCTGGAACTTTTGATGGCGGATCATCCTTCGCCTTGCGCGCGGCAGGAACAATCGGGCGACTGCGAATTGGAAACCTTGGCGCGCGCGGCGGGAATCACGCAGCCGCGATTCGCAAAACGGGCCGTTTCGCGCGGAATCGATGATTCTTCACTGGCTATCGCCGTGGATCATGATGCTTGCATTCTGTGCGACCGCTGCATCCGCGGCTGCGACGAGATCAAGAATAATTTTGTGTTGGGGCGGATGGGGAAAGGCTATTCGGCGGGGATTGCGTTCGATTTGAACGCGCCGATGGGCGATTCGACGTGCATTTCGTGCGGAGAATGCATGGTTTCGTGCCCGACGGGCGCGCTGACGAACAAGACGGTGGTGGGCACGTCAATCGCGGCGGGACCGGACGCGCAGGGATTCGAAGCAGAAGAGCTTTTGCAATTGCCGGTGTTCCAGGGCGTTTCGGGTACGTTTCTGGAGCTGAACCGCGGAGCCATCGTCAAACGGCGATTTCATGCGGGCGAGATTATTTGCAGGGAGGGGGAATTCGGCTCGACGGCATTTTACATTTTGGAGGGCAAGGCGCGCGTTTCGCTTTCGGCGCCAATAGCACACGTAAAAACACAAGGCGGAGCAAAAGGACTGTTCAAAAAGCTCACCAGCACTCTCGCAGCGCGCGACGCCGACGTGCGCGATGAAGAGGCGCGCGACAGAACGATTCCCATCGATGCTTCGGTGGACCTCGCTTATGGAAACCCAGTGGCGGAACTTGGCCCAGGCGATTTGTTCGGCGAAATGACATGCATGAATTTTTATCCGCGATCGGCGACGGTGAATGCGGAGACGGATGTCGTAGCGTTTGAAATGCTGCGCAACGTTTTGGACATCATGTTGAAAAACAAAACGTTCCGGGCGCAGATTGACCAGAACTACCGGCGGCGTGCGCTGGAGAATCATTTGCGCGGGGTGCCGATGTTCGCGGACCTTTCGCCGGATTTTATCGAACACTTGAAGGAAAGCGTGGAGCTGCAGCGATTTGCGCCGGGACAGGTAATCGCGAGGCAAGGCGACGCGGCGGACAGTTTTTATCTGGTGCGCATCGGCTTCGTGAAAATTTCGGAGACTTATCCGGGCGGAGAGCTGGTGCTGGCTTATCTCTCGCGCGGAGATTATTTCGGAGAGATCGGATTGCTGGGCGGCGGCGTGCGCACAGCGACGTGCACGGCGCTGGACCACGTGGAAGTGGTGCGGATTTCAGGAAAAGATTTTCGGGACATGGTGGAGCGTTTTCCAAGCGTGCGCGAGGGGTTGGAAGCAGTAGCGGCGGAACGCATCGCGCAAAACCAGCAGAGGATGCAAACGGTTCGCAACGTGCCGATCGACCAGTTTCTTTCACAGGGTTTGATGGAAGCGCAGAGCCTGCTGATTCTGGATTTGGAAAATTGCACGCGGTGCGACGCTTGCGTGAACGCCTGCGCGGACGCGCACGACGGAATCACGCGGCTGGTGCGGGAGGGTTTGCGGTTCGATCAGTATTTGGTGGCGACTTCTTGCAGGCAGTGCCGCGATCCGCTGTGCATGGTGGGATGCCCGGTGGGAGCGATCCGGCGGCGGAATTCGCTCGAAGTGATTATCGAGGATTGGTGTATCGGGTGCGGACTGTGCGCGCGGAACTGTCCGTACGGAAATATCAATTTGCATCCGTTCGAGGTGATGGTGGAGGACCTGGAGCGGCCGGGGCGGAAAAAAGCGATGGTGAAGCAGAAGGCGACATCGTGTGATTTGTGCACGCATTTGAAAGAGCCTAGTTGCGTTTACGCTTGTCCGCATGATGCGGCGCATCGCGTGGATCCTAGGACATTTTTTTCGGAGATGTTGGGCGGAAGCAAGGAGTGAAGTCGAAGGGGCGAGCGGTCATCCTCAGAAGGATGACCCTACATGGCGGAAGGCGTGCGGATCGATAGGACACAACGGGGATGGGCGATTGCATCGCTGGCGATTCTGGCGGTGCTTACAGTTGTGTATGTGGTGTATGCGGTGCATGCGCCGGAAGGACCGCGGGGCGGGAGCATACTGGGCCTGGCGTTTGGAGTGATTGGATTCGGGTTCATGATTTTCGCGGCGCTGCTGGGCGCGCGAAAGCGGGTGCCTGTTTGGCGGATCGGGCGGGCGCAAGCGTGGATGCGCGGGCACTTGTGGCTGGGATTGCTGAGCTTGCCAGTGATTTTATTTCATGGAGGATTTCATTTTGGCGGGACACTGACGAGCATGCTGATGTGGCTGCTGATCATTACGGTGTTGAGCGGTTTGTTTGGAGCGGCGCTGCAGCATTATCTGCCGCGAGTGATGACGGCGGACGTCAAGCTGGAAACAATTTACGACGAAATCGGAAATGTGCGGAAGCTGCTGCGCGAAGAGGCGGACCGGGGAGTGGAGGCGATTTGCGGGCCGCTGGGACTGAGCAAGGCGGGGAAAGAAGAAGTGCAGCGCGCGGGAGGATTTACGGCGGCGCGGACAATGGCTGTGACGAGCAGCGGAGCGGCCGTCGCGGCCGCGGGGGAGACGGTGGTGCTCAGCGAAGAGGAATGCGCGCCTTTGCGAAAGTTTTATTGGGGGGAGATGCGGCCGTTCCTTGAGGAACCAAAAAGGAGAGGAGCGCGGCTGGGAGATGCGGACAAGGCGCATGGGGTGTTTGCCGGATTGCGGACACTGATGCCACAAGCGGCGCAGGCGACTTTGCAGGATTTGGAAGATATTTGCGACGAGGCGCGGCAACTTGTGCGGCAGGAGCGCCTGCATCACTGGTTGCACGGGTGGTTGCTGGTACACATTCCGCTTTCGCTGGCTTTGATTTTGCTGGGGGCGGTGCATGCAGTGATGGCTTTGCGGTATTGAAGAAGTGGCGGGCGGCGAGTGACTCTTGGCGAGAACACGAACAACTAAGAAATTGGCGCAGCGGATCGACCTGAATTATTTCAAGAGGCCGACGCGGTTGAAGCGCGCGAAGTTTTGGCTGAGCGCGGTGCTGCCTGCGCTGGCGCTGGTTTGGATCGTATGGCATGGATTTTCGCGCGATTCTACAGTGTATTCGAGCGGGCGGATGAGCGAGGCGCACGCGGTGTTGGAGACACAGTGCGCGGCGTGCCACGTACAGACGGCGGGGACGTTTTCGGCGAAGGCCAGCGATGCGGCTTGCTTGTCTTGCCACGATGGGCCGATTCATCATGCGACGCAAAGGGAGACGCTCGGTTGCGCGACTTGCCATACAGAACACCGCGGACGCGTGAATATTGTTGCAGCGAAGAACGAGAGTTGCGCGACGTGCCACGGGGATTTGAGGACGAGCGCCGGCGCGGGACGTTACGCGGCGCACATTTACAGCTTTGAAGAGGGGCATCCGGAATTCGCGGCGCTGCGTACGAAGGGCGGCGTGCCGGCGAGCGATCCGGGAACGATCAAGGTGAACCATGCGATTCACTTGAAGCCGATTCGGCGCGGGCCTAACGGCCCGAACGTGCAGTTGGAATGCGGGGATTGCCACCGGCCAGTGGCGGCGCAAGGTTCGATTCAGGCGAGAAGTGAACGTGGAACTTCGCAGGTGGCAAGCTGGACTTACGCCGATGCGCGATATGTTTCGGCCGAGCCGACGTACTCAGAGAACGAAGAAACAATTCCCTTGCCGACTGGAGCCCTGTGGGGATACCGACCGATGACGGGACGCGAATTGATGGCGCCGGTGAAATTCGCAACGTCGTGCGCGGGATGCCATTCGCTGGCGTTTGACAAACGATTTAATGAAGGAGTGCCGCACGACAAGCCGGAGGTGGTACACGCGTTTCTGGTGAAGAGATTCAGCGAGTATATCGCGGGGCACGCGGGCGAATTGCGGGAGACGCGCGAACCGGGGCGGGATTTAACGGGAAAGCCGTTGCAAGCAGGCGTTCGCGTCTATACGCCGAAGGAGTGGGTAGCTGTGCGGACTGGCGAGGCCGAGGAGCTTTTGTGGCGGAAGACTTGCAAGCAGTGCCACACGCTGACGATGGGAGCGGGGCAGGCTAGTTTGCCCGCTGTGGAAGCGGCGCGAACGACGGTGCGATGGATGCCGCATGCGAAATTCGATCACGATGCGCATCGCGGATTCTCGTGCGTGAGCTGCCATGAGAAGGCGCTGACGAGCACGGAGACGAGCGACGTGCTGTTACCGGGGATTGCTACTTGCAAGACTTGCCATGCGCAGGGTGTGGGGCACGCGGAGTCGAGGTGCTTCGAATGCCACACCTATCACGATTGGTCGAAGAGGAAAGAAATCAAGGCGACATTCATTTTGCCGGCGTTGCGAAATGGCGGGCGCTGAATCTTCCTGGAAGGCAGGACATTTTCGATGCAAGGGGCGTTGGATGGGGAGTTACGTTTGGATACTAGGAAAAAGATGCGAATTCGAATTAGGAAAGCGGTGGCGGCGGACGTTCCAACGCTGAAGGAATTGATTGGAGCTTCCGTGAGAGAGCTGCAGACTGAGGACTATACGCCGGAGCAAATGGATGGGGCGCTGGAAACGGTGTTTGGAGTGGATAGCCAGTTGATCGCGGATGGAACATATTTTGTAGCGGAAGCCATGAGCGCGGATGCGCCATCTTTGGCAGAGGGCGGGGATGAGAGGAGAAGTTCTGGACCGGAATGGGTCATCGCGGGATGCGGAGGTTGGAGCAAGCGGAAGACGCTCTATGGCAGCGACCACTGGACAGGGCGAGAGGACACCCTGCTGGACCCTCAGAGGGATGCAGCGAAGATACGGGCGTTTTTTATTCATCCGGCTTGGGCGCGACGTGGGATTGGAAGCAGAATTCTTGAGGCGTGCGAAATCGCAGCCAGCACGGCGGGTTTTGCGAGCTACGAAATGGGCGCGACGTTGACGGGGGCGAAATTATTTGGGACGAAGGGGTACGTTGGGGTAGAGAAGATCGAGGTTCCTTTGAAGAATGGATTGTCGCTGCCCGTAATTCGGATGACGAAACGGACCTAGAGTGCGACCGCGCAGTTTGAAACTACCAACAAAATGAGCAGAAGGTGGCTAGTTTTACAAAGCAAAGCGCGTGGTGTGTTCGCGTGATCCCGATGGGCCAAACTCTTGCCGGAAATTCGAATTAGCTGCCCATGATGAAAAGGGGTTTGTTTTGAAAGCTGGAAAATTGCGGGCGGAGACGCTCGGTGTTGTAGTGCTCCTTGATGTCGACGACCTTTTTGGTGGAAGTAATAGTTTCAATGGGGATATTGCCGTAGCTGCCGTTATGGAGAACGACGAGGCGGCCATGGTCGCCCTTGAGGAGAAGTTCGAGAGCGATATTGCCGTAGGCCATGGGAACGATGGAGTCCACGACATCGGGATCGCCGCAGCGAGCCAGATACCCGAGCTTTTGATTGACGATGTCCACTGTTTTGCCTTTGTTGAATTTTGCGGAGAGTTCTTTGACTCGATCGGAGACGAGATCGCCGATGCCGCCTAGTTTTTTGTGGCCGTAGGCGTCGGCGGCGTCGCTTTCAAAAACCATTTCGCCACCTTCAAACATTGCGCCTTCGGAGACGAGGACGGTCGCGTAGCGGCTGGGATTGCGATTGCGGTCATGGACAAGGATTTCGGTGAGGCGCTCGATATTGAATTTGTATTCGGGGATGACGCAGCGGTTGGCAGCGCCAGCCATAGTGGGGAGCATGGCAGTGTAACCCGCATAACGGCCGAAAACTTCGATCACCATGAAACGCTCGTGGGAACCGGCGGAGGTGCGGAGATCGTTGACGAGCTGCAAAGTGCGCGTGACGCAGGTGCTGAAGCCGATACAGTAGTCGGTGCCAGGAACGTCGTTGTCCATGGTCTTGGGAATGGCGATGACTTTGAAGCCTTCTTTGTGGAGGCGAACGCCGTAGCTGAGAGTGTCGTCGCCACCAATGGGGATGAGCGTGTCAATGCCGAGCCAGGCGAGATTTTTGAGAACTTCGGAAGTGAGATCATTTTTTTCGGCGTTGAAGGTATTTTTCAGATGGGCGGGGACGCTGGATTTGCCGACGCGGCCGGGATTGGTGCGAGAGGAGTGAAGAAAAGTGCCGCCGGTGCGCGCAGCGCGTTCGACAACTTCCTGGGTGAGGACCATAAAATTGTCGGAATTGTCGTAATCCTTTTCGCGAACCATGTCGACAAGGCCGGCCCATCCGTGACGGAAACCGATAACCTGATAGCCCTCGTGAAGCGCGCGGATGGTGACGCCGCGAATGGCGGGATTCAAGCCGGGGACGTCGCCGCCGCCGGTAAGAATGCCGATAACGCCTTTTTTGATATTGATGTTGGCCATGAGACTGGGATCGCCCTTTCCGAAGAATAGTGAACCAACAATTATCCATACACGGCGGATATTTAGAAAGCGGTTCGGATTGAGGGAGAGAATCTGGGCGTCGTGCTCAACCGACGCTCGTCATCCATCCTTCATGGTTGAATTTGCGTGCCGAGGACGGCGAGGAATTTGGCTAGCCAGGAGTTTAGCGCGGGCCAGGCCGGGCCGGTAACTAGATTGCCGTCAACAAGGGCGTCGGTCATCGGGAGACTGACGTAAGTACCGCCGGCGATGGTTACGTCGGGACCGGTGGCGGGATAGGCGCTACACTTTTTCCCTTTGAGGACGTCCGCGGCAGCAAGAATTTGCGGCGCGTGACAGATGGCGGCGAGGGGTTTATTGGCTTTGGAGAAATGATGGACGATTTCGATGACGCGAGGATTGATGCGCAGGTATTCCGGCGAGCGGCCGCCAGGAATAATGAGAGCGTCGTAGTCTTCGGGCTTGATTTGATCGAAGGTAGCGTTTAGCACGAAATTGTGGCCGCGCTTTTCAGTGTACGTTTGATCGCCCTCGAAATCGTGGATGGAGGTGGGAACAAATTCGCCGGATTTTTTACCGGGACAAACGGCGTGAACAGTGTGCCCGACCATTAAGAGAGCTTGGAATGGGACCATCACTTCGTAGTCTTCGACGTAATCGCCAATGAGCATGAGAATGGATTTCTTGGACATGGGACCTCCATCGGAATTGTAGCCGAAGAAGAGGATTGGCCAAAGTGAGGTGGGAAACCACTGTGGCATTCTAGGTGGATGCTGACACGGAGCTAGATTTAAATAGGGATCAAAACGGTGCGAGTAGCTGAGAGCATGATGTCTCAAATCGAGACGATTTGATTTAAAACGTTTGAATATGAGATAAAGCGGGAAAAAGAGGGCTCAGCGTGCGCTCGGGGGGTCCTTGCAAGTTCGTGAAACCAATGAATTTCTAAGAAAATTTTCTCTGCCGCGATTTTGCGGGGAGTCTGGTCTGCGAAGTGCAAATTGACGGGTGGGGTTCACTTCGCCGGACGTTCCGGCTTCAAGGACATGATCGTGAAAGAGTTCAAGCGAATAGTCGGACTGTGTTTGCTCGCGGCGGTTACGGTAGGATGCGTTGGAGCAGTTTTGTTGCGGGCTCAAGAAGGGGAGAGCACGGGATCAAGACGTAAGGTGAAGGTGCTTGGAAAACCTGAATACCCCGACCTTGCGAGAAAATTGAATCTTTCGGGGAGCGTTAAAATCGAAGTTACGATTGGGGCTGACGGCAAGGTGAAAAGAACGCACATTGTGGGCGGCCATCCACTGCTGGCAGCGGAGGCCGAACGAGCAGCGATGCAAAGCGAATTCGAGCCCGGTCCGAGGGAAACTACGGAGGTCATCGAATTTAAATTTAGCCCTCAGTGAGCTGCTGAATTTCCAGAAAAAAGAGGGGCGGCTAGCCTACGAAGGGACAGCCGCCCTTTTTGTTGCGCAAGAAAAGTTAGTGGGCTTGGACGGTGGAAGCTGCTAGGGGCTCCGCAGAATCCTGAATGGTGAGCATGTCGGTGCGGACTTTGTCCCACTCGAGCAGGTTCAAGCCGTAGGAAGTGAACAGGCGCCGGATGTGTGCGGAGTCCCAGTTCAGAACCTTTTCGAGAACTGGGACGAGAACGCTCATGGCGTTGTCGCTTAAGACGGTACGCTTCGCGACCCGAGAGATGAATTTGGCTTCGGAAACGGCGATCGTGAGTCCGTCGTGCTGGTTGACATGCATCATTACGGGAAGATCGGAACTGCCGTCGCCCATGTAGATGATGTGGTCGTGGCTGATGCTGAGTTCGGCGCGCCGCTCCTCGAGAATTGTGATTTTGCCCCAGCCCGCGGAGGCGCGAATGATGGACTCGACTTCGCCGGAGGCCTCGTTATAACGGAAACGCGTGCCGAAGATATTTTGCGGCGGCACGATACCTTCGAGCGCCGACTGGATGATTTCCTGCGGAGCGGCGGAGATGACGTTGAAATGAAACTTGTAGCCTTCCGAGAGATTGTCTAGCGCGCGCGCGAAAAGCGCGACGTTGTGCTTGAGACGAATGCGTTTGCCGGTTTCGACCAGATGGTCGCGACGAACGCGGCGGAATTCCGGGTCGTGCAGAATCAGATAGCTGAGTTCGGCGCCTTGCTGGACAAGGTTCATGGCCGCGAGGCCCTTGACCTTGTCGTGGAACCCATGAAAACCGATAAGCTCGGAGAGAACGACACCCGAGTCATTGAAACTGAGAGTCTGGTCAAAATCGCTAGCCAGAAGATACTGTTTAAGCATGTCCTAGTACTCCTTCTTACCGTCCGAGGAGCTCGCCTTTGGCAAGCTTGGCCCGCGCTGGTGCGGTGCCAGTACCCCCTACACTCATACAATAGCCTGAATGCGCGGCGTGCCCCCACGAATTATTTTGATAGGTGCTATGCGTCAAAAGCGTGAACCGCAGATTACACCTCGGTTAGATGTGCCTTAGGGTTAAAGGATACAAAGGAAAGGAGATGGGCGGTGTTTGAGGCACCAAAAAGGGGCAAGAGGTGTGTCTAGAAGGAGATACCGACAGCGAACAAAAGGTGAAAAAACTGTTGCAGATCATCGAGACGGCACCTTTCAGAGGCGCAGAGCGTTCATCTTGGGCTCCTCGTACGCTCCATCCTCGCCGGGGTAGCGGAGGCGGGCGTCAAAACGGCCAGTCTCCTTGGCCAGCGCCCAGATGAGGCTCTCCCCTGCCGGGAGGGTTTTGGGGAGACTGTTGAAAACATCGTCTTGATATGCCAGGGAGGCATCGATCCACTGCCATCCGGCTTTCTCAAAAGCAGCCATAACGTCAGTAAGAACGAGGGCATTAAGCGTGGTGTAGTGAATGAGCAGGGTGTGGCGAATATCGCGGCCAACGACGTCGATGGCGAGCTGGCGGTAAAAAGCGGCACGGTCAAGCAGGTGGGCGATCAGGTAATCGCGATAGGGCTGGATGCTGGCTTTAGGCTGGTTTGCCAAACGATCGGTCATGCGTTGATTGACATACCAATCGGAGGTATCGATGGTGACATGGCCGACGCGATAGGCGCTTTCTTTGAGGAGCGCGCGAAAGCGGTCGCGCTTGTCGGCGGTGTCGCCTTCCTTAAGGAAGGGGTAACGAAAGAGAGGCTTTCTATTTTGATAGGGAGCGATGATTCTTTCATTCTTGAGGAAGTCAACGGCGAAGTCCGCGTAAGAGGTTGGCCCGCAATAGTTCAGGTGGGAATAGGAGTGATTGCAGATCATGTGGCCGGACTGATCCCAAGCGGAGAGGAGCTTTGTGCCTTCGTATTCGTCGACACGCATGCCACACACGAAAAGAGCGGCTTTGACGCCGCGACTATCGAGAGCTTTCAAGATGCGCGAGTTGGCCTCGGGCCACTGGAGGCCGGTGTCCAGCTTCAGCCGGGGATCATCCATGGTGATGGCGAGTTGGGGAGGTTCGGCGCTTGAAGGACGCGGCTGCGCGGAGTTTGGTCTAGGAACGAGAGCGTGAACTGCATTCGCAAGGAGCGGAACGCAAGAGGCGGCGGAAGCGGTCTTGAAAGCGGAAGATAGGAATTTCCGGCGATTCATGGTCATAACCTCAGTAAAGAGAATTGAGCCAGGAGCGGGCTCGAGCCAAGACAGAATCCAAAGAGGTGGAGGAAATTGAAGAGGAGGATGCCTCTTTCTGGGGGCGGAGGCGTTCGACGGGTTCATCGGTGACGGAATAAAAAGTCCCATTGCTGGAATGAAGATACAGCCGCTGCATTTCCGCACGATCGAGCGGGCGGGCGCCGCGGCGTCCGAAGACGGCGAGCTGATTGCCGGATTCGTCGACGGCGCGGTCGCGGTCGATGCCCTTGGAAATGGCGAGAGCGGGGCCGAGAGTGCGCGCGGTGGCGATGAGCTTGGGAATGGGGCGTGGACTAAAACCGGAGAAATGGGCGGGGTCGTCCCAGGGAGAGACGATTTGCAAAATGCGGAGGCCATTTCTACCGTCGGCGACGAAGGCATAGGCGCTGCCAGCGACCATGCCGATTTTTACGTCGTTTGTGTCGTTGATAACCCCGTTAGCGTTGTACTCCTGTTCGTATCGCGGGTGTTCGGGATTTTCCACATCCACTATGGAGAGACCAAATCTCCCGTCGGCTACGTACGCGTAGGTTCGCGCAACATAAATGTTTCGAGGATCGCCTAGCGCAACCTTTCCATTTTCTACCAACTTCGGATGCGCCAGGTCCGTGACGTCAAGCGTCTTCAACCCGTAACGGTCCACAACGAAGGCATAGCGGAACTGCACGGCGACACCGCGAGGATTGTCCAGTTCTGGCGCGCCGATCGTGGCTGTAACGCGAGGCGAGAGAGGATTGTCAAGGTCGACGACGACGAGAGATTTGTCAGTGAGGATATAGGCATAAGTTCCGGCGATGGTGATGCGATGGGCACCGTTGAGGATGCCGTTGGGATTGAAGGCGAGAGCCCGCTTGAGGAAATTATTGGAGGGATTGCCGTCGAGGAGCGTGCCGACGCCGGGGCTGCTGGACTTGAGATTGGGATTGCCGATGACGACGAGGCCTTCCTGTTTGTCGGCGACGTAAAGAAAACCGTAGAGAAGATGGATGGGTTGCTCTTCGTTTTCGGGCAGTTGCCGGCGGAGGGGATCGACGGCGAGAGTGGTGGGCGAGGCGATGGCCACGGCGTCTTTCGTGGGCACGAAGAGGCGCTGGCCGATGGGAGAGACGGGCGCGGTGATGATGCGCTCGGAAAAATCCTTGTTGTCTATGTTAGCGATGTCGTAGACGCGAAGTCCGCCTGTGCCGGTTGCGCCGTAGGCGTATTCGCCGCGCGCTTGTACATCGAGAGCGTCGCCTTCGTGGCGGAAGGAAGTTGAGATTTCGCGATTGCGCTCGACGAACTTCTTGTAGTCGTCGGGATATGCGACGCGTTGGAGGTCGCTGCCGTAGATGGCTTCGGGCTCATCGTGTTCGGCGACGGCGACGGCTTCGAGGCCTTTGCTTCCGGTGGCGACGTAAATGTAGCGGCCCATGAAATTCATGAAGTTGGTGCCTTGCAGCAGAAGCTGGGCCATCCAAGCGTTGTTGTCGTTGGCGGCGGAGACGTGGCAATCGCTGCATTGCTTCGTTTCCGTCGCGCGGACGGTGTGGGGAACGAAGGTGCTGAATGCCTGACCGGAGAAACCCGGGGCGGAGACGGTTTGCTGCGTGTAGTAAAGCCAGTCGCGGTTCGCATTTTGCGAACTGACGAGGATGGCGCAGGAAGAGCGCGCGGGGGCGATGCGATGGCCGGTGACAGTGCCGTCAACGCCAAGCATGAAGATGTCGTCGCGGAGAACTTGAAAATTGTAGCTGGTGTAATTGCGCGTGGTGAGACCTTCGTTGTGCAGCATGGGCTGACGGGCGTTGGCGGTCATTTGCAAATGGCAGCCGAAACAGGTAGGCGTCCAGGAAGTGTGGCAGGAATAGCAAGTCATGGAGGAATTGGCGTGGGCGAGATGCTCGTCATCTTGCGGCATTTGCGTCGCGACGGTGCCGTCCTTGGTCATTAATTTGGCACGAAACGATTTCAAGCTGAAGTGAATGTTGCCGGGAGTGATGGAGTCGAGCGTCTGGACGATTTCCCACTGCTTGTCTTGTTCGGACATGGAACGCTGGATTAACGCGCCATCCCCACGCCATTCGAAGCGGCGAAGGCCCCAGGGTGTACGCAGCGTGTCGAGATGACGTCCGCCTTCGGGAGCAGCGGTGCCGGAAGTGATGAGGTTAGCTTTGCTGCGAATCGTGCCGTGGCAATCGATGCAATCGATTTCGACAGCGGCGCGAGGTTCGCCATAGATTTTGCCGTTGCCGTGATTGTCCTGGGCAAAATGGCAGTCGTTGCACTGCATACCTTTTTCGAGATGGATGTCCGCGAGATGGACGGCTTTGGAAAAGCGCTGCGGATCATCGAAGGGGATTTGATTGCCGTCCTTATCGAGCCAATTCCCTTTGCGGTCGTGCTTGAAGACGGAGCGGAAAACCCAGCCGTGGCCATGGAAATCAGCAAATTGCGTGGTTTTCAGCTTGGCATTGAATTCGGCACTGCCGAGATTTTCCAGGAATTTTTCATCGCTCCAGAGGCCGCGAGCGGCGGCGGCCTCGGGGTTGCGCAAGAAGGACTGATAGCGTTGTTCTTCGGTCAGATTGCGTTGCTGCGGCGGATACATTTTGTCGCCGTCGCTTTCGTTGTCCCACCAAGTGAGGCCGAAGTAGGTTGCGAGCATATTCGTGCCGGGATGAATGTGGCAGACCATGCACTGGCTCGAGGGAATGGAGACTGTGAAAACGTGCTTGATGGGATGGCCGGGCTCGTTTTTGGGAATGGTGGGGTCGGACGAGGCGCTGAAACCGGAGTGGCCGAATTTTGCGTAGCCGCCGGAATGCGCCGGATCGCTATCATTCGCGTAGATTACGTGACACGCGCTGCAGCCGCTGGCGCGATAGTCGCCGGGATGATCGTTGGTGCCGGGCAGGGACATGACGGGATCAACGAGGCGCGTTTTTTGCAGACCGAGAAAGACAGGATCGGTGCGAAGCTCGGTGCCAAGACCGCGATCGCTGAGTTTGTCGTCGGGCTTGCCGGGATCTTCTTCGCGATTAGGATTGCCTAGTTCGGATTTTTTTTCGCCGCCGCGTTCAAAAACGCGAAGGATATTTCCGGGCTGAGAAATTTCCCAGCGATAGAGAGGTTCGAGTTCGGGGAGCACGCCTTTGGTGCGCGTTTCCCCGGACGTGGGAGGCGGAAAAGTCTTGATGGATTGTGGCTGGCCATCGCGATTGTAGCTTTCGCCGAAATGAGTATCTTTATAGGGGAAGCTGCCGTTGTTGTAAAGCGCGGCGCCCCAGAGAAGGCCTGTATGCGTCATCATGCTGGTGGAAACGGCGCGAACTTCCTGGGCGTGGCACCCGGCCTCGCCGCAGGTTTCTGGAGCGACGCGAAGGTCGCCGGGATTCACGAATTTAATGAATTCGGGAGATTCCTTGAGCCATTTGGTGTAGGTGCGCTCGGGCAAAGCGGAGCGGTCCTTGAAGCTGGGATCGCGCGGCTGGACGTGGGCCTTCTCCTTGGCTGCATTGTACTCGGGGGAATTTGGGGCGATGGCAGCAGCGACAGAAACGGAAGAGTTGCCGCCGTGGCAATCAGTGCAGCCGAGAAAGACGGTTTTTGTGGGATGCATCGTGGGTTCGTCGGTCGAGGTGTGGCAGGAGATGCAGCCTGTCGATTTGCTCGCGGCGTCTTCTGGGGATTGGCCGCGCACGGACGTGGCGTCTGGCTTCGCGTGGACTTTCGAGGAAGATTCGGCGTAAAGAACAAAAAGAAAAGATAACGCAGAGACGAAGATAGCGCAGAGGTCTCGCAGAGAAGATCGGCCTGATTTGTGGGGCGAGATCATGCGTCGCATTTCCTCAAAACGTAAATTTCAAGGAGCCGAAGAGCGAAAAAAGCGTGCGGCTCGTGTAGATATCCTTGAAACCGGCGCCCGGCTGCAAGGCGGAGGCGCCGGCGGTGAGAATAATATTTTCGGATAGCGGAGGGCGGTAGGTCACGCCGACGCCGCAGTCTTCGCCGATTCCGTGGCGAATGGGCGATTCGAACAAGAGATATTCGAGCGGCTCGGTGTGGTCAAAGCGAAGGTAATTGAAATTCGCAAAACCTTTGAGCTTGGGGGTGATGTCGAAATCCGCGCCGGCATTTGCGATGAAAATGCCAGGATTGACGAAATTGGCTTGGCCCTCTTCCTTGCTGGAACGGAGAGAAGGAATGAGACTGCCGTCGGTGGTCAATTGAACGCCGGCGCCAAGAAGCGGGATGTCTTCACGATTCCAGAAGCTGAAGATGCCGCCGGCGAAGTTTGGGAGATCGTCGATGGTGTCGAAGCCGCGAGCGCGTCCGTCGCGGGGATTGGCGTCGCCGGAGGTATAAAAAGTGGAAACGCGGTAGCGGATCCAGTCGTGATCGTAGGAGAGCTCGACAGCGGCCATTTGTGCGTTGATGGTGACCGGCCTCCCGGCGATGGGATTGAAAGTGTCTTCTCCGACTGCCTGGTAAAAGGCATTCGTAACATTGAGGCGGCGGATGTGACCGCTGCCGAGCCAGCCAAAATAGCCGACGCGAATGCCATGAGGGAGTGGACCGCCTCCGGGGCCTTGATCGACGACGCTGCCGATAGGAGCGGGACGCACAAGAAAGCCGTTGTCGTCATAATGAATACTTGGATCGTCTTTGTTCCAGGCACCGACAAACTCGGCGGTGTAACCAGGAAAGAAAAAATCCTGCACATAGACGTTTGCTAAAACGACTTGCTGGTGGCGGCGGTTGAAGGTGTTGAGTCCGCTGTTGGTGTTTTTCTCGAGCTGCTGAAAGTAGGCGGCGTTGTACTCGATGCGGTCGCTGTCCCAATCGCCGAAAATGCGCAGGCCGGGCTGCTCGTCGACGAAGAGGAATCCGCGGAAATCGGCGTTGAATTGCTGGATGCCGGCGCGCGCGGAAATGAAATCGTAATTGTCGCTAAGGTCGTGCAGCTTCACTTCGGCGAAGGCTTCCTGAAAGCCGAGGTGGTCGGCGAAACGGTTGGTACCGGCGAGGACATTGGGGCTGACGATGCCGAGTTCACGCACGTCGAGATCGTTGAGACTGAGTTCAGGCGTGATGCGGATGCGCCAATCGACGGGCTTGAAGGACGCGTCACCGTGGAAGAGGTCGAAGCTGAAACGCAAGGTTTGATCGACAAAAGCTTGCTCGCCGCGGCCGAAAAAGCCGGAGCTGCCGGGTTCCGCGGCGCTGACGCCACTGGGCGAAGGGACGCGGCGGCCATCGAAGAAAGTCTCGGAAGAAGCGGTGATGTTCAAGAAGACCTGCTGGCCGAAAAGTTCCGGCCAGATCGGCTCATCGCCTTTGAAGCGGTTGCGATTGAAAGGGTCGTACCAGTGCGGCTTGGTGTAAGGATATTCGCCCTTTTCTGGATAGCGGCGATAATCCGGTTGATTGAGAGCCCAGCGATTGGGCACGACATTATAGATATCGGCGACGGGCGGCAGGTATTCGGGCGCTAGTTCCACGATGTATTTCGGATCGGAATCAAGACGATGACGAAACTCGCGATAGCTGCCGAGAGACGAGGATGAGCCGGGCGGGAGGGCGGGACCAAGCTCGGGAAGGCGGGGAAGCCGCGAGCGAAATTCCTCGCTGCTCGTACTAACCAGAGAAATTTCCAGCGTGGTGACTTCGTTGGCGTTGAGTGCAAGATCGGGAATTGCGAAGGGAGCGTAGCCTTCGGCTTCGGCGCGAAATTCGTAGCGGCCGGGCACGAGCAGAAGGATGCGGAAGACGCCCTCAGCGGAAGAGTTGGCACGCACAATTTGGCCGGTTTGCAGATTGCGGAGAATCAATTGAGCCGCGACTACCGGGCGCGATTCCGTGGGCGAAATGGATTGCCGCAAGACGCCATCGAGGGCGGCGGTGCTTAGCGCTTGCTGGCGCGGAATGCGTTGCGCAGGGGCCGGTTCGCTGGATTTTTGGAGCGTGCCTTGTGCTGCGGCCGCGCTTTGGGTCAGCTGGCCAGGTGCGGATTGTTGTGCGCCGGAGACACTCCCCACCGCGAAGAAGGCAAGCATGGCGCCAGCGCCCGCGCGAGCCGGGCGACCAACACATCGATAGCTTTGCGAAACGACAAAGAGCATGCCTGCGGCCTGGAAGAATTTGCGCACGTAAAAGGGAGCGCATTCTAGCTAACAACATCGGCCCGCGGCGGGCAACGCATTTACGGGAAGGATGAACACAGTCGATAACATCTCGCATTGGGCACAAATACGTTCACCGATAGGAACCGCGCGGGCAGCCAACGATTGAGGGGTCTGAGGGGGCGTGTTACTAAGGAAGATGCCCCCATGCCAATGAAACACTCGATCCGGAAGCCGGTCGCGGCACATCTCGCCCTGGAACGGCGTCGAAAAACGCTGGCAGTGGGCATTTTGCTGGCGATGGGGGTTGCCTGCGTTCTGGCACTGCTGCTTGTGAGTTGCGGCGGAGGAAGCAGCGCGCCCGTGTCTCCGCCTCCGGTCGCATCGGTACAGCCCCTGCAAGTTGCGGATGTGCAGAACATCGTGGAGGCAGCCCTAAATTCCGCGAATGCGGATATGGTTGTCGCGGTCGTGGACCGCGCAGGATTCATACTGGGGGTTTATCGCACCCAGAACGCTCCAGCGACGACGCTAGGGAATTTCGGACAAACTGTGGATGCAAACGATGTCGCCGTAGCGCTGGCAAGAACGGGGGCGTTTTTCAGCAACGATCAAGCGCCCCTCTCCTCGCGCACGGTGCGCTTTATCAGCGGCATCCATTTCCCACCGGGCGTGACGAATGCGGCGAACGCTGCACTCTACGGGATCGAAAATACGAATCGTGGGTGCATGCTGGTGAATAGCGCGGCTTTCCAAAGCCAGATCCCGCCTGCGCTCGCGCTGGGCGGAAGTTTTGGGCCGGGCGTGATCACGGGTAAAGCTGACGTGATGGATTCGAATCCGTTGGCAGTGAATCCCGGCGGCGTGCCGATTTTTTACCAGAATGTAGTTGTTGGGGGGATTGGTGTAGTGACTTCCTCGGGCAATCTCAACGTAGCGGAATACGCGGCATTTGTTGGATCGACGACGCAGCGCACCAGTCCGTCGGATTCTTTTGGGCCAACACCAGCGGCTCCCGGAGTGATTTCCCTCGCGGGAGTCACACTGCCCTTTCTGACACAGACGACGCTGCCTGCGGGCCTCTCGGCAGGGCCGGTCGCAGGCGGAGGATCGTATCTGGTCGCGCCTGCCAACAGCGCGGGACAACCTCCCGAGGGCGATCTGATTACACCCGCGGCGGGACCGCTCGGCGGATTGAGCGCCACAGACGTTGAAACGATCTTGAATAACGCGGAGGCGACGGCTGATCAAACGCGGGCCGCCATTCGTTTGCCGATTGGCGCTCGAGCGCGAATGACGATTGCAGTGGCCGACCTGGATGGCACGATCATCGGTTTGCGGCGCATGCAGGATTCAACGGTTTTCAGCATCGATGTAGCAGCCAGCAAAGCGAGAAATATGGTGTACTTCAACAGCTCGGCACGGGCGGCCGCGGATTTGAATCAAGTGCCCATTGGAACGGCCGTCACGAACCGTACGATTAGTTTTGGAGCGCAGCCTTTGTTCCCGCCGGGAATTGACGGCACAAGCGCGGGGCCTTTTTTCAATCTTTTCACGCAAGACGTGGCGAATCCTTGCACCCAGGGATTTCAGCCGGGGCCTCTCAACATGAACAAGAGCGGCATCGTCTTTTTTCCTGGTAGCACGGGCTTGTATCTCAATGGCGTACTCGTGGGCGGGCTGGGCGTGAGCGGAGACGGCGTCGATCAGGACGATTATGTTACGAACGGCGGGGCGGCTGGATTTGAAGCGCCGACAAATATCCGCGCCGACCAGATCTCAATCGACGGAGTGCGGCTTCCCTATTTTAAGTTTCCAAGAAATCCGACCGACTGAGGGCGCGCTTCAGCGCCTAATTGGCTCCATCCTGCCTCGAGCCAACTGCGCGAGGGCGCGGGTGTACTCCTGCACGACTTCGGGCACAGTGCGGCTGTAAACGAACTGGCCTTCGCGGTGGCATTCCACCAGTCCGGCTTCATTCAGGATTTTCAGGTGGTGCGATACGGTCGCTGGAGTAACGCCCTGCAGCGACACAATTTCGCCGCAATTCATCTGTTTTTCGCGGGCAATGGCCTCAAAAATCATCAGACGGGTCTCGTCGGCCAAAGCTTTCGAAATCTTTTCGATCTGGGAGCGGTCCATAATCCGCACTCAGTGTAGCGAACATTTGGCCCCTCCGGCCACCGAGGCATAGAACCACGGCGGCATGCCTCGAAAAGAGCTGCAACCAATCGTTTAGACAATCATCTAAGTATCGAAACCTAGGGAAGAGTGACGCAAGCTGATTCCCAGGTCAGGATTTACTGAGGCGGCGACACATAAGGAGAAGACCATGAACAGACTCGAAGGAAAAGTAGCGGTGGTGACCGGCGGCAACAGCGGCATCGGGCTGGCGTCGGCAAAGCGTTTGCAAGAAGAAGGGGCTCATGTAGTGATCGCGGGACGCAATCAAAAGACGCTGGACGAGGCCGCCAAGACGCTCGGCAACGGCGTGCTGGCCATCCGGGCAGATGTTTCCAAGTTGGAAGACATCGACAAGATCTACGCTGCTGTGCAAAAGAAATACGGAAAGATCGACATTCTGTTTGTAAACGCCGGCGTGGCGAAGTTCGCTCCCTTTGAGGGAACCACCGAAGCCATCTATGACGATAACTTTTCGACGAACGTGAAGGGCGCTTATTTTACGATTCAGAAAGCGATTCCGCACCTGAATGACGGGGCTTCGATCATTCTGAACACCAGCGTGGCAGGCATCAAGGGTACGGAAGGCGCGAGCGCGTATTCGGCGACCAAGGCGGCATTGCGCTCCCTGGCGCGCACCAGCGCGGCGGAACTCGTTGGCCGCGGCATTCGCGTCAATGCGGTTGCGCCCGGACCCATCGAGACTCCTATTTTCGGCCGGACCGGTTTGCCTCAAGAAGCGATCGACGAATTCGCAAAGAACATCTCCGCAAAAGTGCCAATGAAGCGGTTTGGTCAGCCGGACGAAGTCGCTGGGGCTGTGGCGTTCCTAGCATCTTCGGATTCTTCCTACATCACCGGCGAGGAATTGCATGTCGACGGCGGCATGGGGCAAATCTAAGTAGATAACAACGCGAATCGAGGAAAGAGGGCGGTCAATTGACCGCCCTCTTTTTGTTGGCAGGCTATCTGCCATTCGAAGGGTCGGCCGAACTAGCAGAGTCAACGTCAAGAAACCAAGCGTGAGCAGTATCACCGGGAGCGTAGCAGTTGCCATCGGAGTGGTAACCTGGCGCGCAATGCGCCGTAAATTCCATGCGGCGCGGCGATTGCGCGAACTGCCATAGGGCCGCATAAGAAACGCTGCTGCTTGGCGGAGGCGGTGGATTTTGTGGAAATGTGCAGCCCGGGGATGGCGGGCAGGCATCGTTGTAAACATAAAAAGAAAAGTCCGCCGCGGGCGAGTGGGTGCGGATGTCGTCCGCAGTCGTGATCGTGACGCCTGGCGCCTCCGTGACGGGCATTCCGGAGCAGTAGGCGCCGGAACGATAACCAGCTTCCGCTAGTCCCTTTGTCCACGCCCCCAAATAGACGTGATAACTGTCTGGCAGGCGGCCACCTTCTTCGATATCGAGAAAAATGACCGCTTGTGCGGGGAAACCTTCTTTTTTAGCTGCTTCAGCCGCATTTCGAGCATCGAGACTTCCCTTTTGCATCGCGGCCGCTTGGCTCTTTAGTTCGCGAGTTTCCCTGCCGCGGTAAAGCAGCAGAAAGCCAAATCCTTGCGAGTGCATTAGTTCGCGCATTCCGAGCCAGGTGTTTGACCTTTCGCCGGGAGGAGGACTCAGCCAATAGCCACCGAAAGCAAACGTCTTTCGCAAAATGGGAAGGGCTGCCGCGCCGGGAAAAATGTTGAGATCGAAGCCAAGATAAGCACGCGGAGGTTCCTTCTCCTGTGGGCCTGGACGCGCACCAGCTTGATAGGAAAAGAGAACCAAACCTACCGAGGCAACAGAGACTAACAAGAATGAAAGGCAGGGCTTCATTTTGCCACCGGCCTTGAGAATGCCAGAAGTTGTTCGGGCGGGCTAGCCTTCGCGCAGCTTGTGCCCAGCGAGGTTGCCGAGTCCATCGTAAGCCGCGTACTTGTAGGTCTCGCTGAGCGTGGGATAGTTGAAAACCTGCTCGATGAATTCGTCGATGGATTGGCCATGGTCGAGAGCCATCAGGCCAATGTGGATGAGTTCCGTGGCGCTTTCCCCGATCAAGCTTACGCCGAGCAGTTTGCGATCAGCACGCGCAAAGATGAGTTTGAGCATGCCAGCCGTGTCGCCGATGATATGTCCGCGCGCGTTATTTTCGTAGTGGGCGCGTCCCACGCAATAGTCGATTTTCTTTTCCTTGCAGGACTCTTCTGTTTCTCCGGCGGCGGAAATTTCCGGAATCGTGTAAATCCCCATCGGTAGCATCGACGCGACGCGTTGTTTGTACTGAAAGCCGAACGCGTGGCAGACGGCCACGCGCCCCTGTTCCATCGAAGTGGAAGCCAAAGCGGGAAATCCAATCACATCACCCGCGGCATAAATGTTCGGGACGCTGGTGCGGTAGTTGTCGTCCACGGTAATGTAGCCGCGCTCGTTGATCGCGAGGCCGGCCTTTTCAAGCGCAAGGCCGTCGACTGCGGCGCGCCGGCCGGCCGCGAATAGTGCGGCATCGGTTTCGAGGGTCTTGCCGCTTTTCATCGAAAGCCGCACGCCAGCGGCAGAATTCTCGACTTTCGCGGGACGCTCGTTGAACAGGAAACGCATGCCGAGAGCGGATAGGCAATCTCGGAGGCGATCGGAAATTTCGTTATCGAGAAATGGCAACAGCCGGTCCCGGCCATCAACAAGCGTAACTTCAACCCCAAGCGCCACGAAGATAGATGCGTATTCGCAGCCAATCACGCCACCGCCAATGACGGCGAGGCTTTTCGGAATGCGGTCCATTTGCAGAAAAGTGTCCGAATCAAAGGTATGGACGTCGTCAAAAGCAATTTCGGGAGGGCGGTGCGGCTTCGAACCGGTGGCAATGAGAATGACATCGCCGCGAAGGCGGCGTGTGGCGTTCTCTCCAGTGACGGCGACGGTGTGACCATTTTCGAAGGCCGCTTGGCCGCGAATAAGGCCGATGCCATGCAGCTCCAGATTTTTCAAGATGCGTTGCCGCTCCATTTCGACGACGGCGCGTTCATGGTGCATGAAATCCTGCACAGTCAAGTTTTCTTTGAGCGAGTAGTCGATGCCGTAGAGGCCGCGCTGCTTCAGCCCGGAAAAATAGAGCGCGGATTCGCGCAAAGTCTTGCTTGGAACGGTGCCCGTGTTGATGCAGCTTCCGCCGACGTCCGGCGCGCGTTCAACAACGGCGACTCGTTTGCCGAAATAGGCGGCTTGAGCGCCGGCTTTTTCTCCAGCAGGACCGCAGCCTATCACGATCAAATCGAAGCTCTCGATCTCCGCCACGCAGACCTCCTTCGGTTCGCCGCCGCGTGCCACTTCCGATGCCGTCACCAGATTGAGACAGTCAGTAAGACCCGTTAAATCGCCGCCAGATAGATCAATGAAAGTATAGAAGAAGAACGCCGCTTGCAAAGCAACTTCCTGCCGCGATTGTGCTGAAATGCATCTGCCGACGAATTCAGCCCGTTCAACGGCGCACAGAATGAAGGTTTCGCGAAAACACCTCCCAACCTGATTCTTCACGTTGGCATCCTACAAAACAGCAGTCGGGCCCAACTCTATCTGGAGGATTTTGATGAAAACCAGATACTTCATTTTGCTTGCTGCCGCCATGCTGTTGTGCGGCGAAGGAGCTACCATCTCGGCGCGGACCACTTCGCCAAAAAGCACGACCACGCAAACGATCACGCAGGCGAAAACCAAGCCGGAGGTTTATCACAGAATGGGCATTATATCTTCTGTGACAGATTCTGATTTGGTGCTAGAGCACAAGTGGAAAGGCAAAGAAGAAAACACCAAGTTTGTCCTTAATTCCGAGACCAAGAAGGAAGGAACGCTGGATAAGGGAGAAATGGCCACCGTTTACTACCACTTCACCAATAAGCAGCGAATCGCCACAGAAATTAAAGTGACGCCGTCGAAGTCCACAACCGAGTCCAAGAAATCCTAAACCGGCTTCTAACTTTGCCTCGATAAGGAATGGGGCGGGGCGAAGAGCGAATGCTCGGTGTGAGCGGCGCGTCCCGCCCATCAATCTTCCATAAGCCGATATGGCAAGGAATCTAGGACTTTGGCCGAGAAATATCGAGGTCTGTTGCAGGCCGGTTGCACGGGTTTGCGAGCCTTGGACGAGGTCCGTCTTAATAAAGCGCGTTTTCTGCTAAGCCGCTCCTCAAGATGTCCCAAGCAAAACAGTTGGTAACTCGAAGCGCGTGCCATGCGTAGTACCATCGAGAGGCGATGATGGCAATTGCTAACGGCATGGCTGTGCGCGTGGAACACGTTTCGAAGCATTACGAAATGGGCTCCGCGCTGATACGAGCGGTCGACGACGTGACGCTCGACGTGCGCGAGGCAGAATTCGTGGCGCTACTGGGCAGCTCGGGATCCGGAAAATCGACGCTGCTGAACTTAATGGCGGGCCTGGATCATCCGACCGGCGGCGCGATCTTCGCGAGCGGGAAGAATCTCTCCGAGATGAGTTCACTCGAGCTGGCGCGCTACCGCAGCCGGACCGTGGGCATGGTTTTTCAGTCGTTCAATTTGCTGCCGCGCATGACGCTCGAAGAGAATGTCGAGCTGCCGCTCCGGCTGGCGGAGGTGGATCGCGGCGAGCGCGGGAAACGCGTGCAGGAAGCGCTCGAGCGCGTGCGTCTCGAGAAGCGTCTGAGTCACCGGCCGAGCGAAATGTCTGGAGGCGAGCAGCAGCGTGCGGCACTGGCGCGCGCGCTGGTTAACCGGCCCACTCTTCTTTTTGCCGACGAGCCGACGGGAAATCTGGATAGCGCCACCGGAGAATCGATCATGGTGCTCCTGAAAGACATTCAGAAAGCGCTTGGCATGACAATTGTGATGGTGACGCACGAGCGGCCGCTCGCGAAACGGTTTGCGGATCGCATTGTAGCGCTTGCGGACGGAAAATTGGCGGCCAATGAGGTGAACTCATGAAGGCGCGGGACCTCGGCGAACTCGCGCTGCGAAATCTGCGGGAAGCAGTGCTGCGAAATTCGTTGACAACTCTAGGTGTCGCCGTAGGAGTGGCATCGCTGGTCGCGATGCTTTCTCTGGGCGTAGGCTTGCAAAATTTGGCGACGAAGCGGCTCTCAAATTCCGGACTGTTTGATACGGTCATCGTCACCCAGAGGAGAAATCTCGAAGGGATGCGGCGCGTCGTGAATCCCCCTCCAGAAAAAGAGCCGCGCGTTCTCGATGATGACTCGCGAAAGGAATTGGAGCGGCTGCCAAACGTGATCGAAGTCTATCCGCAGATTCGGTTTCCAACGGAAGTGCGCTACAACGGAATTCCTTATTCGACGATTGTAGCGGGAGTGCCGGCTTCGGCTCAGACGACGGGCGCGTTCGATGGAATACAAGGAAGTTTCTTCTCGGGGCCGAACGCGGATGAAGCGATTTTGCAAATCGAACTTGCAAAGGATTTGTCTCCGCAGACGGCGACGCTGCTCGGAAAAGAATTGGTGGTGCGTTATGCGGAGCGCGAGGCGCTCCCGCCGCAGAGTGGTGCGGACGACGGCAGCGATGTCAATGGTGCTGGCACCAGTGGATTTTCCATCGTTCCACGCGAGAAAAAACTGCGCATTGTGGGGATTGTCGAAACGGAACCGGCAGCGGGCTTCGGCGGATTTGGAAGCGGTCGTTTGCTGATTCCGCTTGAGGTGGCGTCGGCGCTGCGCGCGGCACAGGTGAACGATCTGCGCGACGCCGTGCGCGCTACTAATGGAAAACCAGTCTATGCCAGCTTGACGGTGCGCGCGAAGAGCCCCACGCAAGTGGAAGGAATCGAAACGGCCATTAAAGCAATGGGCTTCGGCGCCTTTTCATTACTCGATGCGACGCGCAATTTGCAGTTGTTTTTCACCATCTTTGATCTTCTGCTGGCGATCTTCGGGAGCCTGGCTCTGGCCGTGGCCACGTTGGGAATCATCAACACGCTGGTGATGGCCATCTTGGAGCGGCGTCGCGAGATTGGCATTCTAAAGGCGCTGGGTGCGGCTGACCGCGACGTGAAACAGCTGTTTTTTGTAGAAGCGGGCGTGATGGGACTCCTCGGCGGAATTCTGGGAGTGGGATTTGGCTGGTTTATTGGAAGAGCCCTGACTTGGGGCACAAACATTTATCTGCACCGCCAAAATCTACCCTCCGCACACGTGTTTTCCGTTCCGCTGTGGCTGGTTTTCGGCGCGATCGTCTTTGCCGTCGCCGTGAGCCTTGCCGCGGGCCTCTATCCGGCATCGCGTGCCGCGCGGCTTAATCCGGTCGAGGCCCTGCGGTATGAATAAATTGTGGCGCGCCGGGTTGACGGCGCTGCTGTTGGGCTGCCCTGCAAGCGTTTTCCTGCCGCCAGCCGCCCGGGCCACCGGGCGTGCGGAATGTGTTTCCTTGCCAAGCAAAATCCTGGGCCGCCCCATTCCATATTGTGTGTTGCTTCCTCCCAGCTACGCCACCGAAAAAACGCGCTACTATCCTGTTCTCTATTTGCTACACGGCTTGGGCGACAACGAGCAAATGCTAGTGCATTCGGGCGGAATGAATCTCGTCGAGGATTTATGGGAGCAGCATCAACTGGGAGAATTTTTGATCGTAACTCCCGGCGGCGGCACCAGCTTCTACATCAACTCGCGCGACGGCCGGCATCGCTATGAGGATTTTTTCCTGCGTGAATTCATCCCGGGAGTCGAAAAACGGTATCGCGCCGAATCGCGCCGCAGCTCGCGCGGCGTCGCGGGAATCTCCATGGGCGGTTACGGCGCTCTGCATCTCGCCTTTCAGCATCCCCAACTCTTTATCGCCGTTGGGGCGCTCAGCGCGGCGTTGATCGAGAAATTCCCCATGGTCAGCGCGGAAAATACTTTGCAGATCAACCAGTTGCGCGTGCTCGGCGAGGCTTTCGGCTCGCCTTTTGATCCCGCGTTCTGGGATCGCAACGACCCGCTGACCATTGCACGCACTGCGAATCTCACGGGACTAAAGATTTATTTTAACTGCGGCTCTGAGGATGATTATGGCTTTGACGCCGGGGCGAAAACCTTGGATAAAGTGCTTACCACGCGCCACATTCCGCATGAATTTCATTTGTATCCTGGCGGCCACGACTGGACCTATTTTGCCGAATATCTGCCCGCACTTCTAGAGTTTGAGTTCCACGCATTCGAATCCGCTCCGTCCCGCCAATCTCGGGCACGATAATCCCGCTCGCCAACTCTCATAATTCAGAACAACAAAGGTCGCTCCTATGGCATCGTAATACATCGATGCGGGCGAAACGCGCCCCTGTGGCACGCGCGTCTACCAGCGCAGCGGGCAAGGAATGTGATGGAAACCCTTTTGCAAGATTTGCGGCATGCCTTTCGCGCTCTGCGCAGAAGTCCCGGCTTCGCCGCGGTTGCGATCCTGACGCTAGGGCTGGGCATCGGCGCGAATACCGCGATTTTTAGCGTCGTTGAAAATGTTTTGCTCCGTCCGCTCCCGTATCGAGAACCATCAGCGCTCGTTCAAGTCTCCAACACATACCTCCCGGCCTTTCCGAAAACCCCCATGTCGGCAGGCGATTTTCAAGATTTTCAGCGCCAGGCAAGCAGTTTTTCTCAAATGGCGGCCTATGTGGACCCGCCAAGCGGATTTAATTTAACCGGTGACGGGCAAGCCGAGCGTCTCGAAGCGAGCCTCGCCACATCCGGAGTGTTCCCCTTGCTGGGCATCCGCCCGGTCGCGGGACGCACATTCCATCCCGAAGAAGACAAACCGGGAACGCCACCAGTCGTGTTGATCAGCCACCGCTTGTGGCAAAACCATTTCGGCTCCGACCCTTCCGTCGTCGGGCGCACCGTCCTGCTCGATGGAAGAGGTTTCACGCTGATTGGCGTCCTGCCCGCCGAATTTCAGCTGGCGCCAACGTCCAACCTCTGGATGCCTATCAGCGAATACGGCGACGACCTTACGAGTCATCTGCATCACGACTTCACGATCCTCGCGCGCCTGAAACCCGGCGTCAGCATTTCACAAGCGCAAGCCGAACTCGTCACATTGAATCGCCAGGAAGAACAAGCCTTTCCGGACACCCACAAAAACTGGGGCGTGCTCGTGGCGCCGCTCGAAAATCCCTCGGCGGCAAAAATGCGGGTTGCGTTGCTGGTTCTCCTCGGAGCCGTGGGACTCGTGCTCCTCGTGGCGTGCGCCAACATCGTGAACTTGCTCCTGGCGCGCAACGCCGTTCGCCAAAAGGAAATTGCGCTCCGTGTCGCGCTAGGCGCAAGCCGTTCGCGCCTCCTTGCACAGCTTCTGACAGAGAGTGTTCTGCTCTCGCTACTTGGCGGCGCGCTGGGCATTCTTCTCGCCGCCGCCGGTCTCCGCGTCCTGGACGCTTTCGTTCCCGCCGATCTCGCGGGCGCAAGAGAGACGGCGCTCAATCTTCCGGTGCTAGGCTTCACGCTCGCCGTCAGTTTTCTCGCGGGACTCGTCTGCGGCCTTATTCCCGCTCTACAAACGCTGCGGCAAGATTTGCAAGGCATCTTGAAACAGGGCACACGATCGGCAGGCGCGGCCGGAGGCCAGAAAATTCGCAGCCTCCTGGTGATTTCCGAAATTGCGCTCGCCCTCGTTCCGCTCGTCGGCGCGGGCTTGCTTATTCGGAGCTTCCATCGCCTCGTCGAAGTCGATCCCGGCTTCCAGCGCGACCACATTCTGGCGCTGGAAGTCGATCAGCCGGAGGTCCCCCAAGAAGTGCTCTCCAAAATGACGACCGAGCAGCAGCTCGACCTGATTCGCAAGCAGTCGCTGCAGTTCGATGATCTCTCTCAGAAAATTCAGTCGCTCCCCGGAACAAAAGCCGTTGGCGGCGTCACGGTTCTCCCTCTCGGTACGTCGATGAGGTCCGCGTCTAGATTCATGGTGGAAGGCCAGCCCCTTCCGCCCAACGGCGCGCGCCCCATCGCGGAAACGCGCAGCGCCAGCTCCGGCTATTTCGCAGCCATGGGCATTCCTCTGCGCATGGGACGGCCCCTCGACGCACACGACTATGGCGCCCAAACCATCGTCGTAAACGAAGCCATCGCCCAAAGATTTTTCCCGAGCGGCGATCCCATTGGAAAACGCCTCAATTTCTGTTCCCTCGATCCGAAGCCTTGCTGGCTCACCATCGTCGGCGTCGTCGGAAACGTACATCAATACGGCCTCGACGCGCCGCCGACCCTCGACGTTTATTGGAGCGAAGGCTGGCCGCGGTACATGGTCATTCGCACGGCGTCAGATCCGGCCGCATTGGCGCAAACCGCCATCGGCGAAATTCACAAGTTTGATCCCAACCTGCCTGTCACGCACGTCATGACTCTCGACACTCTATTTTCCGATTCCGTCTCGCCGCGCCGCTTCTCGACCTTTCTTCTCGGTATTTTTGCAGGCCTCGCGCTCCTGCTCGCGACGATGGGCATTTACGGGGTGATGAGCTATGTCGTCAGTTTGCGCACCAACGAAATCGGCATCCGCATGGCGCTGGGCGCGCAACCGGGCGATATCTGGCGTCTCGTGATCGGCCGCGGAGCGCAACTGGCCCTTGCAGGAGTCGCGCTTGGGCTGCTTGGTGCTTTTGCATTGACGAAGCTGATTGCAAGTCTGCTATATGGGGTGAAACCCACTGATCCGATTACGTTTGGCGCCGTGGCCCTTCTGCTGATAAGCGTGGCGCTGCTCGCCTGCTACGTTCCTGCGCGGCAAGCCATGCGCGTTGACCCCATGGTCGCCTTGCGTTACGAGTGATCAACAACGAGCCATCGGAGCAACTGCCAAATCGGAACTCAACCCCGCCCCTCCTGAGGAAACTCACACGAACCTAGGAAAGACCGCCTTCGCGCCTCTGACCGAATCAGACGTTAAAGGACTTGCTGCATGTAGGGCGGCAGCGGGTTTTCTTGCCCGGCGATCACTCTCCAACCGTCTCCGCCGTTAATGTAGACATGTATGGCGCGCATTTGGCTGCTCACAAATTGCCCCCTCAGAATCCCACGCGAGGACCACAGGCAGGTTGCCACCGCCGTATCCCGGTAAATCTTCACCTTGATGTCCGTGGCGTTAAAGGATTGATACCTAATTGCCGCCGACTGCACCGCGTTGATAAATCCGGCCTTATCGACGGGCTCTCCCCGGGAAAGCGTCCCCGCGAATTCTTCGCTATAAACTCGACGAAAAAAAGTGCCGTCGCTCTGCTGAATGGCGTGTGCGGCTTCTCTTTCCAGGTTCACGATCTCCTGCCGCTTCATGTCCGTATCCTGCGGCGGCATTTGGCAGCGTTTGAAGCATTCTCCTAGCGAGTCATTTTGGGGAGGGCTCCACGCTGGGAAAAGTGCCAACCACATTGTGACTAGCGCTACGACCTTGTACATCGCGAAAAGCCTCCTCCGGAGTGCCACGGTTATGTCCCGCGGCCGCTTTTATAACGTATATCCATGCTGCATCACTCGGAAGGATGATTGACCTGGAATTGGGCTAATCGTGACGGATTGTGCAACGGCGCCGGCGCGGCGAAAACAAGACAATAAGCCGGCGCTCCTAATCCAGTCCCCGATCAAAACAGAAGGGGCACTCTTGGCCGGCTCCGGCCTCGGCTTTCAAATAATTTAGATTGCATCAATCAATATTTTGCACAAACAAGCTCCCAGCGCGTGGCTATACACTCGCCAAATCCGGGAGGTCGACGCCGCACTCCCAGCTAATTCAAATCAGATCCGGAAAGATAGCGTGTCCTGTCCTCGGATAAAGCGAAGACTTCAAGGAGGTATTCATGCTGATGAGAACAAACAGGCTGCGGGTAGTCGTTGCCGTCGGGGTGCTGGTTTCGACGGGCTGCATCCTTCGGAACGCAGTCGCACAAAAAGCAGCAGTTCCGAAGCCGCAAGATCGACTGGCAATGGGTGAGGACGGTGTCAAGCAATTGCTGGCCCTTATGGATACCGACAAAAAGGGCATGGTCTCCAAACAGGAGTTCATGAAATTTATGGCAGCAGAATTCGAACGATTGGATAAAAACAAGAAAGGTGAGTTGAACGCCCGGGAACTAACACAATCCAGCCTGATAGTAGACCGTTTTGTGGGGAAATAGCTGCCCCGCCACACCGGCAGGAGCAGAAATGTTCCTCCATCGCTCAGGCTGTCGATAGACGGGATGATGGTGACCAATGAATCTGCTTGAAGTTACGCCCATCATGGACTAGCTGTGCCGCTCGTGCACTCCTCCGATCAACGCGTTCAGCGTTTTATTCGCCCACCGAGCGAACAAACCACGGAGCGGCTAGAATTTCACCAGAATCGACAAATCAATAAAGGATTCATCCTTGCGAAGGTCCGGGAACCAGACGCTATTGATTCCCCCCCCGCAAGCCGTTTCCGCAGGCCCCAGAATCATTTGGCCGGAAGAGCTTCCATTGCTGCAAACGTAGAATTGAGGAGATCCGTTGTTTCCGCCTGGTGGCGTGATACCTCCCGCGCCTGACCAATAGGGAACGCTCGCGTGGCGATAATCATACTCCCAGCGGAACGTGATGTACTGCTTGGGCATGTAGTCAAAGGTCGCGGAAGAATCCCAGGCTTTGAAGGGGTTCCCGGGATTCTCGGTAAAGTAGGGAGAATTCGTCGCCGCTGTAATGGCCGTCTCTCCATCGATGGGAGGCAGTAAGACGAGATAGCGTCCCTGGTTGTTGATCTGGCCGCCGCCCACAGTCAGCCCGAACAGATCCCTGTGGAACCAGAACCGGTTGTAGAGCATGTAACCAACAAAGCTTTGCTTCGGCCCTCCCTTCTTATCGGTGTAGCAACTTACTCCAGCCCCGAATTCGCAGCCCAAGTCGCCGGTGAGCGAAAAAGCCATTTTGTCCAGCGTTTTCTCCGGGTTGTCGAAGTATTTGACCTCCACGCTGTTGTCGGTATGGATGCGCCGGCGCCCCGGGGTGAACAGGTCATCCTCGCCCACCCCGTAGTTGTTGGAGATAATGTTAATCCAGCTCGCCGGAGTCCACTTAACCTGCCCTCCAATTCCCGGCGTGTGATTGGCTGACGCATAAGATTGCCAGCCGTTAATGAACCACGGCTCAATCTTCAAATGTTTGGTCGGAAAAATCTGCACGCGCACGCCATTAAAGAACCACGGCGTATTGGAAGAAACATAAGAAGGCTGGTAGGCCCAATTGTCGAAATTGTAGTAACTGAAAAGACCGATATAGGACAAAAAGATTCCCGCATCGACATTGACGCCGTGCAGCACATTGAAGTGGTATCCGCCATAAGCTTCCGACAAATACCTGTAGGCGTCATCCAAATCCCATTGGCCGTGCCCTGGACTCGGGTCATTCCGTGGTGTCGTCACCGAATACATACCAAGCTGCGTCATGAACCTGCCTCGCACATTGTCGAAGTGGAAGTCGCCACCCAGGCCGAGTTGCTCCAACTGGACCTCATAGGACCGAAACAGCTCACTCGAACCGTCAATGGTGTGATCTGTAGGATGGTTGAAGTCGGCTACGTAATTCGTGTCGAATCTGATTTCGGGCGTGAAGAATTTCGTGTCCCAAAATATCTCTTTTGTGCGCGGGCTGCCGTTCAGCCAGGTCCAGTCTGCATCCGAAAAAGGCTCAACATACGCAGGCTTCTGAGTTGTCGCAACCGCAGCGGTACTTGTGGGCGCGGTCTGATCCTGACTCGGTGGAGCAGAGGAGATCGTTCCGGGCTGAATCGGACTCGCGCTGGTCGCAACATTGGCTGATGGCGCTGGGGTCGCGCTCACCCCGGCAGTATTCCCGGCGACCGCCCCGCTGGCCACTCCGTTCGCTTTAGCCGCCTCCGCTGGGGCAGCCGCTGTCCCGCCTTTCGGCTCCTTTGCTTCGAGCTCCGCCACTCGTTTCTCAAGTTCTTCAATGCGGTCCAAGAGCATCCGCTCCGTCAATCCAGCGGCTGCCGCGTCCGGCTTCGCTGCCGTGGCTTTTGCCGGCGGATTGTCTTTGTCCTTATCACCGTCTGCAAGCAGGACCCCGGGAGCTGTGCCCGCAAAGAGAAAGGCAATCACTAGCGCCAAGACGGATATCCTTTTATCCAGGAGCGCACGCATATATCTCTCCGATCCCATAACTCACTGCAGTTTCAGTACTTGGCAACGGAAATATCGGTGATGGAACTCACACCACTTCTAAACGCACCCCACGCTGCAATGTTGCCAAAAAAAGTTAGCTTGGGCGGCATTAAGAAGTCGTAAGCCCGACCAAAGCATTTTGTAAGAGGAAATTGCAGTAAATGGAGCGTCTTAAAGGCTGAGGGGAGCCGCCGGATCGCGTTGAGAAATCTCCAGCGCCACAGCCCGCGATTCGTCATGAACCAGGCCGTTCGTCGCAAGAATCACGGGGCCCCCAAGTTGATAGGGTTGCCCGTTGAAGTCGCTGACCTTTCCGCCCGCCTCTTCAATCAACAGAACTCCGGCGGCGGTGTCCCACGGCTTGAGACCGAACTCCCAAAATCCGTCAAAGCGGCCCGCGGCGACGCTGGCGAGATCCAGCGCGGCCGATCCGTCTCGGCGCACTCCATGCGAACGCAAAGTAAAATCCCAATAGTAATGAATGTTAGGACTTGCCTGCCGTTTGTGCACTGAAAAACCCGTGCAGAGCAGGCTCGTGGCGAGTGTATCGACTTTCGAAACGAAAATTCTTTTCCCGTTCAACGTCGCGCCCCCTCCACGCGCAGCTGCAAACAGCTCCTCGTAAAACGGATTGTAGACCACGCCGGCGAGTAGCGCGCCCCGCTGCGCTAAGGCAATCGAGACCGAAAAGCACGGGTACCCATGTGCAAAATTGGTCGTGCCATCCAATGGATCGACGTGCCAGCGAAACTCCGTGCCGCCTTCGTGGCCGCTACCTTCCTCCGCCGCGATCGAATGCTCGGGAAAATATCTCGTCAGGCGCGTGACGATAGCTTGCTCGGATCGCTTGTCCGCCTGCGTGACTAGATCAACGTCCCCCTTGTAACTGATCTGCACGGGACGGGTGAACTCTTCGCGCAGGATCTTCCCCGCCTCCTGGGCGATTTCCATTGCGGCGTCGAGATAATCCTTGCTCATCGGGAAAGGGCGCGGCGCACCGCTTTACTGGCTCGCCCAGCGCGCCAACGCGTTCTCCACTGTATCATCAGCGCCTCTCAAAAAGCTGCGTACGCTACCCATGAAATCTCTGCCTGCATACTTTGAATATTTCTGCCCGAATATGATTGTTTTTAGCGCGCATCGCCTTCCCATCCGGGTTAAAATGGACTCCCGTCCTTAATGCGAGGTAAATCATGTTCAAACTATGGAAGCTCGGGCCCGCAGTGGCTGTGGCAGTGCTTTTTCTTCTTCCGGGCGGTGTAACGCGTATTGCCGCACAAGAGAGCAAAATCATGGGCGGAGTGCAGTTTGACGGCGATACCCAGCTGGACAGAGACTCCGGCGTGTGGATCGACGGCGATTACGTTGGCTACGTCAAGGAATTCAGGGGAAACAAGAAAGTGCCGCTATTGCCGGGCAAACACCACATCGTCGTGAAACAGAAAGGCTATGAAGATTTAACCCGGGATATCGTCATCGAGCCGGGGGTAGTCCAGAACATTGAAGTCTCCATGCACTTAATCCCCGGCGCGACCACCCCCGATGTAACTGCGGAACTCAGGATCTCCGCTCAACCAAAACGCGCCGCTGTCTATCTCGATGGCGGCTACGTTGGCCCTGCCAGCCAACTCGGAGGAAGATTTCACTCCTTGTTGGTGAGCCCGGGAAAGCACAAGATCAAGATTGAGCTGCCGGGATATCAAACGTTTGAAACCGAGATCGATGTCGTGGCTGGACAAAAAGCTCAAGTAAAAACGGAATTGGTTAAGGGCGACTCCCAACAAGCTGACTCGGATCCCAAGAAGCAGCAGTAGCCGCTTAGCCCTTGAACTCACAGTAGGGTGAGTGGCCGTGCGCACTCGGGGCCCTCTAACTCGGTTCTCGCTAAAGCCGCTCGGGCGAATCCGTCCGGCGCTTGAACAATAAGAAGGGCCGACTTTTCCGTTAGTTTTCCCTGTTGTTAGCAAGTCGAGATGTCCGCTTTTGTTAGCACGTGATGTGTCCGCTTGCATTGTTTTCCTTCTCTTCAAAGGGGGTCCACTGCGTTGTTGCTGAGACTGTGGGAAAGTGGGAATCCCGCG
>JBARJI010000019.1:0-25698 GCA_049800195.1 Candidatus Acidiferrum sp.
GATTACGGCACGAACCTTGGTCGCGAGGAAGAAAAAGATTCTTATAAGTGAAGAGAAAACACTTCGCAGGAAGTGCCCGGAGAGGTTTGTCTTGACAGGACCGACGTCGTTATAGACGGAATGACACGGTTTTTAAGCTCAGTGCCAGCAAGCCCCGCCCCTACGGCGAGAATGCGTGACGCACGGGCACTGATCATCAGGCGCCTTCGCCGCGGGAGAAGAGTTGGGTAAACTGATCGACCGTGGCAGGCGGGACGTTCACTAGCTTGGCGTTGGCGTGGACGTGCTCGACATGGGACATGCCCACCAGAGCCGTGGTGATTCCGGGCGACGATCTTACAAACTGCAAAGCGCGCTCCGCGTCGTTGGCAAGGCCGAGCGCTTGGGCGACGAACGGCGGCAAATTGCGCGCGACTTGTCCTTGCAACAGGGAAGCGCTGGCGACGAGGGTGATTCCCAAATCGCTGGCGGTTTCCATGATAGTGCGAATCTTCCCGCCGATGGATTGATTGCCGAGTGTGAGCGCTTCGGTCATTCCCATGTTGAAAGGTAATTGCACGAAGCGGAAGCGATGCTTTTCGCCGGCGATGTCGGCGGCGATTTGCGCGAATTCGGCGAGCTGCATGGCGTCGTGCGCTTTGGCCTCCTGGCGGAAACCGTTCCAGGTAGCCATGCCATAGAACTGAATTTTGCCGGCTTCGGCGGCGGACTCGAGAAAAATGAACGCATCGCGCACGCGCTCGAGAAAATCGGGGCGGGAAACTTCGCTGAGCTGTGTTTCGGGATTGTGGAGGTAGTAGACGTCAATGCAGTCGAGCTGGAGATTGCGCAGGCTGCGCGCGAGCTGATTTTCGAGGAAGCGCGGCGTCACGCAGTGGCTGCCGCCGACGAGGTCTTTCGGCGTGAAGATGCCGGGCCGGATGTATTCGTGCAGAAAATATTCGGTGGGCTCGGCGGGCATGGAGCCGTCGGGAGTGAGATAGCCGCCCTTGGTGCAGACGACGAGTTCTTCGCGAGAAAATTCTTTCGCGGCTAATTGCTTTATGGCTGCGCCAATGCTGCGCTCGCTGCGTTGAAAGCGGTAATTGATGGCGGCGTCGATGAAGTTAATGCCGGATTCGGCGGCGGCGACGATGGCGGCGGTATAACTGGCATCGACCTTGGGGTCGGGTTGGCCGAGATACGTACCGATTCCCAGCGAGGACATGACCAGACCTTGGGCTTCGCGGAAGTGGCCATCGGCGGCGTGGCCCGCAAAGCGGTTGGCGTATTTTTTTGTGGATGCGAGCGTGGCGGATTTGGTCATGTTCTCTCTTGCGGTGGCGCGTCCGGATTTATTTTTTCTAACACCGCTTTTTCCGTTGCAAGCGGCTCGGCGGTTTTCGGATTTAGGAGCCTGCTGCAGGCTCTGAGAATCTTACGGTAGGGCCAGTCCTTTTCGCGAAAGAAAATCTCACCGTCGCAAGGGTTGCTGTAGAACCAACGAGAGACGAGGGCGAGATGTTCGCTGAGTTCTTCACGGGAGGCGCTTTGCGAGAGAGGCTGAGATTTCTCGGGTCCTGAATTTTCGGCAGGTTGCGGCGATGGCGCGAGAGCTACTGCATCTTCTGAATTGGCCGGGAGATTTGTCTTCACTGAGTTGGCTTCGAGATAGTCCTTGAAAATGTGTTCGGCGGAGCGGGGCTGGCTGGCAATTTCGGCGAAGCGGAGGAAGAAGGGTTCGGCGAGGCGACCGGCGTGGATGGCGAAGACGCCGATGGTTTGGGCTTCGGCGGCGCGCTGGAGAATGACGGCGTTGAGATCCTGGATACGGCGAGCGAGTTCGGGGCGGAGGCGGAGAGCGTCGTCCAGTTTTTCGATGCGTTTGTGAAGTTGCGCGGCGCGCTCGAAATCGAGGTCGGCGCTGGCGCGCTCGCGGTCGTCCTCGATGGTGGCGCGGAGCGAGTTGCCACTGGTGTCGAGAAATTGGACGAGTCGGCCGACTTCGATGTCGTATTCCTCTTTAGTGCATCCGGCGAAGCAAGGAGCGAGGCACATTTTCATTTCGGAGTAGATGCAGCCGGGGAAAGTCGGATCGCGGCGGATTTTGATTTGGCAGCGGCGGACTTTGAAGAGGTCGAGCGCCTGCTCGGAGAAAGCGAGAGCGGATTTGCGGGAAGGGAAGGGGCCGTAGTACGCGCCTGCGGTTGGCGAGCCGGAATCGTCGACGGGGATGCGGCGGGTGACGTAGCAGCGTGGATAGTCATTGCGCAGGCTGATTTTGAGGACTGCGGGAGGACGCAAGCGCATCATGGCGCGATAGCGCTTGGGGAAGAGTTGTTTGGCGTGGTGATAGTAGGTGAGCGATTGCTCGAATTTCGAGCCAGTAAGGCGGTAACGGATGGCGCGCGCGAGATCGCGCAGATTGAGGCGTTTGCTGGACGGGTCGGGAGGGCCGAGAAGGCGCTGGAGGCGGCGACACAAATCCTGCGTGCGGATGAGGAAGGGCTCGGCATTTTCGGCGCGCGGTTCGATGAGGCAGACGGCGGGGCGGGGAGGGAGAGCGGCGAAGAAGTCTTCGTCGCGCGAGGGGTCGAAGTCCTGGCCGCAGTCGAGTTCGAGCACGATCAAAGGATATACCGGAAGTGGCGAGCGACGAGTGGTGAGTGGCGAGAACAGAGGCTGGCGCTTTGAAGAAGGTGCCCCCACCCCCGGTGTTTTTTTGTAAGAGTGGCAAAAAAAGACTTAGGACTGTCGCGACTCGTAAGAGTGCCAAATACAGGACTTAATGTGGTTGAGTTTTCAGCAAGTTGCGGGAGGCTTGCAAGAGTAGCAGAGAAAGACGGGAGACCCCCACCCCCGGGGTATCCGCTGGTTATGAAGTAACGGCATGAGAGGAAAGGGTTTGCGGCGTTTCCTGCGTGTACGCGGAGAATTGTAGTGGAGCGGTGGGTGGTAAATCGAGAGTGGAAGGAACGAAGGGGGCGTGGAGCGGCGCCGAATCATAGAGCATGGTGCCTTGGAATTTTATTACTGTAAATATACAGTACTATAGTTTTATCATTCGAATGTGAGACGCGGAAGTGGAGTGGATGGAAGGGGTTGGCGGGAATTTTGTAGTTTGGTGAGACGGCGAAGGCGGTGAGCAGGGAATAGTGAGCAGGGAATAGAACCACGCGGGCCTTACGAACCCTTGCGCGAGAACGAGCCGTTGCCGCCGTGAATTTGGGGGCGTGCTTGTTATTTGAGCCAATCGAAGGCTGGTGACTCCGTGCCCATGGCTTCTTCTATCACTGGTTTGGCCACTTCCAGTCCGTTCTCGCTGTTTGCGAACATCACTACGCCTGACTTCGTTTTCGGTTCCGCCATGACGAAACACTTGAATGCGCCGTTGTCTCCCCAATGCCACAGCACATCGCTTCCAGCTTGGCGCTGAATGCCCCATCCCAATCCCCAAAACAAATTCTTCGATAGTTGCTTGGGTTCGTGCTTGATGCAAATCCTGCACTCCGGGTCGAGTGCGATTTGCGGGGTCTCCATCTCGTGCAGCGTCGCCGGCTTGAGCCCTTTCCCATTGAGCACCGCCTCAACGAACAACGCGTAGTCCTTGGCGGTGGTGTTCAGCGTTGAAGCCGCTCCTGCCTCTTTTGGCCTCCACAATTCTGTGGGCTTCCCGTCGGAGTCGTGGCCCGTAGCAGTTAGCGCATCAAAGTCTGGCCGCCATACATAACTGCTGCTGGTCATGCCCAGCGGCGTGAACACTGCTTCGGTCATATATTCGTTGAGTGGTTTGCCTGTGATCTGTTCGACTACGCGCTGCAGATAGATATAGCCTTCACCCGAGTAGCTAAACCGCTCTCCCGGAGTGAAATAAATTGAGACTGAACCGTCATCTGCTGGCCAGTTCGGGAATCCGGTTCGATGGCTCAGGACGATCCGCGCCGTAATTTTTGCAAGGCGCTCGTCACCCTCGACAAAGGGCTTCGGCAAATACGTTGTTAGCGGAACGTCCAACCCCATCTTGCCAAGCTCTACGAGTTTCAAGACGCCATAGGCAAACACTGGCTTGCTTAGTGAAGCCGCTTCAAAAACTGTTTCCCCTGTCACTGGCTGGTCTGTTTTTGTTTCTTTCGTCCCGAAACCGTGCACCCACGTCGTTTCCCCCCCCGAATCAAAGCCATCGAGAGGCCCGGCACGCTATTTTTCTTCATTAGTTCAGGAACATCTTTTTCGAGTTGCGGAATTGTAGCTCCCGTGTGTGCCGCGGGCTCCCTCTTTGCCCGCAACATCGGCGAAAAAACGGGCAAAGCTACAATGACAGCCCCAAGCAGAACCGCCGTTCGTGTTCTCGTTCGCAAACGATTCATTTGTGCCTCCATGGGTGACGTGAACCAGCTATATAGACGAGCGAGAAGGGCTGCGGTCATCTCAGGCACTCCGTAAGCGGAACTACGAGAGATATGGTTCCTTTGTTCCACCATGTTAAAAGGCCCCTTTGGAAACGGGGAATTTAGCGCGAGTTGCTTCACGCTTCGACTTCCCTGCGGTTTCCATTCCAGTTAGGGGAAGGCACTGCAAAGAGAGCCGCACTGAAGCTCGGCGTCTACCTATGCGGAACGATGCCGCCCTAAAGGGACGGCGCTACGAGCGGAGTGCCCAAGGGAAGATGAATAGTTAGCGGGCGGTCCAGCCACCGTCGATGAGGATGGTGTGGCCGGTGATGAGGGAGGCGGCGGGGGAGGCGAGGAAGACGACGGCGCCGGCAACTTCGACGGGTTCACCGATGCGGTGCAGGGCGGCAATGCGCTCGAGGACGTCGGCGCGAAAGGCGGGGTCGGAGAGCGCTTCGTCGGTGCCGGGAGTGGAGATGAAGGTGGGAGCGACGGCGTTCACGGTGATGTTATGCGGGCCCCACTCGACGGCAAGGCATTTTGTGAGGTGCGAAACCGCGGCTTTGCTGGCGCAGTAGACGGATTCGGTGGGCAAGGCGGCGAAGGCGGCTTGCGAACTCATATTGATGATGCGGCCGCCCTTTTGGCGGATCATGAGTTTTGCGGCGGCCTGACTGGCGAAGAAAGTGGACTTCAGATTTAGAGCGAGAGTGAAGTCGAAGTCGGCTTCGTTGACGTCGAGGGCGAGGCCACTGGTACCGTTGCCGGCGTTGTTGACGAGAATGTCCAGCTTGCCGAAGTGATCCGCAGCTTTCTGAATGGCGGAAGAGATTTGAGCGAGGTCGGTGACGTCCATTTGAAGAGGCAAGGCTTTGCGGCCCAGGGATTGGATTTCGCGGACTAAATTGGACGCGCCATCTACGTCGCGCAAGCCTAGGGCGATGTCGGAGCCGGCGTTGGCCAAGGCGAGAGAGATGGAGTGGCCGAGCCCGCGGGCAGCGCCGGTGACGAGGGAGACCTGGCCGGAGAGATCGAAGCTGGGAAATTGGGACATGATGGCTCCGTGAACTGGAATGAGCGGCTGAATTCGGCGAGAGAGATGGTGCTTAGAATTGAGTGGAACGTCAACTGGAGCGGTGGACGGATACCGCGTCGAGCCGGCGCGCCCTTACGGATCGAGCAAGCCATGATCCTTCACTACGTTCAGGATGACGGGACAAGAATCAGGAGCGGAGGAGCCAGGAGGAGATGACGAGGCGCTGGATTTCGGAGGTGCCTTCGTATATTTCGGTGATGCGGGCGTCGCGGTAGTGGCGCTCGACGGGATATTCGCGGGAGTAGCCGTTGCCGCCATGGATCTGGATGGCTTTGTGGGTGACGCGAGTGGCCATTTCGCTGGCGAAAAGTTTGGCGATGGCGGCGTCCATGCTGAAGCGGGCGCCGGTGTCTTGCTTCCACGCCGCTTTGCGGACGAGGAGGCGGGCGGCGTCGAGTTCGGTGGCCATGTCGGCGAGCATGAACTGGATGGCCTGGAATTGCGCGATGGGATGGCCGAAGGCGAGGCGTTCCTGGGAGTAGGCGCGGGCGGCTTCGAAAGCGCCTTGAGCGATACCGACAGCTTGCGCGGCGATGCCGACGCGGCCTCCGTCGAGCGTGGAGAGCGCGACTTTGTAGCCTTCGCCTTCGTTGCCGATGCGATTGGCGGCGGGGACTTCGCAGTCGGTGAAAATTAATTCGCAGCAGGCGGTGGCGCTGATGCCGAGCTTTTTTTCTTCTTTTCCCGTTTTGAAGCCGGGCGTGCCCTTTTCCACGACTAGCGCGGTGATACCTTTTTCGCCTTTTTCGGGATGCGTGTTGACGTAGACGATGGCGGCGTCGGCGGCGCCACCGTTGGTGATCCAGGCTTTGGTGCCGTTCAGGATGTACTTGTCGCCGCGGAGGATGGCTTTGGTTTGGAGAGCGGCGGCGTTGGAGCCGGCTTGCGGTTCGGTGAGGGCGTAGCAGCCGATTTTTTCGCCACGGGCGAAGGGTTCGAGGAATTTCTTTTTTTGTTCAGGCGTGCCGTAGCGATGGATGGGATCGCCGTAGAGCGAATTTTGTACGGAGAGGATTACGCCGGTGGAGGCGCAGCAGCGGGAGATTTCTTCGATGACGATGGTGTAGGAGATGTGGTCGAAGCCGGCGCCGCCTTCGGATTCGGGGAGGGCGATGCCGGTGAGGCCGAGTTCGGCGGCTTTGGAAAAGAGGGCGCGAGGGAAGTGGCCGGTTTCGTCGAGTTCCTTGGCGAGCGGGCGGACTTCGGATTCGGCGAATTCGCGGACGGTTTTTTGGAGGAGGGATTGTTCTTCGGTGAGGTCGAGGTTCATGGGCGGGAGTAGTTTAGCGCAGAACAGAAGGAAGCTGGCAGCTTACAGAAAACAGGCTAAAGACGTGAAGGTTCAAGAGCGTACGAGTTCGGGCGCGGTAACTTGCGCGACCGCGCGTTTCAGGTCGGGACCTGGGTTGAAGCGGAGGATGGGTTTCAACACAGAGTTCACAGAGGCACAGAGAAGTCGCGAGAGAAGCAACGAGCCGGCGTTATGCGGCCAGGGCGGACCTTAGGCGTTGATAGGTGACGCTTAATTCTTCGGGGTGGACGCGGGTTTCGGCGGTAACGGTCATGAAGTTGGAGTCGCCGAACCAGCGGGGGAGAACGTGGAGGTGAAGGTGGCCTGCTACACCTGCGCCTGCGGCTTTGCCGAGATTCATGCCGAGATTCATGCCGTCGGGCTTGTAACTGGATTGGAAGGCTTTTTCGACACGCTGGGCGAGGTGCATCATTTCAGTGAGGGCTTCGGGATCGCAGAGATTTAATTCGGCGACGTGGGCATAAGGGACGATCATGACGTGGCCGGAGGTGTAGGGAAAACGGTTGAGGATGATGAAGGTTTTGGCGCCGCGAAAAACGATCAGGGTTTCGTCATCTTTGTTGAGCGCGACGGCATCGCAAAAAATGCAGTCAGGCTGTTTGCCTGCGGTGACTTGCGCCATGTATTGATAGCGCCAGGGAGTCCAGAGATAGTCCATTGAGAAGCTTCCTTAGGAGCGAGAATTGCGCGGACAGGATAGCGCAAAACGCGCGCAGAATCGTGCAATTGTGCTTGCTGGTCTTCGAGAAGTTGCAAGCAAAATGCAGTGACGTTAGAGGTGTTAAGAGCGGGCTATCTGTGATGCGCAGAGCACAGGCTGAAGCCTGCGCCACTTAGGGACGCGAAGCGCACAGGCAGGAGTAGCTGTGCTACTTAGGAGTGCTGGCCGTCGGCGGAAGCGGCGGCTTCGGCGCTGTTCACAAAATCCTTGAGCTCTTTGCTGGGCTTGAAGAAAGGGATTTTTTTTGGCGGGACTTCGACTTTGGCGCCCGTTTTGGGATTGCGGCCGACACGGCCGCGGCGCTGGCGCGTGCGGAAACTGCCGAAGCCGCGGATTTCGATTTTGTCGCCTTTCTGGAGAGATTCGATGATGCTGTCGAAGATGGTCTCGACGATGGTCTCGGATTCGGAGCGCTTGAGCTCCGTGATGCGCTCGACCTCTTGGATGAGGTCGGCCTTCGTCAGCGTGAGTTGCTTGGTCATCGTGCCTATGCCTCGTTGCAGAGCCAGAATAGCGGCGGCCGCAGGTTCATGGTGCGAAACGGCTTAGAGGGGCAAAACGTCCCCGGTTGCCCTTCTTCCTATCACTAAATTGACCCGCAGGTAAACGAAATTGTGCTGCCACCTCGCCGGGTCCGCTGGGACGAACGCCGGTTTGCTGCATGACCCCCTGAGTCTAACAGGTCATAAACTACTTAGCCCGGTGCCTTGGTACAGGCCCGCACAAAATTATGAGCCAGAAAAGCGCAGGCAAGAGTGCCTGCGCTACTAAAGATTACCTGGCGGACAACTTCGATTTGAGCGCGTCGCCAATCGTCGCGGTCGAGGAAGACTTCGACGTGGAGCGATACTGCTCGATTTCCTTGCGCTCAATTTGCTTGGCGGCGGCGCGATAGCTCAAACCGATGCGGCGCGTCTCCGGGCTAATCTTGATGATTTTGAAATCATACTCCTTGCCCGGCTCGAGCGGACCGGCGCTCTTCAGCGGACCGGTGCTGGTGCGGTGCATGGGGGAGTGGCCATCGTCGCGGCGCTTGCGCTCTTCGATTTCGGTGTTGTGGCAGAGAGCTTCGATGTTGTCGCCGAGTTCGACGAACGCGCCGAAGGTGGCGATACGAGAAACTTTGCCCTTCACGATCTGGCCGACTTTGTGCTGCTTGAACCAGTCGCCCCAGATGTCGTTGACCTGCTTGATGCCGAGGGAGACGCGACGATTTTCCGGATCGATCTTGAGCACCTTGGCAGTGACGGGCTCTCCCTTTTTGAAAACTTCGTGAGGGTTCTTGACGCGGCCGGTCCAGCTGACATCGCCGACGTGAACGAGACCGTCAAAGCCATCCTCGATTTCGACGAACGCGCCGAATTCCGCTATGTTGCGGACTTTGCCGGTGACGACGGTGCCGACCGGATATTTTTCCGCAACGAGGAGCCAAGGATCGGGAAGTGCTTGCTTGATGCCCAAGGAGACGCGGCGGTCGCTGGGCTTGATGTCCAGAACAATGACGTCGACTTCTTCGCCGACCTTGAAGAGTTTGGATGGATGCTGAACTTTTTTCGACCAGCTTAGTTCCGTGACGTGAACGAGGCCCTCGACGCCTTGCTCAAGCTCGACGAAAACGCCGTAGTCGACGACGCCGACGATTTTGCCTCGCACTTTGCCGCCGGCGGGATATTTTTCTGCGGCATTGACCCAGGGATCGGGGCTGAGCTGCTTGAGGCCGAGCGAGACGCGCTGTTTTTCCTTGTCGAATTTCAGGATGATAACGTCTAGTTCTTGCTCCGGCTTAACCAGGTCGGAAGGATGTTTGACGCGGCCCCAGCTCAGGTCGGTGAGATGGAGAAGGCCGTCAATGCCGCCGAGATCGACGAAGGCGCCGTATTCAGTGACGTTTTTCACGTGGCCGTGGACGATCTGGCCTTCTGTCAGCGTATCCATTAGTTGGGCGCGCTTGGCGTGCAGCTCTTCTTCGAGAATGGCGCGGCGGCTGACGACGACGTTGCCACGGCGGCGGTTCAGCTTAGTGACGCGGACTTGTACTTCGGTGCCGGTGAGATCGTCGAGATTCTGCGTGGGGCGAAGATCGAACTGCGAGCCGGGGAGGAACGCGCGGACGCCGATGTCGACGACGAGGCCGCCCTTAATGCGATCGACCACTTTGCCGGTAATGTTTTCCTTGGCTTTGTAGGCGGCTTCGATTTTTTCCCAAGTGCGGCGGCGGAGAACTTTCTGATAGGAGAGAATCGTGAAGCCGTCTTTGTGCTCGCCGGTGCGCTGGACTTCGATGGTGGCGCTGGGCTCGGGGCGCGGGATATCGGTTTCGGAGAATTCCGCCGCGGGGATCAGGCCTTCGGTTTTTCCGCCGAGGTCGACGACTACGCCGTGTTCCGTATAGGCGACGACCTTTACTTCGATAATCTCGTTTTGCGAGGCAGCTTCGTGCTGCTCGTCGTATTGCTCCATCAACTTGCTCATCTCTTCGGAGCCGGCGGCCTCTTCGGCGGCAGCCGTGGCTTCGGCATCGGCGGGCGAGGGAGCGGCTTCAGCTTGCGCTTCCGCGACGGCAGGAACTTCAGCGGCAGCGGCATGTTCCGGGGGAGCTTGGGCAGAATTGGCCGGCTCGGCCCCCGATTCCACTGGAGCATCCGCAGCGCGAGCGACGGGCACTGGCTCTGCAGAGGCTTCAGGCGCAGCATGTGCATCGGCCACGCTGGCCTGCGCGGTGTTGACTTCCTCTGTGGTGCTGTTTTGCGTGGGTTCTGAATCGGGAGCGGGTGCAGCTGCGGTAGCAGAAGTCTGGTTGTCGTGGTCGGGTAACATGGTTGTTGGCCTCCGGAAGATAACTACTATTCTGTCCGACCCGGTTATGCCGGGATAACGCAAAACGTCGATAAAATTCCTTGCGAGTTCCCTTACGGGGTTGGAGCAAGGAGGTTAACCGCTAAGCGGTCTTTCGGGACAAAAGTGCTGCGGGCGTTTCGAGGCGCGCTGCAACCTCAAAAGGATACTCGCCGCGTTGCGCTCGTGTCAATGAATCCGCAACAGCCGGAGCCGGCTTGGGAATGGAGTTCGGTGGGCTCAGTAGCAGTTCGGGAGAACCCGCCAGGACTCACGCGCGGGCGCGGCCGGCTTGCCGTATTGCACGACGAAAATCGGGGGCGGACACTTCCACTGTGCGGCACATCTCGTATAGGCGTGAGCGCATGCGTTCGCCGATTCGCTGCGCTAAAGACTCCTCTCGAACAGGGCCAACATACCTACCACCGGCCGACTTAGTCGGCTCTCCCTCAGTTTTTGGATCATCCAAATAATTAGTGGTGAGAATTGTGCATCGCGGTTGGCTCAGGTCACGTGAAGCTTCGACATAGCGAGTGTTGAGGATGTACCCTATCGTATCGCGCACCCAGTCGGAGGGTTTTATGCATCCGATATCGTCGATGACCAGCACTTCCACAGAGAGAACTGGATCTAGGAGACGCATCTCTGTTACTTCACTGTCGGCTCGGTAGCTGTTCTGAATTTCCCTCAGCAAGCTGCCGTACTCGCAGAAGTAGCCGGTATGTCCACGTCGTAACAGTTCCTTGAGAGCGGCAATTGCTAGGTGCGTCTTCCCGGCGCCAGAATTCCCCATGAACAGCAGACCTGCCTGATCGCTCGCGGGGTAATCCCGGACAAATCCCTGGGCGATCATCTTGGCATGTTTCAGGGAATCAGAATGCTGAGGCGTATAGTTCTTTCCGTCGGTTAGATCGGTCTCATAGCTCTCAAAATCGCAATTTTCATAGCGCTTGGGGATGTGGGCGCGCTCGATGACTCGCTCGGCGCGGTCTTCCATGCCGCAGTCGCAGGCGATGGCGACTTTGCCGGCTCCGTCGGGGCGGGCGACGAGCTTCCAGCCGGTGCCTTTACAGTGGGGGCAATTCTCAAGAGGCATGCGGACAGCATACGTTTGCGGGGGCAGAACGGCAAGGCAGGGAATGTGGAAATTAGCGGATCGGGCCGCGGTGACGGATCGGTTTTTTTACACAGAGGTCGCAGAGGGCACAGAGAGAAAGAGAGGAAGAGAGGAAGAGAGGAAGAGAGGAAGAAGAACCGCACTAGGTGCGGGAGAGACGCGGGGTGGCGCGGACTATAGCGTGACGTGATTCTTTATTTTGGGAATGTGAGGAGGCCACGCGCGACAGCTCTTGTTGAACGACGGTGGCGAATTCGGTCATTTGGCGTTCCATCTCGACCATTTTTTCACGCATGTTGAGAATGATCTCGATGCCGGCGAGGTTGACGCCCATGTCGCGGGCCAGCGTGAGGATTACGTCGAGGCGCTCGAGGTCCGAATCGGTGTAGAGGCGGGTGTTGCCTTGCGAGCGGGAGGGCTTGAGGAGGCCGACGCGCTCGTAGAGACGCAGAGTTTGCGGATGCAATTTATAAAGTTCGGCTACGGCGCTGATCATGTAGCCGGCTTTCGCGCGTTTTCTGGCTCGTGGTGGCATTTGGTGCTCTCTACGGATGGGCACGATGAATCGTGCCCCTACATTTAAGAATCGATCAGTCAAAATCCATCAAAGACCGGCTTTGGTGAATAAGTCCTTTCGGGGATCTTCGGGCGCGACGGTCTCGAGTTCCTTCATCAGATTGCGAACGCGCTCGTCCGTCGGTTGCGGCACGACCACCTGGATTTCAACGTACTGGTCGCCGCGCGCGCCGTTGCGGGCGCTGGGCACGCCTTTTTCTTTCAGGCGCAGTGTTTTGCCACTGTTCGTTCCCGGCGGAATGCGCACGAGCGAGCGGCCATCGATTGTGGGAACTTCCACCTTAGCTCCGAGCGTGGCTTCCGTCACGGTCACCGGAACTTCGGTGTACAAATCATCGCCGCGGCGCTCGAAAAAGGGATGCGGCTTCACGTCCACCCGCAAATATAAATCGCCGGGAGGCGCGCCCATCGTTCCCGCATTGCCTTTGCCGGGCACTCGGACGCGGCTGCCGCTGGCAACGCCCGCGGGAATACGCACGTCAATTGTCTCGGTGCGCCGCAGTCGCCCTTCGCCGCTGCACGTCGGGCAAACTTTGCGAATTTTGCCGGTGCCGCCACACCGTGTGCAGGGCACGTTGAACTTCATTTTGCCGGCGGCTTGCTGGATGGTGCCCGAGCCGTGGCACGTCGGGCAAGTTTGCGCGGAGCCTATTGCGCCCGTGCCGTGGCAGGTTTCGCAGGTATCGAGGCGCGTGATGGTGAGTTTTTTGACCGCTCCGCGCACCGCATCCCAAAAATCGATTTCGATCTGATATTCGAGGTCACCGCCCGGCTCGTGCTCTGGTTCGGCCGCCACTCCCCGCCCGCCTCGGAAAAACTGGCTGAAGAGATCGCGGAAACTCGAGCCTCCGCCTTGCGCGCCAGACCCACCGCCAAAATCGAAGCCATTAAAATCGAAATTGACGCCTTCGCCGTCTTGTTCGGGCCCGGAGCCGGGCCCTCCAGGAGGAATGTTGTCGCTGTAGAAGCCGTACTGGTCGTACATTTGGCGTTTTTTCGCGTCCGAGAGGACGTCGTAGGCTTCCTGCAGTTGCTTGAATTTTTCTTCGGAAGATTTGTCGCCAGGATTGAGATCGGGGTGGTATTTGCGCGCGAGTTTGCGGAAAGCCGTGCGAATGTCTTTCGCGGTGGCTTTCTTCGCGACGCCGAGGAGATCGTAATAGTCTTGTTTTGCGGTGGTGGCCATTTGGATCAGTTAACAGTCGACAGTTAAAAGTTGAAAGTTCAAAACACAGCTGCTGCGATGGAGCAATAAAGCACGCAGGGGCGCAGAATGCTGCGCCCCTACAGGCTTGGTTGATGATTAGTTTGGACGCTTGGTTTCGTCCACGTCGACGTATTCGGCATCGATTACGTCGCCGGGCTTTTTGTCTTGTGGACCGCTGCTCGAACTTGAGGTTGCACCACCGGCCGCTCCCGCGCCAGCGCTGGCAGCTCCTGCCTGTTGTGCCGACGCCGCTTCGTTGGCTTTGTAGAGAATCTCGGCGATCTTGTGTAAAGATTTCTCGAGATTCTCGGTGGCGGAGCGTAAGCGAGCCGTGCCGCCTTCGGCGATGGCTTTCTTGGCTTCCTCGATGGCGTCCTCGGCCGACTTAACGTCCGTTTCCGCAATCTTTTCACGATTCTCGCGAATCATCTTCTCCGCTTGATAGAGGATGCCGTCGAGCCGGTTGCGCGATTCGACTTCCTCCATGCGGCGGCGATCGTCTTCGGAGTGCGACTCCGCTTCGGCGCGCATCTTCTCAGCCTCTTCCTTGGTCAAGCCACTCGAAGCAGTGATGGTGATTTTCTGCTCCTTGTTGGTGGCCTTATCCTTGGCGCTGACGTTCAAGATGCCGTTGGCGTCGATATCGAAGGTTACTTCGATTTGGGGCGTGCCGCGCGGAGCTGGCGGAATTCCGTCGAGCTTGAACTTGCCAAGCGAGCGGTTGTCCGAAGCAAATTTGCGTTCGCCTTGCAGCACCTGGATTTCGACACCGGGTTGGTTGTCCGCAGCGGTCGAATACGTTTCGACTTTGCGCGTCGGAATCGTGGTGTTGCGCGGGATTTGCACGGTCATCACGCCGCCGAGCGTCTCGACGCCCAACGAAAGCGGCGTCACGTCCAGCAACAGGATGTCCTTTACTTCGCCCGCGAGCACGGCGCCTTGAATCGCAGCGCCGACCGCCACGACTTCGTCCGGGTTTACGCCCTTGTGCAGCTCTTTTTCGCCGAAGAACGTGCGGACGAGAGATTGCACTTTCGGGATTCGCGTCGAACCGCCAACCATCACGATTTCCTGAATATCGCTTGGCGACATTTTCGCGTCTTCCAGAGCCTGCCTGACCGGCTTCATCGAACGCTCGAGCAGATCGCCCATCAGTTGCTCGAGGCGAGTCCGCGTCAGCTTCTGCTGCATGTGGATGGGGCCGCTCGGGCCTGCCGTGATGAAGGGCAGATTGATTTCCGTCTCCATCATTTGCGAGAGTTCGATTTTGGCCTTTTCCGCGGCTTCCTTCAGGCGTTGTAGAGCCATGCGGTCTTTGCCGAGGTCGATGCCGTTCTCTTTCTTGAATTCGTCGATCAGCCAGTCCACGATGCGCTGGTCGATGTCATCGCCGCCAAGGTGGGTATCACCGTTGGTGGATTTCACTTCGACAACGCCGCTGCCGACTTCGAGCACGGAAATGTCGAAGGTGCCGCCGCCGAGGTCATACACGGCGATGGTTTCGTCGCTCTTCTTGTCCAAGCCGTAGGCCAGAGCTGCCGCCGTCGGTTCGTTGATAATGCGCACGACTTCGAGGCCAGCAATTTCGCCCGCCTGTTTGGTGGCTTGCCGTTGCGCGTCATTGAAATACGCGGGCACGGTGATGACAGCCTTCTGCACTTTCTCGCCGAGAAAATCTTCCGCTGCGGCCTTCAGCTTGCCGAGAATCATCGCGGAAATCTGCGGCGGGCTGTAAATCTTGCCAAAAATCTCGACGCGCGCATCGTCATGCTCTCCCTTAACGACTTTGTAGGGGATGCGCTTCATTTCGTCGCCAACTTCGTCGTACCGGCGGCCCATAAAGCGCTTGATCGAATACACCGTGTTTTCGGGATTCGTCACTGCTTGGCGCTTCGCTACTTGTCCCACGAGGCGCTCTCCGCCCTTGGTGATGGCGACAACCGAAGGGGTCGTGCGCGCGCCTTCCTGGTTGGGGATCACCACTGGTTCGCCGCCTTGCATGACGGCGACGACCGAGTTGGTGGTCCCGAGGTCAATTCCTATAATCTTGCTCATGTGTCCTAATCCTTCCGGAACCCGTCTACGTCACTGGCCGCCCGGATGGTGAGGAGTGCGGGGCGGGCCAAGGTCAATGACGTGCTCCTGGTCCAGTTCGGGAGGTAGTATACAACTTGAGTGAGTCTTTGTCAAGTTTTCTGATACAATAAATAACCTATTTATTTTCAGCGAGTTGAGGAGGTAGAACCCTCTCTCCCCAACGCTTCTCTTGGATGCCTCATTCCACACCTTTGGTGACCGCGAATGTGACACTCGGGCACGCTTGGAACTCGATCGGCATCAACGGGGCGCGTCCGCAGGAACCTGTGATAATCTGGCGGCGAGGTTGCATCTCACATTTTTGGAGCATTTGCTGGAGGGTCGCGTGAGTCGTCGCGCTTTCTTTGTTGCTATTGCGGTCTTCGCCTTGATTGGTGGGCGCCTGCTCGCGAACCACGGAATTCGCAGTTTCGCCGCAGCACCGTCGGGCACGGGCGGAATTGTTTTCGCTGCATCGGTGGGCCACTTGGCAGGATCGAGCGGCGCATGGGCTGTGCGGCAACCCGTGGCGCCTGAAAGCGTGGACGGGGTGAACGACATCGATCCGCATAAAGCGTTCGGCTCGAAGAGCGCCCCCATCGTGATGGAGATTTTTAGCGACTATCAATGTCCCGCGTGCAGACAGTATTTCGAGACGACGAACCGGCCACTTATGGACAATTATGTCAGTACCGGAAAAGTCTTTCTGATTCACCGGGATTTTCCGTTGCCCATGCACGCCTATTCGAGGATTGCTGCCCGCTATGCGCGAGCCGCCGCCGAGGTCGGGAAGATCGAGCCGGTCGAACAAGCGCTCTTTGACAATCAGGAAAAATGGGAGCAGACGGGCGACGTGGACGGGACCGTGGCCGCCGCGCTGACTCCAGCGGAGATGGCCAAAGTGCGTGCGTTGGTAAAAGGCGGGACTCTGGAGCCGCTCATCAATAAGGATTACGAACTTGGGGAGATGTACCGCGTGAGCCAAACGCCAACGACAGTCTTTCATTACAAGGGACAGACGTATCCTTACGCGGGCGAGATGAACTACGAAATCCTAAGCCAATTTCTGAATCAATTGCTTAACCAGCGATAGGGTGATTTCTCCGCAAGGCCCATGAGAAGCCTTCCATGATGCAATCGAGTCCGCTCAACTTCCGCCGCGCGGTTATATGGATCGGCCGCCTCGTTCTCGGGTGCATATTCATTTACGCGGGTTACTCGAAGGCCTTTCAACCGAATAGGAACTTCTGGCCGTATTTCATTCTGAAATTTTCGATCACCATGAACATCGCGAACTTCGCGCGGCAAGTGGAGGCTTTCAAGCTGCTTTCTCCAGGAGGAGTGCAGTTCGTCGCGCACACGCTGCCCTTTACGGAAATTATTCTTGGGCTGTTCGTCCTGATTGGCTGGCGGCTGCGAGTCTGGTCACCTTTGCTCACGCTGATTATGCTGGGGTTCTTCACTGTCGTTTTGCGCGCATATCTTCTGCACATGGATATCAATTGCGGGTGTTTCTCAACGCCCGAACCGATCGATCTTAAGAAGGTGCTGGAGGACGCCGCGCTTTCCGCACTAGCGTTGTCGATGACCATGTTCGCTTTTATCGAGGCTCGCCAGCCGCACCCGTGGCAGGCGCAAGAAACAAGACAAGCCTAGGTCCAGTCCCGTGCACACACGAGATTCCTCGCGTTGTAGACTGAATCCATGAAGACCTTGGAAGAGTATCTAGAACTCGCAGCAATCGCGCACGGGCATCTTTGCGCGGGGCAAGTGCTCGGTGTGCGGCTGGCGATGCTTGGCTTGCAAGAACTGAGGATTGAGGATCCGATCGCGGAACGCAAACGCATCGTCACCTATGTGGAGATTGACCGCTGCGTGACGGATGCGGTCGCGCTGGTCGCGAATTGCCGGCTCGGCAAGCGTGCTCTGAAATTCCGGGACTGGGGCAAAGTGGCAGCGACGTTCGTGGATATGCAGACAGGCCGTGCGGTGCGCATCGCCGCGAAAGAGTCCTCGAAGCAAACAGCTCGAGAAATGTTTCCCGAACTCGGCAAAGACGCCGGGCAACAAAAAGCTTACGCCGCGCTTTCAGATGACGTGCTCTTTGACAAGCAGTGGGTAAAAGTCGAGGTGCGGCCGGAAGACATGCCCGGATTTAAGGGGCCGCGCGTGGTTTGCGCCGAATGCGGCGAGGGCATCAATTTCAGGCGCGAAGTCGAAGTGCAAGGCCGCACACTCTGCCGAGCCTGCGCCGGAGAGCGGTATTATCAGCTGGCCAGTGATTTCTGAAAGGCGACTTATTTCCCGCAAACTCCATTCCAGAAAATCGTTCTGCGATAGAATCAAGTTTCGATGCTGAGTCTCCCCCCGATTACGCTGCGGCTGCGTGGCTGGAAGCTGATTGACCGCGTCGCGCTTGCTTTCCTTCTGCTTTGCTCGATTGCAATCGGAGCAGCTTGCGGGTTGCTGTTTGTTTATGCCAGCGACTTGCCCGAGATTCGGGAGCTGGAAACCTATCGCCCCACGGTGGTCACGGAAATCTACGCCGACGATGGACAGCTTGTGGGCAGCTTCGCGCTGCAGCGGCGCATCCTGATGACCTACGAGCAGTGCCCCAAGGTTCTCTATAACGCTGTCACGGCCATCGAGGATCAGCACTTTGAAGAGCACTGGGGCATTGACTTTCCGCGCATTGCCGGAGCGGTCTGGCGCAAACTCGTCAGGGGCGGCAGGGTGCAAGGGGCCAGTACCATCACGATGCAACTGGCCGGCAATTTGTTTCTTGACCGCAGCGAGATTAGCTTGCGCCGCAAGATCCAGGAGGTTTTGCTGGCGCTGCAAATCGAGCGGCACTACACCAAGCCGCAAATCTTCACCATGTACGCCAATCAGGTGTATTTGGCTCACGGCAACTACGGTTTCGCAGCCGCCGCGCAATTCTACTTTGGAAAGAATGTCAGCGATTTGAAGCTGCAAGAGGCCGCGTTGCTCGCCGGGATGATTCGCGGACCGATTTATTCGCCGCTGTCTGATCCCGCGCGTGCCTTGGCACGGCGCAACCTCGTGCTGCGGCGCATGGAAGAAGAAGGAAAGATCACCCCTTCCGAGGAAGAAGCCGCTCAGAAAACGCCGCTGGGCTTGCACCTGCAGTTTCCGCGCAACGACTTGGCTCCCTATTTCTTCGAAGAAATTCGTAAATATCTGGAATCAACCTACGGCACCGAAGCGGTACACGAACGCGGCTTGCGCATTTACACCACGCTCAACGTAAAAATGCAGCGAGCCGCCAATCAAGCCGTCCGCGACGGCCTGCATGGCTACGACCGGCGCCACGGCTGGCGCGGCAATCTTCCCAACATACTCCGCGATAATTTGGGAAAGCTGGACACCTACGAAGATGATGACTGGCATCATCCGATCGAAAAAGGCTCGTACGTCACCGGGCTGGTGCTTTCCGTGGACGATCGCTACGCCACAATTAAAATCGGTCCGTATCGCGCGATTCTTTCGCCGCCAGATTTCGCGTGGACAGGGCGCAAGAATCCTACCGAACTGCTGAAAGTCGGCGACCTCGCGCAATTCTCGATTCAGGAACTTCACGAGGCCACGGCGCGCGTGCAACTCGAGCAGCAGCCTGGACCGCAGGCTGCCTTGCTGGCGATCGACAATTCCACCGGCGAAATCAAAGCCATGGTCGGCGGCTATAGCTTTGAAGACTCGAAATTCAATCGCGCCACGCAGGCGTACCGGCAAGTGGGCAGCTCCTTCAAGGTCTATCTTTATGCGGACGCCCTCGAAAAGGGCGCCTCCCCCTTCGATACGATCTCTGACACACCGTTTACAACGATCAGCGGCGGCCAGCCTTACTCGCCCCACAATTATGACGACCGCTTCGAGGGCACCATCACACTGCGGCGGGCGCTAGCCGACTCCCGCAACGTTCCCGCCGTCAAGCTCGCCGAAAAAGTGGGCATCAATTCAGTTGTGGATATGGCTAGGCGGTTCGGGATCACAACGCCGCTACCGCCGTATCTTCCGCTTGTACTCGGAGCCGCGGATATGCGCCTGATCGAACATGTCTCCGCCTTCTCGGTCTTCCCGGACGACGGCATTCGCATTGACCCGCACATGATTCGACGCGTGACAAGCTACGACGGTGCGCTGCTCGAAGAAGCGCATCCGGAGGTCCACGACGTCATCTCCCCGGAAGTCGCGCGGACCATGACAGCGATGCTCGAAGAGGTCATCCAGTTTGGCACGGGAGTTCAAGCCAAGGCGCTTGGCCGTCCTGCGGGTGGAAAAACCGGGACCACGCAGGACTACACGGACGCCTGGTTCTTGGGTTTTACCCCGCAGCTCACTTGTGGCGTGTGGGTGGGCTATGACGACAAACAAATCTCTCTGGGAAAAAAGGAAACCGGGGCGCGGGCGGCGCTCCCCATTTGGCTCGAGTTTATGAAGGCGGCGCTGGAGGGCCAGCCGGTCCTCGATTTCGCCAATGTCATCCCGCTCGAGCAGCAAGTCCTCGAACACAAAGTCAACGTGGACACGCCGGATACCGCGCCGGAGAGAGACGAAACCGCCGAACCTCCTGAACCGAAAGCAAAACCTCCCGCCGTAGTGCCACCCACAAAGACAGCCATCACACCCGGCGCGACCGGCGTTCCTCCAGGGTGATACGCGCGGCGAAGCGTGCTGCTTCGCTATGCTTTCTGAACGACCACATTCAGAGTAGAGCTTTGTACGCCGCCGAGATTCACCTGCGCGGGATTCATTCCTAGACTCATCTGCCAGAGGATGTTCCCCGAGGTATCCGTCAAGCTCAGAGTCACTTGAAACTGCGCGCTGATGCCCATCGAACTGGGATTAGCAAAGAGTTGACACTGGGCGGCACCGTTTACGAGCGCTTGGCTGCCCTGAAAGCTGAGCAAGGAGGACGAGATCGTATAGTTCAGAGTTCCCGCGACGGCAGTGCCGTCCGTGTATTGGAACTTCAAAGACAAAGCAGGTCCCGTCGTCACGTTGCTGGCCGGCAGTATTTCGATCGCGCTAATTTCGGGATCCAGCCCGGCAACCCGTGCGAACGCGATCGTGAGCGTCCCATTCGTAACGGAAACGTTTGCGGACTTGATGAGAGCGGCATCGGCGCCGGCCGAGGCGAAGATGTCCAGGTCGGGGAATACGACCGTGCCTTGCACGCTCACATCGAAAACACGTGCGCTTGTTTTCTCACCTTTTGCGTTAGTTTCGGCGAAATATAGGTTCAGCTGATACTGACCATTCGCGACAGGGAAGGAGTAGCTAGTGGGATTCTTCCGAAAATCGTCGTAAAGGACCGGATCGGACGTTCCAGCAATGGCGGCAGTGTCGGACCCCGCGGTGCCTCCGGTAAAACCAAAGTCCGCCAGCCACAGCTGACCTTTAGAATCAGTGTAATTAGGACCGCCGCAGTTCACTCGAACGGGTGCTTGTGTTTGCGCCGCGGCTGACAAAGATGTGGCCAATCCCAATGCCAAAAGACAAAGGATTTTCATCACGATCCCTCCTCAAGACTGGTTTGAACAACTCTTGTAAGCGAAGCGAGGAGGGCCGGGGGAAGTAGGGGTCCCGCTTACATTTCGAGTGTTAAGTTAGAGGGTTGGCGAGTCCTCAGCAAGTGTTCGAAGGAACGGAATTGGGCCAGCAAGAGAGACAGGTTTTAGGGTGGCCAAAGTACTTGGACTTTTCCAATTCTAACCGACAGCCTCCGGCCTTTCTCGGCTCGCGACCAAGTGCGTCGCTAGCCTGCCGCGCGAGAGCGAGATTTTCTCTCATCTCTTATAAGGACTGCGGAATGGGTCCCATCCGCGATTCCCTAGCGGAAGTTCGCGACCAGCCTCGGTCGCGAGCACCAAAGATCGGTCCCTCGTGATTACCCCAATCGCAGTGACGGGAATTCCATCATAGGAACGCGAAAGGTGTTGCGACTTGCCGAGCGGCACGGTGAACAGCAATTCGTAGTCGTCACCGCCGTGCAGAGAGAGCTTCAGCGGATCGTAATGCCCCTGCGCTTCCTTGGGTATCCGCACGGCTGGAATCTTGGCAGCCTCCAGCCGCGCGCCCACTCCGCTAGCGGCACACAGCCGCGGCAGATCGGTGGAAAGGCCGTCGGAGAGATCCATCATCGCCGAAGCCAGGTGCTTTTCAGCCAGCCAGCGCGCCAAAGCCAGTCGCGGTTCAGGGTAAAGATGCTTCTTCAAGACTGCGTCGCGGCTGTTCAAACGCTTTTTGCTGTTGCGGACTAGCTCGAGGCCCAGCTCTGCTTCTCCGAGACGCCCGCTTGCAAAAAGAATATCCCCCGGCCGCGCCCGGGACCGCAGAAGCGCTCTTCTAGACCGTACCTCGCCGACCACCGTCACGTTAATAAGGATGTCTTTTCTCCGCGTGGTATCGCCGCCGGCCATCAAGCAGTCAAATCGCCTGGCGGCCCGCCGCAATCCGCTAAGAAATTGATCGAGCCATCTGCCGGTATGGGAGGCAGGCAGGGCTAGGCTCAGCAGGAAGCAACGAGGTGTGCCGCCCATCGCCGCTATATCGCTCACGGCTCGTGCCAGGCATTTCCATCCGACAGCCTCGGCGGGGTGCTTATCTCGGAGAAAGTGCGTGCCTTCCAGAAACCAGTCGCACGTCAAGATTTCATCGTACCCACCGGCAGGCACGCGGAGCGCCGCATCATCTCCAATTCCCAGACGCAATGGGCGACTGCGATTTCCGGTCGAGTGCATGGCCCTCTCAATTCGGTCGAGAACGCCAGCCTCCCCTGTCCCGAGACGCTTTGCGCTAAGATCCTTTGTTTGCCTCATGGCCGGGCTCGAGTATAGCTCCCTGCATTCTTTTCGCGTCTTGAGATAAAGCAATTGTCGAATGTAGCCGATATCCTGGTTGGAGCCAGCGCCATCCTGTACTTCCGTACAGGTGGACGGTTTTTAACACCCTGTTCTTCGTGCTGCAAAATACAGGGTTGACGGCCATCGCTACAGAATCTAGTATGTGCAAGGTCGCGGACCGAGGCTTACGGTTCAGATTTGTTTTTCGGAGCAATTCTCATGCGCGGGCGCCAGGGCACAAGGCCCGCTTTTGTATAGTTAGCAGGCCTGAAAGGCCAAGTACGTGATTACGACCAAGAACTATACGTTTTATATTGCGACGACGCCCGGCAAGCTGCAAAAGCTTATAATTCCGGCGTACGTTCTCCACAGCCTGGCTGTGCTCGCCATCATCGGCGCCGTCACTGTCGCTGCCGCAGTTGGGTCTTACTCCCGGATGCTTTGGAAGGTCGGCAACTACAACGCACTGCGCCACGATCAGGAAACTCTCAAGAAGCAGTATCAGCAGCTTCAGAGCACCGTAACCGACACCAATCAGCGCCTCGATTCGCTTCAGTCTCTGGCCACCGAAGTGGCCATGACCTACGGCGTCCTTCGGTACCACCCCGCGGCCTTTGATACTTCGGACAGTGAAGTTACTCCGGAAGACGCCTTCGATCGGTCCATCGAGCAGTACACGTTTTTGAAGAGGAATGCAGCGGTCATCGCCGTGTCCTCCGGTGGCTTGCGCCTGATGCCGGCCATGAGCTTTGCCGACTCCAGCTATACTCCTTCGATCTGGCCGGTGATGGGACACATCACGGACGGCTTCGGAGAGCGGCTGGATCCGTTCAGCGGTGAGGGTGCGTTCCACACGGGAGTGGACGTCGCCTCCGACTACGGCGCGCCCGTTCACGCCACGGCCGACGGAATCGTAACCATCGCGGAAAATCACGCTGGGTACGGACGCCTGGTCGTGATTGACCATGGCTTTGGCATCACCACATGGTACGCGCACCTCTCCTCATTTTCGGCCGTGCCTGGAACGCGTGTGAAGCGTGGCGAGGTCATCGGCTATACAGGAATCAGCGGCCGCTCGACGGGGCCGCACGTGCATTATGAAGTTCGCGTGAATAATGCCCCGGTCAATCCTTGGCGCTACATGCAAGGGAGCACGGTAGGCGACTGATTAGAGCTGTATCTTTCAAGAATCTCTTGCGTCCCGGATTTTTCGGGGCGTTTTTTTTGCGTGAAATCAGTTTCGGACGGCGCTCTTGCTTGGCAGGGCTTTGTTTTGGGGAGATGCGGGTGCGGCGGGCATGGCGGAGCGTGCGGCCTCCAAAAATTGAGGCGTCAGGTCAAACATCAGCCGCACCGACTTTGTTTCGCCGCGGTCAATCTGTGAGACGTCCGCGCTCTTCAGCATTTCCAAATACGCCTCACGTACGTCTGGTTGCAGTTGTTGCCGCATCTTGTCTTCGCTTAGGCCGGCCTGCGCCAGCACCAGCAAACCATTGATCACGTCGGACAACTGCCGCGTGGGCGCACTCGGAGCTCCTTCGCCCTCGATCACAACGCGCAGGCGATCGGTTTCCGGCTTTCCGGCGATGGTGATCCATTCGAGCTGGTTGATAAGCGCCGAGAGTTGAGGCGACTGCAATCCGCCGGGCGCTTGCGCGCTTAATGCCGCGCCGAAAGCAGCATCTTGCCGGATCACGGCAAAGAGCGGAGAACCAGCAAGCCTGCGGAATCGCTCGCGCCATTCCTGCACGTCGGACTCAGCCTGCCGTTGAGAGAGCCACTTTTCTAGATTTGCGCCGTTGGTCAGCGCGATTCGGTTGTTCGGCAGAAAGGTGAAAGTCACTCGCCCGTTGTTCTTGCCCTGCGGAACGGAAAAAATCTCTGTGCCGCCTCGATTCTCTCGTGTCCCTGTTTGCAGCGCATACGCCGAGATTTTTTTTCGGTCGAATCGTCCTTCAGCCACGGCAAGAATTATGGTCTCTTCAGCGCCATGGAATAGAGCGATGCTGACGCGGTTTAGATCGCGCTCATAATTGAATCCCGTGGATTGCAGAAACCGCAGATAGTCCGCGTCAACCTTCGTTTGCGGCGCCCACTTGTAAAGCTCCCCAAGAAATGGCGACTGCCTCAGGGCATTGAGGTCAATAAAGAGGACAGCGTTCGCGTCCGCTGGCATCTGTGCGAGCACGTCGTTGCGCGGGTCGTATGCAGAGTTGCTCCAACGCTGGTAGCCATAGAACACACTCGCACCAACCACAACTGCAGCGAAGATTACTCCAACAAGCTTTTGCTTGTTCATCCAGTTGGCAGCCATTTGGCAAATCTTTGGCTAGCGTGGCCAATTGCTTTTCTACCAGAAAAGCCGTGCCTGCGCAGTGGAAGATTTTGACGGAAAAACGCCGCTCCTCGCCGCGGCCAAATTCGCACCGCCTAGAGATGCGGCTTCATGCTAAACTATAGAAGAATCTAAAGATAGGGCCGCTAGGAGTGCGACACAGGGAAGTAGGTTTTCCACAGTCCTGGCCCCCGACGTGCTCCAAATTTGTTGCAGCCCCTTGCAATTTACGTGCCCGTTCTGCTATTGTTATTGGGTTTGAGCGACGCTGGCGTAGCTCAGCTGGTAGAGCATCTGATTTGTAATCAGAGGGTCGGGGGTTCAATTCCCTCCGCCAGCTCCACCAGGAATTGGCAGGGGGAGTGAGGCGGAGCAAATCCTTGCTGGAAAAATAAACGGGCTGGTGTCTTTTGACACGAGTCCTTTTTGTGTTTTCGTTTTACGCGGCCTGGATTTGCCTGAGGAAGTTTTTCTGGACACGTAGTTAGCGTCCTTTTTGTTTTCGCGGGACGGGTGGGTGAGTGGCTAAAACCAGCAGACTGTAAATCTGCCGCTCCTTGCGGGCTACGAAGGTTCGAATCCTTCCCCGTCCACCAGTCGCTCGCCGTTCGATTCGGCCGGTCGCTTGGCAGTCGTCCGTAATCAGGTAACCGCAGGGCAATCGCACGAAGCGTTGATCGCTTGCGATCACACAAAGCGATGTTCGAGCGCGGTCCAATTCGCGGCAAAGGCGCTGCTCAGGAAAGGTGCGCCAAGAACGGTTGAACTTTGGGGGGACGGGTTAGGCCTGGGTAGCTCAGTTGGTAGAGCGCGTCCTTGGTAAGGACGAGGTCACCGGTTCAATCCCGGTCCCAGGCTCCAGGATTAGAAGGACACAGTTGCAAGAAAATTTGCAGGTGAAGGGCGGGGGTAACTCAACGGTAGAGTCTCACTCTTCCAAGGTGATGGTTGCGGGTTCAAATCCCGTCCCCCGCTCCAGGTTTAGAAGTAGGGAAGAGCCAGCAAGCATTCGCGCAGGAACAGAACAGAAGAGAAGACTTGACGCAGAGGGCAAAGGAAAATGGCCAAGGAGAAATTCGAGCGCAGCAAGCCGCATTGCAACATTGGGACGATCGGGCACATTGACCATGGCAAGACGACGTTGACGGCGGCGATTACGAAAGTGCTGTCGAAGCACAACCCGAAAG
>JBARJI010000020.1:0-40344 GCA_049800195.1 Candidatus Acidiferrum sp.
GGCCACCACGACTATCGGGACGGCCGCCGCGGCCACGATCACGTCCGCCGCGCATGGGCCGCTGGAAACGGGCGCGGGGATTGCCGCCGATGCGCGCGGAATCGCGCGGAAAATCCTCGCGGGGCGCTGAAGGGCCACCAACGCGAGGAGAACGAGTCTCGCCGGGGAGAAGAATAACATCTTCCTCGATAATCGCGGCTCCAGCGATAGGTTCGCCGGCGGACGCTTCGATTAGTTCGGGTTCGGCGGGTTCGAGAACGATGTGCTCGGAATCTCCGAGGGCGACGACATGCTCGGCGCTTTCGTGAGCGGCGTTGGCTGCAAATTCGGCGCGATCGGCGGCACGGCGCGCTTCGACGTCCGCTGTTTCTTCCTCGGAGAGTTCGGACTCCGCGGCAGCCTGATCTTCGGCAGCATCGAGCTGCGCTTCTTCCTGACGCTCCTCTTCCTGTTGTTCCTGGTCCTGTCGCTCTTCCTCCTCGGCTTCTTCCTCTTCGGAGAGATCGGTCTCGGTAGCGGCGTTACTTTGTTCGGCTTCCTCTTCTTCATCGAATTCGGCGCCGCCGACGAGTGCATCTGCTTTAGCGTGATCGGAAGTTTCCTCGTGCTTGGCTTCAACGAGTTCGGAGGAGAGAACAACAGCTTGTTCCTCGCTCAATTCCACTTCAGGGCGAATAGGCTCAGGCGGAGCGGAAGCAGCGAGCTCGGATTCGCGAATCTCAGCCGGAGCGGCAAAAGAAGAGGGAGTCTGTTCTTCCGCATGATCCTCTTGGCGCGCGGCTTCCGTTTCCGCGCCAGCTTCCGCGAGAACCCAGCGAGGGAGGCCACCCGAAAAGCGGCGGGGAACATTGCCCCCAGCCGGGCCCGTAGCAGGGACGGGGGCACTCGGAGCGCTAGGCGTGCGAGAAGTGGTTTCTTCGACTTCAGGACGAGTCTCCGCTGATTCAGGCTCCACGAGCGGAGGCGGCGGAGCGGCGGCAGGCTTGCCGCGATATTTGGCGAGAGACTCGCCAGGGAGAAGAATGGGTTCTTCCGCAACCGCGCCGGAGGAGGAGGAACCTGCGCTTTCGGGCGGGCGATGATCGAAGCCACGCTGCGCGGGGCCGCGGGGCTCGAAGCCGCGCGGCTGGCCGCCCCGATTTTCGCTGCCTCGCTGGTCGCGGCCGCGATTGTCATAGCCGCGGTTATCGTAACCGCGCGAGTCGTTTCCGCGAGGCTCACCGCCCTGCGGCGAAGCGTATTTGGAGGGTGGCAGATTGCGGCCACCTGCGCCGGGGCCCTGAGGACGACCACCGCGATGTCGTCCACCACGGCGACCCCAACGTCCACCACGTCCACGGTCACCACCGCTGCCTCGATCGCCGCCGCGACCGTAATCCTGGCCACCCCGATCGGAACCACGGTCGGAGCGGGGCGCGTAATTTTGCGTGGGATTGTAGTGCGGCGAAAAATTCTGCGGAGCGGAGGCGTTGGAATCAGGCTGGCGCTCCTCGGCGTGGCCGGAATGAGAATCGTCGTGCGCTTCGGCGAGATGCGCGTCGGGAATCTCGTCACCACCGGCGTGCTCTTCCGCGGCACCGGGTTGTTCGTCGTGAGAAAGAGACTCGCGGTGAGAGGATTCGCCGGGGAAGGATTCGTGCGAAGCCTCCTCGACGCGGAACTCGGGCGAGGGAGCTTCTTCTTCGAGGGAGGAGGACGCGTGAGAAAGTGTTTCGCCGGGAAGGAGTTCGACGACGTTTGAAGGCGCGGGCGAATACGCGGGCGCGGCAGCGGGTTGATCGGAGTGCGAATGCCCGTGGTCATAATCCTCGAGATTTTCGAAAACATCGCTGACGTAAAGGAAGGCATCGCCATCGAGGCCGATATCGACGAAAGCGGACTGCATGCCAGGGAGGACGCGGGTGACTTTGCCTTTGTAGATGCTGCCGACGAGGGCGAACTCCTTTTCGCGCTCGATGTAAATTTCGACTAACTGACCTTCTTCCAAAATCGCGACCCGCCGTTCGTGGGAGGCCGCGGAGATAACCAATTCTTTTGACATGAAAACTCCTGACTGTGGGTGACGCCGGCTAAACCGGAAGTCACTTTTCTGTGCGGCCACGAAGGGCCGACAGGACGCATCGCCGCGAGCTTCTGCCCGTGGGGGGTCCGAGAAATCGGGGCCGGCCCAGCTTGCGCTGGGACACACGCAGGCCACACATATATCGAGATGGCTTTACGTTCGAAGCCGGAGGGATAATTCCTCTTGCTTACGAGGCTGGTCCGTTGCCGGAGAGCTTGCGGGCTAACGGCAGACGATGCTGTCCTCACTCTAAAGATCCTTGTTCCTATGGCCCAAAGTTGCGGGGCCACCATTTCCGACCCGGGGGAGCTTGCCGAAGCAAACGCCTCGCGCGGGACTGGCGGCGAGCTCAGTTAACGAAGCGGCGAAGCCGAACATTCATAACCAAACCAATCGCCAGGAAAACAAACAACGTGGCGGAACCCCCGTAACTCATAAGAGGAAGCGGGATACCGGTCACGGGCATAGCGCCGATGACCATCGCCACATTCACCAAAACATGAAAGCCAAGCGCTGCTGCGACGCCCATTACGAGAAACATTCCGGCGCGGTCTTTTGCGCGCTGAGCATTCTGTACTAAGCGTAGCAGAAGTGCCATGTACAGCCCAAGGGCAAGAAGCACGCCTTTGAAGCCCTGCTCTTCCGCCCAAGCCGACATGATGAAATCGGAGTAACGGACGGGGATGTAGCCGAGCTGGTTTTGCGTGCCGTTGCCAAACCCTTTGCCCCAAAAGCCGCCCGAACCCACGGCGATCTTAGACTGAAGGACCTGATAGCCGGAGCCCTTGGCGTCCACTTCGGGGTGCATGAAAGACGTAACTCTTTCTTTCTGATAGGGCTTCATGACGTGCCAAGCAACGGGAAGCAGCAAGAGCCCGATGAGCGCGATGGCCGCAGCGTGTTTCCATTGCAACCCTGCGAGGAACGCGCCCACCACCAGCAAGGGCATCAGTACGAGCGCGGTGCCCAAATCGGGCTGCTTCAGAATGAGAGCGAGAGGCAACCCGACAATGAGCCCTGCCTTGATTAGATCCTGAAGAGAGAGCTCATCCGTGCGCACTTCCGCAAAGAAGCGCGCCAGTACGATGATTATAATCAATTTGACCAATTCCGACACCTGAAGAAATTCGCCGAGGACGGGAATCCAGCGCTTGGCGCCGAAACGGGTATGGCCGAAAGCGAGGACGGCGATGAGAGCGGCGATGCCGATGAGATAAAGAACGGGCGCCTGGTCGAGGATCAAATGATAGTCCAGGCGGGAAAACACGAACATCAGGATAAAACCGACAAGAAGCCAGCGGAGCTGTTTGTTCTGCATTCCGGCCAGGGAGCTGCCGTGCGTGGCGGAATAGATCTCGATAACGCCAAGAGCGCAGATGGCGGCGAGAATGGCAAGCAGCCACCAGTCGTAATCGCGGGTCCCAGGTGCGTCTTTCATAAGAAGAAGTTGACAGTCGAAAGTTGAAAGTTGAAAGCAGAAGACAAACAGCTCAGATGACACTGCGATGAACTCTGAGCGGGCCAGCCAGATGCTCCCGTCAACTTTGAAGCTCCTAATTCCACAATTTGATTCGAGGCCATAAAAATCTCAAACCCTGCTTTAGCGCTGTGGCGCTACGGCTGCGGCGCGTACAGGCACAAGGGCGGAAGCGAGACCCGACTTGGCGATGATGCGCTTCGGCTGCACGGGCGGAGCCACAAGCACAGCCGTGCCGTTGCTGAAATCATACAGCTTGCCGCCAGCCGTGAATTGCCCTTGTGTTTTGTTTGCCTTCTTATCGTAATAGGCCTTAATGACGTCACGGGCGACCGGACCGGATGCCTCTCCGCCGTGCTGTCCGCTTTCCTGAACCAGAACCGCGACGACGATTTCCGGGTTGCGGCGCGGCGCGTAACCGACAAACCAGGCATTGTCGTCAAATTTCTTCTGTTTGGCCATGCGATCGCGCGTGGCATAGCCAATCACCTGGGCGGTTCCGGACTTTCCACTTAGCTCGATACCGGCGAGCCTCAATTCGCCACCCGTGCCACCAGGCTCGTTGACGACACCGTACATGGCGTCGGTGATTTTCTGGACGGTCGAATCCGAAATTGGGAAGCGCACTTCGCCCACATTTTGCGCGTCTTTCAAGAGATGTGGCTGCTTGAAAACGCCGCCCATGGCGATTCCGCCGATCATTCGGGCGAGCTGGAGTGGAGTGGTGGTTACGGCACCCTGGCCCACGGCAACAGAGATGGTTTCGCCGGCGTACCACTTCCTATGAAAGACGCGCTCGACCCATTCCTCGGAAGGCATGAGCCCGGGCTCTTCAGAAGGCAGATCGATACCCGTCTTGTGTCCAATGCCAAGTTTGCTGCCGTAATAGGCAAGCCGGTCAATGCCCAGACGCATCCCCACGTTGTAGAAGAAAACGTCGCAGGAGTGGAGGATAGCTTGGTGCAAATCCATCACGCCGTGCGATTTGGCTCCCTTTTTCGACCAATAGACCCAGCATTTGAACTGGCGGCCGTAAAAAGTGGCGTAACCGGGACAGAACGCGGTGAAGTTTTCGGGGGGAATCTTATCTTCCAGCATGGCGGTAGCGGTGACGATTTTAAAAATGGAGCCGGGAGCAAGTTGCGCTTGAATCGCGCGGTTCAAGAGAGGATGAAGGGGGTCGTCGTTCAGCTTTTTCCATTCTTCCGGGGAAATGCGGACAGCGAAATCATTGGGGTCAGGGGTGGGGCGGCTGACCATGGCGAGGACTTCACCGGTGCGGGGATCGAGAGCAACCACAGCGCCGGGGCGCTCTCCGAGCGATTGTTCGGCGACCTGCTGCAAATCGTAATCGATGGTGAGTTGAATTTGTTTGCCGGGGATGGGCTCCTGCTCAGTCAACTGACCTAAATCTTTCACTTCTTTGCCGACGCTATTGACGATGACGCGGCGCATTCCGTCTGTGCCGGTGAGAATACTGTTGTACTGGCGCTCGAGGCCGGATTTTCCGGCAAGGTCGCCGGGGCGAAGCTTGCCATTGCTGGCTTCGATTTCCTGCTCGCTGACTTCGCCGACGTACCCGCTGGCGTGGGCCATGAAACCGTTGGGGAGATAGCGGCGCCGCTGGACCATGAGCATTTCGAGCAATGGAATATCGGAGCGATGCGATTCGATAAAGGCAACGTCGGCGTTGGTCGCTTCCGGCTTGATGACGATGGGCTGGAATTTCGGAAGATTCTTGGTGCTTTCGAGCTGGTCCTTTAGATCGCCGAGGGGGATGCCCAGGCCATCGGAGATGGCGGGGAGATTTTTGTCGATGAGAGCGGGATCATCGCGGAGGAGAAGCACGCTGAAGGATGGATAGTTATCGACGAGGACGCGGCCGTCGCGGTCCAGCATGCGGCCGCGAGGGGCGATGATGGGAATAGCGCGAACGCGATTGCGCTCGGCCATTTGGGAATATTTGTCGGAGTCGACGACCTGAAGTTTCCAGAAGCCGAGGAGCAACAGCCCTACCATGCCCACGATGACGTAGGAAGCGATGGCCAAACGGGCCTGCGGCAAACGATTGTCGTTGCGAAACCAGTACGACACGAAAACCCCGCGCGCGAGTTTTTTGTTGTGGCCGTCAAACGGACGGCGCATTCACCAGGGCTGTTCGTCGCCCGTCCCGCGAGAAACCGGGACATGCTCGCGTCACGAAAAAATCTTCAGCGTGGTTGTCGAAATGTCCGTCGAAAACTTTTCTCGAAAAAGAGTTCGAAAAATTTCCCAGGAGCTCCCGAATCACAGCCGGACTCGTGCCGCATCAAGTGGTGCGTGAAGGCAGCAAGGTCATTTCCAACCTAGCACTTGGGAAGAGGGGCCGCAAGCCGTCCGGAAGGACAGTTGCTTGGGCAATACCGGGCAGGAAACGAGCGTGCCGTGGCAGGCTGGTAGAGGCGGCTGGGGAGAATACTGTTCGAACGGCGCTAGTTACTCGTGGCGCAGAGCAGCCATGGGATCAAGGCGCGTGGCTCGACGGGCTGGGATGTAGCAGGCGAGTAAAGCGATAGCGATCAGCCCAATCGCTACCGCCGTGAACGTCAGCGGGTCAGTCGAACTGATGCCGAAAAGCAGACTAGCCATGAAGCGTGTCAGCGCCAGCGCCGCCACGATTCCAATGGTCACCCCGGAGATCACGAGACGTGTTCCCTGTCCGATGATCAGCCGCAACACATCTTCCCTTTGGGCTCCCAGCGCCATACGAATGCCGATTTCATGGCTGCGCTGCCCAACAGAGTAGGAGATCACGCCATAAAGACCGAGCGCTGCCAGCAGCACGGCGAAGGCCGCAAAGATCGCACTGAGGAAGCTCTCATAGCGGCGGGCGGCTTGTGCACTTGAGACGATAGCTTTCAGTGTGCGCTCACGAGGGATGGCGACCTCCGGGTCCACGCTCCAGATTGCGCGCCGAATGGCCTCTGCTGCCGCGCCCGGATCCATTGCCGTCCGCACGACGAGTGCTTCGCTGGACTGGTAGTATGTCCAGGATGGCAGATAGACAGCTGTCACAGGAAGTTGGTCCGAAGTGTTTCGGACATCTCCAACAACGCCGATGATCTCGCGCGGCTTCGGGGTTCCATTTCCTGTCCAAAGAAGGTGCATGCCAACCGGATCACGGCCGGGCAAAAACTTCTGGGCCACGGTCTCAGAAATAAGAGCAACATCTTTTCCGTGATCGCTTTCAGATAACAATCGTCCCTTGATCAATACAAGGCCGATAGTCTGGAAATAGCCCGGACTCACAAAACGGAACTGCCCGAGTTGTGGTTTATCAGGGGGCGCCGGCGCTTCCCGGAAATCAATATCGTCTCCATAGCTATCGCCCTGAAGGGGAAGCTTGCTAGTGAACCCCGCGCTTTCAACTCCCGGCAAGGTTCGAACTCGCACCAGCACATTCGATGCGAATTCGTCTGCTTGCTGAACGGAGTTGCTTTCGTTAGGCGGAAGAGCGAGGTCGAGGGCAAGGACATGCTGCTCATCCATCCACTGGTTCGCGCGCACGACGTGGCGAAGGCTCTCGACGAGTAGCAAGGCACCCGCGAGAAGAACTCCGCACAGCGCAATTTGGCTAATGACCAAGCCGCTGCGCACACGGATGCTCCGCGAGTCGGCGCTCGTCCGCGCACTCGAGCTGAGCGCATCAAGGGGATTCACTCTGCCAAGCCGTGCGGCCGGGAGCATGGCAAAGACCACGGCAGTGGCAAAAGCAAGCGCGCAGGTGAAGAGCAGCACGCGTACATCAATCTGAATATCGCCCATGCGCGGGATGCTGAAAGGCGCGTTCCTGACGAGGATCTGGAGCGCAACTCTGGCGAAGAGCAGTCCCAGAGCTCCTCCGGCCACCGCGAGGATCATCCCTTCAACGAAGAATTGACTCACCAGACGCCGCCTCGATGCACCAAGCGCAGACCGGACCGCAACTTCGTGCGTCCTTGCGGTATTTCTGACCAGCACTAAATTGGCGAGGTTCACGCATATGATGAGAAGCACAAAAACGGAAGCGATCATAAGCATCCAGAGCGGGGTTTGCGCCTGTCCCAAAATGACGGTTTTCAAAGGCCTCAGCGTGGCCTTGAGCTCAAACTGGCCTGGGGCGATTCCTCTGTGCGCGTCACCTCGTTGTGCGATCCCAGCTTCAACCACATCGAGTTGGGCAAGAGCCTGACTCGCGCTTACGCCGGGTTTCAGCCGCGCCAGCACTTGGAAATTGTGGCCCCCCAGCCCTGGCCACAGTTCCCATTTCTCGAGCCCGACGGGTTTAAATAAGTCGGGGGCGTTGTTTTCCAAGCCCGGGATCTGTGGAGAACGAAAACCTTCAGGTGCAATGCCGACCACTGTGTACGCGGTATTATCCAAGATAACCAAACGACCGAGGATTTCGGGATTTGAATTGAAAGCCTCTCGCCAGAACTGGTCGCTTAGAATGATTTCGTGATCCCGCCCTAGCTGATCTTCCTGCGGAAGGAAAGTGCGCCCGAGTTGTGGACGAATACCCATTAAAGAGAAGAAGTCAGCGGAAACCCTGACCGCGTTTACCTGCCGAGGGATTCCGTGTCCTGTCATGTTGAACGTCACTGCCTCAATTAGCGCCATCGACGAGATGGCCGGGCAGTGATCCTGCCAGAGCAAAAAGTTGGCGGGGTTTACTGGAAACCATGGTCCCCACGGGCTCTGACCGCTTAATTGCGGTTCATTCTCGTTGATCGCATAGAGTTGCTGCGCCTGCCAATATGGAAGGGTGCGGAGGACTATGCCGTTTACCATCGAAAATAGCGCGGAATTTGCTCCAATGCCGAGAGCGAGTGTAAGGATCGCGATGAGGCTGAAACCGGCGCTTTTGCGGAGCATGCGCAGACCCAAACGAAAATCGCGAAACGTGTCCTCCAAGGATGTGAATGTCCACATTTCGCGGCTCTTTTCTTTCAGGCGCGTGGCGTTCCCGAATTGGCGATGGGCGGCGTAACGGGCTTCTCCGGGGTCGGCACCACCGAGGCGGTTTTTTTCTTCGCGCATTGCCAGATGAAACTGGAGTTCGTCATCCAGATCGCGATCGAGTTGACTACGTCTCCAAAGGCTCTTGATACGCAGCCAACTTTTGTTTCGCCATTCGGAAAGCATGGTCTCCTCCTACACTTGCTACGCGGTTTGGAGTATCCGCGCGACGGCGCCGGACATGCGGCGCCAGAACTCGGTCTCTCGCGCCAACTGCTTTCGGCCCGCCCCCGTAAGGGAATAAAATTTGGCGCGACGATTGTTGTCCGAGGCGCCCCATTCGGCGGAGAGAAGGCCCCGCAATTCGAGACGGTGGAGCGCGGGGTACAGTGCGCCTTCCTCGACCTTCAGGACATCGTCGGAAGTTTGGTGAATCCATTCGGCGACACCGTAGCCGTGCAAGGCGCCGCGAGCCAAGGCCTTCAGAATCAGCAAGTCCAGAGTTCCCTGCAGCAATTCGCCGGGGTTTTCTCGCTTTTCTTTCATGGAGGCTCCTACGCTTATCCATAAGACGCTTAGGGGAGAGAAAGGTTTCATTGGCTTTGCTGTTTCGGGAAGAAATTTGTGGGCTGAGGAATGGCGCGGCAGAAACTCTCAGCGCAGCGGCAGGACACAATCGGTGGCGGGGAAACTTGCTCCTGCGGCGGGGCGCGCGTTATCGTAATTGAACTATCCCCATGCAAAGCGAACCCTCCCTGCCTCTGCGTTTAGCTCTTGTTGGGATGTCTGGCGCTGGAAAAACCTTTTGGACAAAGAAGCTAGCGACGGAAGGCTGGACGGCTATTTCTTGCGATGACCTCATCGAGCAGAAGCTGGCATCCAGGCTGGCAGCGGGCGGGCATTCCGGAATCAACGGGGTGGCGGCCTGGATGGGCTGGCCGGATAACGCGAAATACGTGGAGCGCGAGGCGCAATACCTTGAGGAAGAGATTCACGCGCTGGGCGAGGTGCTGACGGGACCGGAGCGCGAGCCGGAAAAGCCCTTGGTACTGGATACCACCGGTAGCGTGATTTACTCCGGCAATCATTTGTTGCTGCGCTTGCGGCGGCGGATGACCATCGTGCATCTCGCGGCGTCGGCGGAAGAGCAGCAGCTCTTGATCGAACGCTATTTAAGCGATCCGAAACCGGTGCTGTGGCGCGGAGCTTTTCAGCCGAAGAAGGGCGAAACGCCGCGAGACACGGTGGCGCGGTGCTATCCCACACTGATTGCTGCACGGCGGCAAAGTTATGAGGCTCTGGCGCACTGCACGCTGCAAGTGGCCGAGCTTCGCGACCCCGCGCTGGATGCGGCGGCGTTTCTTGCGAAAATTCGCGGCCAGATTGAGCGCCCACGATGAGGTACCGAAGCACGGGGCGCAAAGCGGCTCTGACTTCGCTGCGCGGGGCTGTGCTGCGGGGACTGGCGCCGGACGGTGGGCTCTATATGCCCGCGGAGATTGCACGGCGCTCGCCGCAAGAACTGGAGGAGTTTCGCCGGCTGCCCTTTACGGAAGTTTGTTTCCGCGTGGCGCGGCCCTTTGCCATGCCGGACGTGCCGGAAGAGGTGCTGTGGCAAATCGTCGCGGAGACGATCAATTTTCCGGTGAAGCTGGTTTCGCTATCGCCCGGAATGCACATTCTCGAGTTGTTTCACGGCCCTACTTTGGCGTTCAAGGATTTTGGGGCGCGATTCATGGCGCGGCTAATGGGCTATTTCGTGCGCGGAGAGACGCGGTTGCTGACGGTTCTCGTGGCAACCTCGGGCGACACGGGAAGCGCGGTGGCGCATGGATTTTTGGGCGTGCCGGGCATTCGCGTGGTGATTTTGTATCCCTCGAAGCGCATCAGCGAGGCGCAGGAAAAACAGTTCACGACACTGGGTGAAAATATCACGGCGCTCGAAGTGGCCGGGAGCTTCGACGATTGCCAGCGGATGGTAAAGCAAGCCTTTACGGACGTTGCGTTGAACACACGCGCGCTTTTGACTTCCGCGAACTCGATCAATATCGGACGGTTGCTGCCGCAGATGTTTTATCACGTGGCCGCGTACCGGCAGTTACCGGTGGCCTCGGTGCCGCTGATCGTCTCCGTGCCCAGCGGAAATTTCGGCAATTTGACGGCGGGACTCTTCGCGAAACGCATCGGTTTGCCGGTGGCGATGTACGTGGCTTCCACAAACGCGAACGACGTCTTCCCGGAGTACCTGAAGTCCGGAGAATTTCACCCACGGCCGGCGAGGCAGACTTGTTCAAACGCGATGGACGTGGGCAACCCCAATAATTTCCCGCGCTTGCTGGATTTATGCCGCGGAAGGCTCGAGTACGTGCGACGTGAGATTTGGGGTCACGCGGCAACCGACGAAGAGACCTTGCAGGAAATGAAGTTTATCCACGAACGGTTCAGTTATATCGCCGATCCGCACACCGCTGTCGGAGTGCTGGGCTGGGAAGCTTACAAGCGTGCACACTCCGAACCCTCCCAAGGATTGGTGCTGGCCACGGCGCATCCTGCAAAATTTGGCGACGTGGTGAGTCGCGCCATCGGCACGGCGCCGCCGCTGCCCGATCGGCTCTCTGCTTATTTGAAGCGCGACAAATTGTCTTTGCCGATTTCCAGCTCCTACGAAGATTTCAAGCAGTTTCTGCTGCGGGAATAACGATTACGAGGGCTTGCGGAGGCGATCGAGAAACATGAAGAGAAAGACCGCAACGAGGGCGTTGACGAGCGCGGCGGTCCCGAGATGCCAGGTGAACCAGCGTTCAGACTGAGAAAGCAGCAGCCGCTGTGTCAGGACAATGAGGCCTTGCTGGACGCCGAAAAAAACGATAGTCAAGGCGAAGCGCGCGGCGGGGTGTTCGGTATCCAGACGCGCGCCGATGGAGGAAGCCAGATAACCGATGACGGTTTTCGCGATGCCATAAAGGCCGAGAGGAACGGTGGGACCGCTCAAACTGTCCTGCAAAATACCGATGGTCATACCCAGGAGCAAACCCGTGGAAGGATTTCGGCGGCTTAGGCCGAAGTAGATCGTGATGAGCAGCGGCAAATCCAGAATGCCAGCTTTCGGGAAATAGATGGGGAGAAACGCCTGCAAGACCAGGGAAAAGGCCGCAGCCAAGACGATCGCCCCGGCGCGGAACTTGTGCACCTCAATGTGCAGCTCGCTGCTTCGGATATCGAAGGCGTCGTTCATGGTTTCTCGGGCACGGCAGGGCCGGCCGCGGCGGCAGAGGGATTGGCGCCCGGCGTCGCAGGATTGGTTGCGGCGGAGTCTTGCTTGGTCTCGAGCGGCTTCATCGTCAAAAGGACGAACACTTCTTCCAGCCGCTGAAGATTCGCGGCCGGCTGTACATGAATCTGCTTGAACGGATTCCCCGGCTTGATATCGGCGATGGTGCCGACGGGCAAGTCGCGGGGAAAGATGCGATCCATGCCGCTGGTGACCACGCGCTCGCCCGTTTTCACGACATCATCGTTGGGGATGTACTTCATTATGAGGAGCGGATCACCGGTGCCGCCGACGGGGCCCTGAAGGCGCGAGTCCACCAGCATGGCGCCGACGCCGCTGTCCTTATCCGTTAGCAACAGAACTTGCGAGGTATCGTTGTAAGACTCGATGACCTTTCCGACGACGCCGTCGGGCGTGATGACGCCCATGTTGCGGCGGATGCCGTCGCGCTGGCCACGGTCGAGATAGATGGTCTGGCTGGCGGAGTCCGCACTGCCTCCGATGACACGCGCGCTGACCATGGGAACGTCCACATTTGTCTGGCGGAATTTCAAAAGCGCGGCCAGACGGTCGGCTTCTCCTGCCTTGCTCTGGAGTTGTGTGATCTCAAGCTTCAGAGCGCCGTTTTCACGCTTCAATTCCTCATTTTCCCGCGAAGTATTTTGCAGCGCGAAATAATGATCCCAAATCTCGCGAATACTGCTGATGCCATGCGCTCCCGCGCGTTCGAAAGGCGAAACGGCGCCGACCGTCCAGACGCGGATCAGCCGCCCCTGCGAGTCGCGTTTTATTTGCACGGCCAGCAAGAGCACCTGCAGGAGGACGACGCCGCCCAGCAGGAAGAGCGATCTATGTCGAGAGGGAATGCCAACCATTCGGCGTTATGTTCTCAACTCTCTCAGGCGCTTATCGTGACCAGTGCCAGGTGACCAGTGACGAGTGTTGAATCTCTAAGCGGCGCTGTCCCGGCAGTTCCCTGCACGGCCCGAAGGAAATTCGCCGCAACGCAAGAATCTGCCGGCCAAATCAATCGATACAAACCTGGCGCAATAGCCGGAAATCGCTCAGCATTTTGCCGGTGCCCAGCACCACGGATGCCAGCGGGTCATCGGCAATGGAAACCGGCAGACCGGTTTCTTCTCGTATGCGCTTGTCGAGATTTTTTAGCAGCGCGCCGCCGCCGGTCAGAACAATGCCGCGATCGCTGATGTCCGCGGAGAGTTCAGGCGGGGTACGTTCCAAAGCCACGCGCACGGCATTCAAGATAGTGGCGACGCATTCGCTGAGGGCTTCGCGAATTTCGCTGTCGTCAATCGTAACGGTGCGCGGCACGCCTTCGATCAAGTTGCGGCCTTTCACTTCCATGGTCAGCGGCTTCTCGAGCGGGTAGGCCGAGCCGATTTCCATCTTGATTTGCTCCGCCGTGCGCTCCCCCACGAGCAGGTTGTACTTGCGCTTAAGATATTGCATGACCGCTTCGTCCATCTCATTACCGGCGACGCGGACGGAACGCGAATAAACGATGCCGCTCATGGAGATGACGGCTATGTCCGTGGTGCCTCCGCCGATGTCCACAACCATATTGCCGGAAGGCTCTTCAATCGGCAGACCGGCTCCGATGGCGGCGGCCATGGCTTGCTCGACGAGATAAACTTCGCTGGCTCGCGCGCGATATGCGGAGTCTTGCACCGCGCGCTTCTCCACCGGCGTAATTTCGCTGGGCACGCCGATGACGATGCGCGGATGCACGAGCACGCGGCGGTTGTGGGCCTTCTGAATAAAGTACGTCAGCATTTTTTCGGTGACTTTGAAGTCGGCGATGACGCCGTCCTTCATGGGCTTGATGGCGACCACATTGCCGGGTGTGCGGCCAAGCATCTCCTTGGCTTCGCGGCCGACGGCCACCACTTCCCCGCTGGACTTGTTGATGGCCACGATCGAGGGCTCATTTACGACAATGCCTTTGCCGCCGGAAAACACCAGAGTGTTCGCCGTTCCCAGATCGATGGCGAGGTCGGAAGAGAACAAACTAAACACCGACCTCAGGTTGTACCCGTTCTTATTCATCCCTCCGCCCCCCGCGGAGAAAACTTCTCCGCCATCCAGCCCACAAAGTGCTCCAGAAGAACCTGAAGGTCCTATTGTGCCGTCCTGCAGCCAACTAGACCATTGTCTCTGGACTTGGCGACCGGCGCAAAGCCGCGCCTGCTTTTTTCTCCCGAGATCGAAAATCGATCCTCGTTCAAAACTCTTATTTTGGCACGACGATCGTCACTTGCTGATGGCCCGTGCCGCCACGCCGATTTTCTCCGATGATCACAATGGTATGCTGACCAGGTTCGAGCGGCTCGGTAAAGTGCCGAAACGTGCCGTCCGGCGCAATAATGGGCACGGGCTGGCCGTTTACAAGCAGCGCGGCGCCTGGTTCCGTCTTGCCTATAATTTCGACGACGCGGCCATGAACCACTGTGCCAGTAATTTCGAGCAGCATCTGTTGCGTTTTCCCCTGAGCTACGAGCGTGAAACGGAACGATTCGCTGACTTCGCTCGTTTGTTTCTTCGCATCCGACGCCGTAACTGTCCAGAAGTAATCGCCCGCATCGAGCCCAGTGACGTCCACCGTATTTCCTGTAATTCCGGGGAGTTCCTTTACGGTTTTCGTAAACATAGCGGTCGGGCTAATTCGCAGACTATACGAAATCGCCTCCGGCACGGGATTCCATTCAAAGTGGATGGATGCAGTTTTTGGGTTCTCGACGATTAGCGGCTCAAAATTCCTAGGTAGAACCAAATCTGGCGGCGCCAGAACATCGGATTTCGTGATCGGGCCGCTGTTGGCAAAAGTCGCTTTCTGCCACTGTCCGATCTCGACTTTTTCGGTGCCGCGCTGCACTTCCGCGCTGCCGCTCGAGACCACGATCTCGTCGTCTTTGTGCTCGGGATCGGCCTTCACGTCCGCATGGCTGTTCGAATGCACACTCGCCGTCGTATCTTCGACGCTAACGGCCGCCTTCGAATCAGGCGATGACCAATTAGGGGTCCTAAGATCGACTTGGCCGGTGTTTATGCGCACTCCCGAGCTCGATGGCTTTTCGCGCCCCATGGAATTTTCTTCCACGGTGATGAACGTTCCCGACTTTACCGTGTACGTGGTGCCGTCCGCAAAAGTGATGCGGGCCGCTCCGTCGGCGGAGGTCTGGATTTGATCTCCTTTGTCCAGCGTGGTGCGGAAATCCGCGTCCACCCATTGCACGGAGTTGACTTTCTTCACCTGCACTTTTCCGTCGAGGTTGACGAACCTGGCCTGAGTCTGCGAGGTGGTCAAAGCGTCGCTGTCGCCGTTGCCGATCGACTTGTTCAGCTTGTCGTACGCGGCGGTGTACAAATTAGGGTCCAGGAGATAGAGAGCCGCGAAAAGAATGACGGCAATCAACACCACGTAGACGGCCACAGTTTTGTACGTCACCGTGTGCCAATACACTTCCACGCGGTTGATCTTCGGGTGATTCGGGTCGTGTGGTGTCTGTGTGCTCACGGCTGTTCGCGCAACATTTCCGCCAATCTTGCAATTTAGCACAGCGGATTGCGCGTGCACGCTCGCCGGGGCCGCACGTAGTCAAACAGCAAATAGCGGTTGCGCATCCTCGCCCTCCGGACAGTCGGTTCTGCCCGGAAGGCCAGCTCGTACTGTCCCCTGGCACTTTAGAGGTTAGTCGAAGGATTCCCCCATTCTTTTTAAGAGGATTGCGCACGAAGGAAGGCAAGGGTGAGCGGCCACGCCAGCAAAGCCGCCGCCGGACTGTAGCTGGGCCGGGCGTCGCAGAAGAAGGCGTGGTCGGCGTTGGAGATCTCGACATTCACGAAATTCTTTCCGCCCGCTCGCAGTGCGTCGGTCACCGCGCGGACTTGCTCGGGCGGGATGTGCTTGTCGCGCCCTCCCCAAAAGAACAGAAGAGGCGCTCTGATTCCGCTGATCCGGCCGAGCAAGCCTGGATTTGTGGCGTTCGGCGCGATTCCACCTCCGTAGTAAGAGATTGCAGCCGCCAGGGGTAAGGTAACCGCCGCAAGAAAAGCAGCCCGCCCACCCATGCAGTATCCGATCGCGCAGATCGGCTTGTTCGCGCCAATAAAGCCAGCTAGCCAGTCATGTGCAGCGCGCAGGTCGGCCGCCATCGAGGCATCATTCAACGCCTTTATGTGCGGCATGACGGCGGAAAAATCGTCGTAGCGGCCCTCGAATTCCGGAGCGGTGCGGTGAAAAAACTCGGGAGCAATGGCCACAAATCCTTCACGCGCAAAACGCACCGCGATATCGCGGATGTGAGCGTTCACACCGAAGGCTTCCTGGCAAACGAGCAAACCAGGGTGCGGGCCCTCTTCCTTCGGACGCGCCGCCCATGCGCGCATCGTGGTGCCATCGTTCACGCTTAGTTGGACGTATTCAGTCTGGATTTCCATATCTGTTCCTCTGTTTCCGAGAGTTTTGTCCGCGACGTTTGCTCAATGGCGGATGAAGTAGGTGCGTTTATCCATGTTCGCCACCACGGCGACATCGAAGAACCCCACCATCATTTCATCATAGGTCTGCTCGCCCCAGCGCACCGTGGCGTTTGGGTCCGGGTTATGCGGATTATCGCTCGAATTGTCAAACCACGCGACCGCTTGCAGCTCCGTGCCCGCTTTCAAAAAGCGCGGCTTGGCGAGGCGATAGCTCATCTGCCAGTGAAAATGATAATGGACATCGAGCAACGGCTCAATTTGCTGATCCGGCCGTTCATTTGGACTGGTTCGCTTGTGGATGATGTTGTACTGGAATTCCTTTCCGCGCAGATGCATGTGCGGGAAAAAACTGAGCAGAGTCGCATCGTTCGGCAGAGTGCCGTCGGCCTCCACGCGATAGTCCGGCACTCCGGGCGGAATCACGAAATGGTCGTTCGTGAGCTGCAGCGTGAGCACGCGCTGTAGAGGAGTCTGCTTCGAAAAAATCAAGCCGACCCTGGTGCGATCGCTCCCTGGGTGGCCGTTAGTGGTGTAATGCATCTGAAAGACGAGATCGGAACCCGCGGGGATAAATTTCGCCATGCTCTCCGGCCAATTGTCCGGCGAACTCCCGGGCGCGTAGACAAGCAAGACGTCGCTATCCGTCCAATTCGCGCCACGGCGGTCGTCAGGATCAGTCAGCGTGGACGCGGTGAACGGGACGCCTACGGGCGCATGCTGCATCCATTTCGAATCCGGCGGCCTCACATAGACGACGGCGTGATGCACGTTCGCACGCATCAACGGGAGAATCTCGACGGCCCGCACCCATTTGTCGGTCTTGAATTCCGTGGGCACAATTTCGTACGTGTATTCGACGTCGCCGCTCGCGGGAATCGGCACGGCCTTCGGCATCTTCAACACCAACTCCGGCTGCGGAATGCTCCAGCCCTCCGCCCAATGACGAGGAGGAGGAGCGTCCTGAGGGTTGCCAGCAGGCGCACTAGCAGAGGCCCAAGCGGCAAGCGCCGCTATTTGCTCGGGCGAGAGTGAAGGATCATTTGAGAAGTGTCCGATGTGCGGATCGGCAAACCATGGTGGCATGGATTTATTTTGCGTGGCCACGGAGATCGCCGGTGCGTAAGGGCGCGTCTGTTCATAAGTTTCGAATTGCATGGGTGCAATACCCTCGGCGCGATGGCATAACTGGCAGTGCTGCTGCAGGATCGGCAACACGTCGCGGTAAAACGTAGGCGTGCTCGGAGGGACGCGCTGTTGCGCCGCGGTTTGTGGCGGAGCTAGCTGCGTCGCACTCTTGAAGGCAGCAGAGACGACCACAGCAACGACTAGTCCGAGAAGAAAAAACGCCGTTCGTGTTCGAGGGTCAGTGCGCAGAGTCATTTCATCCGTTGGATGATAAACGCGATTGCGCGGTTTCCCATGAATTCGTCGGCGCGTAACGGGAGCATCTGCCGCTTGCGCGTCCGGAGCTTTTTTGGGCGCTCAACTTTGGTATCGCACCATCGTCATGAAGCCGTAGTCCATGTGCAATTGCTGATGACAATGAAAAAGCGTAGGACCGGGATTGTCCGCCGTAAAATCCACGTCCACCTGCTTTCTGGCAGGCACGACCACCACATCCTTCATCACTCCCGCCGTCGCTTTGCCGGCAAACCGCGCCAGTTCGAAGCTGTGCCGGTGCAAGTGCACGGGATGCGGGTCATCGCTTTGGTTATCGAAGCGAAGACGGTAGCGCACATTGGCGCGAACCAGAATCGGATCCGTCTTCGGGAAGGATTTTCCATTGATCGTCCATTCATCCACCCAATTATGCCCCGCAAATTTCCTGCGGAACACTAGCGGCACTACGCCGCCCGCAGGTTCCGGAGTTTCCGCCTTGCGCCCAAACGACGTGTAGTCCCAAGGCGTCTTGGCCGGCTCGGCCCACTGGGGCGCGCCGCTGCGATTCGCATATTCGACCACAACGCCCAGCCCGGCATTCCGCACTTGATCGTTCGCTTCGCCCAAAATCCAAACTCCCGGCTGGTTCATCGTGACGACCGCGTCCACGCGCTCCGCCGGTCCCATTTCGATGGCGTCCACCTCGCGCGGCACTGGCACGGTGTTTCCATCCAGACTTACTACATTAAATTTATGGCCCGAGAGCGCGATCCGGTGGTGTTCGGTCGCGCTGGCGTTCAAGAAGCGAAAAAGCACTCTCTGGCCTTCCTTGACGCGAATCGGTTCGCCCGAGCCCAGCGCGTGCCCGTTCATCGAGTAAACGCCGTACGTGACTTCCAGACTGCCTTCATCACCCTGGCTGCTCAAATGCGGATCCCAAGCGTGTAGCGCCAGGAAAACTTCCGCGTCGTACCTTCCCGCATCTTCTTTCGGTTCGATGTAGAGAAATCCGAATTGCCCCGTATACGTCGCTCGTTTCATATCCCGACCGGCATGAATGTGGCTGTGATACCACCTCGTTCCCGAAGGCCGCGGCACGAACGAATATCTCCGAGACCCGCCCGGCGGCACCATCGGCGTTCCTTCTTCTTCGGAGCCGTCCACTTCGGAAGGAATGAACAAGCCGTGCCAATGGACCAATTCTGGAATTTTGGTCTCATTAAATACATCCACAGAAACCGCTTGGCCTTCGCGCAAGCGTAAAACCGGTCCGGGAGCTGTCCCGTTGTATCCGGTCGTCTTGATGATTCTTCCCGGCGCCACTTCCATTTCGACCGGCGAGATGCGCACCGTTAGGTCCGCCTTGGCTGCCGCGGAATTGCCCGGCGTAGTTTGCAAACCGATGCGCTGCGCCCATTCCGCGAGGGCCGGCGTTCCCAATAGAGCCAGAAATTCCCTACGCTCCATATCGCTCCCATCGGAACACGTCCGGCAAATCTGAAACGATGGCCGGCAGAAATGCGGCGATTATCTCCCGATCCGTATTGCCTTCGGTCTTCTTTCGGCTTCGATGATACGCCCGTCGCGGCGATTCCCTCTCACATCCGCGTGAATTCTGAATTCTCTCCTGACACTGCAAAACCCAGGGCCAGTATTTCCCCTGTATTAAATCTATTTAATACAGGCCGTCCCCGCAGCGAGTAGGAGGCCATGTTCCCTTCCAACCCCCTCCTTTTGTTCTGAACGTTAACCGTTCGCAAAGATGGTGGCACCCCGCGTGCCAGGGTGGCCTTCGTTCTAATCGTAGCCACCCGCGAATCTTTACTGCATCGCAAAGCAAAGCTATTCTATGGCCCTCGACCCTAAGTCATGAAAAACAAAAACAATTCCAGCTCCAAAGGATGTCCCGCCCGCCAGCGCATTTTTCTCTTACGCTCGCACGCGCACGATCATGAATCTCGAATTCCTCTTTAATGCTCTGACAAAAGTATGGCTCGTGGGGGAAATCCTCATCGCCGTGTTCACGACGACGCTTCGAGGTGAGGGCAAGATACGAGATCGCGGAACGCAGATCATTCTCTGGGTCGTTATCATCGCATCGCTTAGGATCGACGAGTGGATGCACAAATTTTTCCCGGTCGACATGCCAGGGAGTTATAGCTGGCTTCGGCCCGCGGCCTTTGGGATTTTGATTCTCGGTTTAGGAGTTCGTGTCGTGGCAATCGCTACGCTCGGCAAAGCCTTCAGCGCGAACGTAGCGACGCGCGCCGGGCAAAGACTGCAGCGCAGCGGACTCTACCGCTTCGTCCGTCATCCTTCCTATCTCGGTCTGGAACTGATTCTCCTGGCTTTTGCCCTTCACGCACGCACCTGGGCTTGCTTTGCCGTTGTCCTAGTCCCACCGACTCTGGCTGTTTTGTATCGCATCCATGTGGAAGAGACAGCGCTCCGCCTGGCTTTCGGCGCCGATTACGAAGACTATAGTCGCAGCACAAAACGGCTGATTCCAGGGCTGTATTAGGCCCCTTCAATCGAATCATCGTTTGTGCGAGGTTTGGCTTTGACGCCGTTTGGAGCGTCATCCTGGTTCGTCTGTCCATCCGGAACCCGGCGCGCGGCGGTTTGATTGCGTCTGCGCAGGCGAATCGGGCAATAGGGAGATAGACGGCATCTTTTCCGTCATCCCAGGACGTTTCGCGAGCCTCAATTCAAAGCGAACATTTTCCCAAAACTCGGAAACGCTCCCTTCGTCCACAACCTTCTAATTGCCGATCGCGTTCTAGTGGCGCCCCTCGGCGTGGCCGCCCTGCCCATGTCCGGGTAGCGCGCGCTCACTGCCGGCGTCATGATCGCCTTTGACTACGTGGCCTTTCCCATCTCTCGCCTCGTTGCCGTGGAAGTTGTTGTTGGGCTCATCTCCCCGCGCAGGCGTCGGTCCTTTGTAGCCGTGACGAGGGTCAAACCGGTTATCGACATGGCCGGAGAAGTGCGCGGGGCCGTGGAACCACGGGCCAGCTCCAATAAACACGCCGCTAACAAACCAATCCGGCCCGTAGTAGCCGTACGGCGCGCAGTTGTACGGAGCGTACGAGAAGTACCCATAGGGGCACACCGGCGCCACTCCAATGCTGACGGCCACCTGGGCTGACGCCGCCGGCGCACAGCACAAGAGGGCCATGGTGAGACTTGCGAAAACAAAGGCTAGAACTTTGGACATGATTCCTCCTCGATGCGTTTGGGCTGGAATTTCCATTTTGCCTTTCGGCTCCAATCCAATATACCCCATGTCCCTCCGCTCGCCATCTTTTTGCATCCGTTTCCATCCCCAAGCCACAGGCGTGCCCGATGGCTCGCCTCCGGGACCAAAAAACCGTCATCTGAACCATTTCGAAGTGTGGGCGGCCCGGATGGCTGATGGCTCGATTCGCGGAATGCGCAAAGCACCGCCGGAGGCAGACCGTGCGCGTGCGAGTGTCGCGCTTCCCTCCGAATAGGGCCGCCTTGCGCCCAAAAGAGATTCGCAGGATTCGCACCGCCCTTGGCCTCAGCCAAGCCGATTTTGCGCGCTACCTCGGCACTAGCGTGGCGTGCGTCAGAAGCTGGGAGCAAGGCATGCGTCGTCCACAGAGCGCTGCGCCCCGCCTCCTCACCATTGCCAAGAAGAAACCCGCGGCCCTCCTTCAATTTGTAGCCTGGTCCTGACGCGCGCACCTGGATCGACGGCCACCCGTCCAACATGGAATTGGGGCATCACCGAGTCGCAGGGTTGGCTCTTACTCGGGATAAGAGCTGCTATGCTGAAAGCTGAGGTATCGGACGTGCCGAAGAAAGAGTGGGAATATGCCGCCAAAGACCGGTTCCTCGCCCACCTTAAGCGGACCAAGGGTGAAGAATGGAAGGTCTTGCGCCAGGATTACCGGGTGAAAGAACAAACCGGCAAGGACTTTGACTTTCAACTCGGCCTAGGCGATCGCCGTATGGCGCTCGAGATGTTTCGGCTCACTGATGATGGACCCACGCTCGCCGCCCAATATACTTGGATCGAAATTGCAACGCTAATAGAAAGAGAGTTCGAGGCAAGAGGAATCGTCGGACTCGCGATGAACACCCCTCCCTATTTTTCAGTTCCGAAGGCTCATCGCACACACTTCGTCGCCGAGGTATGCGACAAACTCGAACCTCATGTCCGAACGCTCAAGGACGGCGAGGAGGTTAGCTTGGACGGCTTTCACATTACGAAAATAGACGGTCTCAAGACTAACGTCAGTTCTCGACACTATGGCTTTGGTGCTTTCAACCCTGTTGGTAAGGCTTACGAACCTATCAGCAGGCTCCTACCCGAAAAGAATGCACAGCTGAATATTGTTGGACACGAACGAGCGGTGTTAATTGTGAGCTGGGCACACATCGTAACAGCTAGCGATATGAGGGAGGTCCTGCAAGACGTGGACCTTCAATCGTTGCCCAATATCGACCGCATCTACTTTGAGCCTGCCATAGACCAGATTGAGCTAGTGTTCGAGCGCGCGGGTGCCCCAAACGGCGGTTTTCCGTGTGCGGGGTTAGAGTCAACTTCAGCTTGAGCGCCGAAAGAAAGCGCACGCGATAGATTCCAAGACTATTCTGGCCGCCTAGGCTGGTAAACTGTGGGTCACGAGGTAGAGGGAGATGAGCGGCGTCATCATCAAGGACCAGGATATTCTTGGCGGCGAACCCGTGTTCCGTGGAACCCGCGTCCCGTTTAAGATTCTAATTGACTATCTCGAAGGCGGCGACACCTTGGATCAATTTCTGGAACAGTATCCGAGTGTCAGCCGCGAGCTCGCTATCACGGCCATCGAAGAAGCACGGCAAAGTCTTGTCGCCCAACTCAAGTGAGAGTTCTGATCAACGAGTGCGCCCCGAAAATCGGAGGACAGACGTGATGTTTTCTCACATCCAGCGACTTTACGCGAGCTTCGAGTCGAGGCCAGAATTTTCCCAAAACGCGGAAACGATCTATCCGTCGCCAACTTTCAAGCATTTACACCGAGCGCGAAGTCGAGTGTGCCCACTGCACGAAAATCTGAGAGCCGTCTCTTCCGGGGCGGGTGATGGCCTGACCATTTCCTAAGCGACCCTCCTGTTCTGGAAGAGTTCGCGGCTTTAGGCTGGTTCCTTCTTCATTTCCCAATCCAACGGAGGGAAGGCGATGGCCCAGAATTGGGCGCTGCGCTGGTCGAACTCAAATGCCGTTGTGAAGTATCCTTGAGACGAACTGCACACGCTGACCACCGTGGAATCTACCTCTTTCCCCGTTTGCGGATTGATAAGAGCGATTCGCTGCCCTGCGGTCATTCGGAAAGGAGACTTCATCAAGCCGCCATGAGCATTCACCGTCACGGTGAATGCATGCGTCTGCACCGGACTTCCTTCCTGAACGTTCCATCTTACAAGAACATCAAGACGAAGCATGACCCGCTGGCTGCGACGCTGCATCGACCGTGCTTGCTCGCCCGCGGATTGCGGCTCATCCCTGGGCCGTTGCGTTTGAAGACTTTTAAGCTCGCTCAGAGATTTGTCGACGCTCTTGGAGGCGAAGCTTCCAGAGTCGTGAAGCGTAACAATTTCGGATTCCTTAAGAATACAGCCCCCAACTACATAAATGCGATGGTTTCTCGGTGTTATGAATGGGCCGCGAAACGCGATATCAAGCGCATGTAGAGCATGAAGCGCAACCTCGACACCCGGGATCGTTTTCTGCTGCTCCGGCTTCCGTACGGTCCTATACATTTGATCGGAAGGAACGCGAAGCAGGCTATACCAATGTCGCATTCGTTCCTCCCAAATGCGCAATTTCAGTACGGGGGCCGGACTGAGGGGTGCCTCTTCCCGGCCCCATCCATCCCCGTCAGTCTCGCCCCGTGGGGATGGCCAATGGAAAAGGGGATACAGCCAGGAGATTTGATATACCCGCTCGAAGTGTTGAAATCAAACTGCCAGCACCCCCATTTGGGAAATCGGGGCGAAATCGGGGACATGTCTAACGAAGTCGGCTTTGCCTTTGCCGGCTCTTCTTTCGTCATCTCCACTTCCCACCTTGGCCCTCCGCACACGAGCCGCGCCTCCCCGGCCGAGATTCTTCTCCCCCGGTCCAACCTTCAACCGGTAATTCTCCCCGCCGTTCACCCCTCCAAACCGACCATTCAACCCCCAAATTCGACCATTCCCTACAAATGAATTGACGCCCCGGTAATCCCCTGCTACCATTCCCCATGTTTGCCCTGAGCCTCAAAGGGTTTCGCTCGCCAACCGCTCCATCTCCTTCCCCTTCGCCCGCTTTCTTCACCATCTACGCGCCCAGCGTCTCAGCGTTCAGCTCTCTTTCCAGCCTTTGTAGTGGCGGGTCTTTAGACCCGCTCCTCCTCTCGCTCCCAGCTCCCTCGCGCTGCGCCAATCCAGCCCGTCCGCCATCCGACACGCCACGCGCACCACTGGACACGCAGGAACCGCCGCAACCCCTTTTCCACCATGACCTTGCGCACACTTTCCGTGACACCCCGGGGCCACATCTTTCAAACCAAAGGTTCCGGAGCGTCCCTGTAAGCTTTTCGGATCACGATTCGCGGAGCACGAATCACTATGCAGGTCCTCAACCCGCCACTCGTCATTCACCACGCGTCGCAGTTCCGGCTCTCGTCCTTCCGCCAGTCACCAAACACCACTCACAAGTCACTAAGTTCTTTAGAATTCACACTTCCAGAAAACACGCCCGTAACCTCTCTGGAATGTGCACTTCCAAAACACAGGACTTAAAACCCTTTAGAATGAACACTTCCAAAAAAGGGGCAGGGGGGTGGCGACCCCACTAGAAATTCCAAAACCGGAACGAGCCGATAGGAGAGTGACCCAAAGGTAGAACGGGACCATAGTTCGGGCTGACTTGGTTCTAATCCCGCACGCAGGACTGTGCTTCAGACGAATCTCCCGGCGGCTTTGGTTCTTGCCTCCGGCGCTCGAGCGGTTTCCGGCTCGCGGAAAACCCCGCAGAGCGTATATTCGTGCAGGATTCTATTTGAGGCGTGTACCATGTATCTTCTATAATGCTTAGTTTGCTCGGTGACCTTGGGGGATTCAGCGGATGGCTGGCAGCTCGGATAACAAGCAGAAACTTCTTTCGCGCATTTTGCTGGGCGTGGTGGTTCTGGCGCTGTCCGGCGGCATGCTGCTGTATCTTGTCCCCACAGGTCCCGGGGGCAATGTTGGTACGTCCACCGATGTGGTGGCCAAGGTTGGCGATCAGACCGTCACCTTGAATGATGTTCGCCAGCAGCTCGATCAAGTCCGGCAGCGCAATCAAGTGCCGCCGATGCTCGTGCCTTACTACACGCAGCAAATTCTGCACCAACTGCTCCTTCAGAAAGAAATGGTGTATGAAGGCAAGCAACTCGGTATCACCGTTTCCAATGACGAGGTGGCCGACCGCATACGCCTGATTCTCCCGGCCGCCTTCAATGGCGGCGTGCCCATCGCCCCCGATCAATATGCTTCGCTCGTCGAATCGCGCACGCAGATGAGCGTGCCGCAGTTCGAGGATATGGTTCGGCTGGGTTTGTTGCAGGAAAAATTCCAGAAGCTCGTCACCGACGGCATCAGCGCCAGCCCCGAAGAGCTTCAGGAAGAGTTCAAGTACCGCAACCAAAAGGTGAAGCTGGACTACGCTTTTATCAAACCCGAAGATTTGCAGGCCAAGATTACGGTGGACGACGCCGAAATCAAAGCCGCGTATGAGAAAAATAAAGCAAGGTATCAAGTCCCGGAAAAGCGCGTGGTGCGCTACGCCATCGTGGACGTCAACCAGATGCGCCAGACCATCCACATCCCGGACGACCAGTTGAAGTCTATATACCAGCAAAATATCCAGCAGTATGAAGTCCCCGACCGCGTCCACGTCGAGCACATCTTGCTGATGACCGTTGGCAAGCCGGACGCCGAAGTGGCCGAGATCAAAAAGAAAGCCGAAGGCATCCTAAAGCAGGCCAAGAGTGGCGCGAACTTCGAGGATCTGGCCAAGAAATACTCCGAGGACCCTGGCACAAAGGACAAAGGCGGGGATCTCGGCTGGATCGTTAAGGGCCAGACCGTCCCCGCATTCGAGAAGGTGGCCTTTTCGCTTCCCAAGGGGAGCATTTCGGACCTCGTCCAGACGCAGTATGGCTTCCACATCATCAAAATCATTGACAAGGAGACGGCGCACACGAAGCCCTTCGACGAGGTGAAGGACTCCATCGTCACCCCGCTGCTTCTCAACGAAGCCGATAAGCAAGCCGCCGATATCGCCGACAAGCTCTCTCAGGCCATCCGCCAATCCAACAAAATCTCGCTGGACGACCTCGCCAAGCAGTATCACTTGCCCGTCGACCAGACCCTCCCTGTCACCGCCACCGACCCCTTGATTCAGTTGGGAAATTCGCAGGACGTCAAACTCAGTGACACTATCTTCCGCTTGCGCCAGGGTGAGTTGAGCTTGCCCATACACACGGACAGGGGCTACGTGGTCCTTGACGTCAGCCAAATTCTCCCTGCCCATCAAGGTTCCCTGGCAGAGGTGCGGGATCAGGTCACTGCCGATCTGAAGCAGGAAAAAGCAGCAGAGGAAGCTCGCGGCAAAGCGGAAGAGTTGGCCAAGCGGGTTAAAGCTGGGGAAAAATTCGACGCTGCCGCCAAAGCTCTGGGGTTGGACGCCAAAACTAGCGATGATTTTGCCCGCGGCGGCTCTATCACCGACGTTGCCAGCGGAAAGCAGCTCTCTGCCGCTTTCCAACTGAAACCGGGAGAGCTGGGCAAGCCCATGCAGCTGGGCGCCAACTGGCTGGTCTATGAAGTAATCGACAAACAAGAACCCAATCCCGCGGATTTTGAGAAACAAAAGCAGGAAATAACGGACGCGGTGCTGCAAGCCAAGCGTTCACTCGCCTTTGAAGCCTTCCAAACAGCCCTCGAGGATCGCCTCAAAAAAGAGGGCAAACTGCAGTTGATGCCGGATAAGCTGCGCAGTCTGGCCGATCTAAGTTAATCTAAATACCTGATAATAAGGCATTTAAAATCTAATCGCAGGGCGCTTGTGTTTGCGGCCGCACCTCGGTAGCCTATTGGTGTCTCCCAAATGCTCGGCTTCGAGATTGCTCTGCGCTCGTGGAATTCAAAGAGCGGATCGGAAGAAGCCAAGATCAGAACGCAAACTGCCATGGCTCCCTAGCGCCAGAACTTCAGGACCTTATGAACACGAAGAAGATGCCGTCCCGCACTGCCATCGTCCGCAACGACTACCGCTGCAGCATAGAACGCAATCAGTCCGGCAAATATTGTGTTCGCGTCCAGGTCTTCTACCCTCGGCACGCTTGGAATCTTGGCGTTTTCTTCCTGGCATCCTCCTTTGACCGCGCCATGAAGAAGCTCGAGGAGTCGCTCGACTTCCTCCAGCGCCACGAGGAGAAGCTCTGGTTTTGGGGCGTGGACCGCGCCGAAGATATGGGCTTTTCCGCCGAGTTTCTGCGCGAGGCGGGGCTGAAGCTGGATCAGCGCGGCGAGTTTCCCCGCCGAGCGACGAACCTCTCTTTGGCGCCCGAACGGCAAGTTCCCGCGTTTGTGCTGGGGCCGGTGCGCCGGGGACTGGCCGAATCGGTCGAAGCCCCTCGCAGTTTAGCGGCCGGAGACTAATCTCGTCCTGCCGGCTATTTCGCTCGTAACCAGAAGTTGTGACGGACTTTTCCAGCTGTCTCTCGGTACATTCCCATTTGCTACTTCTCGCGAAGGATCACTTCGCCCTGCCCGACAAGTTGATCGTTGAGCCACAGCCGATATTTGTAGGTCGCCGCCTTGAGTCCAGGCCGTGGGGGGCCGCTGAATAGCCGCATACCGGCCGGGGCCTGGAAAATGTTGGAGGAGAAAGGGCAGCGATTTACGTCGAACTCGACGCGAAGATTGCCTGCGTCCGAAAGCCAAGAGATCTGATCTCCAGGGTCCAGAACTACCACCTGCGGTACGAGTCCAACGAGTACGGGACGCTCTGCCATTTTTCTCTGCTCCTCGCAAAATTAGTAGGGTAGGAGTGGGTACGCAAACTGCGAGATTATCTCGCCAACGGACGATAGCACATTCGCCCTGGGAGTTCTGCTCGCACAGACGCAGGAGTGCGATGCAAATATGCGTGGCTTACTTTGGAGAGGACAGCTTTGCCTTGTCTTGAGATGAGAGCCACGCCAGAAGCGACCGGTCCTCGCTTGCTTTTCGACGGAGTAGCGAGCGGACGACCATATTTGGATCGATTCTATTCGTCTGCCAAGTCGCTCCGTGCATGGCTTCCATTGGACGAAGGGCTCCATAAGTAAATGAAAATAGGAATCTTATTTTGGATTCAAGAATTGAACGCCTCATTGTGAGAATGGCAGCTTACGAGGGAAATCCCTTGCCACATGGTGGAAGAAAATTGGGATATTCCAGGGAAAATCGAATCCAACTGTGCTTATCAACCAGAGCTAATTCATTTATATTGAACAATTTGCAAGACATTTGGACTGAATTCTCGTGGTCCTGGGATGGAATAGGACTTGCAATTCCAATCCAGGATGGCTATGCCTACCTCCATTACCCATGACGAGATTCTGAGCTCGCACCCGGAATTCGTGCGCGGCCAATCAGACGCGATTCAGAGCGTCAATGCCGTGGTTGAGGAGATAGCGCGAACCGATATTCCCGTTCTCTTGACGGGGGAAAGTGGTACGGGCAAAGAGGTCTATGCGCGGCTCGTCCATCGGCTGTCGTCGCTGGGACACTTGCCCCTAAAGAAGCTCAATTGCGCGGCGTTGGAGCCAAGCCAGATTATTGCCGAATTCGGAGTCCTAGAAAACACTCCGACAGACGGACCTGTCGTGGCACCCAAAACGCTGTACCTGGATGGGATTGACGAGCTCGAGTTGAGATGCCAAAAGGTTTTGCTTTCGTTGCTGCCCGATGACGAAACCACGGATAGGGGCGGACGCTGGCGCTTAATCTCTTCCGCTACCCGCGACCTGGACAAAGAAATCGCTTCTGGCCACTTTCGCAAGGAGCTATATTTCCGGATTAGCGGGGCATGCCTGCGTTTACCCCCTCTTCGGAAGAGGAAGGACGACATCCCCGCCTTACTGGAGTATTTTCTCGCGAAGCACTCGCTTGGCCTGGGGCGGAAGGCTCCACAACTTAGTGAAGTCGAATTGGAGCTGCTCGTTGCTCATAGCTGGCCGGGGAACATTCGAGAACTGGGAAATCTTGCGAGAAAGATCGTCGCTCTTGGCAATCCGAAGCTGGTGCTCGAGGATTTACGGGAAGCGAGCGGAGCGGTGATGCAGGAGGAGTGCTCGAGCTCATCGCTAAAGGTTGCCGCAAGAGCGGCGTCCCAACAGGCCGAACGGGAGTTAATTCTGAAGGCGTTGGAACGCACCCATTGGAATCGCAAACGAGCCGCGCAAGAATTGCAAATCAGCTATAAATCGCTGCTGTACAAGATCAAGCTAACCGGGGTGGAGAGAGGGAAACCGGGCAATTGAAGAAGGAGCGAAAATGAGATTGTCAATTTGGCTGGCCGTTGTGGGAGCTCTAGTGATGGGTTTTGGGGGTGCAAATGTCGCGCACTGCACTTCCCGTGACCAGGAAAAGGCCAATCCTTCGTCGGGGGCCGCGAATCAAGAAGCGCAGCCCAATTCTCCCAATGCAGCCGGCTACAAGATCGGGCCACTGGACGTGTTAAAAATCGACGTCTGGAAAGAGGAGCAATTGACCCGGACTGTCCCGGTGCGGCCCGACGGAAAAATTACCCTGCCTTTGCTGAATGACGTCCAGGCGGCGGGGTTGACACCCCAGGAGCTTTCCGCGGTGATCAGCGAGGGTTTGAAGAAATTTATAAACAACCCCCAGGTAACGGTAAGCGTCTCGGAGATTAATAGCCGGAGAATTTATGTGACTGGAGAGGTGTTGCGCCCTGGCGCTTTTGCGTTGCTGCCAGGCATGACGGTGCTGCAGGCGCTCGCGAGCAGCGGCGGATTCACGCAGTTTGCGAGAGAGAAGCGCATTTACGTTCTACGCACAATAAACGGCAAAGAAACTAAATATCCGTTCAATTACAAAGATGCGATCGATGGGAAGAAGCCTGAACAAAACGTGCAACTGCAACCGGGCGATGTGATCGTGGTCCCCTGAGATAAGAAATGAGCTATAAACGCAAAACCATTCTGGGAATCGCCTTCCTTGCAGCTTTGAGCGTAGGCTCAGCGCAAGTGCGTGCGCAGCAAACGCAACAAACACAGCAGACGCAACAAGACACAGAAGATAAGCCGAAGCCCGCTGGACGGGATTACGCGCCCCCGCCTGAAGAGAATGGCCAGCAGAATCAGAACGGAGACCAGTCAGGCGTTGAATTGCAACCTGATAACCAGCCGCTGGGCGGAATTGCGGCGCCCTCCTTGGGAACTCCGGAACTGCGTCACAGTTACTGGGTTCCTGGCTTGGAGTATGGCAATGCTATCAGCTCCAATTCACCCAGCATAGTTGCCAATTCCGGATGGAATTCGACGAACTATTTTTTGGGGACCCTAAGCATTCTAGAACTCTCCGGGCATTCCGTCTTCGGAGTGAATTATTCGGGCGGGGGAACCTTGTCCACGGGGGGCGGGGCGGTCGACGGACAAATGCACCAGCTATCGACGGGCTACTCATTAAATTCGGGACGCTGGCAGATTCTCCTTCTCGACCAGTTCTCATACTTGCCCGAGAGCGGTTTCGGTTTTGGAGGCGGAACGGCACTGGCGATCCCGGGCGTGCAAGGAATTCTGGGCGCCTCCCTTCCGGGCATGCAGGCGGGATTCTTGCCCAACCAAAGTATCCTTTCGGCGACAGGGCAGCAAATCAGCAATACTGGCGCGGCCCAGGCGACCTATCTTGTAAGCCGACGGAGCTCAATAACCGTAAACGCAACGTATGGGCTTCTGAGATACGTCAATAGCAGCAACTTCGACAGCAACAATCCGACGGCGGGAATTGGGTATAGCTATGAGCTTACCCGGAACGATAGCATCGGCGTACAATACAGGTTTGGGTCCTTCCAATTTCCGGGAAACCCTCAGGCAATCGGTATCCAGGTAGGTCAGCTTGAGTACGGCAGGAAAATCACAGGCCAGCTATCCGTGCAGCTCTTCGGTGGGCCAGAGTACACGGCCGTGCGGGTGCCGGTGTCGGGACAGAGTAATCGGCTGGTTGGTTCTGGAGGCGCAACACTTCTTTATGGATGGCGACGCTCACAGCTATCGCTGATTTATAATAGCGGGGTGACGGCCGGCAGCGGAATCTTCACCGGGGCCAACACTAACATGGTTACTGCCAGTTTGGGGCGGTCCCTAACGCGAATCTGGCAGGGAAGTATCGATGGGGGATTCGCGAAGAATGCGGCACTCCTCAACTACACGGCGCAGACGCCGATCCACTACACAAGTTGGTTTGCCGGAGCGGGGGTGAGCCGACCTTTTGGACGCGATACGACCTTATCGCTCGGCTACCGGGCAGAAATCGAAGATACAAATGGGACTGTGTGCAGTGTTCCCGCCTGCGGGTCGAGTTATCTGCAACACAGTATCTGGTTGAGCTTTCAGTGGCACTCGAGACCGCTGGTCATCGAGTAATGGAATGAAGGGAGGATCTAGCGGGGGCTAATAGGGAGAAGAAAGAATACTACCTGTGAGACCACATTACGGGAGAACCGCACTCCCGAGGATGTAAGTAAAACGAAGCAACGAAAGATTCTAAACTCTATGTATAAGAACTACTTTGGTTTAAAGGAAAGCCCGTTCAACGTAAATCCCGACCCGCGTTATCTCTTTCTGACCAAGCAGATTGAGGAAGCGCTATCCGGGTTGATGTACGGAGTCCAGTCCCGGAAGGGCATCATTACCCTGACGGGCGAAGTCGGGACAGGCAAAACGACGCTCATTAACCGGCTTCTCGACTGGTTGCGGCTCCAACGAGTAAGGACTGCATTTCTTTTCAACTCGCGAATGAATTCGATGCAGCTGTTCGATTTCGTGCTGGCGGAATTCGACATTCAAGACAATACACGATCGAAGAGCCAGCAAATTTTGAAGCTGAATCAATGGCTTTTGGAGCGATATCGCGCGGGGGAGACGGCCGTTTTGATCGTAGACGAGGCGCAAAATTTGACTTTTCCGGTGCTGGAAGAAATCCGGCTGCTGACCAACCTCGAAACCTCGACCGAAAAACTTCTGCAGATCGTTCTTTCCGGGCAGTCTGAACTCGAAGAAAAGCTGAAGCTTCCCCAACTGCGGCAGCTACGGCAGAGAATCACTATCCGTTGCAAAACAGGGCCGTTGACGAGAGAAGAAACGCACGACTACATTGCCGACCGACTGCGAATTGCAGGCGCTCCAGCGGACGGGCAGCCGATTTTCAGCGCAAAAGCGATCGACACCATACACCTGTATTCGCTGGGAGTGCCGCGCGTCGTAAATCTGCTTTGCGAACATGCCTTAATCAACTCTTATGTTGAGCAACAGCGCCCCATCGCACCGAACGTTATTGAAGAAATCGCGAGAGAATTTCAACTGGATCAAGTGGAACCAATCGCTCCGCCCGAAGCGCTCCGGCCCGACGCAGATCTGTATAGCTCGGAATCTTTCATCCAAAATCTGGGAGAGGCCCTGTCGCGATTTCGGATGAGCCCACCTGCGGCGCCTCCCCGGCGCAATCAGAAGTAAGTCCGGTTTGTGCGCCGGCCCGCGATCTCAAATCCGAAACGCCCGGTGAATCCGAATAGATAAGCTTCATTGGGTATTTTGAGCCCGCCGTGAGCGGACGGACAGAGGAGCCGGGAAAGGCTCAGGGGATTAGACCGACTCTTCTCCCCACGATGGCTCGCGATCCTTGCTGCGCATATAGGATTTATAGATATTCTTTGCGACGCGGCTGCCAGAGCGATATTCGCCCTCGACGGGGAGCCGCGCAGGCCGCTCCGCTACAAGAAGAAGCAGTTCGCCAAATTGCCTGACGATGGGAAGCGCCGCGATAAGCCGCAAGGTGGGGAATGCGAGACTCCGCGGCAGTTTCGCAACAAAGGGAACGCGCGGACGTATGGGGCGGGTTCGAAGCTCAGAAAAATAAGGCGCTACTTCGCGGCGCATCGACGCGGCAGTAAGATGCTCGATAAGAATGCCGTTTCTAGAATAACGCCGGGTCAGAGGGAGTCCCAGCAACCGGCGATTCGCGTCGTCGTGTTCGACGCTGGCGACGTATCGGCCATCGTCCGTCAAGGCATGCGCGATGGTGCGATACATGGTCATGCGTTCATCACGAGAATCGAGGGGAGTTGTGGTAAGCGCCCGGTCAAAGGCGCGACCCGCAAGTTGCAACTGATTGATGGTCGCGTGTACGCGGCCGACTCGTGCGCTGGGAGGGAGCCTGTGCGCGAGCAGCCGAAGAGCGTTGATCGAGAAATCGACGGCGAGAACCCTAGCGCCTGTCGCGGCAATCAGCGTGGTGAAACGGCCATCCCCGCAAGCGAGCTCCAAAACCGTATTCGAGGTCGAACACTGAAGTCCGTCAAGGTGTGGAGGAATTTCGAGCCGGTCGGATAGCACAGATCTCCAACCCTCTGGCGGAGGGATGAATGGGCCGGGGTTACTGAAAGCGTAGTCGATGGTGTCCCGGATGCTCATCTCGTGCTCGTCTTCCGGACGAAGTTGATTGGGCAAGAGGCACGCGATTCCATCCTCGATGCGAAACTCGGCGCCGCAGGACTTGCAGCTCAAGATAGCGTCCAAGATGCCGAGGTCACCGCCGCGGAGTTCCTTTATGACGGCCAGTTCACCTGCATCCTGGTGGCAGCGGAGCAGGGCGATCATATCCCTGGGGAATTGATGAACCGTCAAGAGGCTTTCCTGCTGGAGTCCAGGCCCCTGTTGATCTGCCGGCGCTTGGATCATTTCTCTCTCCTCGTTCGGCGACTCGCTAATTCGCCCAATAGGTGTTCGTAGATGGTGTTGTTTGCGGCAATGTCAAAGAGATGTTCAGCCCGCGCACGGGCAGACTTGCCAAATTCGTCGGCAAGATCGGGGTTCGTGAGAAAACGGAGGATAGCCCTGGACATCGCAGAGATATCCCCAGGAGCGACCACGACGCCGGTGACGCCATCGATGGCAGCTTCCGGCAATCCACCATTCCTGGAGATGACGGATGGCATTCCAGAGGCCATGGCCTCGAGATGGCAAATTCCGAGGCCTTCGCGCCAGGTTGTGGGGCAATGAACGAAGACGTCCGAAATGGCAAGGATATCCGGAACGTCACCGCGCGCGCCAGCAAAGACGATAGAGTCGTTCAGACCCAGTCGCGCGACGGCATCACGCAAGGACGCCGTAATCGGACCGTTAGGCGGAGTTTCCTCGCCCACGATGAGAAACACTGTTTCCGGGAATTCCCGAAGGACCTCGACAGCCGACTCAATGAGCTCGGCCTGCCCCTTGCCGGTTTCCAGCCGCGCAATGCTAGCGACAATTTTCTTGTTTTCCGGGAGTCCGAGCGCCGCGCGAAGCGCCGGATCCTTTCGACGGCCCCGATACTGGGAGAGGTCGACCCCCTCATATACCAGCACGCTCCGCTTGGTGGAGGTATTTGATAGCTGATCCTTTTCCGTTGCTTTGGAAATCGGGACAAAGACGTCAACGAAAGGCGTGAGAAGCTTTTTGATGCGCACTCCTTCGCCCAGGCCCCCGGACTTGCGGCACAAGATCGGAAGTTTTTCCAGCCGTGCGGCGACAGCACCGCAATACTGCAAATGAAGGTCGGAATTTAGCACGACGGCCGCGGCCCGCTCATCGCGAAGATATTTTCGCACTTTCCGGATGATAGACGCGTCTCGCACTAAAAGGCGGTATGCAATGCGGCAGAGGGACTGACACTTTCGCAAAGGCCAAAAACGAGGCTGCTTTCGCAGCCAGAGAGGAAAGTCATCAGGCGCCTTCGCGGAAGCAAAGAGCATGGTTACGCCAAGCGCGCGAATCTTTTCGACCGTCGCACCCTGAGCGGAATAGTAAAAAATAATCAGCGGTTGAAAGCGGCTGCGGTCCAGATAGGTGAGCGCGCTGAGCAGCCAGGAGACGGAGCCACCATCGGCGGTTCCCGCTTCAATAAACGCGATAGTAGTAGGCTGGGCTCCGGCCGGCAAAATCGCCGCCAGGGGATCTTCGGGCCGGGCTACAGTAACTTGTGGCATGCGCAAAAGTACCAATCAAGCCGTAAATTTAATGTGCTACCTGGGAGATTTCTTCCGCGAGCAGAGGCGCCATCTGAAGGTAGGCCGTGGCTCGCCGCTTCGCGTCGATGGAAGCGTACACCCGATCGACTTGCTGGGGGTCGATGCCGATGGCCTTCGCCACTTCGGAGGCGCTGATCCCGTGATTTTTGCCAAACAGACACAGGTCCATGCTCTCGAGGGGAACGGAAAAGTAGAATTCTTCTTGCGATTGCGGCAAGGAAAAAGTGTCGGTGGTGGAGGGTCTCCGCCGTATCTCTTCTGGAATATTCAAAAAAGCGGCTAGCTGATAGACCTGTGTTTTATAAAGATGGGCGATGGGTTTGAGATCGGCGGCGCCATCGCCGTTCTTGACGAAAAACCCCTGGTCATATTCGAGACGATTGGGAGTTCCAGCGACCGCAAATTGAAGGCGGTCGGCGTGATAATACTCGAGCATTTTGCGAGTGCGCTGTTTAAAGTTGCTTGCGGCAACGATTTGAGAATAGGCTTGCGCGGTAAGTCTGACTTTTTTCTCGATTCCATCGGGAGATTGCACCACGAGCGAAGAGATCGCGTATTGCGCACCGGTGGCGACGTCGGAAAGCACGAGTTTGCACTTCCAGTTAGAGCGATATTCAGGAACAACCGTGCGAATGGCGTCATCGCGCCGCTGGTAGCACCCGCACGCTTGCAAAATAGGACCAACGTCTTCGAGAACGGTGGGGATTCCGAAGGAATGTGCAAGAAGTTCCCCATATTTGAGACTGTCGTCGGACGAATCCAATTCCGGCATGAAAATGCCCAAAACGCGTTCGGCGCCGAGCGCACGGGCGCAAAGGGCGGCAACGACACTGCTGTCAATTCCCCCGGAGAGACCCAGGACGGCGCCACGCCTGCGCAATTTCTTGGAGAGACAATCCCGAATCCAAGTTTCAATGCGTTCGCACTCTGCCGCGGCATCGATTCGGAGAACGTCCGAGGAAATAACTGCTGTGCTGCCTGCACTCATTCCGTCCCTCCAACACCGAGAGCCAGGGCGCGTTTGCTGATTTTGCCAGTACCTGTCTTTGGCATAGTGTCGCAGATTTCAACTTGTTTCGGGACCATAAAATCTTCCAGGCGTTCCTTACAGTGGCGAAGGACGTCCTGGACCGTGATGGAGAAGCCGGGTTTTAGCGTCACGAAGGCTTTGATGGCGTTGCCTAGCACAGGGTCAGGAATACCGATCACGGCGGCGTCTGCAATTTGCGGCAGGGAGTACAGCACGTCTTCGACTTCTTTGGGGCTGACCTTCTCCCCGCGGGTCTTGATGATATCGTCTTTGCGGCCGACCCAATAGAGAAAGCCCTCTTCATCGCTGGTGAAGAGATCGCCGGTGTGAAGCACTTTTTCTGGCCAAGGAAAGCCGCCATCGCGGAGCATTTTGGCGGTTTCTTCTGGCAGCTCCCAGTAACCCTTCATGACGTTCGCGCCGCGCACGACGAGTTCGCCGACTTCTCCCGGTCCAAGGCGCTTTCCGCCATCATCGACGATATAGACCTCTTCGTTCGGCATGCCGCGACCGACGGAGCGAGGGCGAATATCGATCTGATCGGGAGGCAAGTAGGAGACGCGCTTGCACTCGGTGAGACCGTACATGGAATAGATTTTGGCCTGCGGGAAGAACTCGCGGAGCTGACGAATGTGCTCCGTGGGAAGGGCAGCAGCCGTGTTGCTGATATAGCGCAAATGCGGGAATTGATGTTTGCTAAGATCCATCTGCAGAAGAATCGAAGAAATCGTGGGCACCAGGGGCAATCCGGTGACTTTTTCGCGGATCAACGTTTCGATCAAGGAATAGGCGTAAGTGAAACCGCGTTCGAGCACCAGAGTGGCGCCCATTTTGAAGGCCATCAGCAATTGATAGAGGCCGTAGTCAAAGGCCAAAGGCAGGAGGTTGATGATGATGTCTTCGGGAATATTCTCAAGATACGTGGTGATGGAAGTAGCTGCGGAAACGATGTTTAGATGCGTCACCATGACGCCTTTGGGCTTTCCCGTGGAGCCCGAGGTGTAGATGAGCGCGGCCAAGTCGATATTGATGCAACGTTTGGATGGGCGGTCGGAGGATGCTGTCGCGAGAACATGCTCGAGCGAGAGAAACTTTTTGTCGGCATCCTCGATAGCCGCAGGAGGATCTCCGCCGGCCAGAATCACGGTTTGAAGAAAAGGAGTCTCCGCCCAAATGGAACCAATTTCGTCCAATTTCTTGCGGGTGGTTATGAGGACGCTCGCACGGCAATTGTTAAGAATATAAGAAAGCTTGTCTACTTTGGTCGAGGGGTTGACGACCAGGAACACCCCGCTGGCCTTCAATGCGCCGAACACTCCCACAACGGCCTCGGGCGAATTCTCCATGTAAATGGCGACGCGATCCCATCTCTGGAGACCAGCGGAAAGCAGGCAGTTCGCAAGCTGATTGCAACGTTCATCGATGACCTTGTAAGTGAGCCTCTGCGAGCCACAAATCAGGGCCACCTTGTCGGGATAACGCGCGGCGCTGAACTCCAAAAACTGCTCAACTTGCACGGTGGGAGCTCGCTTTCTCCGCGGCAGCCTTCTTGCGCTCGACGAAAGCCACAAGTCGCTGGATGGAATCCAAATTTTCCGGGACGAGTTCCGAATCCTCGACCTTGATCTCGTACGTCGACTCCAGATGGAAGATCAGTTCGACCATGCCGGTCGAGTCGATAATTCCCTTCTCCAGGAATGAATCCTCGCTGCTGAATCCGTTCTGTTTTCCGAAGAGGAAGTTATCAACCACGAACTGCTTTAATTGCGCTTCTAGGCTCTGCATGTGGCTCCTTACTGGCTTTTGAATTGAAATTGTGAATGAACTGGTCCACCACCAGCTGGGTCGACAGAATTCCGGTTAGGGCCATATTGTCCTTAATCCCGATGGCACGGCCAGCGCGGAATTTCTTCACCAGCAGGGACACAGCTTGCGGACTGAAGATGCCATCCTTTGCGAGGCGCTCTTCCGACAGCAATTCATCCACGTAATCGAAATCCTGGCAAAAAAAGCTCTTCCCTTCGGGCGCTCTATACGGCTGTTTGTGCCTCGTGCGTACGGAGGCCGGAATTTGACCGGTGGCACACTTTTTCAGCAGATACTTCTCGTTGAGCACCTTCATTTTCAAACTCGGGGGTAGCTTGGCTGCGAACTCCGCAACCCGGAAATCCAGGAATGGCAGGCGAACCTCCACGGAATGCGCCATCGCCACTCTGTCGCCCTGAGAAGACAAGATGTATCCCGGCAGCAAATACATCGCTTCGAGATACTGGGCCTGAAGAAAGCGCTCCCATTCCTTGTAATTCCCAGGCAACATTTCGGCGAGCTGGGCCGTAGGGTCACTCCCATTTATGTGGTGGCGTACGTCGTCGGATAAGAAGGTCTTGATCTTGGACGTTAGCTCCCAGCGCGGCAGATGGGAAAAGAAGGGACTGGCGAGGTCGCCTTCACCCACGCGGAAGAAAGCGCGCAGGTAGGCGTCCGACTGATTCTGAATATTGTTCAAGTAAGGATAAAGACGCCGAAGGAGGAGCGGACGCAAGCGCGAGTCCGGGATGGCTCCCCAGAACGCGCGAATTTTCGCTTCCTTAAAAATGTCGTATCCGCCCAACATCTCGTCAGAGCCCTCGCCGGTGACGACGACTTTGAATCCTGCGTCCCGTACCAATTTCGAGAGCATGAACAGCGGAGCCGGCGCGGTCCGCAAGATAGGCTTTTCCGTGTGCCAGATCACATCGGGAAAAATCTGGCCAATGTCCGAATAAGAGCAGCGTACTTGCTGATGATCCGTGCCCAAGTAGCGCACAACTTCTTGTTGAAAGTGGCTTTCGTCGAACTCCGGATCGTCAAAGGTGACAGAAAAGCTGCGCAGTTGGCTGTCCGTGAAGTTCTTTACAATGGCGGTCGTGATCGAGGAATCCAAACCACCGCTCAGGTAGGTGGCGACGGGAACATCGGAACGAAGACGAAGGCGCACGGCATCGATGAGCAATGCCCACAATTCCTCGGCATAATCCTGCTCTGATCGAAATCCCAGCGGGTCGCACCTATAATTCATCTCCCAGTGACGCTCAATCTTAATATTCCCGTTCTTCAGAGTTAGGGAATGGCCAGGCGGAAGTTCGGAGACGCCCTCGAAAAATGTATGGGGAGGCAAGGGGAACCAGAATGTAAAAATCTGGTCGAGAGCTTTTCTATCGACTCGCCGCGGAATGGAAGGGTCCGCAAAGAGAGCTTTTACTTCAGAAGCAAAGGAGAACGTTCCACCCGATTGGGTGTAAACAATAGGGCGGATGCCCATGCGGTCGCGCGAAAGAAATAGTTGCTGCTCTTTCGTGTCCCAAATACCGAAGGCCCATTGGCCGTTGAGCTTCTTAACGCAGGCAGGCCCTTCCTCCTGGTAAAGGTGCAGCAGAACTTCCGTGTCCGAACGAGTAGCGAAGTGGTGGCCTTTTGCAATAAGCTCCTCGCGAAGCTCCAAATAATTGAAGATTTCGCCATTGAAAGTGATCCAGAGAGATCTATCCTGCGTGGACATTGGCTGCTGCCCGCAGGCTACGTCGATGATGCTGAGGCGGGCATGTCCCAGCCCAGCCTGGTTGTCGATAAAGGTGCCAGCTTCGTCCGGACCGCGATGGCGGATGAGCGAGATCATCCTTTCCAAGAGGTCGGGATCGACAGGCGCTCCGTTCAAATTGACCAATCCTGCGATTCCGCACATAGGGCTTGGCTCGGATGAGTGCAATTGTGCTGCCAAGGACATTTGGGTGTTCTGCGTTATGGATAAAGGACTTACGTTGAATTGGGCGAGTTTAGAAGGTCAAAGCGAGCCCATGCCTCGGAACCGTTGTGATCGCGCAGAAAATGGTACCGGGAATCTGCCACATAAGGGAACTTTCTTACCCCAGCCCAAACCAGGGGAGAAGTTAGCCGTGTTTCATCGGGAGGCGAACGATTCAGACGGTGACCTTCGCGCTCCCAAGCTTCTTCGCCTTAGATCTCAACACATTGAAATATAAGGAGATAGATCCGTGATAGCAAGGGAGCTCATGAAGCTCTAAAATTTGTGGCTAAAAAGCCACAATCTTTAGGGGGAGTATTGACCAGCCCGAGTTTTTGTACCACGGCGAATGAGAGAGTTTACACCACAACCTCATCGGGCAAGGGTGCAAATGGCGCCTCGCAGGAAGCCGTAGGCGACCGGAGAGCCGCCATTTGTGGCGCGAACGCCGCTGGCGCCGGCGGCCTGTAGCCCAGCGCCGAGTGCGGGCGCAGCGTGTTGTAATGCACTCGCCATTTCTCGATCACCACCTGT
>JBARJI010000021.1:0-25447 GCA_049800195.1 Candidatus Acidiferrum sp.
TGGAATGAGCAAGCCACCGCGGCGTGAGAGTCCTGTATGCGTGTGCGGCCACACAGCTGTCGCCAACCACTCAGATTCGCGTGCACTGAATTCAATAACTCTCGACGCATGCAAGGAGGATTGAGCATGAGCACAACAGCCATGGTGGACCGGATCCGAGCCGTGTCGCCGCGATTCAAGGCCAGGGTGGCCGGCGGGCTGTATTTCTTCACCTTGTTGGGGGCACAACTTCTCGAAACAGCCTTCCCCGGAAAGATGAATCTCGCGGCCGGCTTGATCGAGATCGTCGGAATGTTTGTTGTGACGCTGATCCTCTATTTGATTTTCATGCCCGTGAACAAGAGCCTCTCGTTGCTGGCTGGGGCCTTTAACCTTGCGGGGATTTCCCTTGAGGCGATTCGACTGACATCTCATGGCACAGACATTGCCATGGTGCTTCACGGGATCTTTTGCATTCTCACCGGCTACCTCATTTTGCGGTCCGCCTTTCTGCCTCGCATTCTGAGCGTGCTGATTGGCTTTGCCGGTTTGAGTTGGCTCACCTATCTTTCACCGCCGCTTGAAAACTATCTGTCTCCCTGGAATCTGGCCTGCGGTCTCATCGGAGAAGCATCGGTGTTCCTCTGGCTCCTGGTGAAGGGCGTCAACATGCAACGGTGGAATGAGCAGGCCACCGCGGCGTGAGAGCCGTTGCGAGCCGAGTCGTTTGTTGGCATCTTATAAACAGGTGTTGATGGATGGCGGATGAAGAGCGACAATCCGGCCTCTCGGAAGTTGGCAGCATAAAATGGGGTACGCACTTCTGCCCTTAAACAGGCCTTCTTGACCAAAGCCGCCCAGGAAATGCCCGGTAATAACGTTCCATCTCCTCGGCGGAGAGCCCCGGGGCCTGCGCGGTAATTTCCAAGATGACGGGCGTCGGGTTCGGATACGCTTCAATGTTGAGCTCCTTAAAAGCAACAAGTCCGGCGCCGATAAACAGGAACAAACCCACCATCACAATCGGACGGCGGCTCAGACAAAACGCGATTACAGACTTGAACATGGCTTGTTGTCTTTCGTGGATTGGCGGGGCATTCGATTTAATCGGATGGGGGAGCTTCCAGCATGTTGCTCAGGAATACGGCCTAATCCCATTTCGGTGGTCGAATGCTCAGACACCTGCGGCGGGGGCTGGACGCATTAAGGGAACTCTGACCTACTACTTCAACGAGAACTCTGGCGACAAGGCGGATGTAGGTAGCAAAGCGTGGCTTATTAAGGGAAGCGTAGAAATACCTGACACTGCGGAAGCTTGGGACGTCTCCGATAAGCATGTTGACCTAGCTGTTAAAACGGGCGCCGGGAAACCAGAAGAGGTCACGACTAAATACAAAATGGTCAAGTTCGCTGTCGCAGATGGAAATGGAAATTTTGAAATATCGGATGTTCCTGCTGGCCAGTATACTTTGGTTATAGAATCAAACCACTCCAAGAGGCCTCTTAGCATAGGCGATGGATTTACCATGCCAATCGGGAAGATAAAGCCAATGCCTGTAGAGATTAAAGCAGGCGAGACCTTTGACGCTTCAACTGATTTCGGCATGAGCACCAGATAACCAAGGTTTTCCTTTAGAGTGCCGTTCCGAAGGAGAAATGCGTCCAGTGCTGCACCGCAGCGCGTGGGCGATGGCAGCCCAGCAGTCGAAATTGCGTGTCGAGCGCACTGCATTTTACCCAAGCCTGCGGACCGCGCCTGCCTACCGTCTGCCTAGTTACGAAAAAAAAGTTGGGTCCAACTTGGGTCCAACAACTGCCCAATTAGGTCCAAAACCGTGTACCATGACGCAGAACAAAGCCAGACGGACCAACAAGATAGATTTTTTGCAACTGCCTTGGGCGCAGGAGGTCCCGAGTTCAAATCTCGGCGCCCCGACCACTCACTCACTGGACTGGCTGACTCTTGCTTTCCGTTATATTTCCGCGACCCTCCAACTTGGGAATATTAAGGGCGATATTCACGCCGCTGTGAATTTTGAGGCCATGTCGAATTCGTCGAGTGCGCGGCGCAAATGCCACGCTTTCTCCGGCCCCCACAAACCGCGGAGGCTGCGAGGATCTCTTTCCCAATCGTCGGAAGCTTGCAGTCACTTATCGCGGGCGCGAGATCGACGGGTGCATACGGCACAGCAAGCGCATACGTTCAATACTGCAAGGTTGAAAAAATCAGGTGGAAGGCGAGGGCGAACCAGGCAAGCGAGAAGCAGGCAGTGGCCAATAGCAGGCTGGCCACCTTGGCCCAAAGTGGGCGAGTGGCACGCACCGTCACGCTGGCGTTCCAAATGGCGAGAACGGTGCCTACAAGAGCGAACAAACCAACGAGCTGCACGAGACGTATCCACGGGTCCAGGGGGCCGCTGAGGAGAGCGAAATTGGAAAAGCCCGCGTCGAAAATCAACAACCAGCCGAGCAGAAAGAGCAGCCATGTCACTGCTGCGATGTGAGCGCTGCGGTATGCGAGCAGTTCTCGGTGGCTCAACGCCAGGCTCGCCGCAAAATGACGCCGAACGATAGCAGCCACGAGCCAAAGGATGCATGTGAGGAGCAGCACGCCAGCTGCGGCGATGAGCAGCGGTACATTCCAGCTTGCGGATTTCCACCGTGGGACGGGCTGGAGCGGCTCGGAACTAGCCGAAGAATCCGTGCCGAGCAGGAAAACGCGTCCGTCTTTGAAGCTCGCGGCGAGCCGTTCTTTGCCGTTCACCTCACGCCACACATACGGGGCGACTTCATGCCAGACTTTAGGCTGGCCATTCACCCCGGTGGCGGAGGGCAGAATGATCGTGCCGTCAGGATTGACGGAAATGGATTGCTGATCGAAGAGGCTGAACAGAGAAATGAAGTTGGAGTCGGCACGCCGAGTGTCCTGGAAGCGTCCTATGCGCGCGAGGAGTTCCCCATCTTCCCTTGCCGTAGCAGTAGTGGGCTCCTGAGGGGCGGGAGCGGGGAAGTATCTGTCCATAAACTGTTCGAAGAACGCGGTGATCGTTTTGTACGCGGCGCCGTCTTTGCCGCTGCTATTCAAGGAAATGAGCAGGCCAATATGCTCGTCGAGCAACAGCTCCATATCGCTGTGAAAGACCACCGTATCGCCGCTGTGTGAAATGACTCTGCGGCCGTTGCGGCTGGTCTCGAAAAAACCCAGGGTCATTCCCTCTAGCGGAGGAAGCACGCGAAAAATAGAAGTATGCATCAGGTGCGCGGTGTCCGGCCGTAGCAGCCCGCCTCCGTCCTCTTTCAGGTGAGCGATCATAAAGCGAGCCATATCCGCTCCGGTTGCGCTCAACGCTCCAGCGGGAATGGGCCCGCAGATCTCGAACCGCGTGGCTGGCTCGAGCGAGGTCTTGTAGCCCTTGGACATATCCGGAGCCAAAAGCTGCGATAAAGGCTGACGGAAAGTGGCGTGGCGCATCCCGAGGGGCTGAAAAATGTGATGGTCGAGGTAGTCGAGGAAATCCTCGCCGGACACGCGCTGCACGATGTATCCAGCTAAAGCCGCGCCGTCGTTGCTGTATGCCGCGATCTCACCCGGGGGGAAAATACGCTTCGGTACTGTTCTTACGAAGCTGCGTAGAGGAAGAAGCGTGTCCGGCCCGGAAAATTCCATGCCTCGGACGCGCTCTTCAAAACCAGCGGTGTGGGTCATGAGATTGCGCATGGTGATGGACTTGCCAAAGGCAGGCGGGATCTGGAAATCGAGATAGTCGTTGACGTCGCGATCGAGATCGATCTTGCCTTGTTCGACCATTTGCATCACCGCGGTCCACGTGAACAACTTGGAGACCGAGCCAAATCGAAATAGCGTCCGTTCGGGGTCGACTGAGGTTTTTCTTTCCAGATCGGAGTAGCCGTAGCCCTTCTCGAGGAGTACTTGATTGTCTTTCACGACGACGACCACTGCGCCGGCTATTTCACCATTTGCCAGCGCGTATGGCAAAAGTCCGTCGAGCAACGCCTCCAAATCGCGTTGAGTAAGCGCAGGGGCGGCTGTAAGAGACGCTATGTCCGAGGTTTTCGAGCCGGCGGCGTTCGCGTGTTGAGGGACATTCTGTGCATGTCCCTTGACGAGCGCAAGCAATAAAATCGCGCTCAGAACACACAGGACTGCAGAACGGAAGCGAAACAATTGGCCTCCATCAAAAGATGGTTGACGCACCCGTAAGCGCTGATTCTTGGTCCTTCGCACCTCGGGCCGCGTCAATAATTCAAACTCACACTAATCAAACTGAAGGCGAAAGAAAACCATACTAGTTCCAGCATTGCCAGCGCCAGTATCACGCTGCCCACCTTTGCCCATGCGCTCCGTGCTCCCTTAAATGCCAACCAAACATTCCACAGCGCCGCCACCGCTTCCCCAACGCACAGCAATCCAATCAGCTGAATCAACCGGATCCATGGATCAAGTCCAATGTGAAGTCCCGAGAGACTTCCGGAAGCACCGACGATGAGCGCTATCCAACCCCCGACAAATAGCACACCAGCTAGCGCCCCCAGAAGCGCAAACAGACGAGCCTGCTTTTCTGCTGCGGGTAAATCTAGTGCCCGGCCATAATGTTTGCGGACCAACGCTGCGACTGGCCATAGAAGAACTACAATGATCAAAACGACCACCGCGTAGAGAAACAATGGCACGTTTAGCGTGGCCGACCAAAGCAGCCCGATCGGTTCGCACACGAAACCGCCAACATATTCTGGAGCCCAGGCCGTCACTCGCCCATCCTTGACGCTCATCGCCAGCCGTCCGCGCCCATCGGCTTCCTGCCAGACGTAGGGCCCTACTTCGCGCCATTTCTGCGGCCCGTTGCCGTCCAAATTGAATAGCGCCGGGGTTTCAATGGTGCCGTCGTCGTTTGCCCGGATATGGATTCTCGCCGCCAAATACAAAACCTTCATAAACGTCCCGGAGGGCCGGCGCGACATTTCATATTCGCCGGCCACATTGCGCGCATCTTCCTTCGCAGTCGTAACCGTAGCAGTCTCCGCCTCCGCGTCCGCCGGAAAATACCGATTCATAAACTCGTGAAACAGCGCTACGCGCATAATCGAGCCGGCCGGCAGCAGCCCGCCGACGCCATCGCTATTCACGCACGTAAAAAACCCGATGTGGTCATCCACCAGCATCTGCATGTCCGTATGAAAGCCCGAAGTGTCCCCGTCGTGCGCGATAATCCGATGTCCGTTGTAGTCGTCGCGAAAGAAGCCCAGCGTCGTCGCCGGCGCTCCCGGGATCGGCACAAACGCCGGTGCCTCCATGCGCGCTTCCGTCTCGGCGCTGACCATTTGAAAACTTCCATACCGCCCCTGCTGCAGATGCGCGAGCATGTAGTGCGACACGTCACTCGCTGTGGCCTCAAGATCCCCGGCTGGCTCGCCGACCGGTTCGTCGTCGTTGGCCTCCGGTGGAAGCGGCGTGTCAGAAGACGCCAGACCGTAGTATTTTGCCAAGTCCGGCTGCAAATTCTTAGGCAAAGGCCAGAATGTCGAGTGCTCCATCCCGAGCGGCTTCAATATGTGATCCGCGATGTAGTCCGGAAACAGTTCTCCTGAGACGCGCTGCACGATGTACCCAGCCACGGTCGCCCCGTAATTCGAATACGCCGGCACTTTCCCCGGAGGATAGATGCGGGTTGGCGGCGGAACTTGCGTCAAGTAATCGTGCAGGCTGCGTGGCGCCGCTCCAGGAAGATGCCACGTTTTGATGCGCTCTTCGAAGCCCGCCGTATGAGTCATTAAATTGCGCATGGTGATGGGCGCGCCAAACGCAGCGGGGATCCTGAAGTCCAAATAAGCGTTGATGTCTCTGTCCAGATCGATTTTTCCTTGTTCCACTAATTGCATTACCGCCGTCCACGTGAAAGTCTTTGACACCGACCCCACTCCGACAATGGTGTGTTCGGGATCCATCGGCTTTCGCCTCGCCACATCCGCATACCCGTAGCCCTTCTCCAGCAGGACCTTCCGGTCTTTCACGATCACGACTACGGCGCCGGCTATGTCGTTCCTCTGCAGCGCATAAGGAACGAAACCATCCAGCCACGCTTGCAAGTCCTCCTTCGTAAGTTGCGGAGCCCCTGCCGCGGTTGACTGAGAGTTCGCTGGCACAGTGTCCGCGGGCTGCTCCTGCGCGTGAACTAAGCCCGCCATGACTAAGCCGGCCGCAAACATCACAAAGAAAAGCCGTAGCACAACCTGCTTTCTCCAAGACAAGCGCCCAGCCCATTTTTCGCACCGCATCCCCGGTCGCCTCCTCGGAAGGCAAAACGGAACCCGCAGTCTACCTAAGATAGTTTGATGAATCAAATGCATGTTTCTGATGTAATTCCATCGATGGCCTCTATGGAATCCAGGACCTTCAGTCTATACTTCCCTGATGCAGCTTCACCAGCTTCGTGCGCTCGCTGCCATCTCCGACACCAAGTCGTTCACTGCTGCCGCCCAACAGCTCGAAATGTCGCAGTCTTCGCTGAGTCACGCCGTGGCCGCTCTTGAGAAGGAGCTTGGCGTTCGGCTCTTCGAACGCGGCCGGCACGGCGCACACATCACCGACTTGGGCCGGCGAGTTTTGCTGCATGCTCGCCAGGTGCTGGCGGCCTTGGATTCCATCTACGCCGAAGCCGGCAACACGGCGGATTCCGTGTCTGGCCGCATTCGCATCGGTTCGATCCCCAGTGCTGCCGTTGCCTTTCTCCCCAAAGTCATCGCGCAACTGAACGCGGAATACCGAAACGTCGAGGTCGTTTTGATCGAGGAACCCAGCCAAGGGCCGGAGCAACTTGTCACGCTGCTCCGGGACCACACGCTCGATGCCGCCATTCTCGAACTGCCTCTTGACGAGGTTCCCACAGCGCCTTTGTTGAGGGACGAACTGTGCGCTTTGGTATCCGCGAAATCCAAACTGGCGCAGCGCAAGCAAGTGTCCATTCGTCAACTGGCCAAATACCCTTTCATTATGTCGCGCTACACCAGCGAGCATTTTCTCCGCTCCGCCTACGCTGCTCAGGGGTTGCCGCTGAAAGTGCGTTTCGAAGTTCAGGATCTGGCTACATTGATCAACCTGGTGCGCGAAGGACTGGGTGTCTCCATCATTCCACGTCTTGCCCTGCCAAACGTGCCGCAGGGCTTAGCGCGGATTTCCGTTTCCCCGCGCATTCTCCGCGACATCGGCTGCGCCGTAAACTCGCTCGATCGAATTTCTCCCGCTGCCCGGGTATTTCTGCGAAAGGCTCAGGAATTAGCGGGTCGGTAGTTTGCGGTGGCTTCGGTGATCAGGCTTCCTGCTTCCGGCAGCCTTTGATTTTCTTCAGTGGATTGTAAGTTCTGGAGATTTTGAGGGCCGAAGAGGTGCGAGGGCCCTGAACAAAACTGGCGAAACGGAATGCCAGCCCGCGAAGATATGTCTGGCTGGACGTCGCTCGACCAGCTACATGGCGTTTCAGCTCTTACCGTGGGCTCAGCAAGCTCCCTGATCAAATCCGGGCACTCGACCAGTCGAATCATACTTTTCGTCCAACTGTCCCCGAGTATGCGGATCAGCGAGGCACCCAAGTGGGATTGTGGGTGAACAGGCCGTTGACGATGCCCATTTGGTAGACGATGAAAAGACCGAAAACGAGACTGATCAATCCCGAAACGAGTCCCATACCGTGATTGAGCCGGGTAAACTGGCTCTCAGAAAACGTGAATGGGACGGCAATCGCTGCGGTGATCAGCATCATCCCCGCGACAGTGCCCAGCCCGAATACCAGAAGATATAAGATTGCCCAGGACGGTACACGAATGGTCGTGAGGACCAATAAGGCCACGGCTGCCGACCCAGCGAGGCCGTGAACGATGCCCACAGCCAGGGGCCGCATGACGTGATAGAAACCGAGCTTGCCGAAATTCCGATCCATCCAACCAACTGGCGTAGCTTCCTCGGCGTGGCCGTGTGTCTCCGGGTTGTGACCGTGCGGATGAGAGTGAACATGGTCCCCGTGACCATGTGGGTGCGCATGATATGCCAAGTGCGAAGGCGTAAGGGTCTCCGTAATCCAACGCATGATGCCGGAGAGATTCAGAATTCCCAGAAGTATCAGCATCAAGCCGACAGATAGCTCCATGGTGAGACCAACGCGCGCAGGAATCACGATACCGAACAGAATAATTGCTGAGCCGACCGCAAGAATCGTGATGGTGTGGCCCAAACCCCAAAGGACCCCGATCAGGGCGGCTTGGCGGATGCTGCGCTGACGGCTGACGATGGTGGTCACCGCGATGACATGGTCCGGATCGGTCGCATGGCGCATGCCGAGAAAAAAACCGAGAGCAATAATGGAGAGAAGAGTGAGCATTTATTTCGAGACAGCAGCGGCGGCAGGGGAATTGGCGCGCCAGCTTTCGAGCAAGCGCAGGTATTCACCCATTCTTTGGCCAGTCTTGGCGGACAATTTGAATACTTCCCTGCCCCGCTGCACTGCTTGACCGTTTCGGCGCGCCACAGCTTCGTCAAATTCTACCGCACTAGCTAGATCTGATTTTGTGATAATGCCGACGTCCGCGCTGCTGAAAATCGCTGGATACTTTGGAGGCTTGTCTTCGTCCTCCGTGACCGAGAGTAACACAAAGTGCAAATCTTCCTCGAGATCGTAAGAAGACGGACAAACGAGAGTCCCGACGTTTTCAATAAACAAAAATCAGCACGTCCGTCCGATTCTCCTTATTCTATTTGCTTCATCTGATCTTCCCATCTCTTCAGGCGCATCGTCAAAAATGCGGACGAGAGAACGAATGGACACAATGTGCCACTAAAGAAGAAAACAGTAGCAAAACCATCTCGGTAGGTTGGGGGTTCATCCACCAGCGGAGCGCAACCCCGAGGCTGGAATCGGACTTACCGCTCTGCTTTCTGCGGCACCATGCGTCGCCGGCCATTGATAAAGGAGCAAAAGTAGCACAATAAGAAAGGCACACAGCCATTGCGATGTCGAGAGCGGACCCCAGAAGCCTCGATCCAAATCTCCGCGAAGAAATTCGAGAAAAAATCTTCCGATGGAATAACAAATTGTGAAGATCCAGATGATAGTCCCGGGCCGGCGGGCCTTGCGCGACAAAAACATCAGGAGAAGAAACACCCCGAATTCGTAGAAGGACTCATACAGCTGCGAAGGATGCAGAGGGATTCCCAGCGGCACGCCGCCGAGCTGGGCGGCGACGGGATTGCTGAACGTGACGCTCCACGGCAAATGAGAAGGCTTTCCGTAATCGCAGCCGGCCGCAAAACAGCCTAGCCTCCCTATGGCAATTCCCAAGGCAAAGGCGGGAGCTCCGCAATCTCCCATGCTCCAGCCGGAAAGCCGATAGCGAATCGCGAATCCCGTAACAACCAACGTAGCGGCAAGAAAACCAAATAGAAATGTGCCGCCGCTGTGAAAAAACGCTTCCGGCGAGTGCCAGTACAGGGCTGGGTGTATAGCCAAATCGCCCAGTCTGCAACCAAGAACGGCCGCGAAGACCGCGTAGGCAGTGACGTGAATCGCGAATTTCTTCTCAAATCCGTATCGTGGTGCGCGCGAGACAGCTAGCCAGGCCGAACAGAGAACCGCGGTAGCCAAAAGCAGCCCATACGTCGGAAGTGTTAATGAACCGAGATGAACGTAAGGGAGCATCAGCCCGAATCTTTCCTATTTCTTATTTCAACAAGCAATTTGTAACCTCCGATTTCCGACGCTCGGCCACGACGGAGTCCGCCCTAATGAATCGTGCCCGTTGTGGCCAGTCCACGTGGAGACGTGCCGCCCGCCGGCGTCGTGCTTGCACCAACAGGCGTCAGAGTGCCGTTGGCCAAACTGATGCTGTAGGTGCTGATATCGCTGGAACCAAGATTGGAAACGTAAAGGTAAGTTCCCGAAATATCCACTGCCATTGCGTAGGGTGCGGTGCCCGTGGCAACGGATCCGTTCGTGACGGGCGTGAGTGCTCCAGACGTTGGATTGATGGCAAAGATGTAGACGAGATTCGCGGCTTGGTCAGAAGCAAAGAGATATTGACCGGAGGGCTCGATAACCACAGCGCTGAGATTCTGCGGAGTCACAACTACGGGCACTTGCTGGGTGCCGATACTGGTCAGCGCGCCGGTACTGGCGTTGACGGAAAACTCCGAAATAGTGTTGTCGCCGCTGTTCGCAACATATAGATATCTGCCGCTGGGATGGACGGCAGCATCGCGCGGGAGATTGCCTGCCGGAGTGCTCGTCGGTGTCCCGTTTCCGCTGAGAAGGAACAGGTCCACGGTGCCGTTCGAAGCCGCAGCGGGGGAATTCACGGTATAAACAAACTGTCCGTTCGGGTCCATCGTAACAAACACCGGGTTGCTATCGGTGCTGCCCCCGAAGCTTGAGCTCGTCAAATCGCCCGTGGTTCCGGCAACGAGACTCACACTATAGCTGCTAAGAGTGGCATCCGCGGAGTTGACGCTGTAGACATAGCTACCCGTTGGATCCACGACCAGCGACTCGGGACCATTTCCAGAACCGTATGGGCTGTCGGGAAGCGCTGAGAGCACACCATTTGCTCCCATCATGTATCCAGAAATGTTCGCGGATCCCTGGTTCGCTCCGTACAGAAACGGGATCGAGGGATTGGAGTCAGCAGCGACACTATAGGGCGCTGTCCCCGCTGGGACTGAAGTGCCCAGGCTGCTAAGCGTTCCCGTTGTCGGAGCTATTCCGAACTGGCCAATGTTAGTAGCACCCGAATTAGCAACGTACAAGGCCTGCGGCGTGAACGTCACCGGGGCGGTGCCGGAACTTAAGAGTTGCGCATAAATGGAATCGTAGGTGCCAGCTCGCATGCGCATCGCATTTACGGCGGTGAGAACGCCGCGGTTCGTCCCCGATTGGGTGATGCTATAGGTCCACACTTCATGCGCGTTGGCATAGGCTGCAAATACATATTGGCCGGAGGGATCCGCGATAATTTGCTGAATGCCAGGTGAAGTGGGAGCCTGCACAGTCTCCGTGATCGGCGTAAGCGCTCCTCCAGCGCCGATCGTGAAGGCATCGATGGGCTGTGTTGGGCTGGAAGTGTCCAGGGCATACAGGAACGAACTCGTGGGGTCGATGGTCATTTTGGTGTCGAGTTCGCCGTTGTTTGGAATCGAAAATGGAGAACCGCTTATCTGGCCAAGCCCCGCGCTCGAGATCGTGTACCCAAAGATTTCGTTGAGCGAGGAATCATCTAGGACATAGAGATAGCTTCCCGAAGGATCCACACTCATCCCTCCAGCGCCGCTGAAGGGATGCGAAGTCGGAGGAGTCCCCAGTGCCGTTAAAGTTCCACCGGAAACCACGGTAAAGGCGCTGATGTTCCCCGAAGAGTCCACTGAAAATAGATACGTTCCGGTCGGGTCGGCCGCGATGCCCTGCACATTGGCGACACTCGCCGCCACGGTCTGCGTTCCAGGCACTCCGGTCGCGGGATCGAGGGAATAGGATAGTATCTCGCCATCCGTGGAATCGACAACCCACAAATATCTCCCGAGCGGGTCCGTCTCGATCTGCTCAATGTAATCACTGGAAATCGCAGAGGAAGCTAGTTGGCTCAGATAGCCGCTGGCGCTCACAGAATAAGTCACAAGTTGCTCGCCAGAAACGAACGGCTGAACGGTGTACAGAACGTTTCCGTTCGGATTCAGTGCCGCCGCCGTGCTCCCTTCGCTCGTGCCTGTCGTGGAAAGGTAAGTGATCGCGCGCAGCTGCCCGCTAGAAGGAACCACGGCGAAAGTCGAGATGCTGCCATCGCTATTGAACTCGAAGAGATAGCGAGGAACCGTTCCCTGGGGCGCGCCGACTACAGTTAACGTTGCTCCTGTCGCCGGACTGGTCACTGAGCCTTCTGCCGCGGTGATATAGCTGGTCCCCACCTTGAGCCCGTTCGCGACTCCCGCGGAACTGATGGTGGCAACGGTCGTGTCGCTGGAAGTCCAAGTCACGCCAGAGGTTAGCGCTTGTTGTTGGCCATTGTTATAAGACCCAGTCGCTGTGAAGGCTTGCGTTCCTCCCACCTGGATGGACGGAGTGGTAGGCGTGACGGCAATGGACTGCAAGGTCGCGGCTTCAATCGTTATCGTAGTCGAAGCCGACTGAGCCGGAGAAGTGATTGTCGCCGTAAGTGTGGCGGTTCCCGAAGCGGAAAATGCCGTGGGAGGTGTGTAAGTGGTTGGGTTCGTCGTCGTGCTGCTGAGCGAGCCGCAAGCGGAGGGCAGGCAAGGCGAGCCTGCTTGCGTGAGCGTCCAGATGACACCTGTAGCAGAGCTTCCGCTCAAGCTGGCGGTGAATTGTTGAGTCGAACTGCTGCCTGCAGTCACTGTTGGGCTTTGCGGACTTATCGTGAGATTCCCCGAAGGAGGCGTGGACGTTCCCGGGTTGATCGTAAGAATCGCGCTAGCCGTGATGTCGGGGTCTGATACTGGCGTGGCTGTGAGCACGACAGTCTCTGGGACAGTAGCGCTGGAAGGCGGCAGGTAGCTCGCGCCGGTCGGAGTGATATTGCTTAGGGTGCCGCAAGGAGCATTCGGCGCGCCGCAGTCAATCGTGCTCGAAGTTTGCAACAGAGAGAGCGACCACGTGACACCTTGGCTGTTGGGATCGGGAGTAACCGTAGCGGTAAAGGGCAGCGCGGTGGTGGTTCCCGCCGTGAACGATTGCACTGGAGGGCTGACAGAGACCGTGGGGCCGGTCGCCTGCACAATTGTAATTTGGGAGGTGGCTGAACTAGGGCCATCATTATCTGAGACAGTGATGGTGAGAGTCAGAGTGCTCGGAGACGGAACAGTAGGCGGAGCATTGTATACGGCGCCAGCGCCCGACGCGACGTTGCTATTGGCGTTTACCGGAAATGTCAAATAGCCGCACGCGGGAACGCAGCTTGACTCAGAGTTAGAAGGCGTTAAGGTCCAAGCTACCGTGGCGTTATTATTCGCCGAATAAGTCGCCGTAAAAATCGCGCTTCCTTGGGTAGGCACGGTGGCGGAACTAGGCGTCAGCATCAAATTCTGAACGCAGCTTGCACACACACCTATAGCGATAACGGACAGAATCAGGAGGCCAAGGTCGCGGCTGACGGCGAATCTCCGCGGAGAGAACGGAGTTGCAAGTAAACGAGTGAAGCCTTGGCAAGCCCGACTCCAAGTTGAACCCCGCAGCGTGTCACTCGAAATTTCCATTTTGCTCTCCCTGCCTAAGGTAGGATTCCTCGGCAATCTTGAGGTCCGAAATTGCTGGCGCGGCCTTTTCGAAGCTCTGGCGCTCGCGCATAAGCTCCGCTGACGCGCTGAGCAACCTCTCGAATTCGGCTTCGCTGGAAACGGAGCATTGTCTTTCCACGGCCGCGCCTTCCTACAATCGAATTGGCGAGAGTGTGGCCGCACCTCGGCTAGAGGTCAATGAACGGGGAATGGGTTGATTCTGAATTCTATCTGGACTGCTAATCGACTGATTCCAAGATAGTTAAATACACAAATGAACGGGCAAACCAGGAAAGGGACAGGTTAAAGCACGGTCGTTTGAGGCGTGGCGCGTGGAAGTGCGCAAGCATTGCTTGCCCAGGAAGGCAAGTCTCTTCCCGCAGGCACGGAAATGGTAACGGGAAGAAGAGGAAATATAAGGATAAGAGACGTGGCTGAGTGGCATTCCGCGCGTGAGTAGGCTCATGGTCAGTACCCGTCGCGCGTACTTGATCCGCTGGTCCGCGCAGGGCCGCAGCCGACAAGAGGGCTGGGGCAGCTTTTCTGGAGCCGACTGAAGTAGTGCCGGATGGGCTGGAGCTGAGCCGGCGGTGGGTTGCCCCCTGTTTTTTGTAACGGAAGTCTGTACTTTACGCAAGGACGGGGGTGTGGGATGCTTGTAACTCCTAAGCCGCTTTCCAAGATCGTCTCACATCCTAAACCAAGGTGGCTTCCCGAAAGGAAACCGCGCCAGATGACGCTCGTAAACGGCTTCAGGACAAGAACCGGAGGTATTTTGCTCTGTGCCGACCGCCAAGAGGATGACGGGTATCTCAAAGCGGAAATCGACAAAATTTACGAGATTCCTCACTTAATGACTTGCGAGGTTTTCATTGCGGGTGCAGGTCCGTCAGAATTAATCAGCAAAGCAAAAGAACACATCCACAAATCACTGCTCTTCGCTGCGCAAGGCACAAATGATGTTCTCGCGGAACATCAAACTATAATCGAAGGAAGTTTGCGGCACATCTACGAAGAATACAGAGATGTTTTCGAGAGCGCATCGATGGGTCTCATTATAGTGGTCGCCCCACGTGCCCCTGGCGCTCACCCTTTGATGTACAGCACCGTTGAATACAGACTCGATTTGCGACGTACTTATTGCGCTCAAGGCACAGGAAGGTCGATCTCTGACTATTTTTCAGACCGTGTATATAAAGAGACTATGAACAGGAACGAACTTTCGGTGTTAGGGGCATTTATTCTTGGAGAAGCGGAACGGAAAGCAGTAGGAGTAGGAATGGGATTCGACATGGTATTCATCAATGATGGTGAACAGGGTCGCCAGTACCTCGGTCGGGACACCATTAAGAAGCTTCAAGCCGACATTCCTCCGCTTTCCGCAGGGGTATTTGCAGCATGGAACCAGTCCCCGGCTATCCAGGAATGGCTTAAACGGACATGGTAACTTTTTACTTGACACAAGGCTTGCTTTAAGTATAGAATTAGAGCATGAAAAACGAACACCTCAGCAAATCCAAGGTTATTGATGCGATGCCGCTGGCCTGCTCTAACGAACTGGCCGCCGTGGAACTGCTCGAACAGCTTCGGTGGGGCAAGGAACCCGGCTGCGTTCACTGCGGAAGCGTCAGCGTCTACAAGATGGTGGATGCCAAGACGGGCGAGCGCAACAAGCGGTTCCTCTGGCGCTGCCACGATTGCCACAAGCAATATACCGTCCGCATCAGCACGGTCTATGAGGAAAGCCGCATCCCGCTACGGCACTGGTGCTATGCCTTCTGGCGTGCGTCCACGTCCAAGAAAGGCGTTGCGGCCCTAGAGATCATGCGGCAGTGCCAAATCAGCTATAAGTCGGCTCTGTTCCTTATGAATCGCATCCGCTTTGCGATGGCCCCCGACAATCCAGCGGCCAATGAAAAACTGGCGGGCACCGTTGAATGCGATGAAACCTATGTAGGCGGAAAGCCGCGCTATAGGGGGCAATCCAGCACTGGACGCGGCACGCGAAAGACTCCGGTGTTTGCGGCTGTCGAGAGGCAAGGACGGATTCGCCGTCAGGTTGTGGCGGACGTGACCGGAAAGACTCTAAAGGGAGCCATCCGCGAATTAGTTGACGAAAAAGCCCGCATCATCACAGATGATTTTTCGTCCTACGACGGTCTTGCTTCTCAATTCCAAGGCGGTCATCACAAAATCGCTCACAGCACCAAAGAATACGTTCGAGGCGACATTCATACGAACACGGTGGAAAGCTCTTTCGCCATTCTCAAGCGCGGCATCATGGGCATCTACCACAACGTCAGCAAGGAATATCTCCATCGCTATCTCTGGCAGTTCGATTTTATGTGGAACCTTCGCGGGATGAACGATGGCGAGCGGACGGTTGCGGCTGTGCGGGCAGCGGAAGGCAAACGGCTCATGTACAAGGCTGCCTAGAAGTGAGAGCGCATCATGTTCTGCCAAGCGTGCGGAAAACAAGTTAGCGAGGCAGATGCATTTTGCGGGAACTGCGGTGTCCGCCAAGTCCGCACTGAGTCTAACTTGGTCTGGCGACGCACAGCGGTCCTTGACGAAGAGATATGTAAAGAATGTGACGTAGCAGATGGCTCCATAATCTCTGGCCCGTATGCGGACTTGAGCAAGATTTGCACGAACCCGGAAGGTTGCAGGTGCCTGCAATACTCAAATTTGGATGAGAAAACGTGAGAGGAACGATCTGAGAAAAAGAAAACCCCGCCTGGCAGCGGGGCGTTTATCAAAATCAAAGGCACGTCCTTAAACTACTATAGGAGTGTGCCAAATGCGAGCACGAATTAATCCTGGCAAACACAGGACGAGAGAAACTGATGAGGAGATTCGAGAACACTTCAAATATTCGTTTGGCGGCAAGGAAGAGGTCAAGAAGATTGCAATCTCCGAATTGCGGCGTCGATGGGACGCATGTCAGCGTCGTAGGCGGAAGAGTAATACTTAGCCGCTATCTTCTCATGTTTAAGGCACCGTTTACGGAATCCGGGCGTGGAGGCTTCTAAGGCGCGTTGCATACCCTCATCTTGCATTGCGACCTGGAATACGAGTTTCCTTATGCTTTTAAGTTCTTTCCAAAGTCCCAACAATTCGGAGTTGTTCATAGGCCACCTGTCTCATGCCGTAAGTTTTTCAAACGTGAGAAACGGAGCGGAACACGGGCATTATGATACATAAATCAAAGCAAAAAAGGCCGAAGGCAAAACCCGGCCCAAAGGCGGAGACGCTGAAAATCAAGGGTAACTGGCAGCGAGCTATTAAAACTTCGCTGTCGAAAAAGAAACCGCCCCAAGGCTGGCCAAAGTAGGCAGTCGGATGCGGTATGCTAGGTTGAAAGAGGGCGGTCTTGCGTAATGTACATACTTCCGTTTTGTAAACGCTCATTCTAAAGATAGATAAAGTCGTTTGATTTCTTACAGTTATGTAAGTGTTGCATGTAAAAGGGATAGCGAGCGGTCGATGCTGATTTCCTTGGTGCTGTTCCGGGCGAGCGAGAATTGACAGCACGAAAAGGATGTTGGACAGAAGGGTACAACCCTTAGGTGAGGAAAGTTGTGCGCAATGCCACGGCAGAAAAAGGGTTGCGACGATTTGTGCGTGGTTGACGAGCCAGGGTGAGAGAGCAGCGAAGAAACACCCCCGGGGGAATTTGTAAAATATTGAAAATACATGGGTTGAGCAAACTGGCATTTGTAAGTGCAAGAAAAGACGGCGGGTTGGTTGCTCCCGTTTTGCGCTCTGTTTGCTCCGCGCGAGAGCAGGCGTGGGATCGGGGTGCTGGTGGCGCGGGGCGGTGCCGCGCATTCTGCGAATGTGTTTCTTAATGCGGAGGACGCAGAGTACACAGAGAGGTGGCGGGGAAACGAGGGGTAAGGCGGAGCCAGAGGGATTGGCGTTACGGTCATGGGGAATGATAGCAACGAAATTGATTACTGTCAATCTATACAATTTTCTGATAAATAGTCGAATTGAAACGCGGGAAGTGGCATGGATGGAAGGGGTTGGCGGGAATTTGGGAGTTTGGTAAGACGTATTAGGAAGTGGGTAGTGGGAAGTGAGTGGCGGAAGTGGGTCGAGGGTCGGCGTCTGCTTGCTGGGGGTAATGGTGGTTAGTGAGGGTGGCGCGAAAAAAGAATAACAAGGATTTCATCAGTCAAAATGCGCGCGAGGGGCGGGGTTCTCCGTGCGCAGGGCGATGCGTTTCCAACAGGGCCGGAATTTTCGATCGCGGGAATCGAAAGTCAAGGCGCGATGACGGCGCAGTGCTGCGCATTAGGCTTTGGTTGTGACGGTGACTGTGGAGGATTGGAGGGATGGGGAGGAGGCGGTGATGTGGACGGAGCCGGGTTTGGCGGTGGATTGGAGGACGGCGAGGGCCAAGCCGTTGAAGGCTTTTCTGTGGTTGGCTTTGTAGCTTTCGTGGCTTGATGGGTCGCCGTTATCAACGCCGATGAGCGTGGCTTCGCCTTCGACGGCAAATGTAACTTCGTTATCAGCGATGGGAACGAGGCGGCCTTTTTCGTCGAGGATTTGAACGGTGAGATTTGCGACGTCGCGACGATCGGCGCTGATGATGTCGCGGTCCGCGGACATGGCGATGGCGAAAGGCTCTCCGGTGGTAGAAATCTCGACAGTTGCTATTACTTTTCCGTCTTTAACACCAACCGCTTTCAGAACGCCAGACTGATAAGGCACGTCCCAGGTGAGGTGCAGATCGGCGGTGGTTCGGAGGACTTTGGCGCGCGCGGGATAATTGCCATAGCGCCCTTCCATGCCCAAGCGAGGAAATTCGTAGCCTTTGACGCCGAAAGACTTTCCATTGAGAAACAACTCGACGGTGTCGCAATTCGTGTAACAAGTGACGGGGATGATCTGGCCTTCTCTGCCCTTCCAGTTCCAGTGGGGGAAGAGATGCAGGACGGGCTGGTCCGTCCACTGGCTCTGATAGAAATAGAAGCCGTCTTTTTTAAAGCCGCAGGTGTCGATGACGCCGGCGGAAGCACCCTTCATCGGCCAGCGCGCTTCGCCCAGATAATCGATGCCGGTCCACATAAAATCGCCAGCGACGTAATCATACGTGCTGATAAATTTCCATTGCTGCTCGACGTCGATGTCATGCCCCTTTCGCATTTGAAGGAAAACGCCGAGCATACCGCCGGGGATTTCGTTGGGGAACAAGTAGCGATAATCGCCGCGAATGCCGCTCATGGCTTCGCTCTCCGTGCCAACGAAGCGGCGGTGGGGAAACGCATGGCGGTCGATGCCGTAATATTTTTCGCGGCGGTCGCGCCAGCGGTCCACGTAGTTGTAGCCGACGACGTCGAGAAGAGCGAGAAACTCAGGCTTCGCGGTGCTGGAAGGGGGATCCGAGGCAATATGGTCGCACCCCGTCGTGACGGGGCGCGTGGGATCTTCGGTGTGAAAAACATGGAGCAGCTCGCCGAGAGTTTCCACGCCTTGGGGAGCTTCCTGGTCGCCGACTTCGTTGCCGGCGCTCCAGAGAACGACGGAAGGACGGTTGCGATCGCGGCGAACAAAGTTTTGCACGTCCTGGCGGTACCATTCGTCGAAATAATTGCTGTAGCCGTTGGGACCGATTTGCCCTTTGGGGACTTTCCATTCGTCGAAGGCTTCGTTCATCACGAGGAAACCCATGCGGTCGCATAAGTCGAGAAATTCGTCCGCGTAAGGATTGTGGCTGGTACGAATGGCGTTGCAGCCCATCTCGCGAAGGATTTGCAAGCGGCGTTCCCAGATGCCCGCGGGAACGGCGGAGCCGACGCAGCCGGCCTCCTGGTGGAGGCAAACGCCATTGAGTTTGACGCGCTCGCCATTCAGCAAAAAACCTTGATCGGCGTCGAAAACGGCTTCGCGAATGCCGAACGGCGTTTCGTATTCGTCCACGAGCTGGTCTTCGGCGCGAACGGCGCTGTGCACCGCGTAGAGATGAGGGTCGGCAGTTGACCACAGATGGGGCGCATCCACTCTAACTTCCTGCACAAATTCGTATTCCGCGTTAGGCGCGATCTCCTGGGCCGGGGTCAAACTCTGAATTGGGCTGCCACCATCGTCGAGAACACTGGTGGACAGGATACAGGAAACGGCGCGTTCGCCGTCATTTCTGACCAGCGTTTTCATCTGAACGGTGGCCGCATCTTTCGATATTTTCGGAGTGGTGACAAATGTTCCCCAGTGAGCTACATGAACTTTGTCGGTGGAGAGGAGCCAAGTGTGCCGGTAGATGCCGGAGCCGGAATACCAGCGGCAATTGGTTTGGTGGGAATTGTCGACTCGGACAGCGATCACGTTCTCGTGTCCAAACAAAAGATGCGGCGTAAGGTCGTAATAGAATGGAACAAAACCATAAGGCCTTTTACCGAGATAATGTCCGTTAATCCACACCTCGCTGAGTTGATAGACGCCGCCAAATTCGACGGTGAACAGCTTGTCTTTTAGAGCTTCGGGCAAATGGAAACGCTTGCGGTACCAACCGATGCCGGTGGGGAGATAAGCGCCGCAGTAACTGGAAGGCGCGTTTTCATCGAAAGGGCCTTCGATGCTCCAATCGTGAGGAAGGTCCACGTTCTTCCAGCCTGATTCGGAAAAATCGGGCATCTGCGCGCCCGGAGAATCGCGTTGCAGGAATTTCCAGCCAAAGTCAAAGGTCTCGCGGAGCCGCGGAGAGGAAGATTCGGAGGGCGCGAACTCATAAGCAGAAATGCGGGGTGGCAGCGCGGAAACTAGCGCGGCGGCTCCGACGGCGGCCTTCAAGAGTTGACGCCGGCTCAAAGAGCTATGCGGCGCGCTCTCCTTTGTCATCGCATGCTCCTTCAATGAAGGGTGAATTTGTCGAATGCAGTGACCACGGGCAGAGCGTTGCCCTGGTCATCAAAAAAGCTGCGTGAGCCGAGCGGGCCGAGGGCGGCGGGTTCCCACCAAAAAACGCCCATGCCCAGGCCATTGGGAGTCTCTTGAACGACGCGATTCACTTCTTCGAGGAATTCCTCTTGACCTTCCGGAGATTCGGGAAACGGGCCAGGCCGCTTGGTGTAGATGGTGGGCCGCCAATTGTAGGCGGCTTCGACGACGATAATGTCCTTTTTGTATTCCTTGGCCATGAAAATCATGTTTTGGCGAAGGTCATTCAAGCTGCCCTGCCACCAGGGATAATAGGATTGGCCGATGACGTCGAAGTCGACGTGATAGGAATCGAGTTTATCGAAAAATTCCTTGGTTCGAATCATGTCGCCGCCGCGGTCAATGTGGATCATGATGCGCGGGCGCGGTTCCTCTCCCGCTCCGGCATTCACGCCTTCAATGCCGGCCTTGATGAGATCGGCGAAATTGTCCCAATTGCCGGGAAGGCGGCCATCCGGCCAGAGCATGCCATTGGTGATCTCGTTGCCGACTTGCACCATGTCCGGAAGCACACTGGCATCGCGGAATGCTTCGATGGTTTGCTTGGTGTACTCGTAGACAGCCTTAACCAGTTGCGCATGCGTCATGCCGACCCAAGCCTTGGGGATAAATTGCTTGCCGGGATCGGCCCAAGTATCTGAGTAGTGATAGTCCAGGAGGAAATGGTAGCCAAGCTTTTTGGCGGCTTGCGCGAGAGCGATGGTGTATTCGAGATTATTGGGCAGGTCCGTGGGCGTATGGAAAAGCCTGAGGCGCACCCAGTTGTAACCATGGTCTTTCAATATGACTAAACCAGGTTTGGCGATGCCGTTGTCCTTGAAAACTTTTCCGCTATCTTCCGCCTGCTTTAAGAACGAGACATCCGCTCCCACGGCATATTGAGCGGCGCGCAGAGCGCCGGCTGGAAAGATCAGCAAGAACAAGAGAGCGATGCCGTGGGCCTTTTTCATGAGTTCTCCTTCACCTCCCAAAAACGCGCCAAGAGAATGTCAATGCGCCGGAACGATCAGCCATTGCTGCGTCAAAGCACTGCTGCTCTGAGGCTCCTGAACAGCAAATCCTGCTTGCGCTCCCACTCCGCCGTTCATATCCAGAACCAATCCGCTGACACGATTGAGAAACACAAAGTAACCACTGCCCACCGAAACGATATTCCATTCCTCTTCCTGCCCACCGCCGGATGGAGACTGAATGATGGGGTTGCCGTTCGAAGTCAAGCCGCCGGAATCATCCAGCACGTTGGTAGTATTGCCAGCTCCAGGATTGAGGCTGGCGATCTGAAAGTAGCCGTCGTTGTTACTGGTGATGCGCCATTTCTGGCTCAAAGCAGGCGCCACACCGAACGCTTGCGTGTTGAGCATGGCGCCGGCGGCCGTGGAACTTTGATAGACCGACAGGATCTGTCCGGTGCTGCGGTTGACGAATAAATAGCTCAACGTGGGATCGAGTTTGTCGCCGAGCGCATCCAGCCCCGGAAGGGTCGCCGAATAATTGGCGGCTTGCACGTTCGTGGTTCCAGAAGTGTCGGCATTATTGAAGAGCGTCAATCCATTCCAAGTGAAGATACCGTCGGGCATTCCGTCGCCGTTGATGAAACTGCCGCTCGCATTCGTTTCGTTTACGCCGGTCGCATCCCAATATTCAATGCCCATGCCCAGATTGTTCGGCAAAGTCTCCTGCACATTCTGTAGATCGATCAAAAACTGGCGCTGCTCCGCGGTGCTTGGCGGAGTGTACCAGGGATCGTTTGTATCAAAGCCGTTCTCGTAATGCTCGCCCGCCTCGATGATGAAAATGGGTTTGCCGATGCCCGTCGCGGCCGCGTTCAATACGTCTTGCTCGACAGGCTGATTCGAGGGATTTGCTTGCGTCGCCTGCGCATCGGTCAGAGGTCCATGGTAAAAGGGGTAGTAGCTCTGGCAGATGGCGTCGTAGGAAATGCTGTTCTGATTTGCGAGAGTGAAGAACTGCGTCAAGTTCCACGCCGGCGTAATGTGAATGCACGTCAGCGGAGGCGGAATGGCCGCGCCGATGGAGGTATCCGCCGCGGCGTCATCGACCGCTTGGAGGGCTTGAATTTGCAGCGACGCAAAGCCGCTGAAGTCGGCTCCGGTTGGACTGCCAAGGGAACCCAGAAAACCGGTGTCGACCTCGTTGCCGATCGCAACCAGATCAGGCATTACCCCAGCCTGGCGATACGCCTCTATTTCGGCTTTTACGTACGTATAAATATCCGTCTGCAGCTGCGAAAGCGTGTCGTTAGACCAAGCCGAGGGAACACTCGAAGAACCGCCGCCATCAAAGAGCAAAGTCAGCTCGAGACTCATCCCGAGATTCTTGGCGCGCTTGGCGAGATTCAAATCCTGAGCGTCCGTTTCTCCATAGCAGGCATTTCCCGCGCAACCCGTTTGCGAAATGTTGACGTAAGGGGGCACGGAACTGGGCCTTAACCGAACCATATTCACGCCGTGGTACTTCAGCATTTGAAGGACGTCTTGCTGCAAACCAGCGTCATTCCACCAAGGTAGGCCCGTGGAAGCGCGATCAGCTTCCTGCTTTTCGAGCAATGCGTTGTCGACTCCCCGAAAGAAGGCGGGCCGCAACAGCCATTGCTGACTCTGCGTCGCGCTCCCGCCCAGGGCGGTTTGTACCAGCGACGCGCCCGCGGACAAGGAGCCCTGAGAGACATCGAGGGCGAGGCCGGTGCTCACATTAGAAATGGTGTAGTAGCCGTTCGAGGTGGCTCCCAAAGTCCACTGCTGGGTGGCTATCGCGGCGCATGCATTTTGGACTACGTACGTCACACCGGCATTGGCTGCGGAATCCAGGCAAAAATGATTGGATAAATTGCTGATTCGCCATGCGCCGCCGGTAAGCCTGGTGAAGGCCCAACGCTCGCTGAGATTTGAGAAACTGCGCGCATCCTGGAGAATACTGGCGCCGGGGGCTATTGAATTGTTGTTGAGGTCGGCCTGCAAGCCGCTGAGCTGGTTCAGAACGTAATAAACTTCGCCATCAATCGGCGTGATGTCCGTGGGCTCCGCTGGCTGCTGGCTCGGCCCGAGCACATTGACGCTGGCCGAAGCCGTTTTGCCTGTGCCGCCTTCCGTGGAAGTCACCGCCGTCGTGACATTGTTCTGCATTCCCGCGGTCATGCCGGTAACATTCACCGCGAAGTTGCAGGTGGAATTTGCGGCTAGTGTGGCGTCCGAAAAATTGACGCTGGTCGCGCCTGCCGCCGCTGAAATTGTGCCCCCTCCGCAGCTACCTGACAATCCATTGGGCGTGGAAATGACCAAGCCTGCAGGCAACGTATCGGTGAAGCCCACGCCGCTGAGAGAGCTGCTCGCGTTCGGATTGGAAAGAGTGAAAGTCAGCGAGGTGCCGCCGTTGATCTGCAGGCTAGCGGCCCCGAAGGCCTTTGAAATTGTTGGCGGGTCAATCGTGGGAGGGGGTTGCCCGCTGCCCGACGAGCCGCCGCCGCAACCCGAAATGCACGCAAGGCCGAGAACGATTGCGGCCGAGAACGGGAAAAACCTGAGTTGCGTAAGCACTCTTCAGCTGCTCCGCGAGAGTGGCCGGCGGCAATCCGCCCGTGGAGAACACTCTCGATGGGATGCATCGCTAATCCAGCAACAAAACGGATGCAGTAAATCTATCTGTTTGATAGAAAAAGGCAATCCGACTAAGGTTGGACTCGGCCTGCGGCGAGAGGAAACTCTGGATGCAGGAGAATGGCTAAGAGCTAGAAAAATCTAGGGCTTATCGCCGGGGAGTTGGTCGTCTTGTTCCTTGGGCGTCACGTTCATCTGCCTATAGAGCGCTTTTACTCGGTCCTTGGTTTGTTTTATTTCCTGAAAGAGCTTCAACTCCTTCTCCGCTTCTGCAGTTAGACCGAGTTTTCTGCAATTCGTGGCCAGCCGGTAATGGGCCTCGGAGTTGAGCGGATCAGACGCTACCGCCATGCGCAAGTACTTGACCGCCTCTTCCGGCTTTCCCATCACGGCGAAAAGCTGGCCCAGGCCCATCTGCGCGTCCACGTCCTGGGGATTTAAGCCAAAAGCGCGCTTGTAGTGGGCAAAGGCCTGGTCCATGTTGGCCTGCAAATACGCGATTTTGCCTAGCTGGCATTCCAGTTGGGCGTTGTCGCCTTCCAGCTGCGCAGCGGCATCGAATTCTTTTTGCGCTTCAGTCTGCGTCGTGGGATCCGTTTGCGCCGACTGCAGAATGGCTTCGCCCAGTTCGTAATGCGCGCCCGGCAAGTGCGGGTCGAGCTCCAAAGCTTTCCTGTAATGCTCGATCGCGCCCTTCAGATCTCCCTCATTAATCAGGCGCTCCGCGATCACTTGCTGCATGCGCGCTGAACCGGGGGCAAGAATTGCCAGCTTGTTTAGCGTGTCATCCGCCAAATCGGAATAAACCTTCTGCGCCATGTACAGGATCTCGATGTTGTCAGAGTCGAGATCTACGAGCGAGCGCATCACAGACGCGGCGCGATCGAGATCGCCCTCCTGATAGTAGACACTCGCCAGCTCCATTCCCGTCTGGATTTTCAGGCTTTTGTCTTTGAGCTTGGGAAATGATTTCTCGAGCAGGGCCTGAGCCGAAGGATCTCCCAGCCGCAATTCGCAAATTCCGAGAAGAGCTTGCGTTTTCACAATTGAGGGGTCAATCGCGAGAGCTTTGCGCAGATTTTGTGCTGCATTCTGATAATCGTGCTGAATAAACGAAATTACGCCCAGATTCGCATAGGCTTCGACGTTCTTGGGATCGAGCGCCAGAACAGCCTCAAGCTCCCCAACCGCGGAGTTCGCGTCGTTAGCTTTGAGGTCCTCGCCAGCTTGGCGAAGATGCTCCTGAATCTGTGTCGCGCGGGAGGCGCCAGTCTGCGCGGCCGCGACGGCAAGCGCGCTTCCAAAAACCACGAAAACCAAAACGAGCAGCCGGTCGAATGCGTGTCCCACATGTTTCGCAGTTACGGCCCGAAGTTCACGGAGAAGTTCACCGAAGTGAAACCTGGATTCGTGAACCTGAGCGGATTGACGTTCTCTCATCGAGGAACAAAGCCTGCGCTTGGGATCTTCCGGCGAGTCACAAGGAGTTTCTCGCCTTGTCTCTATTGTGATTGCGTTCTCAAGGTAACACAACGAGCGAAACAGAACCGACGGAAAATCCCGGCGTTCGTGGCCCAGGAAACACTGAGCGAAATCGCTTGCTTCAGTGAGACGAAAGAAAATGCGG
>JBARJI010000022.1:0-47343 GCA_049800195.1 Candidatus Acidiferrum sp.
TCGCTTGGCTCCATAATTTCCGCCGACTCGTCAGCCGCTGGGAACATCAGGAAGCCAACTTCCTCGGCATGCTCCAGCTTGGCTGCTTCGTTATCCTCGTGAGACATTTATGAGACTGCTTCTAGTATCCGCGCGCGAAATCGATTTGATTGAACAGTTCGCGGCCATCAAACCACCGTTCGAGCAGATCCATCAACAAGATTGTTTCGCGCTGCCATAGGCGGTCGCTGACGGCGCTGGTGTGCGGCGTGATGAAAAGATTCGGAGCTTTCCAGAGCGGGCTGCCTGGCGGGAGGGGCTCGACCGAGGTTACATCGAGCGCGGCGCCGCCTAGGGCGCCATTTTCGAGCGCACGAATGAGCGCGGTTTCGTCGAGGAGCGAGCCGCGGCCGACGTTGATGAGGCGGGCGCCAGGCTTCATTCGCGCAATTTGGTCGGCGCCCATCATGCGGCGTGTCTCGGCGGTTTCCGGCGCGGCGATCACTACATAGTCCGCATGCGGAAGGGCTTCTTCCAACTGCGATGCGGGAAAGATTTTCTCCGCAAGCGAGGCGTCGCCTTTCCCGGAGCGCGTTACGCCCCAAACACGCATCTCGAACGCGCGGGCACGCTTGGCGAGTTCGTGGCCGATCGAACCGAACCCCACGATCAAGAGGACTTGGCCATTCAGTTCCGTAAGATGCTGCGGCTTGTTCCAGATGTCTTGCTGGCCCCAGTGCGAGCGGTCCTGATGATGCACGGAATCCGGAAAATTTCGGGCGAGCGCAAGAAGCAAGCCCATGGTGTGCTCGGCCATGGGAGTAGAGAAAACGCCGCTGGGGTTTGTGACCACGATTCCAGAATCGCGTAGCTCCGGATACATCAGTTGCGCAACGCCGGCGGCTGTGGAATGAATCCACTTTAGCTTTTTCGCGTGCTGGAGCTGCTCCGGGCGCAAGGAATAGCCGACGAAAATGTCCGTGTCCGGCAATTCGGCGGGGAGACGGTCGTAATCGGGCAAATGAAGCACCTGCATCTCCGGCCAGCGCGCGCGGATCGTTTGCGGCATGACGGGCTGCGGACGCCAAAACGTGAAGGGATGCCATACGCAGACCACGAGTTTCGTCTCGGCTGGACCTGTGCGATTGCGATTCATTCGCGCGGGCCGCGGTGCTTCCAATACAGGAGTAAACCGAGAATAAGGCCGAGACCGCCGGTGCCAAGGATAAATATGTGGGAAAGAGGGAGAGCGAACCAGCAAATCACGACAAGACCCACGGAAACGATTGCGCCCACCGGCGTCCCGGGAATCGTGATGGTGCCGAAAGTAGATCGCTGACGAGTTTGTCCAGGCGCAGGCGACTCTTGCTTAACCGGATCGTAGGTGAGGCTCATGTTACCGCCGCGCATTGATACGCAAATCGTGGCCGGTCATATCCGAGGGCTGTGGCCGATCGAGAGCTGCGAGCATGGTGGGTGCGAGGTCGCGCAACGAGCCGCCCCGCTTCAATTGCAGCTCACTATTATCGCCGACAAGGATGAGCGGGACGGGATTGGTAGTGTGATAGGTGTGCGGGCCGCCGGTAACGGGATCGATCATGGTCTCGGCGTTGCCGTGATCAGCGGTGATGAGCCAGACGCCGTCGCGCGGTTTGAGAGCCTGATAAATCGTGGCGAGGCCGGCGTCAACGGCTTCGACGGCTTTGATGGTGGCTTCGAGATTGCCGGAATGGCCGACCATGTCCGCATTCGCGTAGTTCATGATGATGGCGTCAAAATCGCCCTTTTCGATCGCTTTTACTACGGTGTCCGTGATTCCCTGTGCGGACATTTCCGGCTTGAGGTCGTAGGTGGCGACTTTAGGCGAGGGTACAAGGATGCGCTCCTCGCCGCCAAAGGGTTTTTCGACGCCGCCATTGAAAAAATAAGTGACGTGGGCATATTTCTCGGTCTCCGCGCAGCGGAGATTTTTATATTGCAGATCTTCGAAAACTTGCGCGAGGATGTGCTCGAGTTTTTCCGGAGCGATGACGTACTTCAGCCATGGCCATTTTTTGTCGTACTGCGTCATGGCGACATAGAGAAGATTTTTGGGGCGCTTGGCATCGGCGATCTGGTCGAAGCCCGGTTCGACCAGGGCGCGCGTCATTTGGCGAGCGCGGTCGGCGCGGAAATTGTAGAAGATGACGGCGTCATCATCGTGAATTGTGGCGATTGGTGCGGCTGAGCCGATGTCTCCCTGGGTGATGACGATTGGCTTTACGAACTCGTCGGTGACGCCTTGCTCGTAGCTTTTTTGCAGCGCGGCAACGGGGTCGCTCGAGTGCGTCTCTGCTTCGCCGTGAACCACGGCGCGATAAGCCAGCTCGATGCGCTCCCAGCGGTTGTCGCGGTCCATCGCGTAGTAGCGGCCGGTCAGCGTAGCGATTTCACCGACGCCTAGCTCTCGCATCTTTTGCTGTAACTGGCGGATATAGTCGCGACCGCTATTGGGCGGAGTGTCGCGGCCGTCCATGAAGCAGTGGACGAAGACGCGCTCGACCTTTTGTTGCTTGGCCATTTCGAGAAGGGCGAAGAGATGCTGGATGTGCGAGTGCACGCCACCGTCGCTGAGAAGACCGAGAAGATGAAGCTGGCGCTGACGGCCGCGTTCCATGGCTTGCTGAAAGAGGGGCACGTTCTGGAACTGCTTATTGGCGATGAGGAGGTCAATGCGGGTGATGTCCATGTGTACGATGCGGCCGGCGCCGATATTCATGTGGCCGACTTCGCTGTTGCCCATTTGGCCTTCGGGGAGGCCGACGAAGGGGCCCGAGGTTTGTATGAGCGTGTTCGGAAATTTTTTCAGGAGATCGTCGTACGCGGGCTTGCGAGCGAGCGCAATGGCATTGCCTTTGGTTTCGGCGCGGTAGCCCCAGCCGTCGAGAACGGTAAGAACAATTGGTTTGGGTCGTTTGCTCATGGTGTTTGCTTGAGGGCTACCGCGCTGCAATCTCCCTTAATGCGGCGAGAAGGCGATCGACTTCCTCCGGGATGTTGTAATGGACGAGGCCGATACGCAGTAGGCCGCCGGTGGATTCCACGCCGAGGCGTTCCGTCAGATTCAGCGCGTAGTAGTTGCCGTCCCAGGTGAAGATGCCGCGCTCGCCGAGGAACGCCGCAACTTTTGCGGGCGTGTGATTCGCGAGACGCAGTGAAACCGTCGAGCAGCGCTCGTGAAAGCGATTTGGATCGCTGATGCCGAAAAATGTGAGGCCGGGAATGGCGAGGAGGCCTTCAGCTAAGTGCGAAAACAGCGCCATTTCATGCTGGCGCGTGGCGTGGTAAGCAGCGAGGAGAGCGCTACGGCGATCTGTAGATGATGGATCGCAACGACGGCCAACTTCGGCGAGGTAATCGATCGCAGCCCCAACTCCGGCAATCAGCTCGTGCAATTGTGTTCCAGTTTCCCATCGATCGGGGAGCGAATCCGGGGCGGGGCGAACTTTGTATGGCCGAAAATGGAGCAAGTGTTCGCGCTTGCCGTAAAAAGAGCCCATGTGCGGGCCAAAGAATTTGTACGGCGAACACGCTAGAAAATCGCAATCGAGGGCGCGCACGTCAATCGGGCCGTGAGGCGCGTAATGGACTGCGTCGATGAAGATGAGGGCGCCGGCGTCATGCGCGAGCTTTGTGATCTCGGCGACGGGATTGACGGTACCCACGGCGTTCGAGGCGTAACCAACGGCCACCAGCTTGGTTTTTGCGTTAATTTTTCGTCTTAGATCTTCGAGATCCAGAGTGCAATCCGATTCGTGAATGTCTACTTGACGGATTACGATGCCCTTCTCTTCGAGGGCGCGCCACGGCGCGACGTTGGCGTCGTGGTCCAGCGTGGTTACGACAATTTCATCGCCTGCATTCAGTTCACGACCGATGGCTCGCGCCAACGCGAACGTGATGGTGGTCATGTTTTGGCCGAAGACCACTTCGTCTGCGTCGCAATTGAAAAAATCCGCTATGGCCGCCCGCGACGAGGCGATGACGGCGTCGGTGGTGCGGCTGGTGGCGAACGTGCCGCAGGTATTCGCGTTCGCTTTCACGAAATAGTTCCGAACTGCGTCTATCACGTGTCTGGGGACCTGCGTGCCTGCAGGCGCATCCAGAAAAGCTGCTGCATGTCCGTTCACCTGCAATTGCAGCGACGGGAATTGCGCCCGCACCCAGGCGACGTCCAGCGGCTGACTCTCGGTTCCGTGCATCACGGGTGTGCTCATCGTTTTCTCCGCCCGCTAGTTTCTCACAGGGCGAGCCAGGGATGAAGCCGGGCAGCCGTGTTAGCATGAATGTGGTTGTTCCTCACTCATGCCGCTTTGGCGCCGGCTAAAAATCAAATGAGCGGCCACGAACAGGCTGGCTCCGCGCCACGCTTCTCCATGAGGTGGATAGTGTCCGAACCCCTCACACTGACCGAGCGCACACGTGTTGTGCGCGAGCCACAGCGCGGCGTCTACGACCGCGAACTCATTTACAAGATTCTCGATGAAGGGCTGGTGTGCCACGTGGGGTTTTCCGCAGACGGCCAACCGTTTGTCATTCCCACACTCTACGCGCGCATCGGCGAGGCCATTTATTTTCACGGGTCAGCCGCCAGCCGGATGCTCCGCGGCGTGAGCGAGGGCGCAAATGTGTGCGTGACGGTCACGCTTACGGACGGGATCGTGCTCGCGCGGTCGGTGTTCAATCACTCGATGAATTACCGCTCTGTTGTGGCACTCGGCAAGGCCGCGCTAGTGGATTCAGCGGCAGAAAAGGTCGAAGCGTTGCACGCGTTCACGGAAAAGATTTTGCCCGGCCGCTGGGACGACGCGCGACAACCAAACGAGAAAGAACTGAAGGCCACGAGTATTTTGCGACTGCCGCTCACGGAGGTTTCGGCGAAAGTGCGCATGGGCCCGCCCGAAGATGACGCTCCCGATTATGCACTTCCTGTATGGGCCGGCGTAATTCCCCTGCGTGTTGTTGCCGGCTTGCCAATTCGAGATGAACGGTGCGATCCGGGAATTCCTTTGCCGGACTACGCGGCGCATTACGAGCGTTGACCCGCGCATGACCCGGGTCGGCGAGAAATTACTGGCGGACGGCGCGCAGGAAATCGGCGAGCATGCCGTAGCCCGTGGCTTCGATGCCGGGGTTGTGCTCGACGAAAGATAGGCCGAAGACGTCAAGATCGAAGCGAATCGCCGAGCTGCTGCCATCGAGATTGGCAAGCGGATCGGAAGCCAGCAGCAATTCGGGACGCACGCTGCACTCGACACCGTCTCCGCGACGCTCCGCGCGGCAAACCAACTTGTAGCGCATTCCTGCGGTGCGCACGGAGCGAATTTTTTCTTCGCTGAGCTCGCGGATGCCCGTGCGCTGCACCTGCTCGAGTCGCAAATTTGCGCCCATCAAAACAATTGCCAACACGACGACCTTCACGGCTGCGTCCCAGCCGTCCAAATCCGCGGTTGGATCGGTCTCGGCGATGCCCATGGCTTGGGCGCGTTTTATGGCTTCCTCGAGGGAGCGGCCCTTCTCGATTTCGGTGAGCACGACGTTGGTCGTCGAATTTAAGACTCCGGAGAAGCCGCGAATGTCCGCGGCGGGCAAGCCATCTGGAAACATCGAGAAAACAGGCACGCCGTCCATGACCGTGGATTCATAGAGAAATTTGCGATTCTTTTCTTTGGCGAGCGAGGTGAGTTCGTGAAACGCGTGAACCACGGGGCCCTTATTGGCGGTGATGGCGTGCGCTCCCAATTCGAGCGCCGCTTTCAGATGATCCGTAGCGGGCTGGCCGGTTTGCACGTTGAGCGAGCTAGTTTCAAAGAAAACATCGGCGCGCGTTTTTTCGAGCCACTCTCGGATGTTTCGCGGCTGCGACGTACTTGCGCGCGAGACGAGAGAGTGACCTTGGAGCACGGCGAGCGGATTGAGCCCATCTGGGTCGGCGATCCAGCCGATGCGCCGCGTCGCCACTCCCGTAAGCCGCCAGCGGATGTCGTAACGGCGGCGCAGATCAGTTTCTTTCGAGATGAGCAGGCGCAGAAGCGCGCGAGCAACGTTGCCCATGCCAACGACAGCGAGATTATAGGAAGGCATGAGCCAATCCTCCGCAATGAAGAGGTGGGCCAGACGGGAATATCAGTCCAATCTTCGACCCGATTGTAATCGGGCAGGCATTCTTGCCTGTCTTGTTGACTTGTGCTGCCTGTCTCCGCGCTGTTAAGCGGCATCAATTCCAAATGAGAGACAGGATGGCCCGACCCCACCAGGTTTACTGCGCCGCCTTGAGTTTCGCGGCCGCATTGGAAATCAACGCAGCTTCGTCCTGCAAGCAATGCGCGACAACCACAACGCCTTCATCGGCTTGCTTCCATTCTTTTTGTTCGATGGCTTCCCTTACCCATGGCATCGTTTTGGCGGCGTATCCGGTGTAAAAACCGGGCGCGTACAACTGGTGTTTATACCACGGGCGGTTGGGCAGGCCATTCGGAGTGACGAATTTGCGTTCACTCTCGATGAGCAAACGGTTTACTTCATCGAGCGAAGCCGCCGCCAGGGCGGAGCCGCCGTTGGCGTTGGCATGTTCCAGCGCCTTGTGATACTCGGCGGCGCTGCGCGTGACCGCATCGACGGCGTTCTCGAGCGGGGCGAAGTCTTGATACGGCGGGACTTCCTCCTTCTTCGGAGGCACGTACGTTTTCTTGGGGTCCGCTGTGGCCGTGAAGACGCCTTCGTCGATTTCCTTATTCTGCTCGCGAATGTCGTCCTGCATTTTCTTCGACAGATCCTTTAACTCGTGGACGTAGGTCTGCATGGTATCCGCGAAATCCGTGAAATCAAAAGGCAGGAGGTCCGCGTCGGCGAGACGCATCATGGCAGTGCCGCCCGTCTGCGAAAGCGCGCGCCCATAGACGAAGGTCGTATCGTCAAAGTGCGTGAACCAATAGAAGTCATCGTAAATAGAGTGGTAGATTCCGCTGCCGTCTTCTCCGCCGAAACCGATGTCCAGCGAAGCGATCCCGACGTGTTGAAGGAACGGCGTGAAATCCGAACCGGAGCCAAGCGCGCCAAGGTGCAGATCAGGCCGCTGGCGGATTTCCTGCTTCTTGTCTTCGGGCGCATGCTCGATCGCCCGCAGCTCATCACGCTTCCAGACGGTCAATTTCGTTTCGGGATCCTGGATGTCGCGCGCGACATCGTTGATGAACTTTTCGAGCGTATGGGAGCCCTCGAGGGCAAGATAGCCGCGGCCGTTGGTGTCGGAATTAATGTAGGCGACGGCGTGCTGGCTGAGCTCCTCGGCGTGCGTCTCGACCCACTCCGTCGAGCCGAGCAAGCCGGGCTCTTCGCCGTCCCACGAGCAATAGATAATGGTGCGCTTGGGTTTCCATCCAGATTTCACAAGCTCACCCAGCGAGCGGGCTTCTTCGAGCATCGCGGTCTGGCCGGCGAGGGGATCCTCGGCGCCGTTCACCCAACCGTCGTGATGATTGCCGCGAATCACCCATTCGTCGGGATAAACGGAGCCGGGAATCTTGGCGATGACGTCGTAAAGAGTTTTAAGGGGGAACCAGTTCGACTTCATCACCAGGTGCACTTTCCCCGGGCCAGGGCCGATGTGGTAGCTGATGCCTAGCGCGCCTCGCCATGCAGCCGGCGCCATCGGGCCTTTCAACGAAGCGAGAAGGGGCTCCGCGTCGCCGTAAGAAATGGGGAGAACGGGAATTTTAGTGATGGTTTGGGCGTCTTTTAGGTCCAGACGTTTCGCGTCCTTCGTCGCCCCAACGCCCGGCGTCAGCGGGTCGCCGGAATAGAGCGGCATATCCGCGACGCTGCCGCGCTGCACGCCATCCCTTGGACGGTATGGACCTTCGGGGAACACATCGCCCTGGAAGTAACCGTCTTCGTGCGGATCGGAGAAGATGAGGCAACCGATGGCGCCGTGTTCCGCCGCGACTTTAGGCTTAATGCCGCGCCAAGAGCCGTAATAACGCGCGATAACAATGGCGCCCTTGACGGAGACGCCCATACGTTCGAGCTCGTCATAATCTGCCGGAACGCCAAAATTGACATAGACCAGCGGGGCGGTCACGTCGCCATCAATCGAGTAAGCGTTGTACGTGGGAAGCTGCTCGGATTGCTGGTCCGAAGTGGGGTCGACGGACACGGGGGGTTCTTGCAGCTTCGCCGTAAATTTCGGTCCGCCAGCGACGAGCTCGACGAGGCGTTCCTTGGGTGTTGGAAAAAGTACGTCGAACGTCTCGATGTGAGCGTCGAGTCCAAACTCCTTGTATTTCGCCAAAATCCATTCGGCGTTGTCCTTGTCATACGGCGAGCCGACGTGGTGCGGCCGCGCGGAAAGCCGCTTCATGTAAGCGCGAATATTGTCCGGATCCGGTATCGCGCGCATCCTGTCTTCCCATTGTCGTTCGACGCGCGAAGAATCCACGGAATAGCCCGGGAGCGGCTGCTCGTCAGCAACGACGTGGGTCCCAATTGGCGCCAGGGAAATGCTGGCGAAGACAATCGATGCGACAAATGTTCTGCGGTTCATATGCCCCCCTCGTTTGGAGCACGTATTTTGCCTGAACTACGCAGCGATTGGAAACGTTTGTTACGAACTTATCCGCGGCTTCCGGTTTTCAAGAGGATGTCCAGATCATCGGGATGGATGGCGCAGAGGAGGGCTTCTTCGCGGTCAATGCGCCCCTTGCTGATCAATTGTACGAGCGATTCCTCAAGCGCGAACGATCCTTTTTTCTTGCTCATGGTGATTTCTTGATGGAGGTGCTGCAGGGCGTTGCGGCGGATGTGCTGCCGTGCGCCGTAGCCGATCATCAGTAGCTCCGCGGCCGGGAATCGCTCGCCACTCTTGCCGGTCAAAAGCATCTGCGTCAGGACGGCGGCGATGGCCATCGCCAATTCCTGGCGGATGGTGTTTTGGCGCTCGTCGGAGAAGGAATCTGCGATGCGCGAGATGGTCGTGGCGACGTCGATGGTGTGCAGCGTCGAGAGCACAAGATGGCCTGTCTCGGCGGCCGCCACGGCGATGCGCATGGTTTCCGGGTCGCGCATCTCGCCAACCACGAGAACGTCCGGGGCCTGTCGCAAGGCCGCGCGAAGAGCAGTGGGAAAGTCCGGCGCGTCCGTGCCGATCTCGACTTGCTCGATCACGCTTCGAATATGTGTGTGCTCGTATTCGATGGGGTCTTCGATGGTGACAATGTGGCGAGCTTCACGGCGGTTGATGTCGTCGATGAGCGCGGCCAGCGTGGTCGATTTGCCCGAACCGGCTGGACCTCCAATGAGCACAAGGCCGCGTGGAAGATGCGCGAGCATTTCGACCGAGGGTGGAAGATTGAGCTCGCGAAGCGTTGGCACCTTCTGCGGCAAGGCGCGAATGGCGGCGGCGGCGCGACCGCGTTCGCGATGCAAATTGATGCGGAAGCGACCGAGCCCTGCTACGCGATAAGAAGAATCCGCAATCTGAGAATCTCGGTAGAGTTGCGAGGCGTGCGGGGTGAGCGCCGGGAGAACCGCTGCCTCGATCTCCGCACCGTCGAGCGGAGTCTCATCGATTTTTTGCACCACGCCTTTGGCTCGAATGCAAGCAGGCGCGCCCGCAACGAGCAGCAAATCGCTGCCGCCACGGGCCAGCAAGTTTTTCAGCCATTCGTCGAGCTGGGTCGAGCCGAGCGGCTCTGATTCTGCGCGCTCGCGAACCTCGTTCCTTTCGCTCGCGATGCTGCCGATTTTCAGCGCTTCGTCCACGCAAATCCTCGATCAATTCGAACTGCTGCGTAAGGATTTTGACGCAGCTTGCTGGCTTCGTCCAGCGGGAAGCACGGGACGAAGAGCATGGCTGGAGCTGACAGACGCAATCGATGAGAACTAAGCCCTGCGGAGAGTCATGAGCGTGATCTCGGGCGGCACGCCGAGACGCACAGGCGCGCCCACGGTGCCGAGGCCGCGATTCACATAAATCGATGCCAAGGCAGAGGTTTCGCCGCGAAACGATGCCCCCTGGCCTTGCCCAGGCCCTGACGCGTTGGGATACGCACGGTCGTTCGGTGCCGGGGCGAACATGGGTCGCTGATAGAGGCCGGCGACGTAATCCGTGATGAAGCGAGCGGGGCTAAGCCGATGATCGAGAATCTCGACCTGAATCTGTCCGCCGTGCGTGTGCCCAGCAAGGCTCAGTTCAATGCCCAATTCCGCGGCGCGATTGAATGAATTTGGATTGTGGGACATAAGAATGTTAGGCATATCGCGTCGCACAAGCGGTTCCAGATGCGGCAGCATTTGGACCTTGCGGCCGCCGGGCGTGCGTTCGCGCTGATAGTCGACGCCGATGAGATTGAACGGCGTGCCGTTAAATTCGATTTGCGCATTCTGGCGCCGGAGAAGCTTCATCCCATACTGAGCGAAAAGGATCTGCGCCTTCTCTTCCGCGTGAGCGTAAATTTCATGATTGCCGTTGCAGCCCCAAATTCCCAGTGGGGCACGAAGCCGGTGTACTTCGTCGATACAATCGGCGATGGGATCGGCTGCGCTCGTGATGAAGTCTCCGGTCGCGAGAGCAAGATCGGCTCCTAAGCCGTTCGCCATGTCGACGGCGCGGCGAACTTGCGCGCGCGGCATGTAGCTGCTCAGATGAATATCGCTGATCTGAACGATCTTCATGCCATCGAGGCGGGCGGGCAAATTAGGGATGGAGATTTCGACCCTGCGTACCTGATAGTCCAGTCGCTCGGCGGCAAATCCGTAAACCGCGGTGAGAAAGGGCCCGGCTCCGGCGAGCGCAGTTGCCGTCTTAAAAAAGTAGCGGCGGGAGGGGTTGGGGATGAGCTCCGAAGTGACTGGCTTCGCGACCGCGGCCTTGGCAGGATCCGCTGTCTGCGTTTTGGGAACCCGAGAAATCGACGCTTGCTGTGCCTTGAGACTGGTTTTAAGCCGATACGCGGCGCGCAGCCAACCCCAGAGCCGGTCTATGCCTCGGACAGCCTTCACCGCGAGATACGCAAAAAACGCGCTGAAAAACCATAAACCGGCAAAGACTGCGATCATCGAGGCACGCGGAAAAATACGACCGTGGCCCATGCGGAAACTGTCTGCCGTCGCGCCGATAATCAACAACAGTGCGGTTATGTAGATCAAGCGAACAGCAACACGGAGAGATTGGCTGCCCCAGTTTGAAGTTACTCGCCAAATACCCCGATACCAGAACCGCTGCGAGAAGAATAGCAACGCCAGAACGCCGATGCCGATAGCGCCGCGTGTGAGAATCCAGGTCCAGTTCAAGTTGAGCTTCCCCCAAAACGCAAAATACAAGTTTAGCATGTCTGTCCCAGCGGACTCTCGGAGAGGCGCTTGAACATCTTGCGTAAGAGCAACCCGGCCAAATGGACAGGTGTTTCCCGGCGAGGAGAAATCCATTTGGCCGCACCCGGCACCGGGAAGGATGTGTCTCAGCAGGGACCAAATCTGTAGCGGCGCAGCATGCTGCGCCACTACATGTGATGCGTTCGACGTTATTAAAAGTTTGCTGCTCCGGCCGCGCCATTTTCAAGCAGCGCTTTCAGTTGCGTGGGGTCGCTTGTCGGAGGAAGACAGCTCTGGCCCGCGCAGACAACGGCCAGCGCTTTATCGGCAGAAAGATGCGGGAGCGTTTCCTGGAGCGCGCCGGCCATATGAAGCTGCGGTGTTTCGGGCGTGACGCGCAGAACTGATTTCCCGAAACGGTAGACTTGATGCGCGGCAGCTACGAGGGCTTGGGCGGCGGGATCATCGGCGCGCCCGGTGATGACGACTTGCATTGGATAGCGCGTGAACAGCGTTGCGGCAAGACCATAGGTAGCGGCGAACATTCCGTATTGGGGAGCGATTCCGGCGAAAGCTTCCAGCGTTTTCCGCGCAAAATTGTGGTAGCGCTCGTCCCCGGTGTGCGCATGCATGCGAATCAGCGCGATGGCCGCGACAGAATTGGCGCCTGGCGTGGGCGAGTCTTGAAAGGGCTTGCGGCGAACGTCGAGGCCGCCCATCGGCGCGGCATCGGCAGGGCGATCCAAAAAGCCGCCTTCGGCGTCGCCGTAGCGGACGATGGCAAGGTCCATCGTTTTTTGCGCGGCGGCAAAATAGCGTGGGTCGAGCGTCACTTCGTACGAATCTAGCAGGGCCAGAACGCTGAAAACCTGATCGTCGAGCGAACCGTCAAGCCAATGCCCTCCGATGCGATGGCCGAAGCCACGGGAATCACTCCATACTTCCGCGAGCATGCGATTCACGGTCTTAAGAGCAAAACTGCGGCAGCTCTGAGCCGTCAATCCGTCAAGTACTCTTGTCGCTTCCAGATAAGCCGAAACAAACATGGCGTTCCACGAAACATACATCGTTGGATCGACAAAAGGCGTCGGGCGCGACGCGCGCGACGCCAGCATTTTCCCATTGCCCTTCGCAATGATGAGGCGCACGGAGCTCTCATCGAGGCCCAGTTGTTTGGCGATGTCCGCAGCGCCGCGTGCGATCCACAAAACATTTTTCGCAGGATCGTGGTGCATTTCACCGTGCGGCTGGACGTCGTAGTACAGCTCCATCACGCGAGCTTCGTCGGGAAGCAATGCGGATCGCAGCTCGTCAAGCGTCCAGGTGAAATAATCGCCGTCATCGTCGAGTGAATGGTCTGCGTCCTGGCTGGCATAGAAACCGCCGTTTTCCTGATCGGACAACACTTCGTTCACCCAGCCGATAATGCTTTGGGCAGTTTCACGCAGAAGCGGATTCGTCGTGATTTGCCAGCCGTGCAGATAGTTGCGCAGCAGCTCCGAATTGTCGTAGGACATTTTCTCGAAGTGCGGCACGAGCCAGCGTTCATCCACCGAATAGCGATGAAAGCCGCCGGCAAGCTGATCGTAAACGCCGCCGCGCGCCATTTTTTCTAGGGTCGTTTCGACCATCGCGAGCAAATGCTTTTCTTTCGTTTGCTGATAACGTTCCAAAACCAAATCAATTACCGAAGAATGTGGGAATTTCGGAGCGTGGCCAAAGCCGCCATTCTTGATGTCAAACTGCTGCGTGACGCTTGCGATTTGCGCATCGACGACGCCGGGATCAAACTCCGCCCGCGCGCCCGCGAACGCTTCGGCTTGAGCGACTGCATCGGCCAGATGGTCGGCGGCACGGACAAGCTCGGCCCTCTTGTTCCGATACGAATCTGCAACCGCTAGCAAGATGCGCCGAAAACCAGGCCGTCCCATTTGGTCCTCGGGCGGAAAGTACGTGCCGCCGAAAAAAGGCTTTCCATTGGGCAGCAAAAATCCAGTCAGTGGCCATCCGCCTTGTCCGGAAATGGCGCTCACCGCGGATTGATAGCGTGCATCCACATCGGGACGTTCGTCCCGGTCCACTTTCACAGGGACAAAATGCTCATTGATAATTTTGGCGATCTCGGAGTTCTCGTAACTCTCGCGGTCGATGACGTGGCACCAGTGGCACCATACCGCGCCGATATCGAGAAGTATGGGCTTGTCTTCCGATGCCGCGCGTGCGAAAGCCGCATCGCCCCATTCGTGCCAGTCTATGGGCTGATGCGCCGCCGAGCGCAAATACGGACTAGCAGAATCCTTCAAATGGTTTTCAGGATGAGACGGCACGCAAAGTCCTTTCGGTTTCGGCGTCCTCTGGGGCCAAGCGACGCCATGGAAAAAGCCCAAACGAGCTCGGAAAAGGAAAGCACAACGAGGCTCAGATTACTGCACGATGTCTCCCGGGCCGATGTCGCGCGGGTCAATGGGCTTGCGCCCGGCAAACCCCTCGTCCTGCCGGTGGTAGAAACGTATGCGGTCTTCGCCCAATTTCCAGCAGAGATAGACGTCTTCGTTATCGATCACGGCAGGAAAATCCAGCAAGCCCACATCGAGGTCCTTGATGAGGCAGCCCGTTTCGAGGATGCGGCTCAGCGCTGTTTTCAGCGATGCGGCAAGATGCTGATGTTCCACACGCAAAGCGGCCAGTTTTTCGTAGGGAACAATTACGCCTCCCATCATCATGATTCGGGCTGCTACTGCGGAAAGATCGTTTTCCAAGCCAGATAATTTCTTGCGGCAATCCATGGCTTCCACAAGAAAAGGCTCCAGGTCCTGCCGCGCTCGTTCCGCCTCAGTCAGCGTGAAGAGACGCGGCTCGGGTTCGGGCGAGTCGTCCTGCTCCTCTTCGTCGTCTTCGTCGGCCATGGGTTGTCCGATTATTCTGCGCCTTTTCTGCCCGGTTTAATTCGATGCTAACCCAAAGTTAGCGTGCGGTCGAGAGTCATGCCTTGAGGGAGACATGGCACAGGCGAAGCTTTCCATTATCCGCCGATAAACACCATGGTACGCGAGGGAGGCACGAAGCCAGGGGCGTTAATGCGGTGTCCTTCTTCCTTTTCATTGACGACGCACCGGATGTAGCTTGCCACGTCTCCGTCCGTTGCTCCGTTGCGGAGTAATCCGCGCAAGTCGTGATCCTCCTTGCTGAAGAGGCATGTCCGCAGCTTCCCGTCCGCGGTCAGGCGAATGCGCGAACAATGGCCGCAGAATGGCTGCGTGACCGGCGCGATCAGACCAATCTCGCCGGGAGCGCCGTCGGCGAAACGGTATTTGCGCGCTGTCTCACTGCGCTCATGAGGGATCTGAACGAGCGGCCAGCGCGCATGGATGCGCCGATGAACTTCCGCGGCAGGAACGACGAGGTTGCGCGTCCAAGTGCGGTCGGCGTCCAGCGGCATGAATTCGATGAAACGCATGATCACGCCGCGGTCGCGGGCAAATTCGGCGAAGGATTCCACTTCGTCGTCATTCAATCCACGCACCAGGACGGCGTTGACCTTCGCTGGCGTCAGCCGCGAATTCTGCGCCGCGTCGATGCCGCGCATGACCGCGGTGAAGGATTTTGTGCGCGTGATGCGTTCAAACCTGCCGGAATCAAGCGAATCGAAGCTTATGTTGATTCGGCGGAGCCCCGCATCGATTAGCCGTTCGCAGCGTTCGGCCAACAAATGGCCGTTCGTGGTCATCGAGAGGTCTTCGACACCAAGCGCGTGCAACCGCGCGATATAGTCCTCGACGCCCGCGCGGACCAGGGGCTCGCCTCCGGTGATTCGCATTTTTCGAATCCCAAGACTCAGAAAGATTCGGGCGAGCCGGTCCAGCTCAGGCCAGGAAAGAATTTCGTCATGATCGCGGTAATTTTCAGGATCGGCGGAACGGCAATAGACGCACCGAAAATTGCAGCGGTCCGTGACCGAAATCCGCAGGTCTGTGATCTGCCGGCCGAATTTGTCTTGAAGGCTCATGGCTTGCTTGTCCCGTCGGACGAGATGGCTACGTTTCTTCTTTTCGCCGCCATAAAACAAAACCACCCGATCCGACTGCTTTGGATGCGGGCGCGTGACGGAAATATGCTCTTTTCCGTCCTGTACGCTCCTTTCCAAGCACGGGAGGCCAGAGCGTTTTCACCCGAACCCTCAGCCTCGATACGGCAAACTGGCCCTCGGGGCATCGCCCCTCGCGCCTTGGGTTTTTTCTCCTTTAGGCGCTCGGGGTCGGAGTAACGACATTCAGTGTATTCCTCTGCGAAAAAGAGTGCAATTCCGCAGGGTCAGGTATGCGGTGAGAAAATGGCGCTTCATGGAGGCGCGCGTGTGACTTGCGTGAGTTTTGCTGCTGACTCGTTCAACCTCGCACGGAGGGGTGGCAAGGTGATCAGCCTGCCTCAGGCTCAGTATCAAAATCCGACAATTTCCTAAGACATCGGAGATTTCTGGCCAGCAGTGTGTGATAGAGTTTTTGCCACGCCATGCGGATCTTCGTTCTCGGAGCCGGCGCGACCGGCTCGCTTCTGGCAGAACTACTGCAACGTCAAGGACATACTGTCTGGTGCGGCGACCGTGACCCCGATCGGGCGCGGCACTTTCTGGGCAAGAGAAGCACGATTGCCGTCACAGAGGTAAACGCCCGAAACTTGCGGGGCATCGTGCGCGCGGCGCGCGGCTGCCAGATGATCGTCAATGCTTCAGCAAGCGTATTTAATCAAATTGTGATGCGCGCTGCCTTGCGCCTGCGGGCTCATTATGTGGATCTGAGTTCGCACCTCACGCGCAACCCTTTCAAGCCCGAACAGTATGCCTACGCGAAACGCTTTGAAGAAAAGAACAGAACAGCACTGATCAATGCGGGCGCAGCCCCGGGCTTGACCAACCTGCTCGTCAAGCGCGCCGCCGAGATGCTGGACGAAGTTCATTCCGTTCAAATCCGCCTCTACGAGAGCACCGAAAGTGACGATCCGATTTCCCAATGGTCGCCGGAGGTCTCCTTTGATGAGGCCGTCTCTCACCCGCGCGTCTACCGCAGCGGAAAATTTCGGATGGAAAAGCGCTTTGCTGAGCTCGAGAAATTCCGCTTCCCCGATCCCATTGGAAACGCCAATGTCGTGCTTGCCGCGCAGGATGAAGTCGCAACGCTTCCCTACGCGATTCCCATGCGCAACATGGACGTGAAAATCGGCGGCAATGAGTTCGACCGCCTCCGCCGCTGGTACAAGCAAGGCAAATTATCGAAGTCGCGCGGGATCGTGCGGCAGCGCTTTCCGCAAACCTCGTCGCCCCGCGCGATCGCCAGCCTGATTCGCAAGGGCGTTCTGCAAAACGCGCGCTTCGCCGCTTCCGCGCTGGTGCGTGGCTTGAAACGCGGTGCGAAGGAAGATGAGCACCTACTGATCCGCATCGATGCCATGTTTCCGACTCTTTATCAAATCCGCCGGCAGGGCCGCTACACTACCCCGGTCGCCTTCGCTACCGCCCACGCCGCCGCGCTCTTCATCAAGTATTTTCAGCGTGAGGAGCCCGGGGTTTTCGCTCCAGAAATGCTAGCAACGGAAACGCGGCGCGCGATCATCGCGGGAATACGGACTCACAGTGTGAAAATCACGCATAAAACTACGCTCACTAAGCGCGACGGGGAGGACGAGGCGGAGCTTTGAACCTCACCGCACCTAGCCCCGCGACTAGAGGGGCGACTAGCCGGCGGCTATGGTCGGGCCTCAAACACCAAATTGAAGGGAGTCTGCGTGGCGCGGCGGAAGTGCGTAAAGCCGCCGCTCATAACGACCTCCTTCAATTGCTTCTCGCCTGCTTGCGCCCCGAGCGCCAATCCTACTTCCTGCGATAGCGATGCCGGCGTACACAAAAGCGTGGACGCTCCATAAAATGCACGTCCGATGGGATTGAGATTGTCCTCGATCCTATCGCCGGCGAACGGCTCGACAATCATCCACGTCCCGTCTTTCTTCAGCCTGGCGTGTACATGCGCCGATGCGCCGGCGGGGTCGCCCATATCGTGCAAGCAATCGAAGAACGTCACAAAGTCATAGTCCTTGCCGGGAAACGACTTTGCGCTAGCCACTTCGAAATGGATGCGGTCGGCCACGCCGGCGTCTCGCGCGCGCTGTTTGGCGCTCTCGATGGATTTGTCGTGGTAATCAAATCCGGAAAATTCAGACTTGGGATAGGACTTCGCCATCAGAATCGTCGATGCCCCAAGGCCGCAGCCCACGTCGGCGACCCGTGCGCCGCTCTTCAGCTTTTCATCGACTCCTTCGAGCGACGGAATCCAAGCGGCGACCAGATTCGCGGCGTAACCCGGTCGAAAAAATCTCTCCGTACCGGTAAAAAGCTCGGCATGGTGTTCGTGCCAGCCCATGCCCTCGCCCGTCTTGAACCTCTCCGTGAGCGATTCCTCCGCCTTGACCGCCGCGAGCGCAACTTGAAACGCCCCTGGCAGGAACACAGGGCTATTTTCGTCCGCCATTGCAAACGCTTGTTCCTCGCTGAGATGAAATTTTCCGGTTGTGGCGTCGTAGGTCACGTAGCCGCCGGCAGCCTGCGCGCTCAGCCACTCGCGGACGTAACGTTCGGCGGTCCCAGTGCGTTTCGCGAGCTCCGCTGCGGTTAGCGGGCCAGCCGCCGCGAGGCCTTTGAACAGCCCGAGTTTGTCTCCAATGCGTATCAACGCCGCGTTGAACGTGGCGCCAAAATCCACGATCGCCTTCACAAGAAATTCATGGAGCTTATCCTGATCGATAGCCATCAATTCCTCCGTCAAATAGAAACTAGACTGGCCGGGCAAGTGAGCGGCAGTTTAGTCTTGGGGCGGGGTGAGGGGCAAGCGCCTCAAGCCGTGGGGTTGGATGGTCGCTTCAGCAGCAGCGATTGGGCCGAGAATAGCGGCGATTCACCTGTTCCACATAAAACTCTTCTGGGCTGAGATTGCGGCTATCCGACCCCTGTCCTCTTTTTGCACACAGATAACGCTCGTAGGCGGCGTCTCCGCACCATTCCCGCAAGCCGCGCCAGAAGCAGCGAAACGAGCCTCGAACGAATTTTGCCATGCGGAGCATCAATCGTCCCCGTGGGCTACACCGGTGAAACCCGGAGCCCATTGTGTCGCGACATAAGGCACTTCGTGCAACACAGGTTCCCTGCGATGGCTCACAATCGAGTACCACTGAATGAGCGCTTCGGCTAGCAGCACAAGAATCATGAGCGCGAGCGTTGCGGTCACCACTGCGTCGAGCCGCTGGTTGAAAATAAGTCTCTGGGTTTCGGCGAGTTTCGCCGCGGGAATTTGCCCGGCGAGAATCTGCGCCGCCAGCGAATTCGCCTTCGAGAGGAACCCGAGATCCGGATTCACGGCGAAGATTTTCTGGTAGCTCGCCGTCATCGTCACGGCAACCAACCACGCCGTGGGCACGAGCGTCACCCAGATCCACTGCACACGCTTCATCTTCAGCAGAATCGTTGTGGCCACGACCAGCGCCACGGTCGCCAATAACTGGTTGGCGATTCCAAACAGCGGCCATAGCGAATTGATTCCTCCCAGAGGATCAACGACGCCTTGATAGAGAAAATAGCCCCACGCCCCCACGATGAGCGCGCTCGAAAGTATTATCCCGGGCATCCATCCCGTGCGCGCGAAGGGTTTCCAGATTCGCCCTCCGAGTTCTTGCACCATAAAACGGCCCACGCGCGTCCCTGCGTCCAGCACCGTAAGAATAAAAAGCGCTTCGAACATAATCGCGAAGTGATACCAAATGCTCAGCAGCCGATCGCCTCCGATGGTGTTCGAAAAAATCTGCGCCATGCCGACGGCCAGCGAAGGCGCTCCGCCAGCGCGATTGAGCAAAGTCTGCTCGCCGACGGAATGTGCAAGATTGCTCATGGTTTGCGCGTCGAGATGGTAGCCCCAACCGCTGATTGTGGCCGCCGCGGCATCCGCCGTTTTCCCCACGATGCTCGGCGGGCTGTTAATTGCGAAATAGACGCCCGGTGGCATTGCGCAAGCCGCGACCATGGCCATCACCCCCACGAAAGATTCAAGCAGCATCGCCCCGTAACCGATCAGGCGTGAATGGCTCTCCCGAAGGATCATCCTTGGCGTCGTCCCCGAGGAAATCAGCGAATGAAAACCGCTGATCGCGCCGCAGGCGATGGTGATGAAGCAAAATGGAAATATTTTTCCTGCAAAGACGGGCCCCGTTCCGTCGACGAATCGCGTGAGGGGCGGCATCATCATTTGCGGCCGCACCAGCAGGATCCCAGCAGCGAGAGAAAAGATGGCGCCAGTCTTGATGAATGCGCTTAGATAATCGCGCGGCGCAAGCAGCAGCCACACGGGAACAACGGCGGCGGCGAAGCCATATGCGATGATTATGAAAACTAGGGAAACACCACCAAAAGTGAAGGCGCGCGACCATGACGCCGAGGCCGCCACCCACTGCCCCGCTACGACAGCAAATAACACCAGCGTAACGCCGAACAAGGAGGCTTCCAAAACGCGTCCCGGCCGCACAAAACGCAAGTAAACGCCTAGCAGCAGCGCTATGGGGATGGTCATTGCCAGAGTGAATGTCGCCCACGGCGAAGACTTCAGCGCGTTCACTACAACGAGCGCAACCACAGCCAGCAAAATCACCATGATCGCCAACACCGCAAACTGTGCGATCAATCCACCGCGTGCACTCACTTCCTCTCGGGCCATTTGGCCCAGAGTCTTTCCGCCGCGCCGGATAGAGCAAAATAAAATAATGAAGTCTTGCACGCACCCTGCCAGCGCCGCCCCGATGATCAGCCACAGCGTGCCTGGCAAATAACCGAATTGCGCGGCAAGCGTAGGCCCAATGAGCGGCCCCGGCCCGGCAATGGCCGCGAAATGATGCCCAAAAAGAACCCACTTGTTCGTCGGAACGAAATCACGTCCGTCATCGTGGGTTTCGGCGGGCGTGGCGCGCGTGTCGTCCAAGGCAAGCAAGTGGGCTGCGATGAACGCGGAGTACAAACGATACGCGACCATGTAGCAGCAAACGGACGCGACGACGAACCACGTCGCATTCAACGGCTCGCCGCGGTGCAAGGCGATCGCGCCCAGGGCGCCAGCCCCCGCGAACGCCACTCCTAACCAAACAACAAATTTAAGAGATCGCTTCATTGTCCCGAGATGGCTCGAATGACGCCCCAGGCAGAAGCGCGGAGCGGTTCGCTCTCAGATTGCGACCTTCCATTGGCGAGGGGCTCCCGTTGTAAATCCTGGCGAAAATGGCGCACCGGTTCGCGGCATCGTATTCGAGTGCGGTATCATCGTCAATCGGTACGATTTGTCGCCGGCCGCTCTGATGGATGGCCGGCGATTTCCCTTGTGCCGCGCCGGGGCCGTTATAGAATGCTGTCACGAGAGTGAAACGTTTGTTTCAAGGAGCATCCATGCACGCAGCCGGTTCACGACGCAACGTGTGTCTGGGTATCGCCGCGCTTCTGCTGCTGTCGCCCATCGCTGGTGCGCAGCAGAAGGAAAACTTGCCTCATCCGAAAACTTTGGAGGAATTGCAAAAAGCGATGAAGGATGTCGTCGATAAGGACCATGTGCCAGGCGCTGGCGTCGCGCTCGTGTCGAATGGCCAACTGCTCTGGTGCGGCGGATTTGGCAAAGCGGATATCGCCTCGGGCCGCGACATCACTTGCGATACGGAATTTCGCGTGGGATCGATCAGCAAATCCTTTGTCGCTCTCGCGCTCTTGAAGCTGCAGGAAGAAGGAAAAATCAATCTCGAAGCGCGTTTGAAGGATCTTGCGCCGGAAATCCCTTTGACGAACCGCTGGGCATCCGCAAGTCCGGTGCGCATCGTCAACCTGCTCGAGCACACCGCAGGATTTGACGACATGGAGGCGTCCGAAGTTTATAACTTCCAAGACCCATACGATTACCCCTTATTGGAAGTCTTCAAGCGCTTTCGCGAACCAGAAGACGTTCGCTGGCCGCCTAGCACGCGCATGTCTTATTCCAATCCGGGCTACGGCATCGCCGGCTACCTCATCGAAAGGATTACCGGCGAGCCTTTCGATCAGTACATTCGCGAAACCATCCTTCGTCCGCTCGGCATGATGAATGCCGACTTCCCTTTCACCACCGCAAACAAGGCGCTTCTTGCTACGGCATACGAGGGCAATCCGCCCCACTCTATTGGCTATCCGTACATTTATCTTCGTCCCGCCGGCGATTTGAAAGCTTCGCCCGGTGAACTGGCTAAGCTGGTGCAGTTTTTTCTGCAGCGCGGAAAAGTGGGCGACACGCAGATCCTTCAGCCGGACACCATCGTTCGCATGGAATCCGTCGAGACGACTTTGGCCGCACGAAACGGACTTCGTCTCGGCTACGGTCTTGCGAATTACAGCTCAGTCGTTGGTGGGGTCGTTACGCACGGCCACGATGGTGGCATCGACGGCTTTATCTCCACCTATCGCTACATGCCGGAACAAAATTGGGGTTATGTCGTTCTGTTGAACGGCACGGAGTCTTATCAGGCTCTGCTAGAACTGAATCGGCTGGCCATCGACTTCCTGTCGAAGGACTTTCCAAAGACGCAGGAGCCTGCGATTTCCATTTCTGCCGCGGACCTGGAGAAATTTGCCGGCTATTACGCGCCAAGTGCTCCACGTTCGCAACTTTACTCGTTCATGGAGGATTTCTCTGGCGGCCTTCGGATCCGCATCATCGATGGACAGCTTACGCGCTCAGGCCTTTTCGGCAAGCCTGTAGCGCTCGTCCCCGTCGCGAAAAACCTATTTCGCGGGGAGAAGGACCCTGAAGCGACCTGTATTTTCGCCCCGGACAACACGGGAAACATGGTTTTCTCCGGCCAGGGATTGGATGGTTTTTCCTATGGCGTCCGCAGTAGCATTTTGTGGCCCTATACGCGGATTGCGCTCTTCGTTCTCTGCATCGCGCTTATGGCGACGTCTTTGCTCTTTGCGATTGTCTGGATCTTGCGAAAGCTCTTCGGAGCCATGAAAGGCGTTCAACATTTGGACGTGCGCGCAATTCCCCTTCTCGCGACGCTGTGTTTCCTAGCTCTCTTCTTCTGCTCCACAAAACTCGGCGGCGTCGACAGCGGAAGACTCACGGTTTGGACCGCGGGGATCTTCGCTTTCAGTATCCTGTTCCCGCTACTCTCGCTTTACGGACTTTTTTTGGCCGCGCGCGTTCCGAAAAACGAGATCAATGCCGGCGCGCGCATTCACTCTCTGCTCGTCTCTCTGGCATGCTGCACTGTCACTATTTTCATAGCTTCGTGGCATCTCATCGGCCTCCGCCTCTGGGCGGCGCAATAGAGCAAATTCTAATGCCGCTTTACTCCACGCAGCCGTAAAAGCGGTTGGCCGCGTCGAGCAACCGCGCGACGTGGTCATGCGGACGCTTTTCGTTTGAAGGAAGGATGTCCCAGCCGGTGAAGACCGCAACCATGTCGTATTCAGGCACGACAAACAATTGCTGGCCGCCGAAACCGCGCGCAGCCCATGCCACATCGTCTGGGGCGCTGCCCAGAGATTGCAGCCACCACAAATAGCCGTATTTCCAGTCGCCGCCGGGCACGGAAACCTGAGGCGCCACTGATTCTTTGATCCACGAGGGTGAAACGATCTCCTGCCCCCCCCACATGCCGCCCTTTAGATAGAGTTCCCCGATTTTCGCCAGATCGTGGGAGGACAAGTAGAGTCCGCCTTCCGTGTCAGGCAATCCCGTGGGCGAATGTTTCCAGAAGTAACGCATGCCAAGCGGCTTGAAGAGATGCTCCTCGGCGTATTCGTCGATGTTCTTGCCTGTAACCTTCTTGAAGACTTGCGCCAGCAGTTCCGTCGCGCCGCTATTGTAGACGAACACCTTGCCAGGCTCTTCGGCCATCGGTTGGTCGATCACATACTGGACCCAGTCATGGCTAGCCTCCATGAGGTCGGCGGAATTTTTCGGGTCGTCGTAAGGCAGGTCTTCATGCCACTCGATACCGGAGGTCATGGTCAAGAGATCGCGCACAGTGATTCGCCTTTTTCTGGCGTCCAAGTTTGCGATTTTGTGGCCTGAGAGATATTGCAGAATGGGTGCGTCCAAGCTCGCAGTAAAATCATCCCGTGTCCGCGCAATTCCAATGGTTACCGAAGTGATTGTTTTGGTGACGGACTGCATCGTGTGCATATCCGAACCGCGGTAGAAGGGGTGAAACTCCGTGCTGAAATAATTGTATGCGCCTTGTGGCTCGTGATTCAGCGGCCCCTCTTTTTTAGCCCGGTCGCCATAAATCTGGCCGTAATCATGCGAATACGATTTGTCATAAACGTCGGTGCCGCATCGCAGAACGAGCATGCTGTCCACGAGCCCGTATTTTCCACTGGCGATGTCCGCGTCAAAGGCAGCAAGTTTTTCCGGGCTGATGCCAAACTCCTTCGGAGCCCCCGTCGGCCAGTCTTTCGATACGGTTTGCGCTAGCACAAGCGCACCGCTGCCTGCACAGTAGGGAATGAGCAAAGCCAGCGCCAAGGCAGCGGCGCTTTTTCTCACAAGCCTGAACTCGTATGAAAAATGCGCAGCTCTGATTTTCATCAATCCTCCAGGTCGTTCTAGATCTCAATCATCCAGCGAAGTGAATCGCAGGAGCGGATACAGGTCGCGCAATATTTTTATGATATCGCCCGGAAAAGTTGCACGCGTCGCGGCGGCTGGCTTGAGTTTGGCGCGGACGATCCACCCCTGCAGCTTCTTCCAATCCTCTGCCGCGGCCGGCCAGCCAACGTGTTGTGTCCAATCTCCCTTTTCAGAGGTGTACCAGTAACTTTCGTAGCGCCGCCCGAGACGCTTCTCTTGCTGGGCAATCCACTTTGGCTGCGCCAGCGCATGCGGCTCTGCGATTTTCCCCAGTGCGGACTCCTTGCGTTTTGAACCGGAATAGATGCGGAAGCCCGCGGTAACCACGGCAGCGGAAACTCCCACATACAGCTGCCCGGTCTCGCTTTCGCCAGGAAATCGAATTGAGAATTTCAGATACATCTGCGCGCGATAGGGTGTCTTATCCTTCGCGAATCGAATATCGCGATTAATGCGAGAGAAATTCGCGCCGGTGCGTCCTGTGGTGTCGAACCGTGAATCAAGCTCAAGGACGGCGGGGCTGAGCTCTTCGAGCAGACGGCGGAACGGTTGCACGACGAATTGCTGGTAGCGTTCTCGGTTGGCGTCCATCCAGGCTTTTCGGTTGTTCCGCGCCAATTCGTGAAAAAAATGGAACGTATCGCGCGTGAAAATCGGATTGGGCTTTGCCATGGATGGCCCTCGGTGCAGTTTGGTGGGAACAAGACTACACGATTCCCAATCGGCGTCAATTGAACTATGCTGTGCGCCTTGCCGTACATGGTGGCGGGCGTGCCCAATTGTGGTTTTAACCGAAGCGAGGATGTGATGAAACAACCGGAATGGACCGCGAAGGGAATATTCTTGACTGTGGCGTGCGCTGCGGCGGCTCTAGCGCTTTATTCACCCGTCGCAATCGTGAAAGCTGACGATGCAAAGCCCGGGGCGAAAACGGAGCCGTGGAAACCGGAAGACATCATCTTCCAGGAATTCGCCTCGCAAATGCGAATCTCGCCGGATGGAAAATGGCTGCTCTGGGTGAAATCAACAGGCGACAAGGAAAAGGATGCTCGTGTGTCCAACCTTTATCTGTCGAGCCTCACTGGCAGCGAGGAAATTCAACTCACTCGCGGGAGCGATCGCAATGGAAATCCGCGGTGGTCCCCGGGCGGCGAGCTCATTGCTTTCGTGAGCTCGCGGGCGCGGCCGAACGCCAAGCCAGATATCGCTCCGATGCAAATTTGGCTGATCAATCCCCACGGCGGCGAGCCCTGGGTGCTCACGGAACTTGCGCGTGCTCCGCGGCAAATCGAGTGGCTCGACAAAGACACAATTATTTACAGCGCCGAAGAAGATCCCGCGCTCTACGAACAAGAACTGAAGAAAAAGAAAGACGATTCCGAAGTGGTCGACGATGCCGAACACGAGCCGCCGGTGCGGCTTTTCAAGATCAGCGTGAAGGACAAGAAAATCACGCGCCTCACGACAAATACCGATTGGATCGGGAGCTGGAGCGTCTCGAAGGACGGCAAGTTCGTCGTCGCTTCACACGAAAAAAGTTTGCACTACGAATTCGACCAAAAGGTTCCGCCGGTTGTCTTTCTACACAATTTGAGCGATGGAACAGAAAAGCAAATTTTCACCGGAGGCCGGGTCCGGCCTGACGCCTTCGAGTGGGCTAGCGATAATTCCGGAGCCTACGCCGTGGCGCCCTATTCAACCGATCTGCGATTTCTGACAGCGACGATTTTGAAGGCTTATTTCTACGATCTGGCCTCGGGCAAATCCATGGAAGTTCCGCTCGATTGGGAAAACGGGCTCGGCTTCGATTTGCAACGTACGCCGGATGGATTTGTGGCACAACTCGCGGCGGGCAGCCATTTTGAGACGGCTCGATACCGGGCAGAAAAAACGGAGTCGGGATGGACGTGGCATCGCGAATCGCTCAGCGGTGAACAGGTTAGCAACATTAGCGGATTTGTCGTCAGCCAAGACGGCAAGACCATCGTTTGCGAATATTCCACGGCGAGCAAGATGCCGCAGATTTATCGCGCGCAACTCGATGGCACGAAAGTAGAATCGCCGGTGCAGATTACGAAGCTGAATGAGGGCCTAGTGAACGGAAGAAGTTTTGCGAAGACCGAGGTCATCCATTGGAAAGGATCACTCGATGAAGAAGTGGAAGGCATTCTCTACTACCCCGCGAACTATGAGGCCGGGAAAAAATATCCCGTGATTACCGCGATCCACGGCGGCCCGGCAGGAGCAGACCCGGATTTTTGGAACGACAACTGGGCCTATCCGGTGAATCTGCTTACGCAGCGCGGCGCGTTCGTGCTGCGGCCGAATTATCACGGCAGCTCGAACTACGGCCTCAAGTGGGTGGAATCGATTTGCTGCGGCAAGTATTACGACCTCGAAACGCCGGACATCAACATGGGCGTGGACTATTTGATCTCGAAGGGTATGGTCGATCCGGACAAAGTAGCGACGCTGGGCTGGTCGAACGGCTCGATTCTATCCATCAGCCTGATCACCACGTATCCGGCGAGGTACAAAGCCGCAAGCGTGGGCGCGGGCGACGTCGAATGGATTAGCGATTGGGGCAACGTGGATTTCGGCGAATCGTTTGACGCCTATTATTTTGGAAAATCGCCGCTCGAGGATCCCGAGCTCTACATTCGCAAGTCCCCCTTCTTCAAAATGGGCCAGGTCCAGGCGCCTGTGCTGATTTTCCACGGCTCGGCAGACCGCAACGTGCCGCCAGCGCAAAGCTGGTCGTTTTTCCGCGCGCTCCAGTATTACGGCAAGGTTCCGGTCAAATTTGTGGTGTTCCCCGGCGAGCCGCATGGCCCGCAAAAGCTCACGCATCAAATCCGCAAAGTCGATGAAGAAATGGCGTGGTTCGACAAGTACTTCTTCAAAACGGCCAAGCCAGAAAACGAAGCCTTGAAGAAGGATTCGTTGCTCGCCGACTCGCTCTCCCGCGAGAAGATTCAGAAGACCGGAGCGTTGTACGGAGTTGAAGTAACGACTGTAAGCATTCCAAAAAATGCCGTGTCTGCCACCAGGGGTACGCTCAGCCCGCAGCCCGGGACCAGCCGGATCATCCCGGAGATGGTGCGGCGCGGCGATTTGAGCATCGGCAGATTCGAGGTCACTCGAGCGCAATTTGCGGCTTTTGACAAGAGTTATAAATTCCCCGTGGGCACGGAAAATTATCCCGCGAATGGAATTTCTTTCGAGCAAGCCAGGGCGTACGCGGCCTGGCTTCCGAAATTAGGGAGTAATCCTCCTTTCCGTATTGCCTATGAAGATGAAATGAAAAGCCTTTACGAAAACCGCTCGGCTGAGAACGTGCTTGACTACTGGGCCGGGTACGCACCGAATCCCCAAGATACGGAGAACCTGCGCAAATTGGCGGATACTCTTCCGGAACCTGGCGGGCTGCTTAAGGATGTGGGGAGCTTCCCGGGTGCCGGCGAAGAGGGCGAAGAGCGCATCTACGACCTGGGAGGCAATGTGGCCGAATGGGTTATGACACGAGACGGCAAAGGAAAAGTGATAGGCGGAAGCGCCGATTGTCCTGCGGACGCGAATTCGGGCTGCGAACCACAGCCGGAATACATCGGATTCCGCGTAGTGCTGGGCGAGGCGAAGCCCGCGCCAGCCAAGTAATATTGGAGCGGGCATTGTTGCCTGCCTCCGTCTTTTCTTGAATGAGCGTTCAGGAAGCAACCCTTTAAGAACGGCGAGGGGACAGACGGGAATGTCTGTCGCACCACTTTGGCACTTGTGACGAAGGGCCGGCGGGGCTAGCCTGCTTTTATGAGCCAAATCACTCCTACAAAGAGAACACGAGTTACGCGGAAGCCGGACCGCGCGAATTATGACCGCGAGACGATTTACGCCATTTTAGACCAGGCGTTCGTGTGCAGTGTCGGATTCATCACGGACGGAATGCCCGTCGTGGTGCCGACGAATTACGTGCGCGTGGGCGACAAGCTTTTTTTACACGGCTCGACGGCGAGCCGGTTGATGAAAACGCTGGGCAGCGGAGCGCCGTTTTGCCTCAGTGTTACGCTGCTGGACGGGATTGTCTTTTCGCCGACGGCGACGGGACATTCGGTGAATTACCGGTCTGTGGTCGTGATGGGGAAAGCCGAACCCATCGAGGATCCGTCGGCGAAGTTGGCGGCGATGCGCGATTTCGTCGAGTACGTGCTGCGGGGCCGCTGGGCAACGGTAAGGCCCCCGAGCGAGCAAGAGCTAAAAGGCACAATGGTTCTGGCGGTGCCGCTCGTCGAGGCGTCCGCAAAAATACGTACCGGCTTTGCTGTCGATGACGGCAAAGAATACGCTAGCGGAGCGTGGACGGGTGTGTTGCCGTTCAAGTGGACGCCTGGAGAGCCGATTCGCGACCCGCGCGGCAATGCTTCGATTCCCGCGCCCAAGAACATCCAACATTATTCGCGACCCCAATAGGGCGATTCGACTTTCCGGATGCCTGGCCCACGGCCCTTGAAAAATAGTTTTCAGTTCCCTGGTCAAGAGAAATCTGTGGCTGCCAAAGAGAGCCAGCCAGAGCCAAGCGGCGAGCCACACTAGGGCGTGGAGCGGAGATGAATCTCGATATCGTCCAGGACAGGGGAGAGCTCGGCCAAGCTATCCACCACGTAGTGTGCTCCGGCGCCTTGCAATTCAGCGCGTGCTTTCGCCAGGCGAGATTCCTTCTCGGCCACGGAAAGATTTTGAAAATCCTCGAAGGAAAGCCCGATTCCGTTTCCGGTTCCGGCCACTCCGATGGACCAAACTCCGGCATTCAGACCTTCCTCGATATCCGCAGGAGTGTCGCCGATTTTGGCGATGGCTGCAAGGGGATGCACCTGCAGCCTCACGGCGTTCTCGTAGATCATGAAAGGCAGCGGCCGGCCGGCGCTGACGTCTTCGGGCGACAGACTGCAATCGGGGATATAGCCGGACTTGGCGCTCTGCTCGAGGAGAAGATCAAGCATGGCGCGAGTGTAGCCGGTGGTGGAACCAATTTTAAGATCTCGTTGACGGAAAAGCTGGATGGCTTCCAAGACACCGGGGATCAGAGTTGAGTACTCGGCGAGGCAGGAGAGCTGCAAAGGAATGAATTGGCGATAGATTTCATTGGCATCCGCTTCTTTTGGAATACGTCCGCGTAGTCCTTGCCATGCGTCGCGGACGCGCGGCAGAGACACTATGGCGCGGATGTGGTCCTTCTTGGGCAAACCCATGTCCCGGCGAGTTTCCGATTCGGAGAGAGTGATTCCCTCCAGCGCGAAGACACGTTGTAAAGTACGCGCGGGAGCGACACTTCCAAAATCGACGGTCGTGCCCGCCCAATCGAGGATAACCGCCTTCAGGCGAGAGGGGTGGACGGTACGAGGAGGAAGCGAGGAATTCAGAAGTTTCAAGCGGTTACACCCATTTCGCTGAAAGTTTGCTCGGCAATTCCAAAGGACATGGTCATACCGATTCCCGTTGTTACTGTAACGACGCGGACGCCGGGCAGCGGGCTCACACTCAGAAAAGGATGATCGGGGTGTTTAGCGTAGACGCCGTGCCACCGTTCAGCTATCTCCATAGTTGGGACGCGCAGATAGGCCTTGGCATAATCGAGAATCAAGCGATCCACGGCAGGGTCATCGAAGATGTTCACGGCGAGGCCATATTCGTGACTGTCTCCAAGGGTCAGCTCGCCTTGAGAATTCTGCGATACCATGACGTGAATGCCAAACTTATCGAACTCAGGAGTTTCGCTGGCGATGCGATTCTCTAGCGCCCGCAAACTGCCGCAAATCTGAAAGGTCGGATAGTGCTTGAAAGTCATCCCGAACGCGAGCGAAGGACCGAGTCGCCAGCCGTGGGGCTGCGGAACGGTGCGCATCATTTGCAATTTGCAGCGCGTCAGAGCGCTGTCACTAAAGCATTCTGGGAAAAGAGTCTGGAAGTCGTCGCCGCCAGCGACGACGATGGCGTCTGCAGCCCAGGGCTGGTCCCCCGCTTCAAGAAGCGAAGTGTCCACGCGCCGCACTGCGGTATTGAAATGAAACTGAACGCCGTATCGCTCGGTCAAAAATTGCGGCAGGGCACGAATTACCTGCCGTGGATCGACTGTAAGCTCCGTGGAGCTCCAGAGAGCACCAAGCAGACCTTCGGATCGGATTGCGTGACTTCGAGAGAGAGTCTCTTGTGGCGAGAGCCAAGCGCATTCATAGCCGAGCGAGGGAGCTTTCTGAGCGAACTCCTGGCCAACGGCCGCTTCGTCTTCTCTGTAGGCTACATGCAACGAGCCCGTCGGCAGATGCGGCAGCTTCGTCTTCTGAAGAACGTCCAGCCAAATCTCGCGGCTGCGCAAGGCCAATTGATGGAGCCGGCCAGCGGGTTGGCCAATGGGCCAAATCATCCCAAAATTGCGGATGGAAGCGCCTAGAGCGGCGGGGTTACGCTCGAAGACGGCAACGGTGAGTCCCGAGCGGGCGGCCAAGTAGGCGTGTGCGAGGCCAACGATTCCCGCACCGACGACGGCTACGTCAACCTTGTTGGTGGTCACCGCTTTCGTATACGTTTCGCAGTGGGAATTGTCAATAAGGGGTGAAATATGCGGGGGGAGATGCTGGCTATTCTTTGGCTGAATGCCCCCCGAAGGCGGTGGCGAGGCCGAGGGTGATGAGGAGGCCACCGGAGACGAAGCCTTCATTGCGTGCCCAGCCGGGGTTGGCGCGGAGCGCGCGGGCGACGCTGCTCGAGAAAAAAGCCCAGATGCAGTCGCTGGTGGTGCCCATACAGGCAAAGAGAACGCCTAGCGAGAGAATCTGAACAGCAACGTGCCCGCGAGCGGGATCGATGAATTGCGGGACAAAGGCAAAGAAGAAGAGAGCGGTTTTGGGATTGAGGACGTTGACGACGATGCCCTGGCCGAAAACGCAAGCGAGGGCGCTACGCGCGGCGGCGGGATCGGATGAGGTGACGAAGGATTCCTTGCTCCGCATGCGTTGAACGCCGAGAAAAACGAGATAGGCCGCGCCGAGGTATTTGACGACGCTGAACGCGGCGGCAGAAGAGACAAGAAGCGCGGACAGGCCGATGGCAGCTGCGGCAGTGTGGATCAGAGTGCCGACGCCGATGCCGAAGGCGGAAACGAAGCCGGCGTTGCTGCCCTGGCCGACGCTGCGACCGACAATATAAAGGACGGCGGGGCCGGGGATGGCGAGGATTACGAGGGCGGCGGCAATGAAGAAGAGGAGCTGGGAGTGGTTGGGGAGCATGGTGGATGGATGGCCGCGCGGGAGATTCGGTTACGCTGCCATGACGGTCAAGAGGATCGGTTCGCGGCGCGTGATGACGATTGTGTGCTCGTAATGGGCGGAGAGGCTGCCGTCGGCGGTGCGGACGGTCCAGCCGTCGCGGTCGAGAGAGACGCGGCCAGTGCCGGCGGCGATGATCGGCTCGATGGCGATGACGAGACCTTCGGCAAGGAGATGCCGCGCGGAGGGGTCGGCGTAATTGGGCACGCTGGGCTCTTCGTGAATGGTGCGGCCAACTCCGTGGCCGCCGAGTTCGCGGACGACGAAGAACCCGCGGCGGCGAACTTCGCGCTCGACGGCACGGCCGATGTCCTTGGTGCGATTGCCGGGGCGGGCGGCGGTTAGCGCCTGGCGGAAGGCGCGTTCGGCGCAATGAGCGAGCTCGCGTAATTTTTCTTGCACGGGCGGAACTTGGATGCTGACGGCGGAGTCGGTGTGGTAGCCGTCTTTTTCAGCGGTTAGATCAAGCTTGACGAGATCGCCCGGCTGAATGGCTCGATGGCCCGGGATGCCATGGACGACTTCGTCATTCACGCTAATGCAGACGTCGCCGGGAAATTTGTAGACCATCGGAGGTGAAGAACGCGCGCCGTTTTCGGCGAGGATTCGCGAACCGATTTCGGAGAGTTCGGCAGTCGTGACGCCGGGGCGAACGGCAGCGGACATCGCGCGCAGCGCTTTGGCAACGATTTGGCCGCAGGCGCGGAGTTTTTCGAGTTGTTCGGGGCTATTGATGGACATAGAGTGAGATTCCAAGGAACAAGGTTTCGTGCATAAGTACGATGCTACTCGCTGGGAGGGACGGGCCGAAGCGAAAAGATGATGCGGTTGAGTTCGGGTTGGCCGAAGCAAGCTTTGCCGGGCTTGGAGGCGACAATTAGCCTCAAACAATGATCGTGATTATCGAAGGCCTCGATGACGACGTCTCGATCTCGCCGCACGTCACCTTCCTGAAAGCCATGCATTGATTGGCTCTCAAAGCTGTAGAGGCCATGCATGAAACGCTGCGCATCTATGCCTTTGAGCGCTAGCAATGTGGAATTTCCTGCCATCTGGCTGGGCGAGACAAGTAAGCTCAGGTCGCTTGGCGTCATGTTCAGGATTTTGCGACGGAACTCGTAGTCCGAGCGGGCAGCTCCCGTTCCGAGCAAGTCTTCGACGGCACGGCGAGCCTCAGGTGGTCCCTGCTGCATGGTCTGGGTAAAACTCGTGCCTGGTTGAGGCTTAAAGATCGCTATCCCAGCGCAGTCAGAGAAACTCAGGACCACAAGATTTTCCGCTTTTCGTTCTTCTCTTACTTCGGGGGTGGGTGATTCGAATTGATAACCGAAGTAAGAAACCACCGGGCTTTTTGCAGTGGGGCCTGCTGCAGCCGGACTAGACATGATCGGCTTGGGCACCATCCAAATTCCCGGCGAGTTGTGGAAATGCCGCTCTGTTCGCACTAGCAAGACCAACGGCCGAGCATAGAAGAGGAGGAAGATGGCGATGGCCAGGCAAACTGAGAAGATGGAAATGCTTGACATTCGCGAGGCCATAGAACAGGAAATGAATCTAGAGCAATGAGCGAACTAGTGACAACCGCAACCGCCGCCGCAACAGCCCCCGCCGCCACTCGAAGAGCCGCCCGATGGAGCGGAGGAGCTGCCGTTGCCAGCCGTTGCGAAGACAGAGAGCTGGATGGTGGCCTTTTTGCTGGCGCACTTGGGGCAGGCGATTTCCTGTTGTTTATTGATGACGATTTTTTCGAAGTGCGTTTCGCACTCGTCGCAAACGTACTCGTAGATGGGCATTCTGTCTCTCCGGTGGATTCTCAACAATTATAGCAAGAGTGGGGCTCAGGGGCGCGTCCAGCCACTCATGGTCAGCTCATGTAGAGGCCGCCATTGACGTTGAAGGTTTGGCCGGTGATGAAGGCGCTTTCGGCCAGGGTGACGGCGACGCGGGCGACTTCGTCGACGGAACCGAAGGTGCCGACAGGCATGCGGGTGGCTAGCTCTTTGGAGAGGCCGGCGATCATGTCGGTTTCGATGAGCGCTGGCGCGATGGCGTTCGAAGTGATTCCCTCCTTGGCGAACATCAACGCGTAGGAGTGCGTAAGTCCCAGGATTCCGGCTTTCGTGGCGGCATAGTGCGGGCCAATGATGCCGCCATATTGCGCGGCGACGGACGACAGATTGATGATGCGGCCCCAACGGGCGGCCCGCATTCCCGGGAGGACACGCTGCGTGACGAGAAAAACGGAGGTCAGGTTGACGCGCAGGAATTCGTTCCAGATTTCTTCGGTGACTTGGTCAGAGGCCAGAGCCTTCGAGATGCCCGCGTTGTTCACGAGGATGCCGACTGTGCCCAGCTCTCTCTCCGTGCTTTTGACAAGACGCTCGACATCGGCGGCGTGGGAGACATCGGCTTGCACGGCGATGCATTTGCGGCCCGCGGCGCGAATGCTTTGGCAAACGGCTTCGGCGGCCTGGGCCTGGGTTCGAAAGTTCACAGCTATGTCGGCTCCAGCGTTCGCAAGGGCGATGGCGACGGCCTTGCCGATTCCGCGGCTTGCACCTGTAACGAGCGCTATGCGTCCAGAGAGTGGGTTCATCGAAAAGGCTCCTTCGTGCTAATCGCTCGATCACGCGTGGAAGCGGACGGGATAAGGCCCCATCGTACAGTGTAAATGCATCTGGCTCCGGTTTCCCGGAGCCAGATGGTGTCTGCGGAGTTGGCAGGATGCCGTTAAATCGAGTTAGTCGCCGGCTACCGCTTCGGCTGCTTTTTCCGAGGCGGCGGGCGCAGTCCCGCCGCTGCCATTACCGCTCGAGTGGCCATTACCGCTCGAATGACCGTTGCCATTCGGCGCGCCGCCGCCGTTACCGCTCGCTGCGGGGGCGATGGTGACCGGCTTCCCAGCGTTGGCGAAATTGGCCGGAGTGGCTTTGGCGATGTCCTGCACCGTGCCGATTTGCACGACGGTCGGCTGGGGCTTCTTCAGGACGAGTTCTTCGTAGATGGCGCGGACTTTGGCTTGTTCCTCGAATGCCTTCTTGCGGCGCGCGCGATCTTCCTCGGCAGCCGTTAGAGGAATGTCGTGCTCGAGGTGGCGGACGCGAGCGGCGTCATCCGCGTCGATCTTCAGCGAGTGCTCGAAGCTCTGGAGATTGACGCTCTTGCCCTTGGCGTAGATTTCGTGTTTGCCGTGGTTCTTGTACCACTCGGCGACGGTCGCGTTCTTGTGCATGTTCTCGATGATTTGTCGCCAGCCTACGCCGGTGTTGTAGGCACAGAAGGAAATTTCGCCCTGCTGCGTGGCGTAAGGAATGATGCACATTTCGGTGCGGCGGAAGTCATAGTTGAAAAGATCCTGGAACCACATGCCGGCGATGAAGAGGAAATTCCAAGGATCGGTTTGGCGGCGCTTCATGGCGTCTTCGTACGTGCGGTCGGGAGATGTGCGGCCATACTTCACGGTGGATTTCTTGGTGAGCGCCCAAGTCTTGTCGAACTTCTTGAAGAGCGCGCTGAGCGTCAGGCCCTTGGGCCCGCGGAACGGGTGGTAGTTCTTTAGGAGGGCCATAGCCATCATGAAGTTCGAGAATTTCTTGCCGCGAGCCGCGTCGGTGATGGCAGTGACGTCCTTGGTAAGCTGGACGGCGTCCAGAAAGCGTGGAACGGGCGCCCATTCCTTCGTATCTTTGTTGATCATCATTGCGGTGCCGACGCCGCAATTCGGATGGCAGCCGCAAGACAGCGAACCCCACTGGGATTCGTTGCCCTTCACCATGTCCGCGAAACCGGCGAACGTGCTGATGAACGAGATGGGAAACCAGTCGCGCGTGGGCTCCACTTTGCCGACTTGATTGCTGACGTCCTTCGCAAGGTGCGAAAGAGTGTAGCGCTGGCGTAGTCGCCGCTCCGGTGTGATGTCCTCGTCGCGGCCGGTGAACGAAACCGGCTGGAAGCTGACAAAAGCGATTTTCTTGGGATTTTCCATCGCGAACTTCACGACCGAGCCGACCTGATCGTTGTTCACATTGTTGACGATGGTGACGACGAGCACGATTTCGATGCCGGCTTCGTGCATGTTCTCGATAGCCCGAAGCTTCACGTCAAAGAGGTTGCCGATCTGGCGGTGGCTGTTGGCATCGTTTCCGATGCCGTCGAACTGCAGGTAGGCGTAGCGCATACCTGCATCGAAGGCTTTCTTGCAAAATTCCTTGCTCTTGGCGAATTCGATGCCGTTCGTGGCGGCCTGCACGCTGTTGTAGCCGATCTTGCGGGCGTAGGAGACGGCGTCGAGGAAGAGCGGGCTCATGGTCGGTTCGCCGCCGGAGAATTGCACGGACATCTGGCGGCGCGGCTTGATCTTGAGCGCGTTGTCCAAGATTTCTTTAACTTCATCCCAGCCGAGTTCGTGGACATAGCCAACCTGGTTGGCGTCCATGAAGCAAGGATCGCACATCATGTTGCAGCGATTGGTGAGGTCGACAGTAAGAACGGAGCCGCGCCCGTAACGAACAGTTGAAGAGCCGTGCTTGTGCAGGTCTTCGTCGTTGTGCGCGGGAATATCGCGGCCGGGGAACTGCTTTTCGATCCAGTCGAGGAACTTGGCATCGATGGCCATCATGTCTTCATAGTGGCCGTGAATGGGACAGTCTTTGACCATCCAAATCTGATTGTCGCGCTCGATAATCTGCGCCTTAATTTCGCCGACTTTCTCGTGCATCAGATCGCGCCAGTCTTTTTTGCCGGCGATGATCGCTTCACGCGCCTCTTTGACGCATGCAGGGCAGAGAGAGTCAGTCTGCCGGGGAAAGCCGAGCGTGGGCTTGGTCCTTTCCCAGGACTTCAGCAGCGGCTTGTCCGACCATTGCGGCGTGACGGAAGGATTCGGATTGCGCTTGTTGAAATACTGGATGCTATTAAAGGTGACTGCGGCTGCTTTGCAGACCGCCCAGTCGAACGTTCGCAGGATTTGCGTCCCAACACGATTCGGCATAAAGCTCTACCCTCGCTTTCAAGAAATGAAGCCCAACTGCCCCTTGGATTGGATGAAATCCGAGCCCTTTACAGCCCCCCGGGCTCTCATTACCGTACCATCTTCCATTGGTACGTCCAATAAGTCTTTGTACACGTATAGTTTGACGGTAAAGGGGTGTGGATGCCAGCGAGATGTGGCGAACGGTCAAAAGGGGGGGGTGAACGGCATTTAGGTGCAGCGAACGGCAGTCCAGCCGCTGGCTAAAAAGGGGTTAGTTCTAGAGCGAATGGACTAGAAGTTTGCACTTTTTGGGAAACCCCTGTTTCGTTTAGGAAAATTTGTCCCGATCCAGGGCCAACCATATCGACAGGCGGACGCTACTCGTTCAGCGTCGGCCGAATGACGGCGATTACAAAATGGGCAAAGTGCGAGGCTCCCTCATCAAGCTGAAGCCAGCGGACAACGCAATGATCGGCGAGATACTTCGTCACTCGCGATTCCGGGATTCCGAGGTGCTCCGCAAGTTGCGGCTTGATGGAATCCATGCCACGGCGGCTCGAGCCCCCGCGCAATAGATTGCCGACGGCGATGCGCAGAGTCTGGCATGCCTCCACATAGTAGTAAGTAGTGAGATCGGAGTCCGTGAGGACGAAAACTCCGGGACCCACGGGCGCATGATCAGCTTCGTTGAGCTTTACAGGCGGGCAAGTTAACAGCCGCCTTAGCTGCATTTCGAGAAGGGACAATCGCGAAGACAGGCCCGGATCGCCGGAACGTCCGCGAAGGCTCACGCCGCCCGGATCGCCGATAGGCTCCACGGGAAGCGTTGGCATGGTACGGCTGCCTGCGGCCCTTGCAGGTGGGGCTTCCACCGGTTCGTCGAATACTCTCGTAGGCAAACCCCTGCCGGCAGATGCGGGTTTCCCCGAAGTTTGGGACGTAGAGCCGGATGCGGCACTCCTCGAGGGTTCGCCCCTTCGGCGGTTTCGGCCTCCGCGGCGGCCACGACGGCGGCGTTTTCGATCGGGAGTTTCCGCTGCTTCGCTGCCGGGCTTCTCCGAGACAACTTCCGTATCCGATTCGGCGGGAGTCGCTGAAGTCTCTAGACCGACGACGGTCTCTACATCGGCGGACGATGACTCGGGAGCCGCAATCGAAGAAGGCGGCGTCAAGGGCAAGTCCCCAGTCGATTCCGGCCCATCCACTGCAGCGAGCACATCCGCACCGAGTCTAACCGCGGCTTCTTGTGCCTTGGTTTTCCAATCGGCCCTGCGAAAACGGTGGGCCGCAGCGAGATACCATTTGGCGGCTTCCGGATTTTGTCCAGAAGTTTCGAAGTAGCGGGCCAGCTCAAACGCAACCATGGCGTCGCGGGTCTTCTCATACAAATTGGAAAGTTGTCCGACGGGATCCTTGCCGGTGCGGGCCCGACGTATGCGGGCGGTGATCTGTTTCCAGTCAGCCATGTGTTGGCATGCATTGTAACAGCGGAAGCGCGCTACAGCCAGAGCCGGCCCATGGTTGGAGGCGATATATTTCTTGCTTCGCGCTTTGATTCCATATTGACGGCGGGCAGGCGGGTGAGTATTCTTCGAGTAGCCCTCTTGGAGGCTTCAATGGCGCGCTTGCGCGAAATTGTTGCTGCGTTCTTGGCATCGTGTTTACTTCTGACGCCGGTCTGGGGCGCTCCCGCGAGCGCACTGGGCACGGTAGTGGCGTCGGAGCGCGCGAGCGTCGGCGCTGCGGGCGCGGCAGTGGGCACGACGATTTTTGCAGGAGACAGGTTGAGCACGGAAGACGCGGGCAGCGTGCAATTGCGCGCCGGGGCCGCGCGTTTTCAACTCTCCGAATCTTCGACGGCCACCCTTGCCGAAGAAGGCGGGTTGCCAGCCGCAACTCTGCTTCGAGGATCAGCGACGTTTTCGACCGCCAATGCAAATGCGTTTGCGCTCAACGCGTATACCGCTGTAATCAGGGCGAGGTCGGATGAGCCCACCATCGGGCAAGTGACTATTCTGGGTGAGAAGCAATTGCTGGTCAAATGCGTGCGTGGCGCCCTGACGATCACCGTCGGAGACGATTCACGTGTGATACCGGAAGGTAGTGCGTACCGCATCGTGCTGGATCCATCCGCGGATGCCGATGCCCAGAGCCAGCCTCCGACAGAAGGAGCGGGCGGAAAAGGGTATGGCAAGCCGCCGGTTAGCGCCGGTACGAGCAAGTTTGTATGGTACGCAACGGGCGCGGTCGTTTTGCTGAGTGTCATTGCCATTCACAAAGCACTGGAAAGCCCTGACCGGCCGTAATTTGACCCTCAGTTCCCAGCTTAGATCGTCGCGATAACTTCCATTTCAATCAAGGCGTCCTTAGGCAGCCGCGCTACCTCTACGGTCGAACGCGCTGGCGGAGCGGCCGAAAAATAGCGCCCGTAAATTTCATTCATGGCGACAAAATCGCTCATGTTCTTCAGAAACACCGTGGTCTTCACCACATGCCCCAATTTGCTTCCCGCCGCCTCGATGATGCCTTTCACGTTTTCCAGTGTCCGCTCCGCTTGCGCCCGAATATCGCCGGGAACGAATTCATTCGACTTCGGGTCGATAGAAACTTGCCCGGAAACGAAAAGCAGTCCATTCACCTTGATGGCCTGGGAATAAGGCCCGATGGGTTTTGGACTGCGGTCTGTCAGAACTATTTCTCTCATGGTATGGTCTCCTTGGAAGTAACGGCGTTGGATTCGGAAGCATTCTCATAGCGTTCTCGAAATTCGTCGGGAACTCCGGGATGTTTCATCCACAGACGCTCGAACGCGGCGACGTTCTGATGCGTCTCCTCTTCAAACGCGGCAATGAGATCGTCAAGATCGAAACCACGGCCCCGTCGAGCCGAGAGCATATGGTCAATCGCATGACGGAAAGCCTCCGCCCCATAGCGCTCCTGAAGAGCAAAGAAGAAGAGGAGACTTTTTGCCCGCATTTCGTCTCCATCTTCGGCTTCGCCCGCTCCCGGATTCTTGGGAATCATACGCAAGGCGCGGCGGATTGTCTCGGCGCGAAAAGCCGGCCCGTCGATGGCTTCCTTTCCTAACGCAGAAGCAAAAGCCGGAAACGCCGAAAGCGGAGGCCGCTGCTCGTAAAATGCCGGATTGCGGCCATACCCGAGCCAACTCGCCGCCAGCCCTGGTGCGGCCGCCGCCAGCTTTGGTTCTCCGCCGCCAACGTCGATCATCAGGGTGTCCGCTGAAGCGAGCTCCGAGGAAACATCCCCCGGCTCCGCACTCAAAAGATTGGAGTAAGAAGACGTCGTAGCCGTAAAACACCCGAGCACCACCGGACACTCCACGATCCAAAAGGGCTGCGCATTCCGTGGACGAGCGCCAAATGTGGCGTCGTAGGCCCGAATCGCCACAACCAAAGCGTCCGCGGATGGGTGAAGACGCGCGGACTCTTCCTGCGCGCGCGTCCAGAGGAGCACCTTCCCCGCAGCTGTGTCCAGATCCGTTTGTTTGTAGCGGCCAGCTACGACGAACGGATATCGATCGTCGGGACGCTGCACGGACTCAATCGTGAGTTCGGGGCCATGGCGCGATACTTTTCTCGAGCCTCCACTGGTGTGTATCAGAAATCCGTCAGGCACTCCAACCCGCAGGATCCACTTGTCCGGCGGGACTCCTCCGGTAGCAAACAATCCCTCCGATGGAAGCAACTCTGGCGCCCATCCCTGCGAGGGCAGGAAAAATGCATCCGAGGAAAAGCTGAAACCAGTCTCTCCGGCGGCAGGCGTTTGGAATTCGGAGTAGAGATGGAGAGTGTGTCTCTCTCCGACGTTCCACATTCCGGAAAGCAAAAGAAGAGTGTCTCGAGGCATGGCGGCCACGTTTTGCTCCGTGAGGGAAGCGCCGTCCCATAGGGCCTCCGATTGAGCAATGCGAAATCGCCGCCGTGCGGAAAGGCGCACTTCGATCGAGGAGAGCGGCTGATTGCCCGTGTTACGAAGCTCGTAGTCCGCGTCTGCGCGAATTCGCGGCGGTGGTCCAGGGTCGAACTGCACCCGAATTTCCTGCTTTTCTATGGAGTAGCCGGGACCCAGTGCGGCCGCACAGGAAGAAATCCAAAGACTGACCGCGACAAGGACGGGACAAAGAAGCAAGCGAAAATCAGACCATAAGACCAAAGCGAATCGATTGTAACGAGGGAATTCAGAAGAAGCAAAAGCGAAGAACGGTCTTCAGCGGTCCCGGCAGACACCCATCCTTAGTGCGGCTTCCGGCCCCGGACTCGCACAAAGGAAGTGTTAGCGTGATCGCGGGTCCGTTCGCGGACTTCGATTTCATTTTCGGCCTGTTGATCGGTCATACCCGCGTTGATGCGCTCGAGAATTTGGCGCTCTGTCAAACCCGTGTTCTTGAGCTCCGAGATGTTAGCGCTGGTCATGACCGGCTGGCCGGTCAAGTGCTTGTGGAGAACGAGCTGCACGGTCGAATCCGAGAGGCCGATGAGCTTCAGGGTGACCGCATCCACGCTGATCGCGTCCAACTGTCCGGCGTGCGCAATCTCTATAATTTGCGGTTCGGTGAATCCGGCTCCGGCCAGGTTGGCAGCAGAATCGGCGCTAGTGAAGAGTATTTTGTGAACATGCGCGCTGCTGATCAGCTCGACACACGTGTCATCGCTGATCCCGGCACTCTTGAGCTTGAGGACTTGCGCTACTTCCTGGTCCGAGATATTGAGCCCCTTCAATTGCTCAATGTCACTGGACCACATCCCTGCTTGGTCCAGTGGACGGTAATCCGTAAGCGGGTGCTGGTGACAACCCGCCGCTGCGAGGACACACACACCGAGAAGCAATCCTTGATACCGCATAACCCTATTTTAGAGGACGGGTAGAAGGAAACGGGAAGGTGTGCTCGGATGATACCCGGCAAAAGGTACAGGTCCGCCCGTTTCCCATTCTAAGAGGAATTTGCTGCGCGGATTCCTTCCGCTAACCATTAAGAATGGCCGCCACGGAAAAAGGTCCATTTTCGAGCCGCGCTCTCGGCCGAACGCTAGCAAACGGAAAATTAAATCTGGTACACGCGTTCCACTCCAAACACACCGGGGACCTTGCGAATATTGGCAAGTATCGATTCGAGCTGGCGGCGGTCGACAATTTCCAGGCTCGCTTCGATGCGCGCATTCTGCCGGTCGGGGCGGCTCTCCAGACTCTGTATATTGGAACCCGCACCGCTGATCACCGCCGTGATTTCCGCCAGGAGTCCGGCTCTGTCCTTGCCGCGGATGGAAAGCTGTACAGGGAATGTGGCGGCGCCTCCGCTTCCCCACTCCACCGCGATCCGGCGTTCGGTCTGATACATGAGGTTCTCGACATTCGGGCAAGACCGCGTGTGTACCGCTACGCCGCGGCCGCGCGTTATGTAGCCCACAATGTCGTCGCCCGGAATCGGATTGCAACATTTTGCGCGGTAAACCAGCAGGTCATCGTGCCCCTTCACAATTAAGGGCGCCTCCCCGAAACCCAGCATCCGTTTGACGGTTTTGACGAGTGTCGGCTTCGAATCTTCCGCTACCGACTCCGCCGTTTTCTCCGGCTCCCCCAACAACCGAGAAAGCACTTGCCGGGCGGAATATTTCCCGAAACCGACTGCGGCGTAAAGATCCTCGATCTTCGAAAGCCCGTAGTCCGAGATCACCTTGTTCCAGTCCGCTTGCGGAATTTTCTTCAAGCCCCGGTCAAAGTGCCGTGACTCTTTTTCGAGCAACTTCTTCCCCATGTCCGTGGCTTCTTCGCGTTCATGGAGATTGATCCATTGCCGGATCTTGCTGCGCGCATGTGAGGATTTGACGAAACTCAGCCAGTCTCGGCTCGGCGTATGGCTTTTCTGCGTGAGTATTTCGACCACGTCGCCGCTGACAATCTCATGCCGCAGCGACACCATCTGCCCGTTCACTTTTGCCCCCACGCATTGATGGCCGACTTCCGTATGCACGGAATAGGCAAAGTCCACGGGCGTCGCTCCCCGAGGCATCTCCAGAACCCGCCCTTTGGGGGTGAACGCGTACACCTCGACGGGCGCCAAATCCACTTTGAGTGTCGATAGAAACTCGCCGGGTTCCTGCAATTCTTGCGACCATTCGATCAGCTGCCGCATCCAGGCGATGCGCTGATCATCATCTCCGGAGACGGGCTGGCCGCCTTTGTATTTCCAATGCGCCGCCACGCCTTCTTCCGCGATCCGGTGCATCTCCTGCGTGCGAATCTGAACTTCGAAAGGCTGCCCGCCGTGCAGAACCGTCGTGTGGAGCGACTGATAAAGGTTCGGCCGCGGCATGGCGATGTAATCTTTGAAGCGGCCGGGAACTGGCCGCCAGATGTGGTGCATTACGCCAAGAGCGGCATAGCAGTTTCGTTCCGTGTCCGTGATCACGCGCACGGCGAGCAGGTCATACACCTGTTCGAGGCTGCTCTGCTGGCGAAGAATCTTGCCGTGCAGCGAATAGAGCCCTTTAACGCGCGCTTCCAGTTCCGCCGGAATACCGTTTTCGACGAGCTTCGTCCGAATCGTGCCTTGCACCTCTTCCAAAAATCTCTGGTGTACGGGACTTTTATCCGTGACTTCTTTTTGCAGCGAGAGAAAGGCTTCCGGCTCAAGAAATCGGAAAGCCAGATCCTCAAGCTCTCCTCGAATCACGCCCATTCCCAGTCGGTGCGCGATCGGCGCGTAAATGTCCAAAGTCTCCCGCGAAATGCGCTGCTGCTTCTCATTCGCAAGGTATTCGAGCGTGCGCATATTGTGCAGGCGATCCGCCAGCTTCACCAGGACCACGCGCACATCGTTGACCATCGCCAGCAGCATTTTGCGGACGTTTTCCGCCTGGCGCGTCTCCGGAGCTGTCATGTTGAGGCGGCTAATTTTGGTGACGCCCTCGACCAGGCGCGCCACATCCGGACCAAAACGTTCCTCAATGCGGGCGACGGGGTATTCCGTATCTTCTATGGCATCGTGCAGCAGCGCCGCTGTTAACGTCGTGGCGTCCATGCGCATGTCCGCCAGGATGTGCGCGACTTCGATCAGATGGGAAATATAGAGGTCGCCCGAACTGCGGAACTGGTCGTGGTGCCGTTCCGAAGCAATTTCGTATGCGCGCCGCACCACCCAGGGATCTTCCGAAGGCCGGTTTTTGCGGAGTTTTTCGAGGAGTTCTTCGAAACGAGCTTCGATCTGGCGAAGCGCGCGGTCCCGTTGAAAGCTCAGCGGAACATGACTAGGCGACAGCATATCCTAGTTTAGCCCGAAACGCGGCAGAGCGCGAGCCAACCGCGCGAACCGCCAGCCAAGCCGGCGCGTTCCAGCGTTTGCGTGTCGAAAAGGACTGTGCGAAAGAGATTGTCTAATTAGAACGTTTGGTGAGCTATTCCTTAGAAAGAAGCGGTAACCCCTTCATTTTCAGCGTCCGTTTCTAGCTTCTTTCATGGTTCGTTGTGGTTCGAAGAACCATGATTTATTCGTATCTCAACGCGACCATCGGATCGACGCGCATGGCGCGGCGCGCTGGAATGTAGCAGGCCGCTAGCGTAACAAGCGTCAGCAGTGCGGTGACCACGAGGGACGTCACTGGGTCTGTCGGGGAGACGCCGTAGAGCAAGCTTGACAGGAATTGCGTCAGCGCAAGCGCACCGACGATGCCAGCCATCGCGCCGACGACCGTCAGTTTGAGCCCCAGCACCATTACGAGCCTTAGCACATCAACACGCCTCGCCCCGAGCGCCATGCGAATGCCGATTTCGCGCGTGCGGCGCGCGACTTCGTAGGACAGCAAACCGTAAAGGCCGATGCACGCGAGCACCAACGCGACTGCGCCATAAAAGGTGGAGAGGCGAGACATTAGGCGTTCCTGAGAAAGCATGTCTTCGATCTGTCCAGTTTGCGTGCGTACGTGAGAGAGGGGCAAATTGTCGGCGACGCGGGAGACAACATCGCGCACCGACTTTACAAGCAAGGTGGGATTCGCGGCGGTACGCAATTCGAAATAGGCGCTGTTACTGACCAGCGGCAAGAACATTATCGGCTGAATGGCGCGGCGCGGACGGTCATATCTTGTATCTGCGACGATGCCGATGACGGTGTAACCCGGCCCGGGATGTTGAACTTCGTCGTCCGTCGCTTGCGAATCGCCCATGTGCATGCCGAGGGGATCTTGGCCGCGGAGAAACGTTTGCGCGAACATTTCATTGATCAAGACCGGAATGGGCGCGGAACGATAATAGGCTTCATCAAGTGCGGAGGGAACGGTGGATGCAGGCGCTGACGACGAAGCAGGGTTTGGCGTTGCGGCGGCGTCTCGGGCTTTGTCTGCGGCGTTGGTTGTTATAGCCGCGGCGAAATCAGCGGGAGTGAATGCACGGCCGGCGAGAATTGGAATGTGCATGGTGGAGAAGAAATTCAGGCCAACGGGAAGCTCGAGTGTGTTGATGTCTTGCTTTGGTGGTGCGCCGTCGAGATGAATGTCGTCGCCCGACGTGCCGCCGTCGAGAAGAGCATCTTCGGAGTAGCTGACGGAGATCACGCCGGGAAGCGCGGCAAAATGCTCCTGCAAATTGCCGTAAAGCTGCTGCGTTTGCCGGTCTGTGAATCCAGCGATGGTCGGATCGATGTCGAAGAGCAGAACATTACGTGTGTCGAAGCCGGGATTCAGGTTGCTGAGATTGTGCAGAGTGCGCACGAGCAATCCCGCGCCGATCAAAACGACGATCGAGAGCGCGACCTGCGCGACAACAAGCCCGTCGCTGAGACGGAAGTAACGTCCGGCGTGCGCGGCGCCGCCGGGGAGAGAACTGGTGGATTCTTTCAGCGAGGGAGTTAGATCGATGCGCGAGCCGCGCATCGCCGGAGCAAGACCGAACAAAATTCCCGTGATGAACGTGACGGCGACGGCAAAGGTGAGCACGCGCCAATCAGGACTAATGACGAACGGAAAAGGTTCGGCTCTATCACTCGAAATTATTCCGACCATGCCACCGATCCGCCAGTAGGCGAGAAGAAATCCGACAAGGCCGCCGGCTAATGAAAGTAAGAGACTTTCGGTCAGGAGCTGGCGAATAAGTCGCGCACGTCCGGCGCCGAGAGCGAGGCGCACAGCCATTTCTTTTTGCCGTGTGGCGGAACGCGCGAGCGTGAGTCCGGCGACATTCGCGCAGGCAATCAGCAAAATAAACCCAACAAGCGCCATCGATATATAGAGAGGCGGAGCCCAGTCGCTGGTCTCACCGTTGAGGCCCGCTTGTGCGGGAGTAAGAGCGATTGAGGGCGCATCGGTTTCCTGAAAAGCCGGCCTCGCGCCGTGGAGCATTACGTTGCGAAAAATTGTGCTGGCAGAGGCTTGCGCCCGGCCGATGGAAACACCTGGCTTGAGGCGGCCGAGCATAACGACCCACCATACGCTCGCGTCGGTTGCGCGAGTGTCGTTCTTGCTCCACCATTCGCCGCGGATGCGATCGGCGAGAGAAAACGGCATGTAGAAATCCTGCAGCTTGCCGGGAGTGAGATTCGTGAATTGCGGATCGGCGATGCCGATAATCGTGGCAGTGGTGCTATCGAGTCGCACGGTGCGGCCGACCACGGAGCAGTCGCTGCCGAAAGCGCGATCCCAGTAAGCGTAATTCAAGACGATGGCAGGCGGCGCGGAGGGAGTGTCATCCGAGGGCACAAGGGGACGGCCGAGTATCGTGTTCACGCCCAGGGTAGAGAAAAAATCGCCGGAAACGTATGTGCTGCTTGCAATGCTGGCAGCGCCCTTGGCGCTCAAGTCGACATCGAGCGGGCCGGCGAAGGCGGCCATCCCCGAGAAGCTGTCTGCCTGTGAGCGGAGTGTTTTGAAGAAAGGCAACGGAAACGAGCAGTCACCGGTGAGTTCCTGCTTGTAACAGTCACCGTAAGCACTCCGGCCGTTAGCTCTGGGCTTCTGGCGTGCGGACCAACTGAAAAGGACGAGCTGCTGCGGTTCTTTGACAGGCAGTGAGCGCAACAGAACGCCGTCGATGAAGCTGAAGATGGCAGTGTTGGCGCCGATGCCGAGGGCGAGAGTCAGGATGGCGACGGCGGTGAAGCCGGGAGATTTGCGCAGCATGCGCAGGGCGAAGCGAATGTCCTGAGCGAGGTCCTGAATCCAATTTACGCGGCGAGCGTCGCGACACTCTTCCTTCCGTTTTTCGACCCCGCCCATTTCGAGCAGTGCTTGGCGACGAGCCTCCCCCGGATCCAGACCTCTGGCGATGTACTCCTCAGTTTTTTGCTCGACGTGATCCCGCAGCTCGTCCTCAAGTTCTTGATCTGCCTGTCTTCGACGAAACAGCGACCGCAACCGCAGCGGAATCGTGTATACCCAATGTTCGGGTCGCATCGCCCCTCCTTTCGTTCTCGACGAGATGCTCACGCCTCCTTGAGTTTCACCACACGCGAAATCGCACCGGACAGCCTGCCCCAATTGTCCGCTTCTCTTTCAAGCTGTCGCCGCCCCAGCCGCGTCAGCGAGTAGTATTTCGCCCGGCGGCCCTTTTCGGACGTTTTCCACTCCGCTGTAATCCAGCCTTCTTGTTCCAATTTGTGCAAAGCCGGGTACAACGATCCGTCGCTCACTTGCAAAATGTCGCCAGACATCTGCTTTAGTCGCTGACTGACAGCGAAGCCGTTCATCGGCTCAAGCGCCAAAATTTTCAGCAGCAACATGTCCAACGTGCCCTGCACGAGATCGGAAGGCTTGCTCATATTTATGTCCTCGGTAACCGAGGATAACACCTCTGCCCTCGGTAAGCAAGGCGAGATTCCACGACCACAGAGGAACGCCGCTCGAATTAGTTGCGCTCGATCTTGACCAGACTGCGCTCGGTCCCGAGAGCGAAGGAAGGACACGTTCTGACCCGGCCCGATCGGGATAGGGGAGACGGTTGCCCGTCCTCCCCTCCCACACGACCGGACATGCGGGTCCGCATCCGGCGGTTCGGCGGGTTGAACTAACCATGAGCCGTGAGCTCGGGAAGTCCGAGCGAGGCG
>JBARJI010000023.1:0-9739 GCA_049800195.1 Candidatus Acidiferrum sp.
CGCCTCGCTCGGACTTCCCGAGCTCACGGCTCATGGTTAGTTCAACCCGCCGAACCGCCGGATGCGGACCCGCATGTCCGGTCGTGTGGGAGGGGAGGACGGGCAACCGTCTCCCCTATCCCGATTGTGTAGGTTCGAAAGCACCGATAAATATTTTGGCGTGGATGGGGTCGTCTTGGAAGGCGGAGATTGGGTGGAATCGAGTTCAAAAGCGGCGGTTGGGCCGCCGCACGGCATAATGTGCGGGGGTTGAGATAGTTTGTTACAATTCCGAGGATTTTAGAGGGTGCTGACCGGAGCGATATGGCCGCACAGAAAAAAGCTGCAAAGAAATCCGCTAAGAAAACGCCGAAAATTGCGCAGCTGGCCTACCGGCGCATCCTGCTGAAGCTGTCCGGAGAATCGCTGCAAGGGCCGCAGGGATTCGGGATTCACGGCGAAACGATCCAGGCCATTGCGCGCGAGTTAAAGGATGTACACGCGCTGGGAGTGGAGATCGCCATCATGGTGGGCGGCGGGAACATTTTCCGCGGCGGGCGGCAAAAGGGATTCGAAATTGACCGCTCGACGGGCGATTATATGGGGATGCTGGCGACGGTGATCAACGCGCTGGCTTTGCAGGATGCGCTCGAGAAAGAAGGGGTGTTTACGCGGGTGTTGAGCGCGATCGAGATGCGGCAAGTCTCCGAGCCTTTTATCCGGCGGCGCGCGATGAGGCACCTGGAGAAGCAGCGCATCGTGATTTTCGCGGCGGGCACAGGCAATCCTTATTTTTCGACGGACACGGCGGCGGCGCTACGCGCCATGGAAATCAAGGCGGACGTGATTTTGAAGGCGACTCGCGTGGACGGGATTTTCGACGCCGATCCGGAAAAAGTTTCAGGGGCGAAGTTTTTCGCGGAAATCACGTACCGCGACGTGCTGAATCAGAATTTGAAGGTGATGGACGCGACGGCGATTTCGCTGTGCATGGACAATGGGATGCCGATCGTGGTGTTCAACATGAATCAGCACGGGAACATCAAGCGGGTGGTGCTGGGCGAGCGCGTGGGGTCTTCCGTGACGCCGGCGCTGAATTAAGAGTTGGAAATTCGAAAGTAGAGGACAGAAGAGACACGGTCAACGCAGTTAGTGAGGTTTTCTACGATGGACGTGGCCGACTAAGGATGCTATGACGACGATTGGGACGACGAAAGACGCGATGGGCGCGGCCAGGACGCGCATGGAGAAAGCGGTCGACGATTTCCGCAAGGAAGCCGCGACGATCCGCACGGGCCGCGCGAACGCATCGCTTCTGGATAATGTGCGGGTGGATTATCACGGGACACCGATGCCGCTGAACCAGCTCGGCAGCCTGACCGTGCCAGACCCGACAATGCTCGTGATTTCACCGTGGGATCCGAGCGCGGTGGCCTTGATCGACAAAGCCATTCGCACATCGGACCTGGGGCTGAATCCGACGAACGACGGCAAAGTCGTGCGCGTGCCGATTCCATCTCTAACAGAAGAGCGGCGGAAGGATTTGGTAAAGCAACTACACAAGGTGCTTGAAAATCACCGGACGGCTGTGCGCAATATCCGGCGGGATATTAAAGAGGCGATCGAAAAACTCGAAAAAGAGAAGAAGATCAGCGAGGATGAAAAGAAGCGTTCTCTGGACGAGCTAGAGAAGGTTTCTCAGGCGGAGACGAAAAAAGTCGAAGACCTCTGCGCGGCCAAGGAAAAGGAAATCCTCGGAGTCAAGTAGCCTCAACACAAACTAGTCCGGATTCGTACGACGGACGGGCCGACAATTTACGGCTTTTGTGGATTGGCGGCACCAGGTTTCGCGCGGTCCAGAGTAAAGAACTGCGATTCGTCGTTCTGCACGGCTTGCAAGAAGGCATTGTATTCCCCGGCGCGATCAGCGGGGATTTTCCTCAGAATAAAATTGAGGTGCCGTGAGGCGGTGAGCGTGGAATCCTTCGCGGAGTATTGCGAGGTGTAGGTGGCGAAGTCGCGCTCGATGGAAGTGCCTGCGGGTGCGGTCGCAGTTGTGCCGGCGGGGAGATGAACTGTTGCCGTCACTTCCACGTCGAGCGGCGTGCCCATATCGATCGGAGGACCGGAGGCTCCGGCGGGGGCTTTTTCGGCGGGATCCGGGAGTCCGAGTACAGGAAGGAGCGCCGGAATGCGAAGCGGCGTTTTCGACCAGTTCACAAATTTTGGCTGGCTGATTTCAAACTCGACGGTGAAGGGGTCGCGCGTTTCGTAAGGATCCGATGCGGTCACATTTGTGATTTGTCCGCGGAAGCCATCAGAGAGCGCCAAGAGTTGCGCGACATTTTTCCAATTTTCTCGTGGAGTTCGGTGAAAAGCCACGCGAAGAAGGAGCTCATTGTCGCTGCGGAGGGTGTACGCAAGCTTTGCCCTGAATGTACCCTGGGGGCCAAGAACTGCGTCCACATGAACCCTTTGAGACGCCGCGAACGGGAGCTCAACCGGAATGGTAGCCCACAGACTATAGGCGCAATCCGCCAAAGGGCCACAGTTCGGAGGTTGCCGGAGCCAGAGAGCTTGTTTTCCGCGAAGAGCTGGAGTAAGGAGCCCGAAGGGAGCCACTTCCAAACTTGGGTCAAGCCACTCGCGGGTTCCCCCCACCGTGAGAATGTTCGTGAAGAGAGAAGGACTCGGTAGTTGCGATGGCAATCCTGGAGATATCCTGGTCAGGGCGGCTTCCAACTGAATATTCAGAGAGGAAGCCAAGGCGGCCAAGAGGACAAACTTGTCTTCAGGGGTTGCATAACCCGAAGAAAGAATCTCGACGGGAAGCCTCGTTCGGAAGCCAGTGGCACCCAGAGGCAAGTCAACGGTAGACACCTTTTGTGAGACGAAGCCATAAAGAGCTTCGAGTTTCTCTCGCGGTGTCCTAAGAGTTTTGGTCAGGGCAATCGCTTTATCCGCGACGCTTGAATTTGCTTGGCCTGCCTGATGAAAAATCTCGGCGAACCTCTGTGAGAACACTCCCCAGACTGGGAACGAGCTCACGGCGATGTCCGGACTCTGATTCTCGTCCACGCTGATTTCTCCGTCGAGCTTGTTGGGCGAACCGGGAAGCGCAACCTGCCAGTGGTAAATGCTACGGGCAGACCCGTCGGGAGCAGTTACTTGGCGCGTCTCGGCTGGAGTCAAGGGATTGACTCGGATTTCGCATCGGTGAAGGTTCGGCGAGTCTGCCAGGCGCGAAGCAGGCAGGTCGAGCTCGAAATTTTCGTGGGAGACGACGCCGGAGCGGTCGAAGGTGTGCTCGAGCCAGAAATCGGGGGCGAGAGGAGCGTGTGACGTCGTGGTGAGGACGCGATATTCGAGGGTGTCGTGGGGCTCGAGGCCGAGGATGCGAACGGATTTGACGCGGGCGTCTTGATAGGCGGTGGCGTTGACGACGGCGGGATTGGGCTCATCGGTGATGGCGCTGGGAAGGACGTCGATCGTGCCGCCGCTGGGGTGGGTGATGCGCACTAGAGGGATCTCGATTTGCTGGTAGGAGCGGTTGAAATCGAAACTGAGACGGGCGAATTGGCGGACGCCGAGCTCGTCATTAATCATGACGCGGGCGTGGACTTCTTTGCGGCTGGAGCCGTCGGGTTCGAAGCGAACGCGGGTTTCGAGAAGTTCGATCTCGGCTGGAATTTCCGGTTTGGTCTTTACCGTGGGTTTTTGCTGAGGCCCTTTCGCGTTTTTCTCGAGAATTTTTTCAGACGATTTTTGCGAGGCATCCTGCGCATGGATGTTGCTCAAAGCGGACGCGCCCATAGTACAGAGCGCCGCGGCGATGGAGAGCGCGGAAAGAGAAACGCGGGTAACTTTCAACATGACCTCGGAGGCAGTGTAGGGCGAGAGAGAAGTGGCGTAAAGCGGGGGCTTGCGCGGAGTTGCCGGGTATGCATGAGTGAGGAGTGGTGTTTGCTGGCGACGCGGAATGGTGCGGCGGAAGAGGGCGGGTTGGCGGAAAAGAAATAATGGGGAGAATAAAGGTAAGAAAAAGAAAGAGGGCACGACATGTCGTAACCCTACGAGAAGGGGATTTGAGGCGTGGGGCCGGATGGCGTGGTAAAGTCTTGTGCGCGAAATCGTGGAAGGCATGAGGAGAACAAGGGGATGCGAAAGATTTTCGGTGGGATTGTGGTGATTGCGATGGTCGCGGCGCTGGGTGCCAGGGCGGAGAACAGCCCGGCACCGGAAGGGCCGGACCAGGACGGAACACAGCCGGCGCTGGTGAAGATTGCCGGTGAAGGGATGATGAATTCTCACGCGTATCAGTACCTCACCGAATTGAGCGACGACGTGGGCGCTCGCGTGACGGGTTCGCTGCAAGCGCAGAAAGCGATCGAATGGGGCGAAGCGAAGATGAAGGCCATCGGGCTCGAGAATGTTCACGCGGAGAAATGGCAATTGTGGCGCGGGTGGACACGCGGAACGGCGCAAGCGGAGTTATTGTCGCCGATCCGGCATCCCCTGCATGTGGATGCGATGGGGTGGACGGGTTCAACGCCCGCGGGAGGCGTGGAAGGCGACGTCGTGGCCGTGAACATGTTCGACCTCGACAGCGAAATAAAGAATATTTCGCGGCTCAACGGCAAAGTCGCGCTGGTCGTGACGCGCGGCCAGCCGAACAAGAGCTTCATGCGGATGTTCGCGCAATTCGGCGATTTTTTGAAGGCGGCAAGGGAAGGGGGCGCGATTGCGGTCATTGGCGGACAGGGGGGCGGGATGTCCGCGGGCATGAACCTGACGCACACGGGAATTCTGGGCTTCAATGAGGACTTCGCGATTCCCGTGGTTTCGATGACGGCCGAAGATCAGGGGCAGTTGGAACGCTACCTGGCACGAGGACTGACCCCGCGAGTGCGCTTTAACGTGCAGAATACTTTTACCGATGGGCCGGTCGAGAGCGCCAACGTGGTGGGCGAAATTCTCGGGAGCGAAAATCCGGAGCAGGTGCTGGTGGTAGGCGGCCATTTGGATTCGTGGGACCTTGCCGAGGGCTCGACGGACAACGGAATGGGCGCGACCTGTACGCTGGGAGCGGCGGATGCGATCGTGCGCAGCGGGATGAAACCGAGACGGACGATTCGATTCGTTTTGTTCACGGGAGAAGAGCAGGGGCTCGATGGGTCGTTCGCTTATGTGAAGCAGCATCAGGCGGAGATGGCCAATCATCTTGGAAGTTTGATTTTGGATAATGGACAAGGGCCAGTTAGAGCGTTTCAAATGGGTGGACGCGACGATTTGGTGAGCGTTTTCCAGCCGTTCGCATCGGCGCTCTCGGATATTCGCGAGGTTAAGGTGGACGACCACGTAGAGGATGGCACGGATACACTGCCGTTTTCGATGGCGGGATTGCCGGGCATCAATATGGATCAGGATTCGCCGGAATATAAGTACACGCACCATTCGGCGGCGGATGCGCTGGAGGCCGTCAAGCCGGATGTTTTGGCACAGGACACGACGTTGATGGCGCTGGCGGCGTATTGGATCGCCGACCGGCCGGAGCGGCTTGCGACGCCTTGGTCGGTAGAGAGGACCGCTCACATGCTGATTGCGCAGCATGAAGATGGTTTGCTGAAGGCGTTTGGGTTGTGGCCCAAGGCGTTTGCGGATGTCGAGCTCAAGGACTCGCCGTCAAATTAAAGTGTCTATTATCAATGACTTATGTTGGAAATGGGGGCTGGCGAGCTGAAAGCTTGCCGCTCTGGTGGCGGCGTGGGCTAGCGCAACGGTTCCTTTTCATAGAAGGCCAAGTTTGGTTTAGTTGCAATGATGGTTGGGGCGAAAGGCTCCCAAGTGCTTAATTTCCACAGAGATTTCCCCTTTAGGGAATGAAAGAAGTTTGACAGAGCACGTGGTTTACCTTATACTCTACGTTTTGTTGGGGGTGTTTCTACCCTAACGAGGGCGACCGCTCAGAGGTTGGAGTGGTCGAGTGGGTTGGAAGGGAAATATCTTCGGTCCCGGAACAAAGTAAGACGGAATGGGACAGAAGAGCGGCCGGAATGGGGCGCCAGCCCCGCAAAGCCGAGTAAGCCTCTCCGAACTGAAGCCAAGAGCGTAATTCTGCCTCTTGGAGTGCGTACGGAGTTTCTTGCTGGTTGTTTCTCCGGATTCGCAGTAGACCTTTCAGCACTGGAGTGTGCTCTCGCGCGTTTTAGCTTGCGCGCCTAGCGAGAGCCGCGAGAAATATTGCGCGCGTTTGGTGGACCGTTGTGTGGCCACCAACAAAGTTGACCGCAGCGCGGTCAAAAAAAGAGGACGACTGTGCCGACGTTTTCGCAACTTGTGCGGATGGGACGTGAAAAAGTTTTAGTGAAGACGAAATCGCCTGCGCTGGCGGGCTGTCCTGAGAAGCGCGGCGTGTGCATTCGCGTGTACACGCAGACGCCGAAGAAACCGAACTCGGCGTTGCGCAAAGTGGCGCGCGTGCGGCTGACGAACACCGTGGAAGTGACGACGTACATTCCAGGGATCGGCCACAATTTGCAGGAGCACTCAATCGTGCTGGTGCGTGGCGGCCGCGTGAAGGATCTGCCGGGAGTGCGGTATCACATCGTGCGCGGGACTTTGGATGCGGCGGGCGTCGAGAATCGCAAGCAGGGGCGCTCGAAGTATGGAGCGAAGCGGCCCAAGGCAGCGCAAGCGAAGTAAGGGAACAGGAAGTAATGAAGTAAGGATGTAAAGAAGAAAAGAACAGAAAAGAATCGGCAAGATTCAGGAGCGATAAAGAGCAATGCCACGCAAAGGACTCGTTTTCCGGCGATCACAAGCGACCGACCCGGTGTATGCCAGCGACATCGTGGAGAAATTTATCTGCTCGATGATGTGGGAAGGCAAGAAGTCGACGGCGCAGCGCGTGTTTTACGGCGCGATGGACCAAGTGGCGAAGAAGACGAACGACGACGCTTTGAAGATTTTCAAGAAAGCCATCGAGAACGTGAAACCGACGCTCGAAGTGAAGACACGGCGCGTGGGCGGCGCGAACTATCAGGTTCCTGTGGAAGTGAATCCGTTCCGGCGGCAGTCGCTGGCGATTCGCTGGCTTTTGCAGTATTCGCGCGAGCGCGCGGGCAAGACCATGATCGACAAGCTCGCGGATGAGTTGATTGACGCGGCCAATGCGCGCGGCGGAGCGATCAAGAAGAAAGAAGACGTTCACCGCATGGCGGAAGCGAACAAGGCTTTCGCGCACTATCGCTGGTAATTGCGGTTGCAAACGAGAGAATCGAAAGTTTAATGGCAACAGAAACCAAAGGGGCGGCGCAGCAGATTATGGGACGGGCCTTCAAACTCGAAGACACGCGCAACATCGGTATCATGGCGCACATCGACGCCGGAAAAACCACGTCGACGGAGCGCATCCTTTTCTATACCGGTGTGACCTACAAGATCGGTTCCGTGGACGAAGGCACCGCGACCATGGACTGGATGGAGCAGGAGCGCGAGCGCGGGATTACGATTACCAGCGCGGCGACGACGGCTTCCTGGGACCGCTTTGGGAAGAAATATCGCGTCAATATTATCGATACGCCCGGCCACGTGGACTTTACGGTGGAAGTCGAGCGTTCGCTGCGCGTTTTGGATGGCGCGGTGTGCGTGTTCGATTCCGTGGCCGGCGTGCAGCCGCAATCGGAAACGGTTTGGCGGCAGGCGGACAAGTACCGCGTCCCGCGCATTTGTTTTGTAAACAAGATGGACCGTACCGGTGCGGATTTTGACCACGTCATCCGCACGATTCGGCAACGCCTCGGAGCCCACCCCGTTCCTCTTCAGTTTCCTCTCGGCCGCGAAGATAATTTCATCGGGATCATTGATTTCATCGAAGAGAAAGTCATTGTCTGGCTCGAGGAAACGCTGGGCGCGAAATTCGAGATTTTCGACGTTGAAAAGCTTTGGGACAAGGCTTTCGTGGATTCGCGGCCGGACGTGGCCGCGGCGCTGAAAGGCTCGGCCATCGACAAGGCTTTCTACGACGAACATCGCAGCAAAATGGTCGACTACATCGCCGAGCACGACGATGAAGTGATCGACAAGTATTTGACGGAAGGAAAGCTTTCCGTCGAAGAGATGCGCAAGTCGGTTCGCAAATCGACGCTGGCGCTCAAGATCGTTCCGGTTCTGGCGGGGTCAGCTTTCAAGAATAAGGGCATTCAGCCTTTGCTGGACGCGGTTGTGGATTACCTGCCATCTCCAGTCGATGTGCCGCCGCTCGAGGGCGTGAATCCCGAGAACGATGAAGTAGTATTGCGCCGCGCCGCGGACGACGCGCCGTTTTCCGCGCTGGCTTTCAAGATTATGTCCGACCCGTTCGTCGGACACGTCACCTACATTCGCGTTTATTCCGGCGTGCTGCAATCCGGCAGCTATGTCTATAACCCCGGAAAGCGCACGCGGGAGCGCATCAGCCGCTTGCTGCAGATGCATGCCAACAAGCGTGAAGAAATCGATGCCGTCTATGCCGGCGACATTTGCGCTTGCGTGGGTCTCAAGAGCGTGACCACCGGCGACACGCTTTGCGACGAACAGAAACAAGTCCTTCTCGAATCGATTGATTTTCCCGCCCCGGTTATTTCCGTTGCCATCGAGCCGAAAACGAAAGCCGACCAGGACAAGCTGGGCATCGCGATGCAGCGGTTGGCACAGGAAGATCCGACGTTCCGCGTTTCGACCGAGCCGGATACGGGACAGACGCTGATCTCCGGCATGGGCGAGTTGCATCTTGAGATTATCGTCGACCGCATGCTGCGCGAATATAACGTGCAGGCCAACGTGGGCCGCCCGCAAGTCGCCTACCGCGAGACGATTCGCAAGAAGGCGGAAGCGGAAGGCAAATACATCAAGCAGACCGGTGGCCGCGGACAGTACGGGCATTGCGAGATTGTTCTGCATCCGATGCCCAGCGCCTCGCATGAAAACATGCATGAAATGTCGACCGATGAACTCGATGCCATCGCAAAGGAATTTGCAGGTGGTTCCGGCGGCAAGTGGAAATTCGACAAGGAACACCGCTTTCTCTTCATCGATAAAGTGGTTGGTGGCTCGATTCCGCGTGAATTTATTGCGCCCATCGAGGCGGGTATTCGCGAAGCTTTGGATAATGGCATTTTGGCGGGCTTCACGATGGTGGATGTCGCCGTGGTTCTGGTCGACGGCAGCTATCACGACGTGGACAGCTCGGAAATGGCGTTCAAAATCGCGGGCTCCATGGCTTTCAAGGAAGCATGCGCGCGCGCCAAGCCCGTGCTGCTCGAACCCATCATGAAAGTGGAAGTGGTCGTTCCGGAAGAATATATGCCGCCGGTGTTCGGCGATTTGAATGCGCGGCGCTCGGCGATTCAAGGCACGGAAAACCGCGCCGGCAGCAACGTGATTCGCGTCGAGGTTCCGCTGGCGCAAATGTTCGGCTACGCCACGGATTTGCGCAGCCGCACGCAGGGCCGCGCCACGTTCACCATGCATTTTTCGCATTACGCGGAGCTTCCCGCGGCGCTGGCCGAGGAAGTGATCAAGAAACAGAAAGGCGAGAAGTAAAACGGATTGTGATTTTGTCGGTTTACGAATTCGATTGAGGAGCATAAGGCGATGGCCAAGGAGAAATTCGAGCGCAGCAAGCCGCATTGCAACATTGGGACGATCGGGCACATTGACCATGGCAAGACGACGTTGACGGCGGCGATTACGAAAGTGCTGTCGAAGCACAACCCGAAAG
>JBARJI010000024.1:0-29331 GCA_049800195.1 Candidatus Acidiferrum sp.
CCGAACGATTACGGCACGAACCTTGGTCGCGAGGAAGAAAAAGATTCTTATAAGTGAAGAGAAAACACTTCGCAGGAAGTGCCCGGAGAGGTTTGTCTTGACAGGACCGACGTCGTTATAGACGGAATGACGGTCTGGAGCGGGGACCATCGAGGAGTGTGGAGGCGATATGTTTCTGCGCTTCTATGAATCGAGGAGCATGGCAGCGACAAGTTTGCACGCATCGAGCAATCGGGCGGCAAGGAAAGGAGGGAGGTCGAGATGGTGAAGATGAATGTGTGGAAGCGGATGTTTCCGGTGCGGACGCACGAAGGGGCGGTGGCGCAGCGCGTGGATGTGAAACGCGAGCTGCGTCGTACCGTGCTGACGTGCCTGCTATGGGAAGATGCGTTCTACGAAAAGGGCAGCGACATCGCGAAGCGGATCGCGGAGCTTGTGGCGCAGAGCAAGCCGGAGGACGTGGCGGCTCTGGCGCGCGAGGCGCGCGACAAGATGCAGCTTCGCCATGCGCCGCTCTTTGTGATGCGCGAACTTGCGCGGCGCAAGGGAGTGGGGCCGCTCGTGGCGGAAACGCTCGAGCACGTGATCCAGCGGGCCGACGAACTCGGCGAGTTCGTGGCGCTCTACTGGAAGGAGATGAAGCAGCCGCTGTCGGCGGGAGTAAAGCGCGGTCTGGCGCAGGCGTTCACGAAGTTCGACGCTTACCAGCTTGCGAAGTACAACCGCGAATCGGTAGTGACGCTGCGCGACGCGTTGTTTCTCTGCCACGCGAAGCCGAAGGATGCCGAGCAGGAAGCTGTTTGGAAGAAGCTCGTTGAGAACACGCTCGAGCCTCCCGACACTTGGGAGGTTGCCTTGTCCGCAGGGAAGGACAAGCGCGAGAACTTCGAACGGCTCCTGAACGAGGGCAAGCTGGGCGGCCTGGCCGTCCTGCGAAACCTGCGCCTGATGCTGGCATCGGGCGTGGATCCGAAGCTCATTCGCGAGCGGCTTGAAAAGGGAGTGGCGCGAGCGCTGCCGTTTCGTGACGGCGGCACGCTACGCTCCGAAGCTCGAGGACGCCATCGAAGGCGCCATGCTCAAGGGTATCGCCGGACTCGAGAAGCTGCCGGGATCGACGGGACTCGTCGTGGACGTGTCCGGGTCGATGGACGGAACGCTTTCCGGGAAAAGCGAGACCACGCGTGTGGACGCGGCCGCGGGGCTGGCCATTCTGCTTCGCGAGAAGGCCGAGGAGTTTGCGATTGCGACCTTCTCGGAGAAGTGTCTGGAGCTGCCTCCGCGCCGTGGATTTGCGCTGCGGGACGCCATCGTGGGTTCGCAGGCGCACTCGGGGACGTACCTGAAGCGCGCACTGACGGAGCTTCACGAAAAACCGGAGTGGCGCGAGCTCGACCGGCTCATCGTGATTACCGACGAACAGTCGCACGACGGAATCCTGCCGGCGTGGACGCCGCGCGCGTACGTGGTGAATGTGGCGCCATACAAGAACGGCGTCAGCTACGGCAACGGGTGGACGCACGTGGACGGATGGTCGGAGCGGATCGTGGACTACATCGCTGCGGTGGAGGAATCCGCAGCGGCGTGAAGCGGTTCGTTCAAGACGTTTCCGTTAAGACGTTTAAGTCAAACAACGGCAAGATAACTGGCGCAGCGGAGAAATCCTTTGCGCCATTTTTATTGGCAATAAGCGAATTTACATGGAGACGGATGCGGCGCGGTTTGCCGCGGACAGGTAGCACTCGGGGACGCGGTGTTCCGGGGCACCGATCTTTGCGGAAAGGCAAGCGAGCTTCTTCCAATCGGCGTGCTCGTAGGAAAGGAGAGTGTCGTAGACGTCGCGGAAGCTGTTGGCGCCGCCGCAAAGAGCCGTTTGGACATCGGAAGAGAGAGGAAGATAGGAAACGACGTTGTTCATGGGCAAATCGAGGATAGCGTCGGTAACGGAGAGGAGTCCCATAAGGAACAGATCGGATCTTTGCTGCGCCATGCCGATGGGTTCCGAGATTTCCTCGCAGAAATAGGCGCGAGTGAGCGCGGTGCGGATGAGTTCAGGGGATTTGTCTCCGGCCATGCAAACGATGGCGACGATGGAAACCCATCGTCGAAATTCTTTTTCGCCAATCAAAGAGATGGCGTGGCTGATGCTGCGGACTTCATTGCGAAGGCCGAGTAGCGGCGAATTCAAGTAGCGCAGAAGCTTATAGACGAGCGAGGGTTCTTGCTTGAGTATTTCCTCGATCTTTTCGAACTCGAAATCCGGGGAGTTGACGGTGGCGAGAAGGCGGACGTAATTCAGCTTGTTACCGGGGATTTCGCGGCCTTCGACCATGATGGGCTTGCTGAAGAAGTAGCCTTGAAAATAGGCGTAGCCCATGCCGCGCGCTTCCTCGACCTCGGATTGCGTTTCGACTTTTTCCGCGAGCAATTGCAGGCCCTGCGGCAGATAGCGCTGGGCCGTGGCCCGGCAAAGATCGCGATCCATGGCGCGGAAATCAACTTTCAGGAATTTTGCGAGGGCCAGCAGGGGCTGCCATTTGGGGTGATCGACAAAATCATCGAGCGCCAAAACGTAGCCGGCATCGCGAAGATTGGCGCAGGCGGCGACGATTTCGGGGGTGGGAACAACGGTTTCCAGGATTTCGACGACAATACGGTCCGCGGGAAGAAGTTTGACGGCCCCTTGAAGGAGCGCCGTGTGATCGGCGTTGATGAATGCTTTCGCGTGGCCGGTGAGCGTCTGGAGGTCGAAGAGCATGGTGGAATCGACGATGACACTGCTCGAAGCCTCCTTATGAGGCTGGAAGACGTTTTGCGGCCCGCCGCGAAAGAGCAATTCGTAAGCGAAGACCCTGAGGCGCTGGTCGAAAATCGGCTGGCGCGCGATAAATCGTTCGTACACGGACACTCCTCCGAGCAGCACGAAAAACATGCCGCGAAGCGCGGCGTGAAGCGCTGCTCGGAAGAAGAGCGTGCGGGAAGGGGGCGCGAACTTTTGGACTCAGGCCGGTGCGGACATCGACCCGAGAAATTCGGTGTTGGACTTCGACTTCGTCAAGCGGCTGAGCAAGAGCTCCATCGCTTCAACGGTCGAGAGAGGGCTCAAAACTTTGCGCAGGACCCAGACGCGGCTGAGCTCGTCCGGCGGGAGGAGCAACTCGTCCTTACGCGTGCCGGAGCGCTGAATATCGATGGCGGGGAAGACGCGCTTATCGGCGAGACGGCGGTCGAGATAGATTTCCATGTTGCCGGTGCCCTTGAACTCCTCGAAGATAACGTCATCCATGCGGCTGCCGGTGTCGATGAGCGCGGTGGCGATGATGGTGAGCGAGCCGCCTTCTTCGACGTTGCGCGCGGCGGCAAAGAAACGTCGCGGGCGCTGGAGGGCGTTGGCATCAATACCGCCGGAGAGGACTTTGCCGGAAGGCGGGGTGACGGCGTTGTAAGCACGGGCGAGACGGGTGATGGAATCGAGCAGAACGACTACATCGCGCTTGTGCTCGACGAGGCGCTTGGCTTTTTCGAGAACCATTTCCGCAACCTGAATGTGGCGCTGCGGCGGTTCGTCGAACGTCGAGCTGATCACTTCGCCCTTCACGGTGCGCTGCATGTCGGTGACTTCTTCCGGCCGTTCGTCGATGAGCAGAACGATGAGCGCGACTTCCGGATGATTGGTGGTGATGGAATTGGCCATGGACTGCAGGATCATGGTTTTGCCGGTGCGCGGCGGAGCGTTGACCAGACCGCGCTGGCCTTTGCCGACGGGGCACAGAAGGTCGAGCACGCGGCCGGTCATGTTCTCCTTGGTGGTTTCCATCTTGAGGCGGCCCTGGGGATAGAGCGGCGTCAGGTTGTCGAAGAAAATTTTGTTGCGCGCGACTTCGGGATCTTCAAAATTAACGGCCTCGACTTTGATCAGCGCGAAATAGCGTTCGCCGTCTTTCGGCGGGCGAACCTGGCCGGAGACGGTATCCCCGGTGCGGAGATCGAACTTGCGAATTTGCGACGGTGAAACGTAGATGTCGTCGGGGCCGGGAAGATAGTTGTATTCCGGCGCGCGGAGAAAACCAAATCCGTCGGGGAGACATTCGAGGACGCCTTCGGAGAAGATGAGTCCGTTCTTCTCCGTTTGCGCACGGAGGATCTGGAAGATCAGCTCCTGTTTGCGCATGCCGCTGGCGCCAGGGATGTTGAGTTCCTTGGCGATTTTGGCGAGGTCGGTGATGTTTTTTTCTTTTAACTCGGCGAGGCTAATGCTCATCTGATTGGTTCCTTCAACGCTTGTTTCTTTCATATATCCTTAACTTTGATTGTGTAAATTGACCTTCTTTTTTGCGTGACCGCGGGGGCGGCCAGCAAAGTCCCGGATTGTTCGTGAGGTGGCGCACCGCACTGGCGGACAAAAGAAACATGCCAGGATGGGCAAACCAGACTTTCTGCAACCGGCGGCAGCGTGTAGCCCCGGCGTGCCTGGAAAAAGCTGCACGGCGTTCCCACAAGCTGCGCTACTTAGTTGGTCAAACTCTTGTCTTTCTCGGCGCTGGCGACGAAAGGCTCGGCAACGGGCGCGACCTCGGGATGTTCAAGCGGCACAATCACGCGTTCGAGCGCAACCTGCAGCACTTCATCCATGGTTTCTACAAAATGAACTTTGAGACAGGAGAGGATCTCCTGCGGGATATCCGCTAGGTCCTTCTCATTGTCCTTCGGAAGGAGCACTGTGTGCAAGCCCATTCGGTGGGCGGCCAGGAGCTTTTCCTTGACGCCGCCGATGGGGAGAACTTTGCCGCGCAGAGTGATTTCGCCGGTCATGGTCACGTCGCGGAGGACAGGAATCCTGGTGAGCGCGCTGACGATCGAAGTGCAGATGGTGATTCCGGCGGAAGGGCCGTCCTTGGGGATGGCGCCTTCGGGCACGTGCACGTGAATGTCGATATTGCGGTAGAAGTCTTTCGCCAAGCCGAGCTGCGCGGAACGCGAGCGGACATAGCTCATGGCGGCTTGCGCGGATTCCTGCATCACGTCGCCGAGTTTGCCGGTTAGAGTGAGGCGGCCTTTTCCTTCCATAATGGTGGCTTCGGTGGCAAGCACCGAGCCGCCGACTTCGGTCCAGGCGAGGCCGGTGGTTAGGCCGATTTCGTTGTGCTTTTCGAGCCAGTATTCGCGGTATTTGAGGATGCCGAGGAAGTCGTTGGCATTGGCCGGGGAGATTTCGACGTTGACGGCGGTTCCTTCGGTGACAACTTTGCGCGCCATCTTGCGGGCGATGTTCTGAATTTCGCGCTCGAGGTTGCGGACGCCGGCTTCATGCGTATAGTGCCGGATGATGTGCAGCAAGCCTTCGTCGGTAAACTTGAGATGTTTCTCATTGAGGCCAGTGGCTTCGCGCGCGCGCCGCACGAGGAAGCGCTTGGCGATTTCGAGCTTTTCCTGCTCGGTGTAGCCGGGCAGCCGAAGAATTTCCATGCGGTCCTGCAACGGCTGGGGAATGGTGTGGAGCACGTTCGCGGTGCAGACGAACATCACTTTCGAGAGATCGTATTCAACGTCGAGATAGTGGTCCGTGAAGCTGTGATTCAATTCGGGATCAAGCACTTCCATCAGCGCGGCAGACGGGTCGCCGCGGAAGTCCGTGGACATTTTGTCTACTTCGTCGAGGACAAAAATTGGATTCATGGTGCCGGCCTTTTTCATCATTTGGATGATTTGGCCAGGCAGGGCACCGATGTATGTGCGGCGATGGCCGCGAATTTCGGCTTCATCGCGAACGCCGCCGAGGGACACGCGGACAAACTTGCGTCCGGTGGCATGGCCGATGGACATGGCGAGAGAGGTTTTGCCGACGCCCGGAGGGCCGACAAAACAAAGGATGGAACCTTTGGGATTCTTCACCAACTGGCGGACGGCTAAAAATTCCAGAATACGTTCTTTGCTCTTTTCGAGGCCGTAGTGTTCTTCGTTGAGAATTTTTTCCGCGGCCAGGATATCGCGAATTTCCTTGGACTTCTTTTTCCAGGGCACGGCGAGCAGCCAATCGAGATAGTTGCGGCTGACCGTTGATTCAGCCGACATGGGCGGCATCAACTCGAGTCGCTTCAATTCCTGCACGGCCTTTTCGTGCACTTCCTTGCTCATCCCTGCGGAGTCGATCTTCTTTTTGAGCTCGTCGATTTCACTCTTTTCGCCGCGGCCCAGTTCCTTCTGGATGGCCTTGAGCTTTTCGTTGAGGTAGTACTCTTTTTGTGCGCGTTCCATCTGGCGCTTGACACGGGTATTGATGTTGCGGTCGACGTTGAGTTTCTCTAATTCGATTTCGAGGATGTCGCCGATGCGGTTGAGGCGCTCGATGGGATCGACGGTTTCAAGGAGGTCCTGTTTCTCATCGACGGGAAGCTGGAGGTTGGCCGCAATGGTGTCCGAAAGGCGGGCGGGGTCATCGCCACGGGCCGCGGCGATCATCGTGTCGTAATTCAGGCTCTGCGAGAGCTTGATGAATTGCTCGTAGAGGCTGGTGATTTTCTGGACCGTCTGATCGACTTGCGGGGAAGGCTCGATACGAGCGTTCAGCAAGCGAACGGTTGCGCGGAAAAACCCTTCTTCCGAAGCGATGGAGAGCGCGCGGGCACGTTCGACGCCTTCGACCAAAACTTTGATATTGCCGTCGGGCAGCTTGACGCTCTGGACGATGTTCGCGAGCGTGCCAACAGCGTAAATTTCCTCGGGTTTGGGATCATCGACCGAAGCGTCGTGCTGCGTGGAGAGAAAAATCTTCTTGTCGCCCGCGAGCGCTTCTTCGAGGGCGCGCACGCTGGCTTCCCGGCCAACGATGAAGGGAGTCATCTGCTGAGGAAAGATGACCATGTCGCGCACCGGCATCATGGGTACGCGCTTCAAATCTTGTTTTTCGCGAGTGAACATTAGGGCCCCTGAAAAGCGTTCAACAACCCGAAGCGGCCTATCCGGCCTTTTCGAGCAAAGTCCAATTGATTTCCCGGCCTCGGACCATATCCGCGGTGACGACAAAGTCGCGCAACTTACGCTGCATGGGAAGATGGTACATGAGCTCGAGCATCAGATCTTCGAGAATCATGCGCAGGCCGCGCGCGCCGACTTTACGCTGCATGGCGAGCTCGGCCACGGTGTCGAGAGCGTCATCGGTGAAGCGCAGACGGACATTTTCAAATTCGAAGAGGCGCTGGTATTGCTTCAGCAGCGCGTTCTTGGGTTCCGTCAAAATGCGAACGAGAACGCTCTTGTCCAAATCGTTCATCACGCCGGCGACGGGCAAGCGGCCGACGAATTCGGGGATCAGTCCATAACGAATCAAATCGCCGGGCTGCACTTGCTCGAGCAATTCCGCGTTGCGACGGTGCGGCGTCGAGGGCGCGGCGTCGGTATGAAAACCAAGCGAATGGCGGCCGGCGCGCTTTTCGATAATTTTCTCGAGGCCCACGAAAGCGCCGCCGCAGACGAACAAAATGTTCGTGGTGTCGACGGGGGTGAATTCCTGGTGCGGATGCTTGCGGCCGCCCTGTGGCGGCACGTTGGCGATGGTGCCTTCGAGAATTTTCAGCAGCGCCTGCTGGACGCCCTCGCCGGAAACATCGCGGGTAATCGAGGGGTTCTCGTCCTTCTTGGCGATTTTGTCGATTTCGTCGATGTAGATAATGCCTTGCTGAGCCTTCTGAACATCGCCGTCGGCTGCTTGCAGCAGCTTGAGGATAATGTTCTCGACGTCTTCGCCGACATAACCGGCTTCGGTGAGCGTGGTGGCGTCCACGATGGCGAAAGGCACATCCAGCATGCGCGAAAGCGTTTGCGCGAGAAGTGTTTTGCCCGTGCCCGTGGGCCCGATCAATAGAATATTGGACTTGCTCAACTCGACGTCGCCCGGCTGTTTGTTCAAGAAGATGCGCTTGTAATGATTGTAGACCGCGACAGCGAGCTTCTTTTTCGTGCGATCCTGTCCAATGACGTAACCATCGAGAAATTGCTTGATCTCCGGCGGACGCGGCAGCCTGCGCGCGGGCGCGGCGGCTTGTTCGCGCTTTTCATCTTCCAGAATGGTCTGGCAAACGCCGACACATTCGTTGCAGATGTAAGCGCGCGGATAGTCCGAGGGGGAGCTGATCAGCTTTTCGACCTGTTCCTGAGTTTTGTGGCAAAAGGAACAGCGCAGCGGCTCGTCTGGGTTGAATTTTTTCACTGGTGTGAAGGCCTCGTCTCCGCTGGGCTTCGACGGAGTCTCTAGTCTCTATTCTAGGCCGATTTTTCCCTGGAGCAAAAGAGAAACTCGAATCGCTACCAACTTATAAGCACCAGCCATGCGCGCACGCCGTCCCTTGCGGCGGCCGCGCTAGCGATGCTTGTAAATAATCTCGTCGATCATGCCGTACTCTTTGGCCTGCTCGGGATTCATGATGAAATCCCGCTCGACGTCCTTTTCAATTTTGTCAATGCTCTGGCCGCTGTGTTGCGAAAGCAGCGAATTGATGACCGTGCGCATGCGCAGAATCTCTTTCGCATGCAAGTCGATGTCGGTGGCCTGGCCGCCGAGGCCGGACATCCATGGTTGGTGAATCAAGATGCGCGCGTGCGGCAGAGCGAAGCGTTTTTTGGGCGAGCCGCCGGCGAGAAGAACCGCGGCAATCGAGGCCGCTTGGCCCACGCAAGTGGTTACGACATCCGGCTTGACGAATTGCATGGTGTCGTAGATCGCAAAGCCAGCGGTGATCGAGCCGCCCGGGGAATTGATGTAGAGCTGAATGTCCTTTTCCGGATCTTCGGCTTGCAGGAAAAGCATCTGTGCGGTGGCCAGATTGGCGACGTGGTCGTCAATGGGCGTGCCGATAAAGATGATGTGCTCTTTGAGGAGCCGCGAGTAAATGTCATAGGCGCGTTCGCCGCGGCTGGTCTGTTCGACCACCATCGGAACGAGCGTTGTGCCGCGATATTCAGGTTCTTCGAAATTTTTCATTGAGATAGTGGAACGGCCGGAATGTTTCACTTTGCATCCGCCGCGGCGCTTGCTGCCGCAACGGTTTTGATCTGAGCGTTCTGCGCGAGCCAGTCGAGGGTTTTATCGCTCCTCAACTTAGCTTTCATCCTATCGAGCGCACCTTGCTTTGTCAAACGAGCGCGCGCAACATCGGCGGATTCGCCACTATGGCTGGCCAAGTGCTCTATCTCTTGCTGGATTTCTTCGTCGGTCACGTCGATGTTTTCGGCGGTGGCGATGCGATCGATGATGAGTTCGGCTTTCACGTCATCAGCGGCGCGCTCCTGCTGACGCTTTCGCAGGGAAACCCAGTCGACGTTCACGGCCCGGGGATCAACTCCTTGCACGGCCAGCGAGCGAACTACACGTTCAAGACGCACATCCATTTGATGCTCGACGAGCGATTCGGGTACAGGGAAGTCGTGTAGCTTGACGAGTTCGGCAAGAACCTTTTCCCGTTGCAGCTCTTTATGGCGATGATCGCGCTGGTGCTCGAGGCTCTCGGAAACTTTCTTTTTCAGCTCATCCAATGTGGCGGCGTCGCTGACGTCTTTCGCAAATTCGTCATTCAATTCCGGAAGCTTCTTGTTTTTGATGCCGAGGACTTCGACGGCGTAGTTGTAGGTTTTTCCGGCAAGCTTGGCATCGGGATAATCGGCGGGATAGGCGACGTCAAAATTCTTGTGATCGCCGATATTGGCGCCGCGCAGATTTTCGTTGAATGGCTCCATGGTTTCTTCGGCGCCGATGTGGCAGAGCACACTGTCCGCTTGCAGCGGTTCGCCGCCCCCCGCCGGAGTTCCCATCAGCTTCAATTGCACGTAATCGCTGTTTTCGACGGCGCGGCCTTCGACCGGGGCGAGTGCGGCGGCCCGTTCGCGCATTTCCTCGAGCGCCTTCGTGACGTCCGCTTCGGTGACGTCCATAACGGGCATTTCGATTTCGAGACCTTTGTAATTGCCTGGCTCGAATTCAGGGAGGACTTCGAAGACAGCGCGGAATTTCAGGGGCTGGCCCTCGGCAAAATCCAGCTTTTCGACTTGCGGCTGCGAGACCGGCGTCAGCTTTTGCTCGGAGACGGCTTTTTCAACGCGCTCCGGGACGAGCGATTGCAGGACCTCGCCCTTGATGTCTTCGGCGAAGCGGCGGCGGATGAGCGAAACGGGCGCTTTGCCTGGGCGAAAACCGGGCACGCGGGCGACGCGGGCGAATTCCTTGGCCACGCTCTCGATTTTTTTCGTGACTTCTTCCGCGGGAATTTCGAGATCCAGCTCGCGGCGGCAAGTTGCTTCAGCCATGTAACAATCCTCTCCACTGTAAAGGGTACGATAATGATCGCGTCTACGAGAAACGGCTCGTACTGAGATTACTCGCTGGTCTCGACGGCATGCGCCCCAGTGAATTGCGGAAAGCCCAGGCTTGTTGGCCGCTTTGCGGCCGCACATAAACTTTGATGAGGCCAAACAGGTAAGAACCTAGCCCGCAACGCAAAGTAAGAGTATAGGCGACGCTTCCTAGAGCGTCAATCAGCCGCGATAGCGGGCAGTGGGCCGGTTTTCGGTTACCGCGCTAATCATCCACTTCCATTCGGCGGGATGATGACTTTGCGTGAGCAACACCGCGTTCCTCTGTCAATCCCGCATCGAGTGGCATACCAAGCGTCCTCCGATGTAAAGCGGCATGGCCTATCGGATTGACCTTCGATAAAGGCTGGCCCATGTGGGTCGCATGAAGCCATGCCGTCTCCTACAACCAGCGCCGACAAACAATCAACTTCCCAACCGGCTGCTCAGGAAACTCTCAAGACGAGCAGCGTAGCATCGTCGCGGAAATTTCCGCCGCAGTATGCGGTGACTTGCTGCATAACTGCTCGCTGGGTATCCAGCGCGCTTCCATTGCGGGCGCGCGCAGCCTCAAGGAGCCGTTGATCGCCAAATTCTTCCAGTCGAGCATTTTCCGCCTCCGTGACGCCGTCGGTGGAGAGGAGCAGTGTGTCGCCACGTTCTAGCTGCACAGTAGAATCCTGATAAACCCAATCAGGAAGAACCCCAAGGACGGCCCCAGTGCCACGCAGTAGCTCGGCAGCGCCGTTGCCACGGATCAGTAGCCCGGGGCAATGGCCCGCGTTTTCATAGATCAGCGTTCGTCGGTCGGCGTCCAGAACGGCATAAAAGAAAGTGACGAAGTTCCCGGAGGCCAGGTTCGCACTCAGAAACTTGTTCAGCTTCGTGCACACGGCGCGCGGGGAGGCGTCTGCCGTCGCGAAGGCACGAAAGGAGGCCTGCAGATTGGCCATGAGCAAGGCGGCTGTGATTCCTTTCCCGGCGACATCGCCGATGCAAATCCCGAGCCGCTTCTCATCGAGGGCAATGACGTCGAAATAATCGCCCCCGACTTCGCGCGCGGGCTGCCAAGCTGCCGAGATTTGCACACCCGCAAGTTGCGGCAGCACATTGGGCAGCAACATCTGCTGAATTTCGCGCGCCCGCTTAAGTTCCTCCTCCTGCTGGTGCAGGGCGATCGTTCCTTTCTCGACCGTCTGTTGGAGAAGCTCGTTTCGTTCCTGCAGTTTCTGATGGTATTGGTCCACCATGAACATAATTGCACTGGTGACCACGACCACTAGAATAACTAGCGACCCGAGGCGCCGAAACACCGTCCAGTATGGCTCCGGGTCTATCCCGGTCCATTGCAGAATGAGAGCCAACCCAACCGAGCAGACAAAGCCGAGCGCGATCTGCACCGGAAAGAACAGCACCCAATTCCATGGAAACGCACGCGTTGCGTAAACGCGGCGGCAAGCCCAGGCGAGCGGTATGAGGAGGTTTCCCATCGTCAGACTTGCGAGAAGTACGACGAGTAACGACGGCTTTTGGCCGAGAGATACCAGAATGGCGTAGGTGACAAAGGCCACGAAGAGGATCACCTGCTCGATTCTCCTCACGCGCAGCGAGGGAAAAAGCTTCTTGAAAGCGACGGCCAGCCTGCTCACGTCTACCTCGTAGGATCCCGCTTGGAATCAAAGCCAACAACACCGCACAGTTTATATCAACGTTACAACGAACTCCTGAGATGGGTAACCGGAAACCGACCCACTGCCGGCAGCCGGTATTGGCCTAATTGCGGTCGCGTATTCACGAGTCGCCAACCAAACGACAAAGCCGGATCTCGCGCCCGTGTGGCGGGCGGAAAAGGCCAGCTCTTTCCGCCTGACAATTCTCGAAAGCGGGAGCAGGACAACCGCACTCCAAAGTAGAACGCTACACGGCAGCGCGGTTCAGCGCCGTTGTGAAATCGGCGTGGAGGAGGCGGTGGAAGAGGTGCTCGCCGGCTTCACGGCGGAGGGACAGGCGTCCGGCGAAATAGGCGCGCGAGCCAAGGCCACGCTGGACGGAATCGCAGATGGCCATGTCTTCATCTTGGACCCTTTCGCTTACGGCGATGCTTTCTTTGTGGCTGGCTTCAGCGGTCGCGCTGGTCTCGGCAAAATAATAGTCGAAGACTACGGCGCAGCGGTCTACGGCGAGAGGCAGCACGAGATTGGTGTCCATCACGCCTTCGTAGGCGTTGAGCATGAAGTTGGGATAGAGCCACAAGTAGAAGGCGCGGCCTTGCCTGGTGGCCGCGACGCCGGCCTCCGAGGACGAGTCCGAAGAGAGCGGGCTCGATTGCAAGCAGGCACGCTCGAAATTCTCGATGGTGTATTTGGTGTATTCGATGACGCTGCTCAGGCCTTTGTGTGCGTGCGGGACGTGGTAGCCGCCGTCGAGATAGTTATCTACGTAGACTTTCCAGTTGCAGTTGAGGGTGTAGACGCGCCGGTCGAAGAAATGCAGCTTTTTTGAGAGTTCGAGCGGAGCCACAAGCTCGGGAACGACGCCAAGAAAATCGAGAAGAGGCGCGGCGCGGCCGTCCAGATTTACAAAGACAAAATTCTCCCAGGTGTCCACACGAATTGGCACTAAACCATTTTTTGCGCGGTCGAAGTTGCAAACGCCGTCGAACTCGACCATGCCTTTTAACGCGCCGTCGATACCGTAGGTCCAGCCGTGATACGGGCAGCGAAACTGCTTGGCAGAACCCTGTGCGTCGGTGACCACGGCGGCCGCGTGATGGCGGCAGACGTTGTAAAAGGCGCGCAACTCGCCGTCTTCTCCGCGCACCACAACGAGAGGCTCACCGGCCAGCTCCGCCGTGAAAAACTGGCCACGTTCGCGCACTTGATCGGCGCGGCCCATCGCTTGCCAGGTCGTGCAGAAGACGCCCGAGCGCTCGAGTTCCGCGATGCGCGGATCGAAGTACCACGGCGCGGGAATCGTCCAGGCTTCCTCGAGAGGATCATTCGAATGGTAGAGATTCACAATCTCGCGGATGCTGCGCTCCATGCTAGCTCCTTGAAGAAGCGACCCCAGGCCAAGGTTAAGGATAAGGTTGCGAGTGATCCTACCGCACTAATTATCGCTAAATTCACAGGAGTTAAAGAGGCGAGAATTTCGGTGCAGTAAGCTCCGGCTTGGCGAAAGTTCAATAGCTTCGAAGAACAAACTCGGGCAGCCAGCTGCTTTAAAGTTGCTAAGCCGGCTATTTGTGCGCAGGCGACCTTTCATCGCTGTCTCGCCGTTCCGCGAGGAGCGCGCTTGCCAAAAGAGTCAAGCAACCCCACACGCCGAGTTCCCACCAAAACTGCTTTCGTTCGGCCAACTCGAAATTGAGGGCGTCGCCCATGGCTTCGCTGGCGGCTTCCGCCTTCGCGACGGCGCGGTCATTGCTGGTTTGATTCGCCCCCTTTTGATCGTCAGGCACATCCGTCAAATCTTGCTGCACGCTGTTCGCCGCGCTGGCGCTAGCGTCTTTCTGGGCATTCAGTGCTCGCTGCACTCTGACCTCGGACATGGCGTTGGCCGCCGACCATTGCAGGGCGGTCCCAACGACCACGCCGGTCAGACCGATCCAGCAGGCAAGTACGGTATACGCCAGAAATCTATGCAAGTTCACGATTCACACCTTCGCACTTAAAAAAGCGCCTGGGAAGGGGTTCCTCCTTCCGACCGTGAGCGAAAAACTCCGTAACAATAACAATGTTGGTGCGGAAGGAGGGATTTGAACCCCCACGGCCTTTCGGCCACAAGATCCTAAGTCTTGCGCGTCTGCCAGTTCCGCCACTCCCGCAAGTGGTTATGCTCAATAATACCGGGAATCGGGTCCGGGCCGCCATATCTGGGATAGCACTGGAATGTGGGCGGTCCGGGGAGCATAATGGGCCCTGTACCCGGAGTTACTTCTGGCCACCCCCGCGGCCGAAAACTCACGCCTCACCCGGCAGACGCGATCAAGAGGCCCCGCTGCTAATGAGGGCAGCGCCATGATCATTCAAGAGCAAGGCGATCAGCTGATTCTGATCCGGCAAACGGATCATGCCATGCTTTCGGGATTTTTTGCGCGCGCGCTGGGGAACAAGCTCTTTAGCCGGCCTGAGCCATTTGAGTCTTTCTGTCTCGCCGCGGCGGAGCATGACAACGGCTGGCACGAATGGGAGCTCCTGCCGCAGATCGATCCAAAGACCTTTGGCCCCTATAATTTCATGTCCATTCTTACCGAGGAGCACATCGCTCTCTACCAGCGGGGCATCGAGCGCGTAGTCCGAGCAGACCGCTACGCCGGGCTTCTTGTCAGCATGCATTGCGCCGGACTTTATGATCGGACACGCGCGACTATGCCGGGGTTTTCGGCGAAGTACGTCAAGTCCAACGAAGCGCATCTTGTCACGGATTTCCTCCAGAGGCTGAGACTTCAGCAATTGCGGCTCAAAGTGGATCTGCGCGCGGACCCGGCGATGAAGGCATACGCGGACGAGCACGCGTTGCAGGCGAATCTGCAGCGTCTGGAAGCGCTCGATCGCCTGTCACTCTATTTTTGTCTCGCGCCCCTGGGGGGCTCGACCATCGACGCCGTTCCCGTGAATGGCAACGGCAGCGAAGCGGATTGGGATCTGCAGCCCGCGGGAAATACTTTCGTTACCGTAAAGCCGTATCCGTTCGCGAAAGATCCGCTGGAGATCAGTATACTTGCGAGGCGCGTGCCGCGGCGGCCCTACGCCGAAGAGAGCGAATTTCAAAAAATCCTGGCGCAGGCTCCTTATTTCGCGATGAACTTCACTTTGAGCGAGGATGGCGCGCGCATTCACTCGCGATCCGCGGTCGCCTAGTCGGTTCCCAAGGTCAATTCACGCAATCGAATATCGCAGTCAATCCAGCGTTTGCCCGCGCGTCTCCGGCAAAGCCAGCGCCAGCAGAGCGGCCATCAGGAACGCGCCAGCCTGGAGAAAAAACGCCGGCCCTATCCCAAATTTCAGCGCCAGCGCTCCGACGGCGAACGGCGCCAGAGCGGAAATTCCGCGGCCAACGTTGTAGCTCAATCCCATGGCCGTGGCGCGGATTTCGCCTGGGAAAAGCTCGCTTGCAATCGCCGCATAGCCAGAAAAATAGCCCGTCCCGAAGAAAGCGACAAGCGGCCCCAGTGCCAACAGCCAGAAAGTGGTACGCGACATGCCATAAATCGGGACCAGGGCGGCGGCGATTAGAAGATAGAGGAAATAGGGTTTGCGGCGGCCAAATGCGTCGGAAAAAAAGCCAAACATGGCGTAGCCAAGCCATTTCCCGCCGCAAATTATCAGAAAAAAAGTGGTGGTTTTAACCAGGCTGAGCCCTCGGCCGCCTTGCGCGGGCGGCAGGGAAAGGTACGCGGGAATCCACGTAAATAAACCCCAGTAGCCAAACATGCTGCAGGCGTTCATAGTCGTGGCCAGAAGGCCATTGCGAAGAACGCCTTTCTCCAACAGCCTACGCAAATCCACTTTGTCGTTGCGCGCGGCGCGCTGCTTCCACAGTTCCGGCTCCGGCACCCTGCGTTGAATCCAGAAGACGAGGATTGCCGGCAGGACGCCGACGAAGAAAACCGGCCGCCAGCCAAACTGCGGCAAGATGAGGGCGACGACGAGCGCAGCGATTGCCTCTCCAATCGCGTACGCGGACTGCATAAATCCGAGCGCCTTCCCGCGATGCTCGGCGCGCCAAGTCTCCGCGATTAGCGCCGCGCCGGTGGTCCACTCGCCTCCCATGCCCAGGCCCAAGATAAAGCGGAACGTGGCCAATTGGGGAATCGTATGGGAAAAGCCGCACGCGGCGCTCGCCAGCGCATAAACGAGAATGGATGCCATAAGTGCGCGGATGCGTCCGATGCGATCCGCGAGAAAGCCAAAGAGAAAACCACCGATGGCGGAAGCAACGAGAGTCAGCGAGTTCAGCAATCCCGCAGTCCGCGTATCCATCGCGAATTCGCGGATCAAGAACGCGAGGACGAGGGAATACAGCATCACGTCCATCGCGTCCAGCATCCAGCCGAGGCCGCCAGCGACTAGCGATGATTGCTCGGCGTGAGTCGCCCGACGAATCCAATCGAGACTGAACACCCGGTTAGAGCTATCCCACGAGGAGGATGCAGTCGAAGGCGGATTCGATGTGCTCGGAGAGGGCAGGTCTGTCACGCGGGGATTGTACCCAAAAGCACTCGCCGGCGCGTCAGGAAGTGAGGAAGCGAAATCCACTCACTCTTTCTGGCGCGCATTGTGGAACAAGGTGTACCATTCTGCTCCGCGCTTACTATCCGCAGTAGTACGGGTGCAACAAATGTTTCTCTGGGGGGCGAAAACAATGAGCAGTCTGAAGCGCTTGACGAATATTTTTTCGGTTTTTCTCCTTTTGCTTGTGTTTGGATTCAGTGGCACGTCTCTTCGCGCGCAAACTCTCGATGAAAATGCGTTGAAGGCCATGAAGTGGCGTCAGGTAGGCCCGTTTCGAGGCGGGCGCGCTCTTGCCGTAGCCGGCGTCGCTGGTGATCCGGAGACATATTATTTTGGTTCGGTTGCGGGCGGCGTTTGGAAAACGACCAATGGCGGTCTTACATGGACGCCGATGACCGACAAGACCGGAATCATGTCGGTAGGCGCGATTGCTGTAGCTCCTTCGGATCCGTATGTGATTTATGTGGGCACCGGCGAATCCTGCTGGCGCGGAAACATCGCGTATGGCGACGGTATGTACAAGTCTCTTGATGGCGGAAAGACGTGGACGCACATTGGCTTGGTTGATTCGCGGCACATCGCGCGGATCCTCGTGAACCCCACGAATCCAGACATCGTTTACGTTGCTGCCATGGGCCATGCTTTTGCTCCCAACGAGATGCGCGGCGTGTTTAAGTCGAGTGATGGCGGCAAGACTTGGCAAAAGGTTCTTTACAAGGACGAAAAGACGGGCGCGATCGATCTCAGTTTCGATCCCTCAAATCCTCACGTCCTGTTTGCGGCTCTCTATGAAGCTCAGCGCTATCCTTGGAAGGCCGTCAGCGGCGGGCCCGGAAGCGGACTCTACAAATCCAGCGATGATGGGACGACCTGGACTCATCTAGAAGGGCACGGCCTTCCTTCGGGAGTGCTCGGCCGCATCGGCGTTTCCGTTTCGGGGGGCGATGGGAATCGCGTTTACGCCATCATCGAAGCGGAAAAAGGCGGCGTCTATCGCAGTGACGACGCGGGCGAAACATGGCAGCTCATCAATCCCGATCACCGTTTTACGCAGCGGGCTTGGTATTTCCATCATATTTTCGCCGACCCGAAAAGTGTCGATACTGTTTATGTGCTGAACACCGCCGTATACCGCTCGACCGATGGCGGCCACACTTTCAATTTCGTGCGTGCCCCTCACGGAGACAACCACGGACTTTGGATCGATCCCACGCATCCGGATTGGATGATCAATTCCAATGACGGCGGCGCCACCGTTTCTCACGATGGCGGGAAAAGCTGGACCACTCAGGACAATCAGCCCACCGCGGAGTTCTATCACGTCGCTACCGACAACGCGTTTCCGTATCACATTTACGGCGCGCAGCAAGACAACTCGACGGTGGCGATTGCAAGCCGCAGCGATAACGGTGTAATTGACAATACGGATTGGTACGACGTCGGCGGCGGCGAATCAGGGTTTGTGGTTCCTGATCCCAAGAATTCCGATATTGTCTACGCAGGCTCTTACGACGGCCTTATAACGCGCTTCGACAAGAAGAACCATCAGGAGCAGGACATTTCTTCCTGGCCGCTCAATCCCATGGGCTCAGGAGCCGCAGATTTGAAGCACCGCTTTCAGTGGACTGCGCCGATCATGATGTCTGCCAACGATCCAGGCGCCGTCTATCACGGCGGCGAGGCAGTTTTTAAGTCCACCGACGAAGGTATGACCTGGACGGCGATCAGCGGCGACCTCACGCGCAACGACAAGACCAAGCAGCAATCCTCCGGCGGCCCCATCACGCAAGACAATACCAGCGTCGAATACTACGACACAATCTTCGCGCTCGCCGAGTCGCCCATCGAAAAAGGCCTGATATGGGCCGGCAGTGATGACGGACTAATTCATGTCACGCGCGACGGCGGAGAGCATTGGGAAAACGTCACGTCGAAAGAGTTCGGCGAATGGAGCAAGGTCAAAAGCATCGACCCGTCGGCGCATTCCGCCAGCACTGCCTACGTCGCCATCGATCGCCATCAGCTTGACGATTTCCGTCCGTACTTTTTCAAGACAACCGATTACGGCAAGACCTGGGCGAGCATCACGAACGGCTTGCCTGATAATAGCTACGCGCAGGTCGTTCGCGAAGATCCGAAGCGCAAGGGTTTGCTCTATGCCGGCACGGAAACTGGCATCTACATCTCCTTTGATGACGGCGCCCGCTGGCAATCGCTGAAACTCAATCTGCCGACGACGCCCGTTCACGACCTCACCATAAAGGGCGATGATCTGGTCGTCGCCACCTACGGCCGCTCCTTCTGGGTTCTCGATGACATCGCTCCGCTCCGCCAGATGAACGCCGCGGATGAAAGCGCAGAAGTACATCTCTACCAACCGTCCACCGCTGTGCGCTTTCGCGGGCCAGGATTCACGTTGCCCGCCACTGTTCCTGTGGGTGCTAACCCGCCTGCCGGAGCAATTTTCTATTATTCGCTGAAGACCGCGCCCAAGGAGCCGATCAGTCTCGAAGTTCTCGACGAACACGGAAAAGTTATCCGCAAATATTCGAGCAAGAAAACCGGCGAAGGCGCGTCGGCCGCCGAAGAAGAATTCGGCTTTAGAATGTCTGGCGATACACTTCCTGCCGATGTGGGCTTGAACCGCTCCGTCTGGGATTTGCGTTTCGAGCCGCCGACGCGAGTGCCCGGCGCCGTCAGTTGGGGTGGCCGTCCGGTGGGTCCACTAGTCGTTCCGGGGAGCTACCGGCTTAAATTGACGGTTGACGGAAAGTCCGAAGAAGCCAAAGTCGAGATCGTCAAAGATCCACGCGTTTCCGTCGCGCAGGCCGACCTCGAGAAGCAGCAGGAGTTTGCTCTGCGGATCCGCGAACGCGTGACCGCCGGGCACGAAGCGGTGAATCAGATCCGCAGCGTGCGCGGCCAACTCGATGCTCTCAAGAAGCGTCTTGGGGCGGACCAGGCTGCCAAGCCGGTTGTCGACGCAGCGGACGCCCTCAGCAAGAAGATCAGCGCCGTCGAAGAAAAAATCATCCAGCCGAAGTCCAAGAGCGGCGAGGATCCGCTGAATTATCCTATCCAGGTTGCCGACCAGCTCATGGCCTTGCAAGAGACCGTGGAGAGTGCGGACACCGCTCCGACCGCCCCGTCGTACACCGTTTTTGACGTGCTCAACGAGCGGCTCGAAACCCAGTTGGCCGCGTGGCACGAAATCCAATCTAAGGATCTGGCCGCGCTCAATGCCGAAATCCAAAAATCTAAAATTCCCGCGATTGCCCCTGCCGCGGAAAAGCCAGAGGTCGGGGCTCAGTAGACAGTTGGACAATCGGCTATGGGCAGCGAGGATGACGCCTCAATGTCATCCTCGCTGCCGAGCTCTTTAGCTTCTCCCCATCACAATATAGATTGCCGTGGAAACAAGGTTTTGTTACTCTCCGCGCAAGGTTGAACGCCTCTGGAGGTGTGTTCATGGCATTTTGTAAAGCGTGTGGTCAGGATGCAGGCGATGCATCATTTTGTCCCAAGTGCGGCGCTCCGCAGGGAGTAACTTCGGGTGGCGCGCAGGCTGCGGCGGTTGCTGTTCCTGCCGCGGCTCCGGCTACGGCAGGGATGGAAGAAAACGTCGCGGGTTTGCTCTCTTACATTCTTGGATGGGTTACGGGCCTTATTTTCTTGCTCATCGACAAGCGCCCGTTCGTTAAATTCCACGCTGCCCAATCGATCGCGGTCAGCATAGCTATTGTTCCTATTTGGGTCGGGCTGTGGATCATCGAGTTCATCCTGGCCCATATTCCGATTATCGGATTTCTCGGACTAATCATGTTTCCGATTTTCGGTCTCGCCATCTTCGCGGTTTGGATTCTCCTCATGTATAAGGCTTACAACCACGAGATGTTCAAACTGCCCATCATAGGCAATCTCGTGGAGAGTATGGTCAACAAATAGGGCCTGCACGTTGTGATTGCTGAGCCGTCCGGACTCCCCGGCCGGCTCGCCTTTTTTGCGTTGCTCACTCATGGTTTCTGCTTGACTTCTTTTTCCCTTGCCGCCACCCTAAAAGGCTTTGTCCCTCCTAGGACAAAGCCGGATTAAAAGCGAAAGGCGCCACCACTTCGACATGACTCGCGTCCGGCTGTGCTTCCACGACCGCTGCTTTGACGGGACAGCCTCGGCCGCACTTTTCTACCGTTTTTACAGAGAAAAGTTCGATGCCGCCACCGAATTTGGCTTTACCGGCATGACGCATCGCGCCTCTCAGCCCTGGACTCCCGGCCTTTTTGATGGCGACGAAAACGCCATCGTCGATTTTAAATACTCGAACTCTCCAAAAGTGACCTGGTGGTTCGACCACCATCAAAGCGCGTTTCTCACGCCCGCCGATGCCGAGCATTTCCGCAGTCATCCCGGCCCGCACATGTTTTATGAGCCGGACTATAAATCCTGTACAAAACTGATCGCCACGGTCGCAAAGGAAAAATTCGGGTTTGATACGAAGCCGCTTGAGGAGCTGATTCATTGGGGAGACATTATCGACGGCGCGCAATATCCCACTCCGGAATCCGCCGTCGAGCTCGCCGAGCCTGCCACGCAGCTTGCCTTGGTGATCGAAGCGGCGCCCGAAGATGGACTGCCAGCGCGCATTATTCCGGAGCTCGCTTATCGGCCGCTCGCCGAAATGGTCAAGCTGCCGCTCGTCGCAAAGCATCTCGAAGCTTTGCTCGAACGCCACCGCAGGTCCATCGAAGTCTTGCGACAGCGCTCCGAAGCCATTGATGGCGTGATTTTCTTTGATGTGAGCGACCTGGACCTTGAGGGCTACAACAAGTTCATCCCTTATTTGCTGCATCCCGAATGTGTTTATTCCGTGAGCGTCAGTTCTTCCGCGGTCCGTGCGAAAGTTTCGCTCGGCACAAATCCCTGGAACCAGGCTACGGCGGACAAAAATCTCGCGTCGCTCGCCGAAAGGTTCGGCGGCGGAGGCCATCCTCGGGTCTCTGCGATATCATTCGATCCCCATGACCTTCCGCGCGCTCGCCAAGTGGCTCGCGACCTGGCCGCGGAACTTCGGGCCAAGTAAAGCGGCATCTCCCTGCACCGCCACGCCAGAAAACCCCTCGCGCACGGTCGATTGTCGAGGAAAAGTAGAATAACCTGACCTGTTCGACAAAAATGCGTGTCCCATGTAAAATTCTAAAGTCACGGTGGGCCGGTAGCTCAATGGTAGAGCAGTTGACTCTTAATCAACGGGTTGCAGGTTCGAGTCCTGCCCGGCTCACCAATTGTTTTCAACGAGTTAGCCTCGTCTGATTTTTCACTCACAAAAAACTGTGCCCAATTTTGTGCCACACCTGGCTCAAAATCGGTGCCGCTGAGGTTGTCCACGGCGCGGCGCTTCGCTTCCATGCGGATGTGCGAGTACCGTTCCATCATGGCGCGGGAGACGTGCCCTGCAAGAGCCATTACCGTCGAGTCCGACGCCTGAGATTCGGCCAGCCGCGAGATAAATGTGTGGCGCAGATCATGGAAGCGACAGGCGACCTTCCAACGGTGCATCGGCTCTGTGGGGATAATTTCATAAGCGCATTGCCTTCGTTCGCTCCCCGCGAGGCCGTACTTCTCGTGTGGAAAAACATAGTGCTCTGCCTTGGCTCCGGGGAAAAGTCCGCGCCAGTGCGTCAGAACAGCCACAGTGCGGGGGTTTAGCGGGATGATCCGCCCGGTGCCTGCCGCCGTCTTGGACTTGCCCACCATGAGGCTCTTGGCGAGAAAATCCACTTGTACCCAAGTCAGTCCGCGAATCTCACTCGCCCGCATTCCGGTGTTGATTGCCAGCATGATAACGGGGTAGAGACTTCGGCACCGACTCTTCGAGGCCACGTCCAAAAGTGTAGTTTCTTCCTCGTGAGTGAGTGCCCGGCCAGGCGATGGGCTCTCTTTCAGGAAGTCAAAATCGCCCGCAATTGCTTCCCAAATCCGGTAGCGGCGGAGAATGCTCCGCAAAACGCCAAGCTCAAGATTCACAGTGCGGTTGCTTACTTCCTGCCGCTTCCGGCGCGCTTGATAAGAGACGAGGTCGTGACCAGAGATGTCGCATAGCAACTGCTTCCCGAGATCCTTTGACAGTTGAGAGATCGCCAGCTTGTAGCTTCGCTCCGTTGTTGGGGCGATGCCTGTTCGGGTCTTTAGCCAGTCTGTCGATGCGATGGAAAACACCGGGGGCAACTGGCGGCGCTTGATCTGGTTCCAACTGTTCTCTAGTTCCCGTCGGCGGGCACGCTCAGCCTCTCTTGCTACAGTCTTACTCTCACTCTTCGAGGATTCGCGAATGACCTGTCCTGCGAACCGAAACTTGTACCACCACACATCTCCGCGTCTATAAACGCTCATGGATTGCCTCCCTCTTCCTTCTTTTCTGTTGGCGAGTGGCACGTCGTTTTGCGCCTTCTCGATTCCACCATTCACGCGCTCGCGCAAGCTTCACGCCCCCGCTGCAACTCGTGGAGCAATAGATCTGTGCCTGTTTCGCCGCGATGAAGTACTTGGAGCAGCGGGAGCAGGTCTTAGCACGCCAGCATTCCAGGAAAAGTTGGTAGACTGCCCGCTGAAAGTCATTGACGGGCGTGTACGAAAACATTCCGGCCCCCCAAATCGGCGCGACGACTGGTCGGCTGCCAACTCCAATTTTTTGATATCTCTCCCTCAATTTGGCCCAAGCTTCGTGAATCGATCTATTCTGGGGCGACCAGTACTGTATTTCCGGATGATCCGCGTAGATTAGATTCAAGCCAAGCAAAACATCCAAGTGCCCGCCCTCAAGAGATTCACGATCCGATACCCAGATTTTTCTTAGGTAGTCTCGAAAAACGAGAAAAACATCGTGGGCAGCGGGATCCCATTGAATAAGTCCGGTGTCGGCATCCTGCGTATCCCACGGCCAGAAAGTCTCATGCGTCCTTGCGAGCCCTAAGTACTCATTGAGGGAATCGCCGACGTTCACAATCCGTTCCAACCCGTTGTAAAGCAATTCCTTGGTTTCTGGTGCTAGACGGTTCGGCCAAAAAGAATAGACACCGCTGTCTCTGTGCCCATTTTCGATTTTAATCTTTAGAGATTTCATGTAAGCTCTTGCTTGACAATATGCTCATTCATGTAATAAAGCAAATTAAAGAGCATTTGTCAACCAGCATCTGCAAGCAAATTGGAGCAGACATGAGCGAAAAACTAAATCCCTTAAGGGAGACTGCCGAAAGGCTCGGCGTTTCCATCTGCACGATTCGTCGCTTAATAAAGGATGGTTCTCTGAAAACCGTTCGGGTATCTCACCGATTGCTCGTCCCTGAAAGCGAAATTCTTCGCGCCTGCGCCGAAGGTTGCTCGCCAAGGACAGCGCGGAGGTCCGCCAATGACTGACCAGCAGTTGTTGACGGTTAAAGAGGCGGCTGAACGTCTCGCCTTGAAAGAGGCCACGATCCGTGCCTGGGTATCTCGACGCAAACTACCTCGCGTGAACTGTGGGCGGGCCGTGCGAATCCCCGCTCAGGCGATAACGGAGTTTATTGAACGAAATACGATTCCGGCACGTGAGCCCCGGCGGTGAGCGTGCGATCGGCAACTGAGATGTTGCACCTGGGACATGCCGAGCATCTCGCGACGTTCCGCATTCCGTCTGCAATACTGGAAGGTGCGGGCGTGGAATCCGTAACTGACTCCGACGCGCGCGGCAGGCTCGGTTTGAACGGGCATCATAACGACGACCTGGGCGGCATCTTGTTTCCTTACCGTTCGCCGCTAACAGGCGAACGAACCGGCGGCCGCATTCGCCTGGACCGTCCTCTTTCTGTGGGCGGCAAGTACATCTCCGAGCCCGGCTGTCGTCACTTGTTCTTTCCGCCTGATGTCGCGGGCCTTCTCCGGGATGCAAACATATCGGTGGTTATTGTCGAGGCCGAAAAGTCGGCGCTTGCGTTGATGGCACTTACCGCGCGCACCGGGAGGAAATTGCTAGCCATGGCCGTCGGGGGCTGTTGGGGCTGGCGCCGAAATGACGGCAAGCGGCCATTATCAAACGGTGGCAGTGAGACGAAGACCTCGGCCTCTCCCGATTTTGAGTTAATTGCTTGGCAAGGACGAAGTGCGCTTCTCGCATTCGACAGCAATGCTGAGAGCAATCCCGAGGTACAGAGAGCTCGCAACGCACTGGCCAAAGAACTGGCCGCGCGCGGGGCCATCGTGTCCATCGCGGAAGTGCCTGCCATTGACGGGGTGAACGGGCCCGACGATTTGATCGCGGTTTCCGGCGACGCCGCTGCGTTACAGATGCTTGCCGCGGCGAAGCCATCGGCCCCAAATGCGATGCAATTTTCGTCACCAGCATGGCCGGAACCTCTCGCCGCGCAGGCTTTCCACGGCCTGGCTGGCGAGATCGTTCGGGCAATCGAGCCTCACACTGAATCCGACCCCGCAGCGTTATTGACTCAACTGCTTGTGGGCTTCGGGAATCTAGTGGGACGCGGAGCCTATGCGACGGTCGAGGCTGACCGACACGGGTGCAATCTATTTTGTGCGCTCGTCGGTGTAACGGCCAAGGGTAGAAAGGGCACGGCGTGGGGACAGATCCGTCGTCTTCTGGAGAGAGTCGAGCCGGACTGGGCGAAGGGAAGAATACAGAGTGGCCTTTCCAGCGGGGAAGGATTGGTGTGGGCAGTACGCGACAAGATTGAAAAGCAGGAAGCCGTTCGAGAAAGCAGGCGCGTTGTGGATTATCAGACCGTCGTGGAAGATCCTGGCATCTCGGACAAGCGGCTCTTGCTAACCGAACCCGAACTGGCCTCCACGTTGCGCGTCATGGGGCGCGAGGGTTCAACGCTCAGCCCGATCGTACGGCAGGCTTGGGATACGGGCGACCTTCGCGTGTTGACGAAAAATACGCCGGCATGCGCGACAGGGGCGCATATTTCCATCGTAGGGCATATAACGCGCGATGAGCTGCTCCGACATCTGAACTCCACTGAAGCCGCGAATGGCTTCGCCAACCGATTTCTATGGGTTTGCGCTCGGCGGAGTAAGGAACTGCCAGAGGGTGGTCGGATTCAGGATGTGGATTTTGCACCTTTAATTGACCGGCTCTTGCGCGCGGCAGAAGCGGCGCGCAGCGCTGGAGAGCTGCAGCGAGACGAAAACGCGCGAAACATTTGGCGCGTGGTATACGGACCGCTTTCTGAGGGGAGACCGGGATTGTTGGGAAGTGTGACAAGCCGTGCAGAGGCGCAGGTGTTGCGACTGTCTCTTCTCTACGCCTTGCTGGATGGCGCTCATGTGGTCAGCGCGGCGCATCTAGAGGCAGCATTGGCCGTGTGGGAGTACGCCGAGGCGTCGGCACGTTACATCTTCGGGGACGCTCTGGGGTATCCCCAAGCTGACAGGCTCCTAAAGGAATTGAGGAACGCGCCGCGGGGGCTGACGCGGACAGACATTCAAAATCTATTCGGGCGACACTGCGAATCGGTGGAGATCGAGTCTGCCTTGAGACTCTTGTCTGAGCGGGGCTCTGTTCGGTGTACCAAAGAACAGACAGACGGCCGGCCAGTCGAGAGATGGTTTGCGGTTGTTGCCGCAGCGAAAGAAGCGAGCAAAGCGGAAAAAGCAAAGTAAGGCAACAGCCTTTGTTCGCTTAATTCGCTTATTTCGCAAAGGGGGTGATCGTAAAGCATGGGTCGCTATCTGGACTTGGCGAGGAATGCTTTAAGCGACACGGAGGAGACGGCAAGACAGCCCAGTTGGTCGGCCACCTCTCTACGAGTCGAAGACCGCTTCGCTCAGTCGCATGCGAGGCTGTTCCCGTTGATCGGGAGGAAGGTGCGGACACCTGCAGGCCTAGGAACACTGGTTCAAGTCTTCGCCCATCGCGTGACCGTACTGCTCGATGCGGAATTGAGCCGCTGCGCTGTCTTTCGGCCCGTCGAGATAGAGCCGGTGAGTTGGGAGTGATCGAGTGACGGCCTCTATAAACTTTATTAATTTGCCGCTTCAGGCAGAAAGGAAAATCGATGCGAGGCAGAAAGCCAGCGTATGAATCGCGCGCGGTAGAGTTCCGCCAAAGGCTCAGCGTATGGAAGCGGACCCCGGAATCTTCGCGGCCATCGCTACGAGCACTGGCTCGCGAACTCGGCACATCACATCAGATGCTCGCGTACCTCAACAACGGACTCGACAGTTGGCAGGCCGAGGAGACAGCAAGAAGGATTCGCGCACGCGCAAAGGCCGAAGGCCGGGAGATGACTCTGAGAGAGTGCTGCGAAGCCATAATAAGACCCGGATTCTTCCGCCGCATCGAAGAGCTCAGACAGGCTGCCAAACGCGGGCCGCTGAATCACTGGCAGGTGCAAGAGCTGAAACTGTGCGCCAAGCGAGGATTTCCCGGCGCACAGGAGGTCTTGCAGAACTGCCGGCAGATGACGCCCGAGGAGGAAAAACAGGCCCGAGCGGCCGAAAGAAAAGCCATCTTTGCATCCGCGGTCATCAACCACATCGCGCGTATCAAGCAAGAAGCGGAGCGGGGCTCGTTACCCTGGCGGGATGTTGAGATTCTGAAGATGCTTACTCGGAGCAAGTGTGTGGAAGCCAAAGAACTTTTGCAGAAGTACCGGAAGAGCGCAGAGCCACGGCCGCAGGCGCCGCAATGATGGCTGCTCATTCGGCGAAGGCACTCAACCAGAGGTCTTGGAGGCAGGACGATCCTGAAGCTGGTCAACAAGGTCGCGGGATAATTTGCCAAATCACTAAGGCCTTGGCAGTTCGTTTCTGCTAAGTCCTTTAGAACGGTCGAGAGGTCACAAGAGGCAGAGTGGCAACTCCGCAGGACGGCTAGACGCACGTGAGGCGCTTTAGGGAAGGAGAAAAACTGTGAACCGGAACTACGATTGGCATGCGTATGACGCTTCCAAGCGAAACCTTCAGAAGGCGTATGCGCGCCGGAAGAAACTCGGCGCCTACCCGCGGCCCTGGCGCAGCAAAGAGGAAAGCCTGATGATCAAGCGATTAGTGTGGTGGTGGCACACGAGCCGGGATAACCGGAGGCAATCCGGCCGGCGTTGGGCCAAGGACCTGGGCATTTCGCACACTTGGGTCCAGAAGCTAATCGCGGAACTTCAGGCAGATCCGAACCAAGTGCGTCGGCTGCAGGCCTATGGCGATCCGAGGCTCGAGCAGCTCAGTCGCGCTCGGGAACAGACACGACGGATGAAAGAACAGTATGAGTTACGCAGGCCGGCTCGGCGCGCGGACAAAGGATTACGGGTTCGGATGAAAAAGGCAGTCCTGGGGTATTTGGCCGGGCAGGCGCACGGCGCGACGGAGCGCGCGATCACGAAGGCTGTTCACGTCTGGCCGTACAGAATCCTTCTACTCCTGCGACGATACGAGCGATTGGATCTGATTCAGGGACGGCGGCGGGGATGGCGCACGATGGTCTGGGAGATCGCGCCGCGCGGCCGAGCACGGCTCGCGGGGCTGGAAAAGCGGGTGGCTGGAGCAGCTTAGTGGATTTTGCTGCCTACAACCTGGCCGACGTCTACTCAGCGCCTATCGCGATGCGGCCTTTCCGTGCTGCTGTCCTAGTACTTCACTTTACCGGTTAGCGTTAATCAGGAGTTGGCCCCTGCAACCAGTGCTAGAATCGTCGCAAAGATGGATTAAGGGCAATGAATGTCTGCGTGATTTCTGGGGCAATTGTTGACGAACACTGTTCAAATTCGAGGTGATGGCAACATCATTCAAATCGAGGTGTTCGGGTACGAGCGGCCCGACGCGAATGACGAATACGACGCGAATTGGCTCAGAGCGAGATGTTCGGTTACCGTGGCCGAGTTCTCTGCTGTCCTTAGCCTCGCGCTCGTCACCCATGACTTCGCCCGATTCGCGGATGAGTTGGAACAAGCGGTCCAGCTACTCAAGGGGACAGCTACCTTCTCAACAGTCGAGGCAGGACTTGCAATTGAGATTAAATTTACGACTGCTGGCCATGCCGAAGTCTTCGGAAGCGCAAGGTCACAAATATCAGTTGTGCCGGACGTGTCGGTACTCTCGTTTTCATTTGAAACTGACCAATCATTCCTTGCACACACCGCGCGTGAAGTCAAAACCATCGTGTCTCGATTCCCAGTCCGCAGCAGCTAACTCCTGGTACGTCGCCTAACCGGAAACTCGGCTCAGGCCATCATATCAACAAGGATGACATCGAAGACGATAGCCAAGACCGAAATGAACGTCAGGATTCTGGTGCGCCGGGCACCGAGAATTGCGAGTACAAGAAAAAATGGCGCTAGGCGAACAATTGACCCTGCGAAGGACCTCCATGCTATGACACAGGACCAATCGCGAGCGTCGGCGTTGCAGTTGTTTCCAAGGAATTTCAGGACGGAGACGCTGAGGAGAACTGAAACCGCCAGTAGGTTTGCACCACCAAACACACGGCGCCATTTCGGTTGTGACTTCGCTTCGGGGTTTAAGAAGCGAACCCATGCAATACCAATTAGAACGGGGGGGGGAGAATACTGAGAAAACGCTCAGAATGGTAAGCAATCCATCCATGATCGGAAAGTATGCCAGCAAAGGTCACCTGGGGCCAAATTCCACACATTATAAAAGGGCGCCCCTTTGGAGTAGGTTTTGAGTGCTTGGCTCATTCCCTACAAGAAAGGAACACCCTCTATGACTAGCACTAAATATATCGGCTTAGACGTGCATAAGGAAAGCA
>JBARJI010000025.1:0-80423 GCA_049800195.1 Candidatus Acidiferrum sp.
GCTTCTTTCAGGCCCCGCCTCGCGGCGAGTGTTATTTCACCCTTGCGCTTCGCTATCACTTCACGTCCATCACGTTGTGAAGAGGACTTGCACCTCCTAGCTGTCGAACATGCTCGGCACACCAAAATAAAAGCGTCCCGACCAGGTCGGGACGCTTTCGAATCTTTCTCTTGTTCGCAGCCCTAGTGTGACGCCACCAGTGCCACGTTGCTCGCTCCCGCGCCTAGCGACGTTCCCATCCCCGCTGACTGCGGCACCCACCACATCCGGCGCATCCAATTGTGCCGGCTCGTCATCATCTTTCGTCCAACGAAATCCAGCACCAGCGGGCTCACTTGTGTTGCCGCATAAATAGCTGGCGAGTGCACGAACGGCCTCAGCATCGGATTCGATTCCGTGCCGTATCCGCCGGAAATCGCCCTCCGCGTCGACCACGCGTCAAATGCCGCCGCCCCGGACGAAGCAAACAGCAGCGAATACCAAATCTTCTTCTGCCGTCCCGTCCCGTACTCGCCCGTCGCCGCTGGCTTGACTGGCCTAACGGCCAGGGGTGCGCTCCCCGGCACGCCAGGCTCGGCCGCTGCCGCTGCGTTCAACGGCGCGGGATTCGAGTTATCTGCGACCTCCGTGTCTGTCTTGATCTTGGGTTCCGGCGTCGTGGGCATTGCCGTCGAGAGGGAAGAATCTTTTGTCGTGTTCACGGAAGCGCTTGCGGGGCGCTCCGTTACTGCCTTTTGTACTTCCCCGCTTTGCGGAAAGGGGTAAAGCAAAAGTATTGCGGCCAGCAGCATTTTCCACCTCAGTAGTTGAAAGCACTGCACATCGGTCCCCACTCTCAACTTCGGAGAATATACTGTCCTAAAGGGCAGGTAGCACTGGCCCATTGGTCACATTCTAATTAGTACCCCCCTCTGGCCCTTCCGTTTCCCGTATTCGGGACTCCCGTACTAGCCGCAAATGTGAACAGTTTTTCACTTTTGTGGCAGCGCATTGCCACCTCATCACGCGAGTTTGCACTCCGGAACTCTCGCTCCCGCCTTCGACTACTGCCCGAATCCGCATCCCTGAAGCCCGCTTCCGCTTTCTTCCCTCCCCATGCCGCACGCGCAATACGCTTCATTCCGCCATCTGCGGCATGTACGACTCTGCTATAATCCCCTCCATCGCTCCGGCAAAGCCGGTGTGCTCGAAAAGTTGTCCCTGAAGTCGCTCTAGAGGTCCCTCGAACCGATGGCGGCTAACGAATCCACCGCAGCCAAGCGCGCTCCTCGTCCTGAGCGCGGCCCGCAATCTCCCCGCTTCATCGTCATCGAAGGCCCTCTCCGCGTCGGCAAAACCACTCTCGCCAAAATCCTCGCCGAGCGTCTCCACGCCCGCCGCATCTACGACTGCGAAGACAATCCCTTCCTAGCCGATTTTTACAAGGAAAAGGCCGGCGCCGCCTTCCGCGCTCAGATGTATTTCCTCATCGAGCGCCAAAAACGCATCCGCGAAGCTCTCTCCGTCGAAGCTCCCGGCCCGGTCCTCTCCGATTTCCTCCTCGAAAAAGACCGCATCTTCGCCAACCTCAATCTCGATGACGAAGAGCTAAAACTCTACGACCGTTACTACGATTCCCTCACCGCCGGCATTCCCGCTCCCGATCTCGTCGTCTATCTCCAAGCCAAACCCGAAGTCCTCCGCTCCCGCATCGCCAAAAAAGCCTCTCGCGACGAATCCCAAATCTCTCCCGCCTACATCGAGGAAGTCGCCGCTGCCTACGAACACTTCTTCTTCCGCTACGCCGCTTCCGATCTCCTCGTCATCAACACCTCCGACATCGACTTCGTCGAGCGCAGCGAAGATCTCCAGCTCCTCCTCCGCCGCCTCCAGGAACCCGTCAAAGGCACCCAATACTTTCTCCCCCTCTCGGCCTCTGAATAACCCTCCCTCATTTCTCTTGGTCTATTTGCGCGTGGGGCGCGATACATCGTGCCCGCTCTTCCCCTCAGAATCGTCCTCCCGAAAACTTGTCATGGCTAACTCCGCAATCGCTAAAGTCCCATCCAACCCGGAAACTTCCTTATTGAACTCGCAGCATCTTGAATTTATGATGGCCGTACACGGGAAAGGAGGCTGATCCAGACAAAAATGAAAAATTCTGATTGTAGTGAAAAACGTGAGGTGGCTGAGGCTTAAGGCGCAAGCTTTTAAGTCCTGGCGATGTTCGGATTCGCAAAGGCCGTCGCGCCTTCAGCCAATCCCAGACAACTACCGGCGGCCCCGCGGCGCTGCATGGCGATCGCGGGGCCGCTTAATTTTTGGCTCCCGTTCCGCGCTGCACCCCTCCGCATCTCGCGCGCCGCGATTCTACCTTCATTTCAATCCATCCATTGTCTTTTCCCCGTAAGGGCGCGGCGCACTTGCCCTGACCCTCGAAGGGCCGTGCCCGTTCTTCTCTCCAGTCCGCTGCAAATTCTCCGCCATTCCCGAAAAGGTGTACCATCGCCGCCGGAGCTCCGCACATCTTCATGACAAACGCCAGTCAGCCTGGCCGCGAGCCCGCTCTCTCCGGCCACCGATTCTTTTTCCTCTTCCTCCTTCTTTTGGCCACGCTAATTCTCTTTCCCTACTCCCAATCCAGCCGCTTCGGCCATTACGCCTTTCTCGTAATCGGAAGCTCCGCCATTCTTATCAGCGTCTACGCCGCAAAAATCCACCGTGGCCTGCTCGTCCTTGCCATCATCCTTGCCGTTCCCACCTTATTCCACCGCGTCTTCCTTCCCAAGACCGACCTGAGCTCCTTCTCCATCTTCAACGTCGTCCTCAGCTTCGTTTTTGACTTGCTCATTGTCGTGGTCATTTTCCGCCACGTCTTCGCCAGGGATCAGCCCAATTCCGAAACCATCTTCGGAGCCCTCTGCATCTACCTCTGGGTGGGATTTAGTTTTTCCAGCCTCTACGAAATGGTTGCCGCCGCGCAGCCCTACGCCTTCTATCTCGATCCCCACACCAACCTTCACACCGTTCCCGTGCGCTTCGATTTCATCTACTACAGTTTCGCCACCATGACCTCGCTCGGCGCCGCCGGCATCACTCCCGTCTCGCCGCAAGCCCGTTCCATCACCATCCTCGAAGCCATCCTCGGCGTCCTCTACCTCGCCGTCCTCATCGCCCGCCTAATGGGCGCCTACCGCCCCAACTCCAACCCGTGAGCTAGCTCTTTGGCCGCTGTCTTAGGCCAGGTCCGCTACGCTTGGCCCGCGACGAACAGACGTCAAATTGACCAGTGTGTCAAAAGTGTGTATTCTAAGACATGAGCAGCCGCGAGGTCATCCAGCGCTTACGCGAAGATGGCTGGTACGAAGTGGCCCATGAAGGAAGTCACAAGCAGTTTAAGCACAACACGAAAAAGGGAAGGGTCACCGTCCCTCATCCGGTCCGCGACATCCCCATCGGCACGCTCAAAAGCATTGAAAAGCAGGCCGGCATAAGGCTGAGATAAAATGGACTACATCGCTTATTTACACAAAGATGCCAAATCCGATTTTGGCGTCAGCTTCCCTGATTTTCCCGGCTGCATCACCGCCGGAAAGTCCCTCGACGAAGCTCGCCGCAAAGCTCCCGAGGCGTTAGCCTTTCACATTGCAGGCATGCTCGAAGACGGCGAGAAAATCCCCAAGCCATCCAAGCTCGACGATCTCACCGAAGATCCCGCCAGACAAAATGCCGTAGCCTTTCTAGTCACCGCGGACTTCCCGAAATCCAAAACCGTTCGCGTCAACGTCACCGCCCGCGAAAATCAAATCGAGCTGATCGATCGACTAGCCAGGCAAGCCGGCATGACCCGCTCCGCCTATATGGTCCAATCCGCAACGACGGGAGCTGCCAATAAAAAGCGAGCTGGCTCCAGACGCCGGCTACTAAGCAGCCACGCAAAACGGGCAAAGTCGACGATGGCAAGGCAGAAGTGACCCCGTGCACGGCCAGCGAATCGGATGTAAAATGCCGCGTTCCATGCGCGCGAAGCTTATTGCCGTAGCTTCCGTCCTTTTCTTCTGCGCGGGTCTTCGCACGGCACGGGCCTGCGTCTGTTCGCAATCCCTGCTGAACGATCGCGAATCTGCCCAGGCAGAATTCAAAAAAGCGGCGGTTGTATTCGAAGGGGAAGTCTCGTCTCCTCGCCAGGTAATCGCCGCTACCACCCCGGAGGGATTTGGAGGGCTCGACCTGATTCTCTTTCGGGTCGTCCGCGCATACAAAGGAAGCCTCGGAGATACCGTAAATCTCTACGACGCGTACGCAGGCACCGACTGCGACCCCGGCGAGCTGAAAGCTGGGGATAAGCTATTCATCTACGGATTCAAAGGTACAGACGGCAAGATTTACATCCAACCCTGCTCGCGAACAACATTCATGAAGTATGCCGGGCCTGACCTACGTTTTGCTCGCAACGAACCTCCCACCGCAGAGGACGTTGAACCCCCCGGTGAGAAGTGGAGACTCTACAGGCATCCAAGTCTGAGAAACACGGGCGCTTCCTTGATTGGCGTCGTTCGTCGCCCCGACGGAGCTGACGCGAGCGGGGCTGTGGTGACCCTTTGGGATATCGACGAGACTGGCCATCGAAATCGCGAGGGATCGGTCGCGGCGAGGCAGCAGGTAGAACCGGACGGCTCCTTCGATATTCGCTTTCTCTCTCCGGGCATATACGATCTTACAGCCCGAGACTCGAACGAAACCTACACAGCCAGATACATAGGCGACTACGGTAATGTGACGCTTTCGCAGCCCCAGGTCCTCACTCACATTGATGTAACGCTCCACAAGGAAAGTCTCGGAACGGTGACGGTTGAGCTCGAAATCCCCGCAGATTTCCATGATCCATTCGCAGTTTCGCTTGGAAACGCCGATCCTCTGGCTCACAAAGACACTCTGTACGATTACGGTTCAACAATTGTGCTTGACCCCGGCAAAACGGTCGTCGTCTTTGATCATGTGCCGTATGGCTCGTACGAAATCAGCGCCTCACCCAACCGCTCGCCCTCACCGTACGATCTATCGGCGTCCGGTGACGTGCTAGTCCAGCTGAACCAATCGGAGGCTCACGCCGTCATCAAGGTCCGCCGCATCGAGAACAAATGACTCTGAGTTTGCCTGTCTGAGTCGGCCCCTGCTGAGCACAATTTCTGGCTTGCGCGACATGGATGCCCAGTCATTCTCGTTTTCCACACATTTCCACAACCGTATCAAATCACTAAACACCCCGCCAACTCCTTCCATCACCTCCACTTCCGCCTATCCCGTTCGAACCAGCGCGTCCCGTTCGAATAACATGTCGATAATATAACAAATCGGTTGACAACGCCCCACTCCCTCTGGTACCATTTCCCATGCTTATCCCGAACCTCGAAGGATTTCTCTCCCGCCTCGCCATCCCCTCCGGCGACTGCCAGTCTTCGCTCGGCCCCGTTCTCTCTTCAACCCTGCGCCGGTCGTCTAGCGCCGCCCGATCGGAATCCCTCTCTCCTCTGTCTCATAATGTCGCGCCAACTTTCCCCCTGGCTGTCCTATCGAGCGCAGCCGGCGATCTGCCTTCCCCTCGCCAATAAATCCTTTAAATGCAACGCTTACAAAAAACAGGGGAGGGGTTCGAAGCCGCTAGGTCCTTGCATCACTTGCCTCTCTGCTTCGTCCGTCACACGCAGGAATTCCCGCAACTCCAATCCCTTCATGCAGTTACTTCATAACTTGCGGACACCCCCGGGTGGGGGGCCCGCGCCTCAAAAAAATCGCCTCGGAGGGTCCCCGCCGTCCACTCAACGACCATCACGACTCAATCCACGCGGGGCGAAGTATGCATCCCAGCCCGGCGTGCGCTCTTCCTTCAACTCTCAACCTTCGACTTTCGACTCTTCAAGTACAATCCCCGCACTCCATCAGGGGGATCGATGAGCGCTAGCTTGCGGCTCCAGGAAATTCGCGACGGCTTCGAGCGCCCTTTCTGGGTCGCCAACACCAGCGAAATCTTCGAGCGCCTCTCCTATTACGGCGCATTCTCCTCGCTGGCCCTCTATCTACACGAAAGGCTCGCCTTTTCCACAGAGACCACGGACTCGCTCACCGGATTCTTCGGGGGCATGGTCTGGTTCCTCGCGATTTTCGGCGGCGCCGTGGCGGACAAACTCGGCTTCCGCCGCGCGCTCTCAATAGCCTATCTGATTTTGGCGGCCGCCTACTTCCTGATCGGCTCCATCGGCGCGTCCTGGCTCGCTCCGATTCGCAACGCCGTCCCGCTCACTTTATTCGTCGGCGTGATCCTGATTCTTCCCGCGCTCGGCATCGCTCTCGTAAAACCCAGCGTCGTCGGCACCACCGCCCGCGCCTCCAAGGAAAATGTCCGCACCCTCGGCTATTCCATCTACTACACCATGGTGAATATCGGCGGCACTGCCGGTCCCTTCGTCGCCGATTGGGCCCACACGCATTTTGGACTCGAGAGAGTTTTTCGCATCTCCGCCCTCAGCGTTTTCGCCATGTTTTTCCTCATCCTCTTTTTCTTCCGCGAACCGCGCAAACCGGGCGACGAACCCGCTCCAAGTTTGTTCCAAGTCGTCAAAAACTTCCGAGCTGTCATTTGGCCGCCGCGATTTCTCATTTTCCTTCTCATCTTCACCGGCTACTGGATCGTTTTCTGGCAGCAATACACCAGCCTGCCGGGTTACATTCACACCTACGTGAACTCCAAAGCTCGCGTCGAACTTATCCTCATCACCGATGCTGCCGTTGTTGTCTGCCTCACCTTCATCGTCAACTATTTGGCCCGCAAGATTCCGCCGTTCCACGCCGTCATTCTCGGCACTGTCATTTCATCCATGTCGTGGCTGGTTCTGTCGTTCTGGCCAACGGTGACAGGCGCTGTGGTTTCCATAGCCGTGCTGGCTCTTGGCGAAATCATTCAGCAGCCGCCTTACTACGCTTACATTTCGCGTCTCGCGCCTCCCGGTCAGCAAGGCACCTACATGGGCTTCGCATTTCTTCCCATCGGAATCGGCTCGTTGGTAGGAGGTTGGTTCGGCGGCAGGATGATGCATCACTTCGGCGAGGTTGCGCACCATCCCGAACGCGCCTGGTGGGCCATCAGCGCCGTCGGCTTCGCCACTGCTTTCCTGCTCCTCATCTACGACCGCCTTGTCAAACCTACGACGCAAGAAGGCGCCTCATGACGCCGTGCAGCGCGGGATTTTTCCCAAAGGCTTTGTTTGGATTTGAACTTCTGACCTTGTGCGGTGAGCGATCGGCGGTTTCAGTTGACCATGCGGCGAAGCGAGGCGAGCGCTTGCCGCGCCAGCGAATAGCGCGGCTCGACTTCGAGCGCCTCTTGAAAACATCTCATCGCCCGGCCGTACATCTCTTTGCCGAGATAGGCTCGGCCCAAATTGTAGTGCGGAAAATGACGCGGCTCATACCGGCGCGCTTCAATCGCACGTTCGAGCCACGGGATCGCTTCATCGAACCGCCCCAACTCGATCAAATAAGCTCCTATGTCGTTGTAAGGATTCCCGAATTCCGGATCGACTTCGATGGCGCGCCTGCACTCCGCGATGGCCTCTTCGATGCGCCCCTGAAAATGATACGTCCAGCCAAGAAACGTGTACGCTTCCGCCGTCGGGTGCAGTTCGAGCGAGGATTGATAGAGCTCGACAGCCCGGTCGTAATCGCCCTCCATTTGCGCCTGATAAGCGTCTTGAAGGATTTCCCAGGCTCGCGTCAGGGTTTCCTGGCTCATGATCTAGAGTTATCACACGGTTCTGGCGAGGTCAAAAGTACGAGAGTTCCAGCGGTGCCCCGTGGGAACCTGTACTTTGTGCCGGGTTCCGGGAGTGGAAATTACGGTGATAAAAAGAGAAGATAGAGGCGCAATTTACAAGCTAGACTTCGGCGGAATTTGCAAGAAGATGAGGGGGAGACGTGAAGCGAAATTATCTGGTTCTTGGGATCGCGTTATTGAGCTTGTGCGTAGCCGTGCTGGCGCAGGATACGACGGCGAAGTCGCAGGAAAAAACGACGGCGGGCAAATTATCGGCATCGGCGGCCAAGGGCAAGGATCTGTTCGAGCAAAAATGCTCCATCTGCCACTTTGCGGATAGCACGAATCGAAAAATCGGCCCCGGACTGAAAGGACTTTACAAGCGCGGCACGTTTAGCGTGAACAACAAAAAAGTCACCACCGAGAATCTGACCACGTGGATCGAGAACGGCGATTCGCTTATGCCGCCCTTCAAGGACGTGCTGGATGCGCAGCAAATCAAGGACGTCGTGGCCTACGTGAAAACGCTCTGAGCCGGCGGCACGAAATAGTCTTAGCCGCTTTAGATAGAGGACGAAAGCGCATGGCACGCCCGCTAGGAAGCGTTGCCGCGGAGGCAGCCGCGTCAAGAAACGCTCGGAGCTCCAAGAACGATAGAAAAGCTATTCGTGAAATCTAATTCTTAAGGATGGACTAAAAAGAGAAAAGCCCCCGGCCGCCTGATTGCTCAAGCCGCCGGGGGCAAACCCGGTTTCAAAACGCCAATCGAGGAACAACTACTTGAGAATCGCGTCCTTCAACGCCTTCGCCGGACGCAGACGAACCACGGTCTTCGCCTTGATCTTGATCGCTTCGCCTGTCTGCGGGTTGCGACCCATACGCGCCTTGCGGTGCGCTTTCACGACCCGGCCGATGCCCGGAATCACGAACTTGCCCGCGCCGCCCTTTGCTTCCTTGACCGCGAGCTTGAAAAGCTCTTCAAAAAAGAGCGCCGCGGTTTTCTTCGGAGTGGCGACTTTCTCGGCGATGTGCGAAACGATTTTGCTCTTGCTCAAAGGCTTGGCTGCCATCTAGTCTGCTTATCCTCCTGTATGTACTTTCCACCCCGAAAGAAGCGGGGCAGGCCGCGAGCCAACTACCCCTGTTTAGCTGCGGAAAAACTCGGGCCGTTTCGGACTATAGCCAAGGAATTAAGAGAACGCAAGGAAAAATAGCAAAAAAGGCTGGAAAAATGCGGCTTTTCGCGGGCAGCCTGTGAATAACCCGCAAAAACAGAGGGTGCGAGCGATTGGGACGGGTAACAATCCCTCATGCCGCATCGCGGCACGATCCTCCGAAGAGGGGCACACAGGCAATCGAACAGCGTTGCGCGGCTAAAGCGCGGCTAGATCCGCGTAAAAGTGGGCGATGGCTTTGATGCCGCCGAAATAATTTTCGAGAGCGATGTGTTCGTCGGGGGCGTGGGCGTTTTCGTCAGGGAGACCGAAACCGAGAAGCACGCAGGGAACCTTGAATGTGTCATGCATTTGCGTGACGAATGGGATGGATCCGCCTTCGCGAATAAAAACGGCCTTTTTCCCAAAGCCCTTTTCGAGAGCGCCTTGGGCGATCTTAAAAATTGGCGCGTGAAACGGCGCTACCCAGGGTTTGCCGGTACTGAGAACGTCAAACATGCACTTGACGGTCTTCGGCAAGAGTTTGCGAATATGTTTTTCAACGAGCGCGGCAATTTTGTGCGGCTCCTGGTTGGGAACGAGCCGTGTGGAAAATTTCGCGTAGGCTTTGGAGGGAATAACCGTTTTTGCGCCTTCGCCTTGATAGCCGCCCCAAATTCCGTTCAATTCAAGAGTAGGCCTGGTCCAAAGTTGCTCGAGGATGGTAAATCCTTTTTCACCGGCATAGCCGGGCGCACCGACAGCTTCCTGGAAAGCCTTTTTCTTCCAGGGCAGCGAATTCAAGGCTTTGCCTTCGGCAGAAGCAATTTTTGCAACCTTATCGTAGAAGCCCGGAACGGTGACGTGGAAATTCTTGTCGTGAAGTTTGGCGAATAGTTCGGCGAGAATCGTCAACGGATTCGGAACCGCGCCCCCGTAGACGCCAGAATGGAGATCGCGCACGGGACCGGTGAGTTCCATCTGGTAGTAATTCAAACCGCGCAGGCCATAGGTGATGGAAGGCACACCTTTCGCAAGCATCGAAGTATCGGAAACGACGAGAGCATCGGCTTTTAGTTTTTCCTTATTCTTTTGGACGTAGTCCCACAGGCTGACGCTTCCGACCTCTTCTTCGCCTTCGATCAGCACTTTCACATTGACCGGCAGCTTCCCGTTCGCTTTCTGGAGGGATTCGAGGGCCTTTAGATGGATGTGTACTTGGCCTTTGTCATCGGCAGTGCCGCGGCCAAAGAGATTGCCGTTGCGGACGGCAGGTTCGAAGGCGGGCGAGGTCCACAGGTCGAGCGGTTCGGCGGGCTGCACGTCGTAGTGGCCGTAGAAAAGGATGGTCGGTTTGCCGGGAGCTTCGAGAGATTCGGCATAGACCAAGGGATGGAGATTAGTGGGAACAATTTCGATTTTCTGGAATCCAGCGGCGCGGAGATTTTCGGCCACCCAGCGAGCGGCGCGTTCGATGTCCGGTTTGTGTTCGGTTTTGGCGCTTACGCTGGGAATACGCAGAAATTCGCATAGTTCCGCCAGATGCTTGTCGCGATTTGCTGCTATGAATTCAGAAAGATTCATAAGAGGGGCTCTCGAGGGCCACGAGTCCTTTCGAATAAATTAAAAAATGAAACTTGAGATGCATGTATGCGGCAGAGGAATGCGCGTGGATTTCTAAACCTATCCTCGACCGCTTAACCCTATTCTAGGGCCGGGCCCATCACGGGCACAAGCTCACGAGACGTAGAAAGTCCAAGGAAAGACAGGAATATTGGAACGGCGGTGGGTTGGCTGTTCGCGGCGGAGGGCGGGAGAGTAACGGCGCGCTGTTGCTTGTGGAAAAAGTCCCCTAATAGCGGACATCTGTTGCGGCCTCAAGTTCCGTGCACCCCGTTTCTCGATAATTTCCGGGTTGTCGAAGATCGGTCCTGAAGGCTTTTTGCCCGCGCTTCCGCGACAGGAGACAAGGTGAACGCAGCTCGGCGAGCGGGTCGAAATTTACACATCGCATGCTATAAGAGACCAATGCGCCTACACGATTACGCACCCCGACCTGCACACATAAAATGGCTTCTGGATTCTGACCCGGCCATTCGTTGGCAGGTCATGAGGGACCTCACCGGCGAAGGCCCCGGGGCGATTGCCGCCGAGAGGTCGCGCGTCGCAACCGAGGGATGGGGAGCGCAACTTCTCGCCCGGCAATCTCCTGCCGGGCACTGGGGCGGCGGGCCGAAGTGGGACCTTATAACTCTCTTCAGCCTCGTGGTCTTGAAAGACCTCGGTCTCGACCCCGCCAGCAAACAGGCTCGCAAGATGGTCGACCGCGTCGACAAGGAGCTCGTGTTTAAGTGGCTCAACAACCGGCCTTACCTTCACGGCGAAACGGAGCCGTGCATCAACGGCAGAATCCTCGGCGTGGGTGCGTATTTCAAGGAGCCGAACGACGCGCTAGCCAAGCAACTCCTGGGCGAGCAGCTCGAAGATGGCGGCTGGAACTGCGAAGCATGGCCTTTCGTGTCGGCGAAACGCCCGCCGAGCCGACGCTCTTCGTTCCATACCACTATCTGCGTGCTGGAAGGACTGCTTGACTATGAGCGGGCGGGGCGCAAATCGGCGGCCGTCACGAAGGCGCGCAAGCGGGGCGAAAACTATCTGCTGGAGCGCCGCTTGTTCCGCTCGCTTCGCACCGGCAGGGTCATCGACAAACGCTGGCTGCGCTTCACATATCCGACGTTCTGGCACTACGACGTGTTGCGCGGACTAGATTATCTGCGAAATGCAGGAATCAAACCGGACCGCCGCGTCGGCGAGGTCATCAAAATCGTGATAGAGCGGCGCCACCAGAACGGGCGCTGGCCGTTGAACCTTCTGCATCCCGAGCCTATTCCATTGGAGATGGAGACCGATGTCCGCAGCGCCAGCCGCTGGACTACGCTGCGCGCTCTCCGCGTCTTGCGTTGGTTCAGCAACTCAACAGGGTAGTTGAGACTTGGGTATGCCTTCTCTATAGCTTGCGTTGGAAAGCTGCCGCGAATCTCTTCTTCGGAAAAGATGACGGGCTAACTGGAATTATTCCGGGCCAAGAGCCCGGTTGGGGGAAGTAGACCAAGCCATGTTGAGTCGGGGTGCTGGACAGGTTCGTTCCAATCCCCACTCGACCGGTTATCGCTGCCAGGATGTGAGCGGTTTAAGCGGTTTCCTGTTCCACGTTTCTCCTCTTGACAATCAGGAGGAGAAGTGTATTCTTCCTCCTGACGCTCAGGAGGAATCGTGACGGACAAGCCGAGTGATCTGGTCCAAGGCACTCTGGACATGCTGATTCTAAAAATGCTGGCGCTCGAACCAATGCACGGATACGGGATTGCGGTGCGGCTCGAACAGATGAGCCAAGGAGTTTTCCGCCTCAACGCGGGCTCGCTGTTTGTAGCCGTGCAGCGGCTACAACGAGATGGCCTGATCCGAGGCGAATGGAAGGCGACGGAGAACAGCAGGCGAGCAAAGTACTACGCCTTAACAGCACAAGGGCAAAAGAGGCTCAACAGCGAAACACGAGAATGGGGAAGGCAAGTGGCGGCGATCGCCAGAATCTTGGAGACGTCGTAGGGAGGTTCCATGTCAATTCTGCGAAGCATTGCGGGCGGGCTGCGATCACTTCTCCGAAAGGAGCAGGTCAATAAAGAGCTGAACGAAGAACTCAAAGGCTTCCTGGAGATGGCGGCCGAGGAAAAGGTGCAGCAGGGCATGAGCCGCAAGGATGCCCTTCGCGAAGTGCGCTTGGAGCGGGGGAATCTGGAACTGGCAAGGGAGATCGTTCGCGCTTCCGGTTGGGAATCTTGTGTGCAGACATGCTGGCAGGATTTGCGCTTCGCGGGGCGAATACTGTGCAAATCTCCCGGCTTCACCGCCATCGCCATCCTGACTCTCGCTCTCGGCATCGGGGCGAATACATCGCTCTTTTCCGTGGTGAACGGCGTGCTCCTCAATCCGCTGCCCTACCCGCATCCGGATCAGGTCGTCAGCGTGGCTGGCTGGTTTCCAGGGTATGGCGAAAGCTCGGCGTCCTACCTGAATTTCCTCGATTGGGTGCGCCTCAACCATACATTTTCCTCGCTCGCTGCATACCGGCGGGACAGCTTCAATTTGACTGGCCAGGGCGACGCCGAGCAGGTCACCGCCATGGACGTTTCCGCCAGTTTTTTCTCTCTCCTCAGCGTGAATCCTATCCTCGGCCGCGATTTTTCTTCTGCTGAAGATCAATTGGGCGGTCCGCCTGCCGTCATTCTTAGCGGAGGCTTTTGGAAAACAAAATTCGGCGCTTCGCCGGACATCGTTGGCAAGGCGCTGAATCTGGACGGCACGGATTACACCGTCGTCGGCGTGCTTCCGGAGAATTTCTACTTCTGTTGCTCCTCGACCCGTTTTCACTTGAGCGATGTTTACGTCACCATTGGCGCATCGAAGGACCCTCCGGTGCGTGACCGGCGAATGATATCGATCTGGGCCGTGGGAAGAATGAAGCAAGGGGTGGCGCTGGATCAGGCGCGCGCGGACATGGATGGCGTAGCGCGCAATCTGGGTGTGGCCTATCCGGATACCGACAAAGACGTCGGAATTGTGGTTACGCCGCTCGAGCAAGTTATGGTGCGCGATATTCGGCCATTCCTTCTCGTATTGTTAGCGGCGGTAGGTTTCGTGCTGCTGATTGCCTGCGTGAACGTAGCCAATTTGCTTCTCGCGCGCTCCACGGGCCGCGGACGCGAATTTGCCATTCGCGCCGCGCTGGGCGCAAGCCAGGGCCGCGTCATCCGCCAGCTATTGACCGAAAGCGTGCTCCTGGCGATGACTGGCGGCGCGCTTGGCTTGCTTTTGGCTTCTTGGGGAACGCGCGCCGCGTTGGCCGCGCTTCCCAGCGCGCTGCCGCGCGCCAATGAGGTGCGATTGGATCCGCGCGTGCTTCTCTTTACACTCGTCATCTCGCTCGCTGCCGGCGTGCTCTTTGGACTCGCGCCCGCGCTCAAAACTTCGCATCCTGATTTGCACGAGACGCTCAAGGAAGGCGGACGCGGCTCCAGCGGGGCGCGTTACCGCACACAAAACATCTTCGTGATTGTGGAAATGGCTCTCGCCGTTGTGTTGCTCATCGGCGCTGGCCTCACGATCCGCACTCTCGTCGGTCTCTGGAGCGTCGGTCCCGGATTCGATCCGCACAATGTGCTTTCCTTCCGGGTCGGTTTTCCGCCGTCCGTCAGCAATTCCGACGCAAATGCAATTCGCGCGAGCCTCCGGCAGTTCACAGAAAAGATCTCTTCTGTTCCCGGTATTAGCGCCGTTTCTCTAACGACCGGTGCAAAGCCCTTGGACCGCGAGTCCGGACTGATTTTTTGGCGCGAAGACCAACCCAAGCCGGCAAACGAAGTCAGCATGCCCTATGCGCTGTGGTATCGCGTCGGCCCGGATTACCTCAAAGTCATGAAAATCCCTCTTCTTCGCCGGCGCTTCTTGACCGCGCAGGATGACGCTAATTCGCCTGGCGTCTGCGTCATTGACGAAAATTTCGCGCAGAAATTTTTCGGCAATGAGGACCCGATAGGGAAACGCCTCAATTTCAGCCTCGTGTACACGCAGCCGCTCCAGATCGTCGGCGTCGTTGGTCATGTTAAACAATACGGCCTCGACGAGACTGCGAACTCGCCTATACAGGCACAGTTCTATATGTCGCCTTTTCAACTGCCCGATAACCAACTCAAGACTTGGGCTGTTTTCACCGCGGGGTACGTGATTCGCACACAAAGTTCACCGGAGGCATTCGCCGGCGCCGTTCGCGATGCCTTGCATGAATTCAACAGCAAAGCTGTTTTGTATGAACCGGAAACCATGGACTCCCTTATTGCACGCTCTCTCGCGTCGCATCGCTTCGCCATGATTCTGCTCGCTGTCTTCGCCGCGTTGGCGCTCGTGCTTGCAAGCATCGGAATATACGGCGTGATTTCTTATATCGCCGGCCAACGCGCGCATGAGATCGGAATTCGCATGGCGTTGGGCGCGCAAAGAAGCCACGTGCTCAAGATTGTTTTGGGGCAAGGCGCACGCCTGGCGCTCCTCGGCGTGGTGATCGGTCTCGCCGCTGCTGCCGGTTTAACGCGCCTGATGACCACGATTCTCTACGGCGTCAGCGCCACCGACCCGCTCACCTTTTCCGCCGTCGCCATCGTGCTAACACTCGTCGCGCTGGTCGCCTGCTACATTCCCGCGCGCCGCGCCATGCGCGTCGACCCTGTTGTCGCGCTGCGGTACGACTAGCCCTCGCAAATCGCGCGTAACCCTTCCTCTGGACAAGATGTGCAAACATCTGGCGATTCGGTGACATTCCCGGTCCGTCGCTCCTGAGAACGGTTGGCGTTGACGCTGCGCGAAGTGTGCGGCCACGGCCGCCGATGAATGCGCTGATGATCGGCGCAAAGGGGAGAAATTGATCATCGCGACGGTAGGGTGGAGAAGAACCCGTGGGCATCCTATTCCTGGCGCAAGGCCTTGAGCGGATCGATCTTCACCGACCTGCGCGCCGGCAGGTAACAGGGGAGCATGGCGACCGCTGCTGCAGCGCTGGCGCGCCGAGGAGCAAGCGTGGGTCGTCCATCCCGACCTGAAGTGTTTCAACAAGAATGTTCGTAAGCGCCGAGAAAGTGTTTGCCACGGCCGCAGCGCCCAAAAATCCAAAAACCGTTCCTACGGTTAGCAGCGCCGCGCCTTCGCGTAGCACCGGCCGCAGCACTTGCGCTCTACTTGCGCCGTTGTAGAACCGAGTATGCTGAATGAGACGAACGGCCGGCACTCCCCATTCCCGTGCAGCCGGGGTATCGTAAGAAGGAGGACGGATGGGAATGCTCGCGACGAATTTTCAAGGCAAGACGGTGCTGACGCTGGAGAGCCGGCGCGGGGTGGAGATGAGCCGACTAATTGAGACTTACGGCGGCAAGGCGGTACACGCACCGGCAATGCGCGAGGTGCCGCTCTCGTCGAATCCGGCGGCTTTGAAATTCGCTGAATCTTTGCTGGAAGAAAAACTCGACGCGGTTATCTTTTTGACGGGCGTGGGAGCACGGGCGCTTTTGAACTTGCTGGAAGGCGCGTATCCCGCGGAGAAGTTTTTCGAGGCATTGAGAAAAGTTTCCGTCGTGGCGCGAGGGCCAAAGCCTGTGGCTGTCCTGCGCGATTGGAAAGTGCCGATCACATTGACCGCGCCGGAACCAAATACCTGGCGCGAATTACTGCAAACGATTGACGAAAAGAAATTGGATTTGCGCGGGAAAAACGTCGCGGTACAGGAATACGGAGTTTCCAATCCGGAGCTACTCGAGGGATTGCGAGAGCGCGGGGCTCGCGTTATGCAGGTGCCAGTTTATCGATGGGACTTGCCGGAGGATACAGGTCCGCTGCGGGCGGCGGTGGACGCCGTGATCGCACGCGAGATCGACGCGGCGCTATTTACCACCAGCGTGCAGGTCGTCCATCTCTTCCAAATAGCCGAACAGAGCGGGAAGAAGGAGGCGCTCACCGCGGGGTTAGCGAAGGTTGTGAAGGCTTCCATAGGGCCGACCACATCCGAAGCCCTGCGAAATTACGGGTTGGCCATAGATCTGGAAGCAACCCACCCGAAAATGGGATTCTTGGTTAAGGAAGCGGCGGAACAGTTTGCAGGGCTCGTGCAGCGGAATCTTGCGCGTCCCGAATGATAACGCTTGGCGGTTCCAAGGGCGTGAAAGATCGAAGTACGAGCACAGACACATCCGGTTGTTGATTCGCATACAAGAGCAGCGCGCGCGCCAGGCTCGAAGGCCAGTCCTGAAGCAATACGCCGAAAATGAGGGTGGTCGCTTGTTGTCCAAATTCACAGCGTTTATGGCAACGAGCGTTCCGATTCAGCGGGTCCCAAACAGGAAGCCACGGCGCATCAATCTGTCGTTGTGCGCGTGTATTCATTGCGCCACGCACCCCAACAATTGTCCCTGAACTAGCGGACGAAGCATGCACAATGGAGAAAAGACACAGGCGATTTGTTTGCCTTCTCCGGGGCTGTCTCCCTGGGAGACGGAACAGGCACATCACGATGTTGCTCGGTGCTGGGGCCGCATGACACGTGGCCGTTGGATTTGCTCCGGATAGGTGAGCGTGTGCAGGAAGCAGCGGGCGAACTTCAGATCCAATCAAGCAGCTGGACTATCTCCAGCAAGAAAGCTCTCGTCGTCCTGGCGATACTTCTGCCGATCCTGCTTGCCGGTGGCGCGCTTCGCGGCCAGCCAAGTTATGCGCTTACAGCTTTCGGGGATTTGACGCAGTTATTCCTGCTGGCGACGGCGACTCTCTTCTTTGCTTGGAAAGGCCTTTCCCAATGGGGCACATCGCGGGCGTTCTGGCTTTTGATTGCGCTCGGGTTCGCGATGTGGTCGGTCAACATGTTTTTGTGGGTCTATTATGAAGTGGGGGTGAACCGGCCGGTTCCGTCGGTGCCCGTTGGAGAGTTTCTGCTCTTCATCAAACTCGTTCCGATGTTTGCAGCGCTGGCCCTTGAACCAAGCGACGAGAGAGCCGATCATCCCCGCCTGCTGGGTTTTTTTGACCTGAGTTCGCTTCTCGTTTACTGGACGTACGTCTATCTTTTCTCGGCCATGGCCTACCTGCTGGCCGGAAATGATTTGGTACGTTACAACCGGAACTCGGACATTGTCGACGCGGTAGGGAATCAAGTATTTCTGCTCATTTTGACGGCCGTGGCCTTTCGAAACCGCGGAGCCTGGCGCGGCTTCTACTTAAACTTTCTCGGCGCTACGGCAACGTATAGCCTCGCATCGATCCTGATCAACCGCGCCATCAAAGCGGGGCACTATTACACAGGTAGCTTGTACGACGTTCCACTCACGGCGGCGATGGCGTGGTTTTGCGTCGCGTCGATAATGTACCCCGCCGATTCGGAAAGAGGGCAGTCTGCCGCCGCGAAGGCACCTAAGAGCGAGAGCGGACCGAGCAGAAAAAGAGTTTTATGGTCAGCGAGGCTCTCCATGCTGGCGACCCTTTCGACGCCCGCGATCGGCCTGTGGCTCGTGATGAGCGGAGGGACGCAAGATTCGGTGCGCCATTTCCGGATTCTCCTGACATTGTTCACGATGCTGCTTTTGACCATTCTGCTTTTGTTGAAGCAAGATCTGCTTAACTTCAAACTCGCCGGCTACCTGCAAGACGCATCCCTGGCCTATTCGAACCTGAGGCGATTCGAGGACCGGCTGGTCCAGAGCGAAAAGCTGGCGTCGCTGGGCAAGCTCGTGGCCCGAGTGGCTCACGAAATCCATAACGCCATGGCCGCAGTCGGGAAGGACGTCGAAGTCTTGAGCTCGCGTCCGGGCGAGGAGCTAAATCGCCAAAAGATGGCGGCGAAAATCGGCGAGGCCGCCCGGCGAACAAGCAACCTAGTCGAGAAGATGCTGAGCTTCGCGCAAGAGAGACCGGTGCATCGATCTACCGTGAATCTGCGGCCACTCTTGGATAGCGCCGTGAACTTGACGCGTGCGGAACGCCGGCACCGAGCTCGAGTGGAAATTCGAGAAGAGGGCGAGATACCTCCTGCAGAAGGTGACGCCAATCAGCTGATTCAGGTTTTTCTGCATATCATCGCGAATGCGATTGACGCCATGGAAGAAAACGAAGAAGGGTTGCTGACCATCACGATCAGAGCACAGCAAGCACACATAGAAATCGGATTTTTGGACACAGGATTGGGGCTGAAAGATCCGCGCCGCGTTTTTGAACCGTTCTATACCACCAAGCCTATGGGGAAAGGTGTGGGACTGGGACTCAGCACGTGCTACGGGATCATCCGGCAACATGGCGGCGAAATCGACTGCCAGAACCGGCCCGGAGGCGGAGCCCTTTTCCGGCTGGTGCTTCCAGCCGCTGAGGGTGGAGTGGTCGAAGCGGTTTCCTAAACTTCTTGAGGCCATGGGAGACGCAGGATTGTTTCGAAGGATTGACACAATCTGGACTCGGATCGCGCTGGTCCTAGTGCTTGCGCAGATCGCTTCGGCTTTGTTTTTGCATTCTGGCCGGGTTCTGACGGCACTCGGGGATACCTTTCCGTGCCTGCTCGCGCTTGTTGTGATGCTGTCTTTTCGGAGCAACCGGCGGGAATCGAGCGGAACGGTACGATTGTTTTGGAATTTGAATGAAGCGGGATTCGGGATCCTGTTCTTGTCGCAATTTGTCTGGTTTTACTACGATGTTGTGCGCGGCCACGCGGCACCGAACCCCGTGGCCGGGGATGGACTTTTTCTTCTTGCTCTAGTCCCTACGCTGGCCTCGCTGGCGCTCGGGCCGCACGCTGAAGCCGTTTCCGGCAATCTAAGGTTTCGCCGTTTGGACTTTCTTCTACTGCTCTTCTGGTGGGTTTGCTTGTATCTCTATTTTGCCTTGCCCTGGCAATTTGTGATTCGAAGCTATGCCAATTACAACCCTGCGTACTACGTCCTCGCTCTAGCCGAACATTGCGCCGTGCTGATCGCCATGGGAACGCTCTACGTGAAAAGCGGAGGCGAATGGAAGAGATTTTACGGACAGTTTTTCTTCGCGTTATCCTCCTTTGCCGCCGGGAGTCTTTTGCAAAACATCTTCATCGACCGGGGCGTCTACTACACAGGGAGCTTCTACGACGTACCTTGGGGGTTTTCGCTGGGTTTGCTCACTGTTGCCGCCGCACTGGGGGCAAAGCTGGAATCTCAGCCCGCCCCATCTGATGCTGCTCCCCAAAACTCCGGCTCGTGGAGCGCCCGGCTCGCCATGATCGGAGTGATTTCTCTCCCTCTTCTGGCTATCGCCACGGTTTACGATCGCCACAATCCGCAGTCGATAGAGCTCTTTCGGCTGCGGTTGATCTTCGGCGCGATGCTTTTTCTTGGCACTTTGACCTTCCTCAAACTCACCTCGATGGACCGCGAGCTTCTGCGCTTGATTGGTTCAACGGAGTCTTCTCTAGAGAGCCTCAAGGTGGTGCAAAATCAAATTCTGGAATCCCAAAGACTGGCGGCGCTTGGACGTCTGGCTTTTGGCGCAACCCATGAAATCAGCAACCCGCTGACCGCGATTCTAGGCTACGCCGAGCTTCTCCGCGATAACTCCAAGCTTTCGAGAGAGGAACGCGATTCCGTGGAAGACATTCATGAGCAGGTTCATCATGCCCAGGCGGCCATCAATGGAATGCGCAAATTCATCCGCGTTGAAGCTGAGGCGGCAAATAGCGCTTCGCCTGCACCGAAAACTTCCTGACAGGCGGCCTTCGGATTTGAGCGCGACAGTTACGCGCTCCCCTGCTTGATCGAAACTAGGGCGCGGTACACCAGTCGGCAGCAACAAGTGGACGACACTTGGCCGACCGGCGCATCACCGTGACGCGTGACTTTGGCGGCTGTGGCTGCAAAGTCGACTGACTTCGTCCCCATCATCAGCGTTTTTTTATTCACCCACAAGAGGTCTAGGTGCTTCCGGGAAGGACGCGGCCGGTTGGCCGTGTGTCTTGGCGTTGACAATAAGCTACTTTCATCCATTCTATTTACTTGCCTTAAGTCTGTTGCTTAACTATAGTGAATAACAAATGCTTGCAAAGTTTGCCCTAGAGGACTTGTGGGGAGAGGTGCGGAAGATTCCAGCGAGAGACGTAACCGCGCCATGATGCGGAGCGCCAGAGTTGCGATAGTGTTGCTTGCGGGATGGCTGCTGTTGTCCAGGGCAGCTTTTGCGCAAGGAGAAACCACGAGCGCGATCGTCGGCGAGGTGAGCGATGCGAGCGGCGCGGGCGTGCCGGATGCAAGGGTGACCATCGTCAATGGGGCGACGGGATTGAGGCGGAGCGCGACAACGGACGAGTCAGGCCGGTTCAGCTTCGCGCAATTGCTTCCGGGAACGTACATGGTCAGGGTGGAAGCGGCGGGATTTGAACCGCAGAAAATTGACGCCGTGTCTTCCGGACTCGGACAGAAACAGACCGTAAATTTCACGCTGCAAGTGGCGCGAGCAAAGGAAAGAATCGAAGTTAGAGGCGATGCGGCCATCCTCAACCCAGAGAATGCTACGACCGCAACGACACTGAACGCCAAGTCGCTGGAAAATCTTCCGAACCCTGGAGGCGATCTTACGTACCCGTTGCAGTTTTCCCCCGGAGCGCTGATCAACACCGCGGGAAGCGGGAACGATTTTGTGGGGAGCTCGAATGGATATGGGAACGTGGAGTTCAACGGGCTGCCGGCGCTTTCAAACGGCTACATCGTCGATGGACTCGAAACGAACGACCCGCTGACGAATTTGAACAGCGGGCTTTCGACGAATCTTGTGTTGGGGCTGAATTCGATCTCGGAGGTGACGGTCAATACGCTTTCGTATTCGGTGGATCAGGGGCGGTACGGCGCATCGCAAGTGAACTACGTGACGAAATCCGGCTCGAACCGATTTCACGGGAATCTGTATGAATTGTGGAACGGTTCGCGGTTCAATGCAGCCGACTTCTTTACAAATGCGACGCCTGGAAATCACAAGCCGCGCTCGACGGTGAATCACTTCGGAGGCAGTCTCGGCGGGCCGATCGTTCACGACAAACTGTTCTTCTTTTTCGACAGCGAGTGGGTGCGGATTGCGTTGCCGATCGTTACCGAGGACACAGTTCCGTCTGCGGCGTTCCAGAGTTACGTTTTGCAACAACTCCCGACAGGCCAAGCAGCTGGATGCATATCCGGATCGTGTTATCCAGCGGAGCCCGCATTGGTGCCATTTTACAAGAATATGTTTTCGCTTTATGGGAATACGAGCGGCACACCTCTCGCTGTGCTGGGATGCCCCTTCGACGCGAGCGGTGGCGCGCCTTCGGTTGCGAACGATGGAAACGGCTGCGCGAACCGGCAGAGCATTTCGCACTCGAGCGACGATCACGAACAGGTACAGACGGCTCGGGTCGACTACAACATCAATGAGAGAAACACGACGTGGTACCGCTTTCAGGCGGACACCGGCTTGCAAGCGGCATACACCGATCCCATCAATTCGGTGTTCGATGCGATTTCGCCACAGCCGCTGTATTCGTTCGCGGCAGGATACACGCACGTTTTTTCACAGAATCTGGTGAACTATCTCAACCCGGCATTTTCGTGGTACGAAAGCCTATTCGGGCCGGCGGATCTTGCGCAGACCCTTTCCGCCTTTCCGATTGTGCTGCAAGGGAACGGGGCGAACGCGCCGTTCACTACTTTGGGCGGGCTGGACAACACGTGGGTTCAGGGAAGACGGGCGACGCGTTTTTTCATCAATGACAATCTCGCGTGGAGCCATGGAGCGCACGAGTTAAGATTCGGTACGAATACACGGATTCTCAGGCTGAATGATTATGACTTCGGGGAAGGTTCGGTGCCGACGGTCACATACACAAATTTGCAGCAATATATATATGGAGTCGCTTCGACTGCGACGGAGACATTTCCGACGACTTCCAACGAGCCATTCAACTTTTTAAATCTCGATTTGTACGCGCAGGATACTTGGAAAGTGACGAGGAAGCTGACTTGGACTTTCGGAATCCGCGACACGTTCAATTCGAATCCTCTGAATCCGCAAGAAGAAATCGCTCGGCTGAACGGATCCTTTGCTTCGATTTCGCACGACGTAAATCAGCCGCTGGATGCGGCAATTCAAACTCATCTTGGGAACATATTTTCGTCGACGCCTCTGGCCATCTTGCAGCCCAGAACGGCGATTGCCTGGCAGATGCCATTCAAGACACTCTTGCGAACCGGTTTCGGCCTCTTCAGCGACATTTTGCCTGGCAGCGTCGCGGATATCGTCGGTGGCAATCCGCCGTATGTGAAAACGTTTCAAGGCGGGCTGCTAGGCACGGCCGGTGGAATGGCTATTGCACCGGGCACCCCGAACAGTGCGGTTGACGCAGCCGTTGCGGCGAACGAGAGGTTCACTTCGGGGTTTGCGCAGGGCCAGCTTTCGTGCGCTTCTCCGCTGTCGAATTCGGCGACGTGTCTTGCGCCGGTGGCGATTACAGCGGTGCCCAATGGAGAGCTGCACGCGCCCTACTTTATGGAGTGGAGCCTGGGTTTGGAGCACCAACTAGGAGCCACGGGAAAAGTTCAAGCACAATACGTGGGAACAAGAGCCGTCAATCAGCCTTACTTGACACAAGTGAACGGCTATCAAACGGTGTGCGATGGCTGCTTTGCGCCGTTTCCTTATGAGCAATCCATCGATCCCCGATTTGGCGCGGTGACGCAATTTTCGACCGGCGCGAACAGCCATTATGACGGATTGCAACTGACGGCTGTGAAGCGCATTGGGAGCGGATTGACGGGACAAGTGAACTATACGTGGAGTCGTTGCATGGACACGGTTTCAAACGGAGGATTTTTGAAATTTTCCGCGGGAGGCATTTTGTCGCCTTTGCCGGGGGATTTGGCACGCGACTATGGTCCATGCGATTACGACATTCGGAACAATTTGAATGCGCAATACGTTTATGCGCTGCCCATCAAGGTGAAGAGTCGCGGCCTGGGTTACGCGCTCAACGACTGGCAGGTGTCAGGAACATTCTTTTGGCATAGCGGAATTCCGTTTTCGGTGCTAAGCACGCCTTATTCGGCGCCATGTCCGCAGGATCTGCAAACGACGTGTGGGATCGTGAATGGCAGCGGGCCGGAATTCGCGAGCGTCGTTCCGGGCGTGCCGTTGTACGATCACAATCCGATTCCCGGAGTGACGCAGCCGGGCACACTGCAATGGCTTAATCCGAATGCTTTTGTGTCCTCAGTTGATCCGAGCACAGGCGCATGCGCGGGAGGAGACAGCTCACAGAACTGCCAGTTTGGCAATCTGGGGCGCAACGCGCTGCGTGGCCCGGACTTTACCTGGAGCGACTTTTACCTGACGAAAACATTTTCATTGAAGGAGAATTTAAAGCTGCGGTTTGACACCCAATTTTTCAACGTATTCAACCATCCGAACTTCGGGCTGCCAAGTATGGTGCTGGCTGGAATCCCCGGGCAGCCCTCGACGCAAACAGGCTTTGGCGCGTTGACGTACGCGACGTCGCCGCCGACGGGGTTGCTGGGCGTGGGATTGGGCGGAGACAGCACGCCTAGGATGATCGCGTTTCAGATGCGGCTGGAGTTTTAGGTTTGCAGACTGGGCGCCCGCGGATCGATCTACCTTTATAAATGGAAAGACAGCTGGCAGTTAGCCGCCAGCGATCGCACCCAGGATCAAGAGAGGCTCAGCTCCGGAAACAACAGCCTGCGGCAGCGGGGCATCGGGCTGCTCGTGGGACAAATCCTCACCGCAAGCGAAGAAGCGCAGGAAGGGCCTACGCTGCTGCGTGACGTGATCGCGAATCGTGCCGCTCAGCATCGGGTAGCGGGTTTCGAGGGCGTCGAGAACGGAGCGCTGCGTGGCGTGACCCGCTACTTCGAGCTCCACTTCGCCGCTAATCCGCGCTAGTCCTCGCAAATGAGGCGGAAGTATGACTCGAATCATGCGAGCGTCTGCACCTCGACAGAAAGCACGGCCGGAAGATCGTGCACGATTGCCGACCAATTGTCCCCGCCATCGGGCGAAACGTAGACTTGCCCGCCGGTGGTACCGAAATAGACGCCACTTTCATCCAGAGAATCGACAGCCATGGCATCGCGGAGCACGTTGACGTAGCAATCACGCTGCGGCAGACCTTTTCCAAGTTCTTGCCATTCATTGCCGCCGGATTTGCTGCGATAGACGCGCAATTTTCCATCGAGCGGAAAATGCTCGCCGTCGCTCTTAATGGGCACGACGTAAACGGTCTCTGGCTCGTGAGCGTTCACGTCGATGACAAAGCCGAAGTCGGTGGGCAAGTTGCCGCTAATCTTTTGCCAGGAATCGCCGGCGTTGTCCGTGCGCATCACATCCCAATGCTTTTGCATGAAAAGCACGTCCGGACGCGAGGGATGCAATGCGATGCGGTGAACGCAATGGCCGACTTCGGCAGTGGGCTCCGGAATGTACTTGGAGTAGAGCCCCTTGTTGATGGGAAGCCAATTCTCGCCGCCGTCGTCGCTGCGAAATGCGCCGGCCGCCGAAATAGCGACGTAAATTCGCTTGGGATTCTTTGGGTCCAAAATAATGGTGTGGAGGCACATCCCTCCCGCACCAGGCTGCCAGCGAGGGCCTGTGCCATGGCCGCGCAGCCCGGAGAGTTCGTGCCAGCTTTTTCCTCCGTCAGTCGAGCGGAACAACGCGGCGTCTTCGACTCCGGCATAGACAATGTCCGGGTCGGTGAGCGAAGGTTCAAGATGCCACACGCGCTTGAACACCCAGGGTTTCTGGGTCCCGTCGTACCACTGATGCGTCGTGAGCGGCTTTCCCGTTTCCTTGGAGTCATCATATACGAACTTGTTGCTCTCGCCCTTGGGCATCCCACCCGGCGCGCTGGTTGGTTCGCCAGGGGGAGTGCCGGGCTGCATCCAGGTTTTGCCGCCGTCATCGGAGCGTTGGATGATTTGGCCGAACCAGCCGCTGGTCTGCGAGGCAAAGATACGATTGGGGTCGGCCGTGGATCCCTTCATATGGTAAATCTCCCAACCGGCAAAATGCGGCCCGGAGACCTCCCAGCTTTGGCGTTTTCCGTCGGAGGTAAGTATGAACGCGCCTTTGCGAGTGCCAACGAGAACCCGTACCGTGCTCATGCGAAGCTCCTTTAAACCAGCGAGAGTTGAAGATGCAATTGCCTTGAAAGGATTCTGTCTGCATTACTTGCAAATTGCAAGTGATAAATCGCTCCATAAATATGTATAAATCCACCCTACCTCAAGTTGATGCCGCCTGTCTGCCTCTTGCACGTGAATTCACCGGCAATGAGGCCCCCCGTTTTGCGGAAGCGGCCATCGGTTGCTTGTGGGGAACACCTGTCCTGAGGACCAGTGGACCTCGTTTCGCGAAGCAGCCGATGATGGCGGTATGAACGAAACAACGTCTCCGACACACAGGCGCAGCGGGCGAGCCTTCCATAAGATGCGGCTGCAAGCACAGGGGCGCGCGCACAACGGGAAGAAATTTAAAGAATCTTGCGAGACCGTTGTGGTGAACGCACATGGCGGTTTGCTGCTGCTGAAACATGAAATCGACAACGGCGAAATGCTTGTCCTGACGAACCCGGAAACTTTGGAAGAGCAGGAATGCCGCGTGGTGTACCAGGGAGAGCCCTGCGAAAGAGGGCAGAGGATTGGCGTGGAGTTTCTGACCCCGGCACCGCGCTTCTGGGGTTTGGAATTCAGCGAACTATCCACGCCAGGCAACGGCGCGGGCACAACTACAGTTCACTAGCCGCGGTTAAGCAGCACCTCACTGACCGTTCCTTTTCCATGCTTCACTAGCCGTTCGCTGGAGCACGCTGCGTTTTGGCGGCAGCTGGAATGGCGCGGCCCCGGCGAATCAGCCAGTCTGCCAAGCGCCAAAGAAGCAACACCCCGACGATGGCTCCGTAGGTTAGTGGCCGCAAGACCGCGGATTTCACCATCCAGTAGTAGTGAATCACGCCACAGATCGCGGAGATATAGATCAGGCGATGAAGCATTTGCCAGCGGCGTCCGCCGAGACGGCGAATCCAGCCAGCCGTCGAGGTGAGGGCCAAGGGAATCAGAAGAACGAAAGCGGTAAACCCCACCGTGATGAACGGACGTTTGTACACATCCTTCCACATCGCGGCCAGACTGAAGGACTGGTCCGGTCCGAGGTAGACAAGAAAGTGTAGGCAGGCATAGAAAGATGCGAAGAGGCCGAGCATGCGTCGGAAGCGAATCAGTTCAGGAAGTTTGAGAAGCTTGCGCAACGGAGTGATGCAGAGAGTCAAAACGAGGAAGCGCAGCGTCCAATCGCCGGTGGTGTGCTGCAGGGTCTCGACAGGATTCGGACCAAGGTCACCAGTGAGCGCTTGCCAAATCAGGATCCCAAACGGCACAAGGCACAGAAGAAAAAGAGGAACTTTGGTCCATTTGTTGGAAAGGAACGAGGGCACGCGGCGAACCAGCCTCAATAATACTTTCTCAGATCCATGCCAACGTACATGCTGGCGACCTGATCCTGATAGCCGTTGAACATGAGCGTCTTGCGGCGGAAAATATCGCCAAGGCGCCGCTCCGTGGCCTGCGACCAGCGCGGATGATCGACGTTGGGGTTCACGTTGGAATAGAAGCCGTATTCGTGGGAGTTGGCAAGATTCCAGGTGGTTGGCGGCTCGCTCTTTACAAAACGGATTTTCACAATCGATTTGATACTTTTGAAACCGTATTTCCAGGGAATGACCATGCGAACAGGCGCACCATCCTGATTCGGAAGCGATTCGCCATACATACCAACACAGAGAAGCGTCAGCGGGTTCATGGCTTCGTCAAGGCGCAGGCCTTCCACATAGGGGAATTCGATACCCGCATACCTGGCCTCGGGCATTTGACCGGGGTCGTAATACGATTCGAACGCGACGAATTTCGCCTTGGACGTAGGTTCGACGAGTTTTGCAATGTTGCTGAGAGAAAAGCCAATCCAGGGAACCACAATCGACCAGCCTTCGACGCAGCGGTGGCGATATATGCGCTCTTCAAGCGGCGCGATCTTGAGAATTTCGTCCATGCTGAATTTGCGCTTGGTATTGACTTCGCCTTCGACGGAAACAGTCCAGGGAGAAGTGTGAAATTTCTGGGCATGCTTCGCGGGATCGCTTTTGTCCACGCCGAATTCGTAGAAATTATTGTAGTGCGTTACGTCTTCGAAGGAAGTGACCTTCTCGGTTGTGCTGAAGGGGCTCTTCACCAAATTAGGAAAATTCGCGCCCGCGAATACGCTCTGAGAAGGAGAGACAAGTTTCAGCAACCGGTTTCCGGCAAAAGCGGCCGCGCTGACGATGCCCATCGCTTTCAGGAATTTGCGGCGATTGAAGTAAAGCTCTTTGGGCGTGACGTCTGCATACGTTAGTTCGGGCTTGGTTTGAAGCAACATTCTGTATTCCTAAAATTTCCTTCCTGAGAACCAGTGCCAAAGCTCACATATATAGTACGCACGTCCAATTGGATTGGATGCATAAACTTTATTTGAAGATTCCGGCGGCAGATTTGCGTTTGTTCGCGGAATTAGCGGCGACCGTGCAGGTGTTCGAGGACGGTTTGTGCAGCGGTAACGCCGTGGTATTGCGCTTCCTCAAAGATGGAGATGCTGCTGAGATCGGAATTGGCGAAGAGGAGGCGAGAATCCCGGCGCGGCTGCGCGAGGCGAAGTCGCTCCTCGGAAAAAACGGAGCCGACGGTGGGGCGAATCATGGCGTGGCCCATGCGCATGACGTCGATGCGCGAAACGCACTGGCGGATGTCGGAGTGTACGCGTTCGAGGTCGTTTAGAATGGCCTCTTTCCAGTAGTTCCAGTCCTTCTCAAGGAGGAGCTGGCGGTTCTGTGCGGGGGTGCCATCGACGAGAGACCAATAAAAGGTCCAGACGGTGCGGTCGATTTGCGTGCGCACGCTTTGGTGAGTGTCATCGACGTAGCCGAGCGTGGGCGAGTCGAGAAAAACGGTGTCCCAGGTGGGTTCTGCGCCGCGTGAATCGGGAATGCGTTCGAGGGTCAGGTTAGCGGTAAGCCAAGGCGAGTAAATGAAATCGCGCAGGCGAGGAAGCCCTTCTATTAGGTACGGAGCGAGAAAAGTAGGCGCGGCGAAGATGACAAACTCAGATTGAAATTCGGTATCGCCGGAAAAGACGCTCAAGCCGCGCTTCGTTTGCGTGATGTGATGAACCATTTCATCGGTGCGGACATTTTCGCCGACGCGTTCGAGCAGGCGACGCGTGATCCAGCCGTTTCCCTCGGGCCAGGTGAGCGGGCCCTTCTCTTCCACTTCGCGCGAGCAGAAATAGTGCAAGCCAGCCCAGGCAGAGGTGTCTTTCGCGAGTGCTCCGTAATCGTCGCGGCAGGCGTAGTTCATGTACCAGTTGACGAGCCTCGAATCGCAGCTCTGCTGCTGGAGCCAATCGGAAAAAGAAAGCCGGTCCAAATCCTGGAACTTCGAGGTGCGGCCCAGTTCGAGCGGGATCGTAAATTCGCCGGTCGCGCGGAATTTTGCAAAAAGGTCTTCGAGATGCCGGAATTGCTCGCGGCCTTTTTGCGTGAGCCCAACCGCGGGCTCGATGCCGTCTTGCCAGCGGCCATAAAGAAAAAGGCGCTCTTGCGGCGCGAAGCAGAGGTAGCGCTCATTCCACTCGCCATTTTTGAGGACGCCGAGATCTTCAAACAACTCCCGTACATAGACCGCTTTGGGCCCGGGAACCGGCACGTAATGTGCGGCCCAGGGATACGCGCTGATTTCGTTTTCGCCCCAGCATGCATTTCCGCCGGCTTGCGGATTCATTTCCAGAACGACGAAATCGGTGAAGCCGCGCGTGCGCAGACGCCAGGCGGCGCTCAGTCCGGCAATGCCTCCACCCACGATAACAATGGGAAATTTCTCGATGTGCTTCGCTGGAGGAAAAGAGGCGCGATCCCGTAGCATGTGGCCCATCTGGAAGGAGTCGTTAACGAAGGAGCCAGCGATCGGCCGGTCCGTTTTGAGCGAGAGTCCAACGAGCGCTGCACTTCCGGCACGGAGAAATTTGCGGCGTCCAACCTTCAATGACTGATGTCCTTCCAGTCGTTATCATAAGCGCGGACAAGCACCTGATCGTTCAGATGGTTAGCAGGCATGGGAAGCGGGGACATATCCGGCGGAAATTGGAATAAGGCCGGAAGGCCTTTGACGTTAATGAAGCGGAGACCACCGGGAAGAGAAGTGGGCGGAGTGTATTCATGGAAAGAAGCTAGAACGAAACCCCACTCGCCGAAACTCGGAACATAGACGTGATAAGGATAGGTTTGAAGGCCAGCCTGTTTGATGGTCTGCGCTATGCACCAAAAGGAGTCGCGTGCAAACATCGGCGAGGTGCTCTGCACCACCATCATGCCTTGCGCGCTGAGGTGTCGCGCGACGGCGCGGTAAAAAGCCGTTGTGTACAGCTTGCCGAGGGAATAGTTGGTAGGGTCGGGAAAATCGACGACGATAAAATCAAAGCTGTCCGTGTTCGAATCGACCCAGGGGAAGGCATCGGCATTGATCACGTGGACGCGCACAGATAGAAGCGATTTGTTGTTGAGCTTCGTGAGCATAGGATGTGACGAAAAGAGCTTGGTCATTTCCGGATCAAGGTCGACGAGCGTGACGCTATCGATTTGGGGATACTTGAGAATTTCACGCACCGCCAGGCCGTCCCCTCCGCCAAGTACGAGAACGCGGTGCGGAACGGGAATCGCAGCGAGCCCGGGATGGACCAGAGCCTCGTGATAGCGATATTCATCGCGGGAGCTGAATTGCAAATGGCTATTCAGAAAGAGGCGAATATCGTCTTTGAAGCGCGTGAGCACCAGATGCTGATAATGCGTGTCGCGCGCGAAGATGATGTCGTCGGCATAAATATTATCCTCGGCGGTGGCGGTTATATGGCGGGCTTCCACCATGCCGATTCCCAAACCGCACAAGATCAGAATGCAGGCTGCGCGGAGCGTTCGCGTGTCGGGAAGCTGATTGGAGAACAGGTAGGTGCTCCAAAGCGCCACGCCGGCGTTGACTAGGCCAAAAAGCATGGCCGAGCGAACCAGCCCTAGACGCGGCACAAGGAGCAGCGGAAAGAGCAGAGAAGCGCCAAGCGCCCCGAGATAGTCGAAAGTAAGAACGTGAGCGATCACGTCGCGGAATTGATAGCGGTCGCGCACGATGCGCATGAGCAGAGGAATCTCCAAGCCCACGAGCACGCCCATCACAACAACAATGGCGTAGAGAATCAATTCAAAGCCCTGCGTGAAGGCGAAGGCCAGCATCAGGAGCGCCGAAGAAAAGCCGCCGATGACGCCGATCATCAGTTCGATCCAAACAAAGCGCTGAACAAGCCCGCGATTCAGGTAACGCGAAAGCGCGCTCCCAATCCCCATGGCGAAAAGATAGGTTCCGATGATGGTGGAGAACTGGAAGACGCTGTCCCCTACCAAGTAGCTGGCGAGCGTGCCGGCGACGAGTTCATAGATGAGTCCGCAAGCCGCAACCAGCAGCACCGAGATGAAGAGCAAAATGCCCATACGTTAATGAATGGCGGCGGCAATGATGATGCAAATGCCGATCGACATGGCCCCCACGAGAATGGCCAGCGCCATATTGTGTTCCTGGACGATTTCCTTCCATAGATGGTAGGGCGTGAGCTTATCCATCACCAAAAACGCGATGATGAAAATGAGCATGCCGAGAAAAGCGAACGCCAGCGCTGCGATGACATTGCCGAGCGGAACGAGGTTCATCTTATTTGCCTCCGGTGTAATGGTGATAGAAGCCGTAAACGGAACGATAGGAGCCCGGATTATCGCGAACGGACTTGGGAACGTTTTTCAACTGATTGATCCTGTCGAGACTCCAGCCGCTGTGCTGGGCAAACGCTGCACCTCCCAGGACCAGCACCCCGTACGCGAGGTAGAGTTTTCTGAACATTTCTTATTCCTCCGAACTCCCGATGTGAATAGGCGGATGATCGCTTTCGGCCCATCGGGCGCGTTCAAAACTGAGGGACCGCCAGGTGATGGCGATGGCCGGCAGCAGCAGCGCGAGAAAAGCAACGCCGAACAGTCCCGGGACTGTAACGTCCCTCCTCACTTCCACGCTATAAACGAAGGGAGGATGTCTCGGATCCACTTCCGGCTCGATCCGCAGGTAATAATGACCTGAGGGAACGCTGGGGATAACGACCTCATCTTTCTGACTTCCCTCGGTCCACGAACCATCGCTATCGTAGCCGTGGTAATAGCTGACCTCGCGCCCGAAATCCCACGCTCGCCCTGTCTCCTCATTGATCAGGGCATAATTCAAATAGATCCAGGAATTATCGACATTCGCCGACGTGGTGACCTCGACGTTCGAGGTGCGCCCGTCCAAATTGAAAACGTCTGTAACAAATGACGCTTCGCCTTTCGGCTCGCCGGCATTCAAGCTGTAACTCGAATTGAAAACCAGGGTTTTGCTCGACGCCAGGTCAAATACCGCCAGCAGCACGAGCAGGAGAATTGCGAAGGCAAGAAACGCGCTCCAAATGCCTTTCACATTTTCGCTCACCGGCGAAGGCTGATTTTCGTACACGCCGACAGCCTCCGGCGCTTGTCCCGGCAAATTAAAAGCCTTCCAAATATCGGCGCCATACATGTATTCGCCGATGGACCACGTCACTTCGCTAGCCATCCTTTCCGACGACAGTACGCGCGGCGGCTTCACGTAGTCGCTCACCGTCGCATGCTCGCCCACGCGTACCTGCCACGGAAATTCTCCCAGGACATAATTTGTATTTGCTTCCGCTGTCTGAAAGTGCTTGTAAAGTTCGCCTAGATAATTCACGGACGTGGACTGGACGATAGGCAACTCCTTGCACACACTGATGTCGTTCCAGTGGCCCTGGTATTCCGTGAGATAGCGCGTAGGCTTGTAGGGATTGAAGAGCACGTATTCGTGCCAGTCATAGCGAATTCCTTCGACCGTGATGCTGCGGCGTTGGAACCCGATCACCTCGTAGTCCGCCCCACGAATCTTGCCGCGCGTCCCCAGGGGAATTAGCGGCGGCACTTCGCCGGTGATGACATTGAATTTTTGCAGGATCTGCAGATTCGGATCTTTGGCGTCCAGAATCGAATGGCAACTAGCGCAAACCACGGTTTCCGCGTTTCCCAGCGAGCGAAGTATGATCGCCGCGCCACATTGCGGACAGTTCAACGCCTTCACTTGAGGCTTCGGAGGATTCGAAAGCGGCGGAGTGCCTGCGCTCATCACCACCCCTCGAAACTCCGGAGGTTTTTCAGCTTGAGGTCGTCGAACTCCACAAATTCGCCGAGATAAAGTGCGGGCTCAACGTCGCTATAGTCCAGCGTGGCAAATTTGCCGGTCTCACTGCGCAGATCGGCAAATGTGACGTCGCTCTTGTTCCAATATTGAAACGGCAGTTCGCCCTCAACGCCGCGGTAATGCGCCGGCGTAATCACGGTCAACGTGTAGCGTTGATTGTTCCAACTGTATTCCTGCCCAACCTGAACCTGCGTCGCTGCCGGCAAACCGGTCGTGTTGGTGGCAAAAGAAATCGCGTATTCATTCTGCGCATCGGAAAGCCATGCGCTGGTGGCATCGTTCATCGCGATATGCCACTCGTTCCAGCGGCCTTGGTCGTATTCGTACAAAATACGTCCAATCACGACAAAAGCTTTATTGCGATAGATGCCTTCCGTGTTGAGCTGGATCGGCGAGCTATCCGGAGGAAGATCGGCCACCTGGCCGACTTTCTTGAGGTCAACGTCGGTCCGCACCAAAATGCTTTTGCAGTAAGGACAGACCGTCTGCACGCTGCTGGACCATTGGAAGACAATTTTTGCGCCGCAGTTCGGGCAGTTCGAGACGGGCTGAGTCATCGTACGTTGCTCACCGGTTGCACAAAAATGTCCTTGCTCCGAACTCGAACCACTGTTTAATCGCTGGCCGACTGGTGACGCGCCACCTCATACGGTCGCGCAAGTCGCCTCACCGAAACGCTCCGTGCATGGAATAGCTGCTGCAGCGCCGATTCGAAATTCCACTCCGCTCGTGGCACGCAGCAAAAAAGATTCAGACAGAGCGAGTTGTGTTCGGGAAAGGTGTGGCAAGCGATGTGCGATTCCGCCAGAAGACAGAGTCCCGTGATTCCGCCCGTGCCGGGAAATTGGTGCCACTGCGTGTCCCCAACGGGGCGCAACCTCATACCGCGAATCATTCCATGAAACAGAGTTTCGACGGCTCGGAGGTCGCGCAACGAATCCGACGTGCAACCGAAAGCCTCAACGACCCATTCGATTCCGCTCATGCCCGCCTCGCTGCTACGCCTGCGGCTTTCCACATTCCGGACAGAACTTGCTGCTGCGCGGGATGGGTTTGCCGCACTCGCTGCAGAATTTCGTAGTTGCGGAGGCCGCACCCGCCGCGGCCACTGGTGCCGCGCTGCCGCCGTCGGGAGCGCCCGGAGTGGATTGTTTCACCGCGTCCATCATCGCCTGCCCCATGGCGACGCCCGCGCCAAGACCCGCGCCGATTCCAACTCCTCCTCCGCCCTCGTTCGCCGCCGCAATCGGAATCGCCTGGGCCACCTGATACTGCGTGAACTTGCCCATATCCCCCAGCACGTGCATGCTGATGCGCTGGTCGAGCACTTTTTGGAGTTCGTCCGGCAGCGAGAGATTTTCAACCACAAAGCTATCGAGCGACAGTCCGTAATCCGTGAACGCCGGTTTGAGCTGCTCGCTGATTTTTTCGGCAATCGCGCCCTGGCTGGCCGCCATGTCCAGAAACGGCACTTGGCTTTGCGCGAAGGCATCCGTCATCTTGGCGATGATGGTGTTGCGCAACTGCCCTTCGAGATCCGCCACTTGATAAAGGTCGCGCGTGCCACTGATCTTCGAGTAAAAGCTCTTGGCGTCGGTTATGTGGTACGAATAAATCCCGAAGCCTCGCAATCGAATTGCTCCGAATTCTTTGTCACGGATGGTAATTGGATTTTGCGTGCCCCAATGCTGGTCGGTCTGAATGCGCGACGAGAAGAAATACACATCTGATTTGAAAGGCGACTGAAACTTTTTGTCCCAATTCTTGAGATACGTGAGAATAGGCAGCGTATTGGTATTGAGGGTGTAGAGCCCCGGCCCAAACGCGTCCGCCACTTTCCCTTCGTTTACAAACACCGCCAACTGTGAATCGCGGACCGTGAGCTTGCCGCCATTCTGGATTTCGCGGTCTTGCATCGGATAACGGTAGGCGAGGATGCCGTCTTCCGGCTCCGTCCAATCGATAACATCAATCCACTGTTTGGCAATAAAATCGCGAAGACTCATGGGGTCCTCCGCTCCGAGGGCGGCCAAGTTAGCACCAAGCCGCAAGATAAAAGGGATGCTACGGTGCGGCTGGGGGCATGTCAATGCCATTCGAAATGCGGCAATTGTGCGTTATTGCGATTCGTAATCAGCTGCTGAAGGAGGCGAAAATGCGCGGATTTTCGCGCTGGCGGCCATAGCCTTAAAGACTATAATGCCATCCAAGCGGGCAGTGCATTTCAGCTCCTAGACGGAGGGAGGCTACTGATGACAAGTTTTCATGTGAATGGGAAGCCGGTACAGGTGGATGTCGATCCCTCGACTCCGTTGCTGTGGGTGCTGCGAGATTCTCTGGGAATGACCGGCACGAAGTTTGGATGCGGCATGGCTTTGTGCGGGGCATGCACGGTACATCTTGACGGCAAGGCCATTCGATCGTGCGTCGCCCCGGTTTCACGCGTCGAAGGTAAGCGCGTGACGACCATTGAAGGGCTTTCTGCCAACCTAACGCATCCGCTCCAACGAGCGTGGATTGAGCTCGATGTGCCGCAATGCGGCTACTGCCAATCGGGACAAATTATGAGCGCCGCAATCTTGCTTGCTGAAAACACAAAACCCACCGATAAAGACATCGATGAAGCCATGGGCGGAAACATATGCCGCTGCGGAACCTACTCGAGAATTCGCAAGGCCATCCACAGGGCTGCCGAGCTCCAGAGCGAACGGAGGTCAAAATGAGCGCGCGAACGGTGGTAGGACGGCGTGAGTTTATCAAAACCGGAGCAGCGATCGGCGGCGGATTTCTCGTGAGCCTGTATGCGCCGCTCCCGGACGGACCAAGCAGCGCTCTTGGGGCGGAAGAAAAGCAGTATGCGCTGAACGCGTTTATACGAATCGGAACCGACGAGAGCGTAACCGTGATTTCCGCGCATTCGGAGATGGGACAGGGAATTTACACTTCTCTGCCGATGCTCCTGAATGAAGAACTTGAAGCAAATTGGTCGAATATTCGTGTCGAAGCCGCACCCGTAGATAAGGTTTACAACCACCCGCTGTTCGGAGTTCAAATGACCGGCGGCAGCACCACTTCGCCAGCCGAATGGAAACGCTACCGCGAGATGGGCGCAATCGCGCGCGTCATGCTCGTCCAAGCCGCCGCTGCAAAATGGGGCGTCGCCGCTGAGAGCTGCCACGTTGAAAAAGGCGTAGTTCTTCACGCTGCCACTGGTAAGCGCGCAACGTACGGCTCACTCGCCGACGCCGCCGCGCAATTAACCCCACCAACAAATGTGCCACTCAAAAGCCCCAACAGTTTCACCCTCATTGGCAAGTCAACACACCGCCTCGACACTCCCTCCAAGGTAAACGGCACGGCGCAATTCGGCTTGGACGTGAAGCTCCCCGGAATGCTCACCGCCGTCGTCGCGCGCCCACCCGTTTTCGGCGGCAAAGTAGCCAGGCTGGACGCCACCGAAGCACTGAAAATCCCCGGCGTCAAAGCCGTCGAGCAAATCCCCTCCGGTGTAGCCGTCATCGCCGAACGATTCTGGCCTGCAAAGCTTGGCCGCGAAAAACTACTCATCGACTGGGATCTCGGCCCCAATCAAAACCTATCCACCGAAAAAATGCTCCACGATTTTGCGGAAACCGCCCTCAAACCTGGCGCAATCGCCAAAAAAACCGGCGACCCCGATGCCGCCCTCAAAACCGCCGCAAAGACGATCAACGCCGAATACGACGTCCCCTATCTCGCCCACGCCTGCATGGAACCGCTCAACTGCGTCGTGGACCTTCGCGCCGATTCCTGCGAAATCTGGACCGGCTCGCAGTTTGAAACCGTCGATCGCGCCAACGCTGCCCAAGTCGTAGGCCTCCCGCCCGAAAAAGTTCAGCTTCACACCACGCTTCTCGGCGGCGGTTTCGGCCGGCGCGCCAATCCCGCCTCCGATTTTGTCATCGAAGCCGCGCATGTCGCCAAGGTTGCCAAAGCTCCCGTGAAAGTCGTCTGGACACGCGAAGACGACATGCGCGGCGGCTGGTACCGGCCAATGTGGCACGACCGTTTTGTTGCGGGACTGGACGCGAATGGCGAGCCGATCGCTTGGACGCACACCATCGTCGGACAATCCATCATGACAGGCACGCCGTTTGCAGCCTTTGCCGTCAAGGACGGCGTTGATAGCACCTCCGTTGAAGGCGCCGCGGATATTCTCTATGGCCTGCCCAATCTGCAGGTCGACCTGCACACGCCGCAGATCGCGGTCCCGGTCCAATGGTGGCGCTCGGTCGGCCATTCGCACACGGGATTTTCCGTCGAAGCTTTCTTCGATGAAGTGGCCCACGCCGGCGGAAAAGATCCCTACGAGTTGAGGCGCAAACTTTTGGCCAACCAGCCGCGGATGCGGGCCGTCCTCGAACTCGTGGCCCAGAAAGCGAATTGGGGATCGAAGCTCCCTCCCGGAGTCGGTCGCGGCATCGCGACTCATTTTTCCTTCGATAGCTACGTGGCCCAAGTGGTGGAAGCGTCCGTCGAGAAAAGTGGTGAAGTACGCGTGCACCGTGTCGTCTGCGCGCTCGACTGCGGTTTGGTGATTAACCCGGATACGGTCCGCGCGCAGATGGAAGGGGGAATTATTTTTGGTCTGACCGCGGCACTGAAAACGGAGATTACGCTGAAGGATGGCCGCGTCGAGCAGGGCAATTTCAACGACTACCCCATGCTCCGCATTTTCGAATCGCCCGAAATTGAGGTGCACATCGTTCCGAGCGCGGAGAGTCCGACGGGGGTCGGCGAGCCTGGCGTGCCCCCCGTCGCTCCCGCGTTGGCCAATGCGCTCTTTGCCGCCACGGGGAAACGGATCAGGCGGCTGCCGATTCGCGCCACTGATTTTGCATAAACTGCATGAAGGAAGGAGCGAGGCCGTGAACAGATTCTTCGCAAACGGAAATAAAAACTCTGGGAAATTCAGCCCCCTCCTCCGCCAAACGTTCGCCGTTTTTTGTGTTGGCTCCGCAGCGGCCGCGATTGCCGTTTCATTGCCAGCGCGTGCTGCCAAGCCTGACGCCGACGCCTCGCGCACCGCTTTCCTTCAACTGTACCGGGTCCTGACCTCGCCGCGCTGCCAGAATTGCCACCCTGCTGGTGACGCGCCTCTGCAAGGCGACGACAGTCACGTACACATTCAAAATGTAAAGCGCGGAAAGGACGGGCACGGTGTCTATGGCATGCGTTGCGATACCTGCCATCAAACAACGAATCTTCACGGAGCGCATATGCCGCCAGGCAATCCCAAGTGGTCGCTTCCTTCCCCGGGATTAAAGATGGTCTTCGTTGGACGAACTCCGTCCGAGCTTTGCAGACAGATTAAAGATCCCAAGCGAAACGGCGGGCGTTCCCTTTCCGCTCTTTACGACCATATTGCAAACGACGACCTTGTCGGCTGGGCCTGGCATCCGGGAGACGGCCGCACCCTGCCCCCGCTTTCGCGCGCGGAGACGGCCGCGCAGATGAAGATATGGATCGACGGCGGCGCGGCCTGTCCGGAATAAGCGATCCCCTGAAAGTTTGCGCGCATCCCTAAACACTCCCGTTCCGGAAGGGAATCTCGGTATTCAGAGTTATTTCGCGAACTGAGAAACATGGCCCGCGTTGATGAGCGTGAACTTCCGAACTTGTCCTGCGCGTCTTCCCAACACCGAGCCACGAGGCGACTGGGTGAGTGCGCGAAAAAAGTCGCTACGAGCCGGAGCGCGGCGGGTCTGACAATTACTCAATACGAGCAAATTGTTGGCTTCGGAATTGCGAGTGACTGGGCACGCTGGGCGCGGCTCTTAGAATCCATCAAGTACACTGCGCTCAGCCGGTCAAGGACCAATAAGTAACTGGGCTCCACGGAACTGACCCGCTTTACGTTTATGTGGACAGGCGCCAACGCGCTATTCGCACGGCTGGCGATTCTAAGAGTGTTGAATCCTACCTGTGGCGTGCGTGCATCAGAATTGGAACGCTTTCGAATTCTGTTCCGTTCGAGCGGGATAACGGCAGCGGAGCAAAGCAGCTTCGAATCTGTGCTGCATTCCCTGTTGGCTTCGCCCGTACATGTTAAAGGTTTTCCTTGGCCTGCTCCCAACACTCCACCGACGCTTCTAGAAGTGATTTATTTCAAATACATGGTTGCTCGAGAGCAGCGAATGGGCATCGGTCGGAAGCTTCTTGATGTGGCGCAAACCGGAAATTACAACGATCTGGGCATCACGACACTCATCTATGCGACGCGGAACTGGAACATTCATGGAGTGCTTTTGTCGAGTTCGTTTCGAGGGCAGCGCAAGAAATTCTCTGTCTGGCTGAGCGTAGTGAATCTGGCTTTGGCAAAAGTGCTCGAAGGGTCGGCAAAGGCATTGCAGCATGCAATATGAGAAGCCTACGTGAGACAATGACGGCTGCAACGGGTAAATAATGGTTGCAGGGAAGTTTCAAAGCGCGAATCGCTGCATGAAGAAGACCGCTGGAGCACTTGCCTAGTGACCAAGTGCGTTTCCCTAGCCCCGCCAAATAACACTGGTTTTTGAAACAGTTTGGCCCGGTCGAACTCCCACATTTCGAAGCCATCGTCATCCCGAATCCCCGCTTGCCCTCAACATATTTCGCGAAGGGCGCTTTCTTGCGGGGTAAGGGATCTGTTGTTGGCTTCCAATTGTTTTATCTGTTTGTATCTTATATCCACACTAATTCAGATTAAAATACATTTGTGGCCGCCCGTGAAATTGGCGAATATTGCGCGAAGCATGCTTTGGCGTGGAGCACCTTTGGTGGTTGGACCGATTCAGCCTCCCCTTGGCGCTGTGAGCAAAAAGGCATTGGCCTGATGAATGCGAATCGAGAATGATCAACTCCTAGTTTTGAATTCTTCAGAAGAATCGCATATCATCAGGCGATGAAAGCTCCCAATCGAGATTTCATTTGCAAGGAGAGCGGCTTTGACCGATGAGGAGCGCAGGTTCCGGTGTCTAGTTCTCGATATCTTAACTGGTATAGCTCTAATACCTGCCGCGATGATTCTTTTTGTTGTTTTCATAGTCCTGATTCTATCCCTGCTGATGCGCTACGACCGCCCAACTCCGAGGCCAGTTCAAGACGAGGATGTCGCGTTCGGGCGGCTGGATGGCCTCGAAGTGACCCAAACGTGTCCGCACAATTCTTGGTATGAATACGTGATCGATTTTAAGACTCTGGGCGTGGTCACGACTCATTACGTGAGTTATATTCGAAGAAAGCCAGACATGGACATGAATGATTACCTCCTCCCGAATCTCCGGTCTTCGCTAGAGGATCTGAGAAAAAGAAATGAAATCGGAGCAAGAACCTTCGACCACACGAATTTTCACTCGGATGTACTCCCGCGCGAGTTCGGCCTAATACTCGATGCGATTGAGAGCAAGAAACGGGTTGGTCTCTCCGTTAGCGATGAACGTGCATTGCAAAGGGCAATTCAGAATTGGTATACGGAGGCCGGCTTTCCACCCGCCAATGCGATCTCCTCAACTATTTCGGGTTGGTGCGCGTTCAATTGAGAATTGCAACTACAAAGCTTCTAGAAGTTGTGCCGAAGCATCGTGATACGTCTTGCGCACACGGACGCCGGTGCCAGAGATTGTCTTCACTAAGGCACACCACACTCAGATTGAGAGGCTAACGGCTTGATGGCTACCTGCCGTCTGTTTCGGCTTCGGCTCAGTTTGGCAATATCACCTGGCAAGACACAGATCGAGTTCGCAAGTTGATTTCGGAGGAGATTCCGCAAAAAGTAACCGCTGATTCGGCTTACCAGAATGCCGGTCAAAGTTCTGACAAACAAAATGCCCGGACCGAGCACGACAAGGCGCTTGAACGAGTCGTTGTTGGACTCATGCGCGACGACACGGAGTGCCGAATAAAGTTTGGTACAACAAAGAGCAGTTTTCTGGGAAAGTCGATTGAAAATTATGAAGTTGCTTTTTGCCAAGATTCCTCTCGAGTGCCCGCAATGTAGCAGTGGGGCTGTGAGACGATCCAGGAGAAGAAGTTTTGTCGAGGTAGTGGTCCTTCGATCGTTTTCTTGTTCACATATCGCTGCGAAGGCTGCGACGCTAGATTTTTCGATTTCAAAAGTTCGTTGCAAGAATCCCTCAAAACCGGCAATCACGAGGTGCCTAAGCTCATTCAGGCAAAGTATTTCGGCAAGGTACGCGATGACATCGAAATCGCCGAATGCAGTGTCAGCCAGGTAAAGGTCAAGGCTAACGACAGCGACCCAATCGAAACCTGATAGCGGATTCCGTCTATCGCTCGAACACCAGCCCGGTGGCACCTGTGGTGGGATGCCTCCGGGCTTCTTTGTAATTGACGGGCGCTCGCACTCGCCCCGAACACCGGACTAAGATGGTGTTCGACATGGCCGCTCGGAAAATCATTCACATCGACATGGACTCGTTTTATGCGTCCGTGCCAGTCGGTCGTCTACCGGGAGTTGGAAAGGTGACGGAGGACAAGCTGAAGGGCTTCGACATACAAACGATCGCGGACCTGCGACGGATGGATTTGCCGACACTCGAAGGCCGCTTCGGCCGCTCTGGCGTGCGTCTCCACGAATTGGCCCGGGGAATCGACTACAGCGAGGTAGTCCCTGACAGGCCAACGCAATCCATATCCGTCGAGGACACCTTTGAACAGGATGTCTTGCTTGCCGAGAGGGAACCTATGATTCGAAGGCTTGCGGAGCACACATAGGCCGCATCGCGGAAAGAATCACGAATCGCTCGCACCGTCGCATTGAAACTGAAAACCAGCGAATTCAAGATTCTCACTCGCAGCCAGCCTAGAGCACGGGTTCCGGCTCTTGAGCGCCTACCGCACACACGCTGGCGAGACGTCTTTGCTCAATGTCCTCGGGAAGTTCATTCCTTCCGATGAACGGATTACCGTCACCATGCGTTATACCCATTCAAATCTCGCTTCCAAGGTGGTTGCGGTGGGAAAGTTGGGGGCAACTGCTACATTCCAGCTACACCCTGCACCAAAACGCAGCAGTTCGAATCCAAAGTGTAGCAAACTGGCCGCTAACCTATAGAATACGTTAGAATCAAAAACGGAGGAGTGGGTGAGTGGTTGAAACCGGCGGTCTTGAAAACCGTTAGGCTTGAAAGGGTCTCGAGGGTTCGAATCCCTCCTCCTCCGCCAGGTTCCTCTGCGCTTCGCAAGGGCGGGGGCCTAGATACCCCCTGACTTCGTTTATACTTAGGTATTCCACATCGAATGCGTCCCCGCATGTCTAGCCTGTACCTTCTAAAATAGGTTCTCTTGGTCTTATGACCTCCGCTAACACAACCGGGCGCGTTGTAGGAATCTGGCTCTTTTTCGTAATCGTTTATGCCAGCATGTCGCTGCTTCTCCCACGGGGAAATTATGCTCTCATTGCTTTCGGAGACTTGGCTCAATGTGTCGTGCCGCTCCTCGCCAATGCCGGTCTTCTTTTGAACGCGGGAACTCCCCATTGGCGGAGAAACCTCTTCTGGATGTTGATCGCCTTGGGCTGCACTCTCTGGATGATCGGGCAATTCCAGTGGACGTATTACGAACTTTATCTCCATCGCCCGATGCCGGACAACGATCCGGTCGACATCGTTTTCTTTCTCCGCGGTATTCCCATTATGGCCGCTCTCACGCTGCGCCCGCATCTCAAACGTGGCGAGCTGCGTCTTCGATTTGGCTATTTGGATTTTGCGTCGCTCCTCACTTGGTGGATCTTTCTTTATATTTTCATCGTGCTGCCTTGGATGTACGCCGTCCCTTTGCTCGCGCAGTACAACTATAATTACATCCTTCTTCAGCATATCGAAAATTTGATTATAATCGCGGGCTTTGGCTACCTGTGTTTGAAATCGTCGGGGGCATGGCGCGTGGTTTACGCCCATCTATTCGGCGCTTCGACGATGTACATGCTGTCCTCTCTCACCATCAACGTCGCCCTCGAATTCAATCGCTATTACACCGGAAGCCTGTACGACCTCCCGCTGGTTTCCTCTTTCCTCTGGTTCGCCCTCGCGGGCGTCATTGCTTATCAAAAGCGCGATGCTCTGGACGCGCCCTCCGGCGATGGATTCGACCCCGATGCTCGTAGCTTTCGCGGGGAGAGCGTGGTCCCAGCTCGTCTGGCCATGACTGCGGTCATCTCGCTGCCGCTGTTTGCGATTTACACGCTCCGCTACGCTCATGAAGGCTCGGCCGTGCGCGATTTTCGGCTTATGACTGTCCTTATCGCGTCCATTCCCCTGGTTCTGCTCGTCTTTTTGAGGACTTATTTAGCGGACGCCGACCGCACCCATTTGCTCTCTCAATCCGAACGCTCGATCGAAAATCTTCAAAGACTCCAGGCGCAAATCGTGCAATCCGAAAAGCTAGTGTCCCTGGGACAGCTAGCCGCCGGCGCCGCGCATGAGATCAACAACCCCTTGACGGCCATCCTGGGCTTCTCCGATATCTTGGCCGACGACCCGGCCCTTCCCGAAAAAGCCCGCTCCACAGCGTCCAAAATTCGCGAGCAGGCTCGCCGCACGAAGACGCTCGTCGGAAATCTTCTGAGCTTTGCAAGGCAAGTCCCCACGGAACGCACCCTTCTGGACATCAACACCGTGGTCACCAATGCCGTGCAACTTCGTACCCTCGACATGCGCTCCGGCACTGTCCGCATCGAGCTCCAACTCGAGTCCGTTCTTCCCGGCGTTCGCGGCGACGGCAATCAATTGATGCAGGTCTTCTTCAATATGATCAGCAACGCAGTCGACGCCATGGAGGCGTCGCAAGGTGGAGTCCTTACCATTAAAACCATGCGAGACCGCGCTTATGTCGTCGTCCTTTTTTCAGATACCGGGCCTGGACTCAAGGATCCTTCCCGCGTCTTTGATCCTTTTTATACGACCAAGCCAGTCGGCAAGGGAACCGGCCTAGGCCTCAGTATTTGCTTCGGGATTGTGCAAGAGCATAGCGGAAGGATTATCTGCTACAACCGGCAAGAAGGCGGCGCCGTCTTCCGCGTGGAGTTGCCCGCTGTCCTTGCGGCTCTGCCAACAAAGGAATCGCAACTCTCACCCGGAGCGACCAACCCGCAGAAGGTTTCATAATCCTATTCTTACCTAAGTCGCGAGCATCTAGTTCCTATGCCTTAATTGGCGCCGGACTCATGTTAGAGTCTTCTTTCTAGCTAGATTACATCAGCGGGAGACGCGATGACCGATTCAGCCATCGTGACGGACAAACTCACACGCCGCTTCGGGAATTTGACGGCTGTGGACGCCGTCGATCTCCGTGTCACCGCGGGGCAATTCTTTGGCTTTCTCGGGCCCAACGGAGCCGGCAAATCCACGACCATCAAGATGCTCACCGGCTTGCTGGCTCCGAGTTCCGGCCGGGCCGAACTTCTCGGCCTGGATTTTGCTGCGCACCCCGTCGAGGTAAAGCGCCAAATCGGCGTTGTTCCAGAAGGCATGGGCCTCTTCGAACGTTTGACCGGTGCCGAGTACCTTGAGTTTGTCGGCCGCATGTACGGGCTCGATCGCCCCACAACGCAGCGCCGCTCCCAGGAGCTGCTCGATTTCATGCAGCTTTCCGACCGCCCCAAAACCCTCATTGCGGACTATTCGCACGGCATGCAGAAAAAACTCGCGCTGGCCGCGGCGGTCATTCACGGCCCACGGATTCTTTTCCTCGACGAGCCGTTCGAGGGTGTGGACGCTCTTGCCGCCGGCGCGCTCAAAGCGCTTCTTGGCCGCATGACCGAGCGAGGCGTCACCATCTTTCTTACCTCGCACGTTCTCGAAATTGTCGAGCGTCTCTGCAGCCACGTCGCCATCATTCATCGGGGCCGGCTGGTTGCCCAGGGTTCTCTCGAAGAGTTGCGCGCAGGGATTTCCGCCACCGAAGGCAGCAAGACCACTCTCGAACAGATTTTCCTCTCGATCGTTGGCCAGGACGGCTCGCAGCAGCCGCAACTCGAGGAACTTTCGTGGCTGATGTAGCTCGCATTCCAAATGTTTGGGAGCAAATCTGTCTTGTTGCCGGTCTCCGCTGGCGGATTCTGCGCAACGGCCTCCGTAAGAAAAATAATCGGTGGGATCTGATTGGACTGATTTTCGTGGGCGTATTCGGCGCGTTTGCCGTGCTCGGCCTGTCCGTTGCTTTTTGCTTTGGCGCTTATACGTTTTTGTCAGGCGCTCATGGAACCTGGATCGCTCTGCTTTTCTGGGCAATTTTTCTTTTCTGGCAGCTCTTTCCTGTCTTCACGGCTGGTTTTGGTGCCGGCTTTGAATTCCGCACTTTGCTAAGGTTCCCCCTCGGTCTCCCTGCCTTTTACGTCATCGGCCTCGCCTACGGACTCGCGGATTCCGCGGCCATTGCTTCTGTCTGTTGGCTGATTGCCATCACCGTCGGCGCCACGCTAGCGATCCCAACGGTTTTGCCCGCCATGTTGGTCGTCTGCGCCCTCTTTCTTCTCATGAACATTACACTCGAACGGCTGATTGGTTCCTGGCTCGAACGCATCTTAGCTCGCCGGCGCGCCCGGGAGATATTTTTTGCTCTATTTATCCTACTTGCCGTCTCCGTTCAGTTCATCAATCCGCTCTTGCAAAGATACGGTCATGCAGCGCAGCCCTGGGTCCGGCAGGTAATCCCTTACCTGTCTATTTTCCCACCGTCGCTCGCGGGCCAAGCCATCGCGGGCGCGGCCCACCATCATTTCGCGGCCGCCCTCTTCGGCGCCGCCGGTATTTCGGCTTATGCCTTGTTCTTCAGCGTGTTCCTCTGGCTGCGGTTTGCTAAACAATATCGCGGTGAGGAGCTCAGCGAGACCGCCGCGCCCACGCGCTCTCCCATTCCCCCTGTCACCCGCGCCGCCGAACAATCCGACGCGCTCCGCCTCCTCACCCCTCAAGTTGCTGCCGTCCTTCGCAAAGAGTTTCGCTACCTTACTCGCAACAGCTTTGCCTTTTTTCTGCTGATCATGCCTCCCGTGTTCGTTCTCCTCTTCACTACGGAATTCGCGGGCCGCCATCCCACCGCCGCCAAGCATCCGATTTCGGCTGAATTTTTTTTCCCGGGCATGATGGCCTATCTCATCCTCATTTTGATGGCCCCTGCCTACAACAGCTTCGCCTACGACGGAAAAGCTATTCAAACGTATTTCACTTCGCCCGTGAGCTTCCGTGAGGTATTTCTGGGAAAAAATATTTTGCAGGTGACGTTGCTCGCCCTTGAACTTGCAATCTCTGTGGCTGCTTTTTCCTTCCTGGTTGGCCTTCCCTCGCTGCCCGTCCTTCTCGCCACCGCTGCCGCCGTCGTTTTCAGCATCTCGGGGCAATTATCCATCGCCAACTGGTCCTCACTGTCCTTCCCGCGCAAGCTCAACTTCGGCCAGATGCGCGGTCAGCGCCAATCGGGAATGGCCGCGCTCGTCACCTTTGGCGCGCAACTTCTCTTCGGTGGCATTTGCGCGCCTATTCTCTTGATGAGCCGTTGGACTGGCGATAAGTGGGTTCCTGCGGAGGTCTTTGCCTTCCTCGCCGCCGCGACGATCGCAGGCTACGCTTCCTCCCTCGATTCCTTGGCCGCCCTTGCTGAGAAAAAGAAGGAGACCCTGATCGACGCGTTATCCCGGTGAAGCTCCATACCTGATGGCCTATTTCCCAATATTGGCCGTCGTCTTATTCCACGCCTCGCAGCGTTTCCGCATAGCGCCCGGCAATCGCTTTCCAGGAAAAGTAGGTCTCCTGGGCTCGCCGGCTGCGTTCTGCTAGCGATGCCCTATAATCCTCATCCGAAAGTACCTTGAGCAGCGCTTCCCCCAATCCTCGCTGGCGCTTCCGATCCGCGAATACAACTCCCGCCTCCGTGATAGGCGACGCCGTTTCCGGTCCCTCAAACGCAACTACCGGCAGACCGCATGCAATTCCCGCGATGGCGCTGCCTCGCCGCGAAGAGATGCCCCCGCGCACAAACAGCAGCACGTCGCAACAACCCATCTGCCGGACAATTTCTTCTCCCGGCAAAACTCCCAGCGCGGAAACGTCTATCGGCTGCTTGTCCATCAAATTCTTCAATGCTTTCTCCGCCGTGTCCGAATGGCGTCCCATCACCACTAGCCGAAGCTTTCCCAGTCGCTCCGTCACAATGTGCAACGCTTCGGAAATGCTCGCGATTTCCCAAACGCCGCCTTCTCCCCCCGTGACCCCGAAAACAGCAACGGCCGGCAGCCGATTCGCTTCGCCGTGATTCATTTTCCAGGCTGTTTCTGGTTCCGGTAGATTCGCGCCCACGGGTATAAAAATCGCTCGCGTATGTTTTGCTCCTATCCATGGAATCTTGCTCATCGGAACCGTGAAGACGCCGAGATCGCAGGACCCCAGCGATTCGCTCATAACGTGGATTTGTGCGCGCCTCCGCAGCTTATCGATCGTGCGGTTGCCAGGATAGGGCAGCACGTCATGATAGACCAGCGCAATACGCGCCCCAGCCTGCCGCAGAATCCGCAGTACCCGCAGAAAACGTAGCGGAAACCCACGCTCGGACCACGCCAACGCGGTGTATTGCACCAACACCCAGCACCCGCGCCAAGTGCGCGCTTGACGCTCCAGTTCGCGCATCTCCGCGGGCCAGCCATCTTCCACCCACTCGACTCGCACCAACTCCAACTCGAAATCGTGCGCGCACAGTGCCTCTCCCAAGTAGCGGCAATACTCTTCAACCGCATCTGTCGGCGCATCCCGCCGGCCAAGCAGCGCGATGCACTTTTGCCTCATTGGGGTAGAGCCAGAACGTGATTCGTGCCGCACGGCTTGCAGGTGTAGCCTAACTTTGAAAATTCTTCCAGCAGAATACGGTGATTCTCTTCGCTGTGCATTTCGCAGATAATGCCCGGACGTTTCTCCCTCAACAACCTCCGCGCACCGCGAAACACCTCAACTTCCGCGCCTTCCACGTCGCACTTGAGAAAGTCCGGCGCCGGCTGAGTCCGCGTGTACTCATCCAGCGACACTCCGCTCACCGGAATCGTGTCTCCCGCGCTTGCAGAGACGATGTGCCCAAGTCCTCGATCTGGCGATGTCGCTGGATCAGTTCGCGCAAAAAAAACCGCGCCCGGCTCCGACCACACCGCCTTCTCCTCGACGCGGATCCAGCCGAACGCATTCCGCGCCGCGTGCTCGCGCAATCTCGTCGCGATTTCCGGATCGGCCTCAAATGCCACAACGCGTCCTGCATTTCCCACCAGTCGCGCCGCGAGCAGAGAAAAAAAACCGATATTCGCTCCGATATCGTAAAAAGTCATTCCCGGCAACAAATGCTGCTGCACAGCATCTTGCACTTCCGGCTCCCCGCCGCCCTCAAAGTAGTTGCTCCCCGTCCGCGGATTCAAATGCAGCCACAAACCTTGCGCCGGCCCGCTCTTCACCTGCACCCACGCGAGCGAATCGCGCGGCACAAGCTTTTCTCCGGCCCAGCTCACGCACCGGCCCAGCACGGGAACTCGCCGCAGTTCCGCCAGCGGTGCTGCGAATCGCAGCAAAAGTTGCCCAAGCCGGCCTTGCGAGGCGCTCACGTCATTTCTCCACGAGAAAACTGCCGATCACCAGCGCGTCCATGCCTGAACTGAAAAACGTGCGGATAGCGTCCGTCGGTGTGTGTACAATCGCCTCCCCTCGCAGATTGAACGAGGTGTTCATGAGGACAGGCACTCCTGTTCGCCTTCCAAACTCATCGATCAGCCGCCAATAAAGTGGATTGATCTCTTTTTCCACCGTTTGCGGCCGCGCGCTGCCGTCCACGTGCGTCACCGACGGTATCACCGCGCGCTTCTCTTGCCGCACCTGCGCGGTAAGAATCATGAACGGCGAGTCGCTCGCACTTTCCAAATATTCGCCTGCAGCTTCCTTCTTCATCGACGGCGCGAACGGCCGCCACCATTCGCGAAATTTCACAGCGTTGTTCACTTTCGCGTTCATCTCCGGGTCGCGCGGGTCCGCCAAAATCGAGCGGCTGCCCAGCGCACGCGGCCCAAATTCCATTCGTCCTTGAAACCATCCGAGAATCTTCCCGTTCGAAAGCAGCTCCGCCGCGCTCGCTGCGACATCGTTCAATCGCGCGTATTTCAATTTATAGGTCCGCAAAGCGTTCTCGATGGCTTGGTCATCAAACTCGGGTCCCAAATACGCGTGCCTCATCTCCTTCATTGGCAGCCGCCCGCCATTGTCGAGGTACGGCGCGAGCGCCGCGCCGAGCGCCACTCCATCATCCGAAGCTGCCGGCTGCACAAAGATCTTTTCCACCATCCCCGACGCCACGATTTTTCCGTTCGCTTTGGAATTGAGCGCCACCCCGCCCGCCAGGCAAACGTTCCGGTTTTTCGTCTTTTCAATCGCCATCTTCACGACGCTCATCATGGCGATTTCGCAAGCATCTTGCACCGCATAAGCCACGTCCTTGTGCTTCTCCTCGATCTCGCTTTCCGGAATCCGCCGCGGCCCAAACAGCCGCACCATTTCCGCGAATGCCGCCGTCCCACTCGCAACCAGTTTCCGCGCGTGTACTTTATACGGCGCGGCTTCTGGCTCGATAAACGCGCCCAAATCCACTCCCGGCTTGCCGTAAGGCGCAAGCCCCATCACTTTCCACTCGTCGCTGTTGCGCTGAAACCCCAGGTATTCCGTAAATTCACTGTAGAAGTATCCAACTGAGTCGGGAAATGGAATCGTCAAAACGTGCTCGAGCCGTGCGTCCCGTCCGTGCCAAATCGAAGTCGCCTCCCACGCTCCGCGGCCATCCATCACGACCACCGCCGCGTCATCGAATCCCGAATAAGAGTACGCGCTCAACGCGTGCGCCAGATGGTGATCCACGAACCGCATCCGCGCCTTGTTCGCCCCAAAAATTTGCGCGAAGCGTTTTGCTCCTCCCGATTGGTGCCACATACTCAAGAAATACAGCGTCGAGTTCAGCCCATTCATGTACGTCGCGGGCATTCTCCCGGAAGCGTAGCAGCTCAAATCGTGGCGAAACGCCGCCCCTGGCCTCTGCCAGCCGAAACACACTTCGTCCAGCTCCTCCGCCCCCACACGCGCAAAGTCCAGACAAGCCCGGATTGCGTTCTGCGGAAATCGCGCATCGTGCTTCACGCGGCTAATCCGCTCTTCCGCCACTGCAAACACAAGCTCCCCGTCGCGCACCAGGCACGCCGACGAATCATGCATCTGTGAATAATTAATTCCCAGCGTGATCATGCGCAAGTTCTGTTTAGCTCCGGGAATTTCGCGCCGCGAGCGTGAGCACTTCCTCCAGTTTTTCTGTCACTCGCTCCCACGTGTACTGGCGCATGGTTTCCTGCCCCGCCAGACCGAGCCGCTTCCGCAACTCGGTTGATTGGCACAACCGCTCAATCCCCTCCGCCAACTTCTCTTCGCTTGCTGGCGGAACCAGCAAACCATTGAAATCATCTTCCACAACGTCAGCCATTCCGCATGTATTCGTCGTCACTATGGGCATTCCTATCGCCGTTGCTTCCAGCAATGTAAGCGGCATGCCCTCGACAAGCGACGGAAACACAAAAATGTCGTGCCTCGCGTACAGCTCCGGAATCTCCTCTCGCTTCACAAATGGAATCACGCTCACTCTGTCGCGCAGATCGGGGGCGAAAACGCCTTTTACCTCTTCCTCCTGTACAGACGTGCCCGCCACCGTCAGCCGCATCCGCGGAAATTTCTTCGCCGCTAGGCCGAATCCATCCGTGAGATAGTACACGCCCTTGCGGTCGAGCCATGTACCCACAAACAACAGATCGCACGCCGCTTTATCCCAATATTCACGCTGTAGGAAAAAGCGTTCTTCCACCCCGTTCGGAACGTACCAGATCAGGCCGGACTCCCGCTTGTATTTGAGTTCGGCGTAGATCCATGCCTCGCGATTAACGACCGCACCGTACTGCGCTGTCTTGATGGAGTAGTCGTACATCGTCTGATGATAAACGCGATGCCATAGTCTGTTCTTCCACCCGAAATTCCTCGCGTGCCCTTTCCGATGTTCAACCCGTATCGCTTGGACGCACCGTTCCTCGCTGCCGTTCATCGTCATCACATAGGGAGGCGCGCCGCGCATTTTGAATGTGCGACGCCATGCTCCATATACACATCCCCAAGCCGCATGGAGATTCACCACGTCAAAATACTCCCCTTCTTTCCAGATCCGTCTCGCAACCACCGCCGCAAAAAATAACGCCTCGAATCTTCTTGGTCTCGCAGGCTTTTTGAGGACATCTTCGAGGAACCAGCACTCCACCTTGTGCCTGCGTTTCTCCAGTTCCCGCGCGTGATTTGGTGCCACTCCGGCGGCGCCGGCCTCCTGCTGCCGGTGCACTCCTATGGCGATTAAAATATGCAACTCAATCTCTCAAAGTCTTTGGACTCTGTCAGCCTGGGTTCGCGCAAGCCTCCACGGATTTCAAGTCTCAGCCCATGCCTAACGTCATATTCCATCCGCGGATTCACGCCTTGAACTCCTCCGGGCCCGCGATTCGTGTCATCTCCGGCACGGGCAGCACGTGCTTCCTGACCCAGCGATACCAGGAACGTGACCCAAGCCAACCTCGCCCTGCGTAATACCATCGTGGCGGCAGAAACATCGCCGGCACCATACTCACGGCTCGAAAGATACGGTGCGAACGTGGCGCGTCCGCGTGCATCATCTCGTAAATTTTGTTCTCGGTTCGCACCGTCTCCCAGGGGGTGCCCCCGCCCAACATGAGCCGGAGCTGGTCAGCTTCTGTTTGAACTATCTCTACGATGCAGGAGACCACTTCCGGCGGAGCTCCTCTTCCAGAGAGTTCTTTCCTTAGCGCGGATGCCAGTGCATCCATTACTTGCTGTTTCCGGCGCAGTCCTGCTTTTCCCCCTCCGTTGGACAAATATAAGTTGCCCCCATGGATGCCGTAATAGGTCAATGCATCCTGAAGGATGACCAATTCGCTGAGCAGCGCCCCCAACGTGAACACATATTCATCTGCTTCGAAAACAAGGGCATCTGGTATCGGTAGAATTCGACGTGCGAGTTCTGTCCGCAAAATCATTCGGCTTGTTCCCAAAAAGCTTCGCCTAAGTCGAAATACTCGCGCCGCCGCCAGGGAATTCAACGTCAACCGCTCGTTTTTCTCGGGAACAGATGTGCGAATCCTGCCATCTGCGAAAGCTTCATGAATGCCGTGTCCCAGCAACCCCACCGATGGCTCAGCGTTCAAAACTTCGGTGACGCGTTTCAACTTTCCGGGTGCCCACCAGTCGTCTCCATCCAAAAACGCGATAATCTCCCCCTTGCACTCCGGAATCCCAACATTAAAAGCCGATGCCTGCCCGCCATTTTCTTTCCTCAATACCCGTACATGCGGTTCGAAGTTTCGAATGATTTCCGGAGTGCGATCGGTCGACCCATCATCCACCACAATAATTTCTCGATCTGCTGACGGAAAGTCCTGCTCAAGCACGCTTTCGATCGCTTTCGCGATAAAGCGCTCGTGGTTATAGGTATCGATAAGTACGCTGACGAAAGGTTTTGCCATCTGCTAGCAAATGTTCGCTGGCCGCTTCCTCCTCTTCAACAGAGGCTCGTGCCGGCGTGGATGCCCCCTCTTAAGTCTACGACAACTTCGCCGCTCCAGCCTTTCCTTTGACGCCGTCCATCCCCCGACGAATCTTTTCGGTCGACAACCTCTCAACCTCCGCGGTCCAATTTGTCTTTTGAACTCGGTCTCCCTCAGGATTATTGTTCCCAACAAGCGAGATTGTGGCTTGCGGCAGCCTATCTGCCTCTTTTTCATTTGGGTATGCCGCGGTCCTTCCGGCAGCGATCCCCGTTTCCCCAGGCGAAAAAACCAGTAAATCCTGCACAATTGTGGTGCAATGCAAGTTACTTAGAATCGACACTTGCAAAGGTGTATCAAAACAAATGACTTCATCCTCTTTAGAATGAATGTTTATGAAAAAACCCAGCGGGGTAAGCCAAACTCATCCGATGGCCGCCTCCCCTTCGCGCGCCTTGGGCGCACCCTCACTCTGTATCTTCCAGGCCAATTCCCGTTTTGGCATTCCGCCAGTAGTCCGGCTGGCCCAGCGCTCTCTTCAGGGCTTCACACCGCGCTGGTGCGCGATTTGCTGCCCACTTCCTCCGCATACCACGCGATGGTCTTCCGCAACCCGTCGGGCAGCGGCGTCTTCGCCCGCCATCCAAATTCCGCCCGCGCGCGCGAAGTGTCCAGGCAACGCCGCGGCTGCCCGTCGGGTTTCGTCGCGTCCCAGCGCACGGTTCCCTGGTATCCCGTCAGCGAACAAATAAGTTCAAGGAGATCCCGAATGCTGATTTCTTCGCCCGAACCCAGATTTACCAGCTCAGGCTTCTCGTATTTCTCCGCGGCTAGAACGATCGCCTCCGCGGCGTCCTCCACGTACAAAAACTCCCGCGTGGCGCCACCCGTTCCCCAAGCCGTGATTTCCGCCGTTCGCGACTCTTTCGCTTCCCAGCATTTTCGGATCAGCCCCGGAATCACGTGCGAGCTTTCCAAATCGAAATTGTCCCGTGGCCCGTACAAATTGACCGGCGTAAGGTAAATCCCCGCAAACCCATACTGCTGCCGGTACGCCTGCAACTGCACCAGCAGCATTTTCTTCGCTAGTCCGTAAGGCGCGTTGGTCTCTTCCGGATAGCCGTTCCAGAAATTTTCTTCGCGGAAAGGCATCGGTGTGAACTTGGGATACGAACAAATTGTCCCCGCGCAGACGAACTTCTCGACCCCCGCGATGCGTCCCGCTTCAATGGCGTTGATGCCCATCACTGCGTTGTCGTAAAAAAATCTTCCCGGATTGGCGCGGTTCGCACCGATTCCGCCGACAACCGCCGCGAGGTGAATAAAAATGTCCGGCCGCGCATCCTTATATAAACGCAATGCTTCGGATTTCTCGCGCAGATCGTATTCCTGGCTGTGCGGAGTGCTTATTTCACGGCAGCCCGCTGACCGCAACTTCTCCACGACAAAAGAACCGAGGAATCCGTTGCCTCCGCTCAGCACCACGCGCCGATTTTCCCAAAATCCCATCCCCGGCTCCTCAGTGCTGCGAAGCTTGCCCTTCCACCGCCTGCATCACGCGCGTTACCGAATTCTGCCAGTGATTCCAATGGCTGAATTTCTTTTCCAGGATGGCTTTTCCACGCCCCAGGGGCGCAAGGCCTGCCCCCTCCAAATCCGCGTCAACCATGATGGCCACCAGTTCGCTGAATCCAACCCGCGCTTCCCATCCGAGCTTCTCCCGCGCCTTCCTCGTATCCGCAATCAGGCAGTCCACTTCCAGCGGCCTCATGTACCGCTCCGAAGTTTTCACGTGCTTGCGCCAGTCCAGTCCCGCGTACGAAAACGCTTCTTCCACGAATTCTTGCACCGAATGCGCTTCGCCCGTTCCGATCACCACGTCTTCGGCCGTATCCTGCTGGAGCATTTTCCAAATCGCTTCCACATATTCCGGTGCATACCCCCAGTCGCGCCGCGCGTCGAGATTGCCGAGAAACAAAGTGTCTTGCTTGCCCGCCACGATTGCCGCAACGGCTCGCGTAATCTTTCGCGTCACGAACGTCTCGCCCCGCCGCGGGCTCTCGTGATTGAACAGAATCCCGTTGCTCGCGAACATCTGGTAGCCCTCGCGGTAAATCCGCGTCATCCAGTACGCGTACACCTTTGCGGCCGCATACGGGCTACGCGGCTGAAAAAGCGTCGTCTCGCTTTGCGGAGGCGCCGCCGACCCGAACATTTCCGAGCTGGACGCTTGATAGAACCGCGTCTTGCAGCCCGCGCGGCGTATCGCCTCGAGCAACCGCATCGTGCCCAGCCCGGTGATGTCCCCCGTGTATTCCGGCATGTCGAAGCTTACGCGCACGTGGCTCTGTGCCGCGAGGTGGTACAGCTCATCGGGTGCGAAGCTGTACACCAGATTCATCACCCACTCGGTGCTCGAGAGGTCGCCGTGATGCAGAAAAAGCCTCGTGCTCGCTTGATTCGGATCCTGATAAATGTGGTCGATGCGCTTCGTGTTGAACGTGCTCGCCCGCCGGATGATTCCATGAACCTCGTACCCTTTCGAGAGCAACAGCTCCGCAAGATACGAGCCGTCCTGTCCTGTAATTCCCGTAACCAATGCGCGTTTCATGTGCGCTCTTTCTCGTCTCTAGTTTTCCCGTGACTCTATCAACAGCAGTTCAGCATTAATTTTCTCGAAATGCTTCCCTATTCTGCAAGTCGCGCTAAGAAATACAAATAAGTCCCTTTGTAGCCGCGCAGTCGGATGTACGGAAACGCCGCAATGGCCAGAGGAAAGCATGTCGCGTATTTGGCTTGCCCCAGGAACTGCACGGCGCGCTGTCGTGCTGTCGGCTTGGCGTTCAGCGCCGCCTCAGCCTCCTCCGGCGGCATCTGCATCACGTCGCGAAAGCTGTCCGGAGCATCTCCCGTGGCCTTCCGCGAAAGTCCCGTGCGCAAACTCATGTTGATCATCTGCGCTGTATGTACGATACCAGCCGGCTGCTCCTTTGCGGACAGCGTTTCAAATCCATGCGCGCTAAGAAAGCTTCGCAGCGCCGCGGCATTCCAGCGCAGGAAATGGTTGGGCGGATAATCCAGAACATCCAGCCCCGTGAGCCAGCGCTCGCGATTGGGCACGCTCAATGCGATCCAGCCGCGCGGCCGCAGGAGTGACTTGAGGTTCTCTAGAAAATCCGCCGGTGCCGCCTGATGTTCCAGCACTTCGAAAAATGTCACTACGTCGAACCTTTCGTCCGGATGCTGCTCCGCAAATTCCGAAATCGTCAGCCCGAGAACTCGCGGCAAGCCCAGTCGCTCTTTCGCGAACCGCGCCGCGTTTCGATCGAGTTCCGTTCCGCTCACCGTATAACCTGCAGCGCGCGCCGCCGCCAGAAAATTCCCCGTGCCGCAGCCGATGTCCAGCAATTCGCCGCGGTGCGGGGCAAGCGGGTCGGCTAGAAAATATCTATGGCCGGGCTCGAGCGGCAGCAGTTTTTTATCGCGGCCGCCGTACATCTGTTCGTACCACCGCGCGTCCGGCATCTCTCGTGGCTCCCAAAACTGCAAGCCGCAAGCAGCGCACCGGAAGAGTTCGTACTTTCCATATCGTTCGACGGCGTCGCCCAGCGCGGTCTTCGCGCAAGCCGGACAAGCGGGAGCAGTCACTCTAATCTCTGCATGGCTATCTGTGCCTGGCAATTCCGTCCCCTCGCTCGGAATATTCTGTGAGAGTGCCGGCATAGTCTAGCCTTTGGCCGCCGCTTCCTTTCTGACTTCTGACGGAACCGTTCCTCGGATCGGTCCGCCGAAGAGCCCTTTGAATCCCTCCCGAAAGCTATCCAGGAGATGTAAGTGATCATAGCCTAAGAGCAAAGCGCTGGAAGCTCGAATATAACTATAAAGGCGGTGCCGGGAGGTCATGATTTCTCCATAGACCCGCGGGTATTCCCATAAGTGCCGGAAATACTTCCAGTGGCCCGGCTTGTGAAGTTCGGATGCGTCTAGTTCTTGCGATTTTGTCCATTGCGTCAAGTAGGCTCGCAGGTCCGAGGAAGCCACGTTGCGCACATTGCATTCGATCAACCGGCGAATTTCTGCCAGCAATGCCGAGCGCATCTCCAAGCGGTTCTCGATTCTATCTTTCGCGCCTCCCCTTTGGTCTGTCTGGAATAGACTAGCTCCGTGAAGGCGGTACTTTGCCAGGAACTCGGGAAGCGCCACAACCGGCGCGACAAAAATAATAAGCGCTGTCAAGTAGGCGTCCGCCTGCGAGCGAAGCGCCTCCGGCACCGGCAGCAGCGAATGCGACGCGCTTCGCCTAAACGCCAGACAAGAGGTCCCCACCATTGGATAGCGCAACAGGGAGACCCGGTTTTCCGGAACGCGGCCCGAAACCTCCATAAAATAGCCGTCGGCTTCCGTTTGCTCGCCTCCGCGCCAAAGATACGTCCGGTGGTAGACCATTCCCGCTTGCGGATTTTTCTCGAAAGTTTCGCACACACGCCGCAGTTTGTCCGGCAGCCATAGATCATCCGCGTCCAGCATCGCGAGAATTTCTCCGCGCGCCTCTGCAAAGCCGAAATTAAATGCGGAAGCTTGCCCGCCGTTTGGCTTGCGCAGGTAGCGAATCGCATCGCCGCATTTCTTCAGCCGCTCCGTCGTATCATCCGTCGAGCCGTCATCGACGACCAAAATCTCTCTCTGCTCACGCGGGAAATCCTGCGCCAGGGCGCTTTCCACCGTTTCTTCGATGTACCACTCGTAATTGTAAGAGTCGATGAGGACGGTGACCAAAGGCGCGCTTATGTTCGTATTCCTCAAGGGCGGTTACACTTTCCGGCGCGAACTACGCGGATCCGTACTTCGCAGCCCTAACGCAATGCGGAGAGGTCTCGTGAAGTCGAGAAGAAGAAACCAGAAAGGGTGCCAAAGATTGCAAAGAACGACGCGCCCCGCTTGTCTTACGTAGCGCTTTGCTGCCGACCAATGACGCGTAGGATTTGATCTAAGGCCATCCGCGCGCAGCACTTCTGTCGCGTCCGTGATGGTTCGCAGATGCTTTCATCCGCCCGTTAACTTGCAATTTGCTGCGGCTTCATCTCCGTGCCACACTCCGCTGCGGCCTTGAGGATGGTGTCCGTAATCGTGGTTCTGATGGACGGCGAGAATTGCCCGCGAGGCATCTACCACCGGCTTTTCCGTTTCCAGAGCTTTCCAAACCGTCCAGTTATCCCAAAACACGCAGCCGACCACGAGGGGCGGCAAATTAACGAACAAACCCCGGGAAAAAACTAAATAGTGGATCCAATCGGAGGTACGCTGCTTGCCGGTTTGCAAAGCAAGCTCGCGTATGCGCGCTTGCCAATCCGAGCCGCCAAAATCCAAGGGACCGCTAATCTCCGTATCCCAGCGCCGCCCCACCATCAGAAACTCTGCATGAGCGGCCGCAACGCGCATCTCGGCCGCCAAGAAATCGTTGCTCAGAAGAATGTCGCAATTGCTGTAACAGAGGATGTCGTGGCGGGCGATGGCTTGGGCCCTTGCGAACATATAGTCCATGCGATTTGAGCCGGCCTCGTTTTTCTCCGTATGCGGCTCGTGGCGAAGTCCGAGATCTTTCGCCGTGCTGGCGGTGCCAAGGTCGTCCCCGAACAAGATGACTTCCACGCCGGGATGCAGCAGAGTCCAGCTCCTAAGCGCATTGCGCTGAATAACGCCGGCGTGGCCGACGAACGGCTTGGCAGTCGTAAAGAACGTAAGCATTTTTCCGGCGCCGGGATTTCGCTACGCCCACGCCGTGCGGCGCGTGGGCCTTTCCAGCCGCTCCCTGGCCAGGCGTCCAGTTACTCTTGTTTCATGAGGAAGAATAAAATAATTTAATAGTAATTAGGGAGTTCGGGAAAGCAAGGTGATTTATTGAAGAGATTCTATTATTAGTTTATAACTACTTGGAGGGAAAGTAAGGGACGCACTTCCCGAGGACGGTTGGCAGATCGCCGCGTACCGCGACCTAATCAGAAGCTACTTATCGCGGGATTAGCTTGCCTGTCCGTCGCTGCGCCCGATAGTCTTGCTCCTCGCGAAAGCGAGCGGCAGCAAGATCTCTCTGGACGCCAGAATCGGAGGAAATCCAGTATAGCAACCCAAATACAAGGAAGGCCGCCACGACGAACGCCACCGAAATCCACCAGAACACAATGCTCTCCTTTCGGTCTTACAAAAGCCCGTCCAGAGAATCAGAAAATCAACCTTACCTGACTGTCCCCCTGGGGACAAGGTTCAAATCCGCGCTATGTCGTAGAGTAGTAATAACTTACGGGAATAGAAGCCGGCCTAGTTCGCCGGCGAAAAGATGTAGTGCCATGTATATAACTTACTGCGATGTGCTGCCCGCCAAGTTTCAGGCCAGCCGTCCCTCACACCCGAGCCCCGCCGCTCAGTCCCAGCTTCTTCCTCACGCCCAGCGTCTTATGCACGAAGACTTCCCACAAAAATCCCCTCACTGCGGCTGCTTCTCTCCGCCAAAACGCTCGTCGTATCGTCCCGTTTTCCGTCATAACGTGGGTCGCGCTCAAGATCGTATACGTGTGCGGCCGCTCCCCGTAATACCTCAGATTTTCCTCAGCCTCTACCCCGCCATACGTTCCCAGCTCTCTTCCACCAGCCACGTGGTTATAGTCGTGCAACTGGTGGGCAATGGGCGCAAACCTCGTCAGATCCACCACCGGCAGCCCTTTTCCCCGCGCATACTTGATGCACCACTGGTCGAACCACACCCGCCCGATCGCCAACGGAGGCACATCCACATAGGTCCCTCTCGGGAACACGAAGAAATCAATACCAGTATGGCTCTCGAGCTTCCCCTCCCGTTTCATGCGCTCGCCCAGCCTCTCTTGCCACCCCTCCTGGAAATCCATGGCTCCGTTCACTTCCAGGTTCGTTCTGCGCCCCACGGCCAGGAACTTTTCGAACCGTTGCCGCACCTTCGCGACAGCCGCGGTAAATTCCGGCGGCAAAATGATGTCCGCGTTCACGTACGCGAAGAGCTCGCCGCTCCCTCGCTTCTCCGCGCCTGCCACGATATCCGCCAAAAGAGGCGTTCCATGCCGGTTCCGCGCCACTTCTGGAACATGCACTAGCCCTAAGTCGCGCGCCGTCTCCTCCGTTCCAGTTTCTGTTCCGAATAAAATGATTTCCGGCCTCGGCTCGAGTTTCGTCCAGCTGGTAATCGCATTCCGCTGAATGACCCCGATGTGCCCCTGGAAGGGCTTCGCGACCGCACACATCGTCAGCCCAGGAAAACTCATCGGGCGCTCTCCCTCTCGATCGGCGTATTGGGAATGCTTTTCAATTCCCTCGTAGCATCTCCTCATATAAGTTAGCGTACCGTTTTGCCTGAATCTCGAGAGCGTAGCCCTCGACGGCCACCCGGCGGCATTCCGCGCCCATCGCAGCCCGACGCTCGTCATCCCCGAGCAATGCTTCAATAGCCGCTGCAAGGGACCGCGCATCACCGGCGGGAAACAGCAATCCGGTCGCGCCGTCGCGAACGATTTCCGGAATTCCGCCCGCATCGGAGCCTACAACAGGAGTACCACAGGCCAGTGCTTCCAGTGCCGTGTTTGGCAAATTATCTTGGATGGACGGAATCACGAAAATGTCCGCCAGGCTATACGCCATCGACATCGTCAGTTCGTCGCAGACACGGCCGATCGTGACGCTCCGCACGTCCGCGAGTTCCTTGGGCAATTCTCTCCCGATGGCGGCCAGGCAAAAGCCCGGTAGATACTTCATCCTTCGAAAGGCCTCCACAAGCAACGTCAGCCCCTTCCGCTTCTCATCGGCCCACTCCGCCACGAACAACGCCACCTTCGCCTCAGCGGCGACCCCAAATCTCTCCCGCGCCGCTTTCCGGTCACGCTGTCGAAATGTCTCCGTGTCGACACCATACGGAATCACTTCAATCGGCATCTTGCCGAAGAGCGTGCTCCCTCGCGCCTGCTCCGCCAGCCATCGGCTCGGAGTAACCACCTGAATTCCACGCCCCCCCCGGCACCCTAGCGCACGCTCCTTTCGCCTCCAAGCTTCGGCGGAAAAATCTTCCGCATCCGCGGATAGCAGCTCTGGGCACGCGCCACACCTCCCGCGAAATCTCTCGCAATTCCCGGCGTAGTGGCAGCCACCGGTAAACGGGTTCATGTCGTGCAGGGTCCAGACAATTGGCAGTTCACGCGGAACCCGGCGGAACAATTTGCCGTAGTCTACGAACGTCGCGATCCAGTGAAGCTGTAGAATGTCGCAGGGCGGGAGCTGCTCGACCATTTCTGCGCCGAAAGTGCTGCGGTCGTCGGTGAAAAAGGTAGCTCCTGTCGGCCGCGAGGGAAGCCCTCTCCAGCTCTGCGCCAGGTAACCGCTCAGCACGCGCCGCCGGATGCGGTTGAACAGGCCGCGCGCCGGCCGGAAAACTGTAACGTTGGAATCTTCCGACGCCTTATGCGCAACCAGCATTTGCGAGTCGTACCCAAGCCTGCGCAGCCCCGCATGCAGCCGATACGCCGCGCGCGCCGCGCCCCCGCTTATGTCGTACGTTGAAACGTGCGTAATTCTCAAGGGCGAGTCGCTTCCATGAAAAGAGAATCTGGCTTGTACGTGCTGCCGTCCGGATCGGTGTCCAGATGGAAGCTCGGCCATTGAGGGATACGGCTGTCGGGAGCCCCACACTGCTTTGCATCGATGAACCCGGCGCATTTCAAAGCTTTCGCCAGCGAATAGCGGTCATACATCCACTTGTGAACCTCGCCCGACCGGCGGAATCTTCCATGGTCGTAGGCCGCAACACCCTCCCGCCCGACGAGCAAGCGCAAAGCCTTGCGCCGCATGGTTTCAACAAGCCCCCGAACTCGATTGTCCTTCTTAGAGGTTAGGGCCGTGCCCTGCGCCGCTAGCATGTGCTCCAGTTCCCCGCCCAGACGAGCGCGCATAAAAGTAATTTGAGATTCGTTCCCCTGCCGGAGGTAGGCGAGCATTTCTCCACCCGAACCTTCACGGACCGTCTGATCGTACATCTCGAGGAGGGCCCATTCGTGCTGCAAGGCTGCCTCTTGATCTCCAGCCAGGGACTTTTCAAGAGAGCCGAGGTAAAGATACACGATGCGCTCGAGGTCCGGCACCACAACCCGAAGCGTCCCGCCTGCACGGAGAACGCGTCTGCAACGCCCAAGCAGCCGCAGACCGTCAGTTCTTGAAAAGTGCTCTAAGACGTGCGAATGGTAGACGACATCGAAGGATCCATCAAGGAATGGCAAGTTCTCTTTCAGATCCCACTTCCGGACACACGGGCTTGTCGGATGTAAGTCGATATTCACCCAGTCCGGATGGAAACGCTTTCCGCAACCCAGATTCAGCGCACTAAAACACGTGCCCTGCCCTTTCGTTTCCTCCGCCCTACCGGTCGCCCCTGCCATCTTCAAGTGGGACGGCCACTCCCGCCCGCCTCCCGCACTGACCTCCAAATTCGCCGCCCAGCCCCTTCGAACCAGCCTCGCACGGCATCACGGTGCTCATATCCCCCCACAAGCACTCCCAGCGCCGAAACGTAATTCATGAAGCGAAGTCGCCAATCGATGTGCCCCCCAAAGCAGGCGTTGTACTTCATCAAATGTTGGAAATAGCGTAGCCTGCCCGGCGGCTCGATCAGGAACCGTTCCTTCTGCTTGTATAGCTGCACCCTTTCCACGAACTCTCGCGCACCCCGCCGTCCGCGAAATTCCGGCTTGGCCAGCCGCGCGTGCATCCCGTCGAGCACAATCTGCACCATCTCAATCCTCTTACGCCTTGCCTCGACGGTCATTCGCCCTTCCTCTTCATAGTACAGGTTCTTTCCGTGGATTCGGTACGCCGTCAGGCGCTCCGCAACCGCCTGTATCGGCGCCACAAACGGCGTCATCAGCCCAAGCCAATTGTCCGCGAGGATTCGCAGGCCCTCCGGCACTGGCAGAATCCCCTCCAAGAGGCGCCGTCGATAGGTCGTGCATGACGTTGGACAAGGCTCGTACCAGAAAATCCCATCTCCTTGCGAATCAAAGCTCCCCGAAACGGCATGGAAAATCGCTTCCTTCGAAGTCTTTGTCGCTTGGTCAACCTCAAGGTAGCCGTGATAAACCATGCCCAAGCCCGGATTTTTCTGAAATTCTTCGACAACCCGCCGCAACTTTCCCGGCAGCCAATAATCGTCGGCATCCAGCAGCGCAACAATTTCCCCGCGAGCTCTTGCAATCCCGAAATTGAATGCCGACGCTTGTCCGCCGTTCGGTTTATGGAAATAGCGCACGCGCTCCCCGTATTTTTTCACGCGCTCGGCGGTGTCGTCCGTCGACCCATCGTCCACTATTAAGGTTTCCATCAGCGCGGCGGGAAAATCCTGGGCCAGCACGCTGTCAATGGCGTCTTCGATAAATCGGCCATAATTGTAGGTGTCGATCAACACCGTGACCGTCGGCGAAGTCATTCCGGATGCCTCGTGGATTTCCGGCGGAGCCCCATCGCCGTGCGTATCGGCCGGAAAAGGTCCAGCAAAAAGAACCAAACCGGGTTCCAGCACCTGTAAAGCAGCAGCCTGCGCACTTCATCCGCGCGCCGCTCAAAACTGATCCAGTGCCTCAGCCAATTCTTTTTCAAACCTCTCAGTCGCAGCACCTCGGTCGCACCCCCGATCAAGCGTAGGCGGCGCCATCCTCCCGCCTGTTCCAGGTTTCGCCTGGCCTCCTCGCCCTCCCAAACGCCCCGCTTTCCTTCAGGATGATGGCTATGGTCGTGATTTTGGTGCACCACCGCCACGACTGCCGACGCGTTCACAACCGGGTACCCGTCCTCCAGCGCCTTCCAAACCATCCAATTGTCCCATCGAACCTGCCCGACGACCAAGGCCGGAAAGTCCGCGCCATACGCTACCCGTGAAAACGCAAGATAGTCAATCCATCCGCCGTCTTGCTGTAAGCCTCCTTTTAGTGCGAGGTGGCGAATTCTGCCTTCCCAATCTGCAGCATTGAAGTCAATCGGCTCCCGGATGTCCGTGTCCCATCTTCGTCCGACCATCAGAAACTTCGAGTGTGCCGCGCTCACTCGGCCCACCGCCTCGCGAAAGTCCGACATCAGCACAATATCGCAGTTCGCGTAGCAGAGTACCTCATGCCGCGCGATCTCCCGTGCCCGACGAAACATGAAGTCCGCCCGCCGAGTCTTCTCCACTCCTTCGTCAACGGAGGTCTCGTGGCGAATCCTGAACTCTTTTGCCACGGCGGAAGCAGCCTCATCGTCGCCGAAGAGAGTCACCTCGATATCGGGATGAAGCATCGTCCAGCTCTTCAGCGCATTGCGCTGAATGACGCCGATGTGACCCACAAACGGCTTTGCGGTGGTGAAGAATGTGAGCATTTCTGCCTGCGTCGCCTGATCTTGTGGCGGCCGTCGGCCATCCGAATCGAACGGACGAGAATATCCCCCCACTTGGAAGAATAGCAGCACTTTCCGCGTTTTGGACCTGAGAACAGACTGGATCGTAGAAGTGTGGAACGTCGGCGCTTTCTCAGCGCACGTGCTCAGCGCGCGTGTTTGAAACTGGGATCCGGCGATTCGGCTAGGAGGCGCTGAAATTCCTCGGCGCGCTCGCCGGGAAGGGCTACAAGATTCGCATCGTAGGACTCTTCGTCGGGCGAAGCAGGAAACGGCGTACCCGCCTCGCTCAGCGCAAACCAGCGATAGTTCCACCGCGCGAAAAGTTGCACGATGTCACGCGCCGGATAGCCCCAAGAGCGCGTGCGAATATCTTCCAGTTCGGCGAGAATCGCAGGCCGCGGCGCGGTTTGCAGCAGCCTGCTGGCGCCTTGTAAGACGGCCAATTCTCCGCCTTCGGCGTCTAGCTTGATGAGATCCACTTGCGCGATGCCGCGCGCCGCGAGCACGTCGTCCAGCCTTCGCAGCGGCACGCGCACCCACCGCGTCGGCTCCGGCACAGCGGGTGGCCGGAGGCTATTTCCCCAATCCCGGAAGCCCTCCACTAGAAAAAAATCCGCTTCGCCGGACTTGTCATTCAAGGCGCAAGGCTCGATCTCGACGTTCCGGCAGCGATTCACGCGCGCGTGTTTCGCCAGGCGCTCGCGCGGCGACGGCTCGAACGCGATCACTCTGCCACGCCGCCCGACCCGTTCCGACGCCAGCAAAGTATACAAACCATGGTGCGCTCCGATATCGAGCACCGTCATACCCGGACGCAAGAGCCGTTGCACAAACCGCATCTCCGTCTCTTCGAACCCGTTATACATCAGCTCATGATCCAGGTGGCCTTTCTCCGCGAGCCACCACGCGCCGAACGCGAGGCGCAATGGAATGGGCATTTCCGGAAAGACGCGCCGCGCACGCAGCGCCAGCGTGATGTATTTCCTACGAACGGGGCTCGCCAATAATCGGCTCACGCGCCTCGCAAAAGTGGGTTTGGCCAACGCCACCTCGTCCCACGGGTCGCGCACACCGCGGGGCTCCGGATACAATCGGAATGCCGCGACATCCACCGGCGCATGGGACGTCAGCAAAACCGTTCGTTTGCGCGTGTGCCCGGGCGTGTCGCGAAAATCGTCTTGCGCCGGCAGCGAAATCACGCGGTAAAACGCCGCGAACCCGGCGCGGTAGAGCATCTTCGCGAGAGCGCCTTCGCTCGGATAACACCCCACATCCGGCAAGCTCTGATCATCGGCGCGCGGCTCCTCGCGCAGCAGCATGGACGGCTTTTCCTCGGGAAGGCACATGCTCTCGAGTAGCAGACATTTCCCGGTCAACGCGCGCAAGTTACGCATGGCCCGCAACGGATTTTCGAGGTGGTAAATCAATCCGCAGCACAGCACAAAATCGAAGCAACCCAGTTGCAGAATGTTGCGGTCCTCGATATCGCCCGTCTCGAACGGCAAGTGCGGAAATCTTCGCCGTGCCTCGGCGATGTTCTCCGCGCGTGCGTCGAACCCGCAGACATTCAGCCCGCACTCCTCGAGCGTCTTCGAAAAAAAACCCACGCCGCAGCCCGCATCGAGCGCGCTCGCCAGCGCAAACGCCGCCTTCAGCTTGCCCGCCACGTGCCGTATCGTTTCCGCGCGCCTCAATCAGCTTGCGGTACTCCCGCTGATCGAAGGGCGTCAGCTTAAGCGTGAATTCGGCGCCGGCGCCATGCGCTGAAGCCGTCGCCGCTGCGGGCGGTATTCCATTGATTACAGACATGGGGCTGGATTCCATGTCCGCGCTTTTCCCAAGGGGGCTGTCGGGATGGCCGGACTAGTGTGCGCCGCCGCGGATCCGCCGCACCCAAGGCGCGCACAGCCGCGAAAGCCCTTCCTGCCGCCTATTCGATTGAGTTGTCTGTGGCCCTTGAATGGCATGACTAGGAAATAGATTAATAGTAATTATCTCGCGCCCCGATTGCAAGCACATTTTCCCGCCATAAAATTCACCTGTTGGATTATTTCCCGCAGCGCGGATGCGCTGCGTTGGCCCCGCCGGCCGAACCGCCCAGCCTACGCCCCAGGCTCCAGGGGCGGGTCGCCATACAGCAGCGTCTCCGTAGCCTCGCACATGGCGTGCAGCAGCGCGATGTGACACTCCTGAACGCTCGCTGTCTTCTCGCTGGGAACCAGCAGCACGATATCCGCGAGCTGCGCCAATTCGCCGCCCGCTCCTCCCGTCAGCGCAATCGTCACCAAGCCCAATTCGCGCGCGGCCCGCACGCCCTCAAGCACATTCGCCGAGCGCCCGCTCGTGCTAATTCCCATGGCTATGTCGCCCGTTCGCCCCAACGCGCGCACCTGCCTCGCAAAAACCTGCTCGAACCCGAAATCGTTCGCGATCGCCGTCAGCACCGAACTATCCGTGGTCAGCGCAACAGCCGGCAAAGCCTCGCGATTGCGGCCGAACCGGCACACAAACTCCGTCGCCGTATGCTGCGCATCTCCGGCGCTGCCGCCATTCCCGAAGAGCAGCAGTTTATTCCGCGCGGCCATCGCCTTATGAATCTGGTGCACCGCTTGCAGCAGCGCTTCGCCGCAAGCGTCCGCCAGCCGCGCGTGGACCTCCGCGCCGGCGTTCAAGCCTCGAACGATTTCCTCGTGCAGCTCGTCAGATCGCATAAGGTCGCGTCCCGGTTTCATGCAACGGGGCATCAGTATAGCGGATTCTCTCCATGGACTAGTCTCGCTGTATCGCCCGCTTCCCAGCCCTTCCGGCCAACGCATTCCCCCGAATGCCCGCCCCCGCCTGGCCCTACCCGCCCAAAAGAACCCCAGAAATTCTGGAACTTTTCACGCCACTTGTGTTAATTATAACCGGGGTCTAGCTCCTCCAAATCTTCGTTCAGGGGAAAACTCGCGTGTCTAAAATTCAGCTCTTGGCTAACCGTTCCTGCTCTCTTGGTGTGTTCTTTCTCCTTCTTCTAGCCGTAGGCTGTGGCTCTTCCGGCCAGTCCACCAGCACCTTTCCCGCCGTCACTATCGCCCCCAATCCCCTCAACTTCCCGACCATCTCCGAGGGCGCCTCCAGCGGTCCCACCGCCATCGTCGTCACCAACACCGGCACCGCCCCCCTTTCCATCTCTTCCGTCACCTTCGGCGGAAGCAATCCCACCGACTTCGCCAACACCAGCGCCTGCTCCGGCTCCATCCCCGTCAACGGCACGTGCAACATCATGGTCACCTTTGTTCCCATCGCTTCCGGCGCTCTTTCCGAAACCGTCACCATCACTGACAACGCTTCCACCTCTCCCCAAGGCGTCACCGTCAACGGCGCCGCCAATGCCATCGCCATCACTCTCACGCCCCCGGCCTCCGCCATCGGCGTCAACCAGAGGCTCCAATTCAACGCCCCCGGCGACCCCAACGGCGTCACCTTTTCGGTCGTTGGCGCCCCGTTCATGGGCAGCCCTGGCATGGTCGCCTCTCCCGGGACGATTAGCCTCGGCGGCAATTACACCGGCCCCGGCGGCGCTTCCAGCTTTTACGCCACCGTCACCGCCACCAGCAAGACCGACCCCACCAAATCCGCCTCCGCCACCATCAACGTCGTCGCTCCCGGCGCCTTCACCAGCACTAACAATGTCCAAGTCGCCCAGTACTCCGTCACTCCTCCTTCCCCCGCCACCGTCAGCGTCCAGTTTGGCCCCACCACCGCCTACGGCCTCAACACTTGGAACCAGCCCAATACCTCTCTCGGCAGTCCCGTCAGCCTCTATGTCGCCGGCATGAAGCAAAGCTCCCCCTACCACATGCAGGGCGTCATCCAATTTGGCGATGGCACCTCCTTCGACGACTCCGACTTCACCTTCACCAGCGGCGCGCTTCCTGCAGGCACGGCACCAACCTTGACCGCCTCCACAACTGCAGGCATGATCCCGCAGCCCGGCGTCGAGTCACTGGCCTTGGTCCAGGTTGGCGTTGCGACGGGCCAAGTCCCCGCAGCAGTGACGGACCTGAATGGCAATGTCCTTTGGGCCTACAATCCCGTGGTCCCGGCCGGAGACCTGGCGAATCCGATCAAGCTACTGACCAATGGCCACTTCCTGATCAATTTTAGCGGCTCTCCTGCGGACGGTACGGGCTCTGTTTTGCAAGAGGTGGATCTTGGCGGCAATATTATCTGGCAAATGACAGCGGCCCAACTCAATACGGCCCTCGCCGCCGCCACGTGCACTGAGTGCAATGTCACCGTGATTGGCACTCACCACGATTTTGCCGTGCTCGCCAACGGTCACGTCATCGTGCTTGCTTCCACAACGCAGGTCGTCTCCGGCACGACCGTGACGGGGGACATCATCATTGATTTGGGCGATATGGAAAACTTCGGCGGCAATAACCCCACCCACACGCCCCAGCCCGTTTGGGCCTGGAACGAATTCAACCATCTGGACATTAACCGGCGGCCTTACATGTATCCGGACTGGACCCACACCAACGCCATCCTCTATTCCTCCACCGACGGCAACCTTATCATCTCTATCCGCCACCAAAATTGGCTCGTCAAAATTGATTACAACAATGGCGCCGGTGCGGGAGACATCGTCTGGAAGATGGGCGCCGTGCTTTCCACCGATACCACGCCAGAGGACACCGCCAACTTCACGCTCTTGAATGCCGATGGCACGCCCGACACCACCGCCACTGACTGGTTTTTCGCCCAGCATGGCCCTAATTTCACCACGACCAACACGTCAGGCAACTTCTCTCTGATTCTCTTCGATAATGGCGACGACCGCGGCGTGGTCGATGTCGCCGGTGGCACCTGTGGTGTCGCCGGTCAGCCTGCCTGCTACAGTACCGTGCCCCTCTTGAACATTGACGAGACCGCCCTGACCGTGACGCTGGCGCTCAATCCGACCACACCTGACTACTCCTTCTTTGGCGGCAATGCCGACGTGCTTGCAAACGGCGATGTCGAGTACGACGAATGCGCGGCCACGGCTTTACCGGCGAACAATGCCGCGATCTATGAAGTCACTCAGACAGCCCCGCCTCAGACCGTCTGGGAAATGCAGGTCACCGGGCAATTTGCTTACCGTGGCTTCCGAATGCCTAGTCTATATCCGGGAGTCCAGTGGTAGCTTCCGGAGAGATGAACGGCACGCCTTTGCCGACCCTCGGAGGCCTCGTGGCTTCACCTCACACTCCGTGAGAATCGGCCTGTCGTTGCGCGCGGACGATGTCCTGGAGGATGAAGTCCATGTTGCGGGTCACTGACCATCCGGGATAGTGGCTTTTAAATTTTCCTAAATTCGAGATGTAGCAGATGTGATCGCCTTTACGCGGTTCATCGACGTAGCTCCAATCGATCTTGCGGCCAGTGATGTTTTCGACACGGCTGATCGCTTCGAGCATCGAGATGCTATTTTCGCGGCCTCCCCCCATGTTGTAGACCTCGCCGGGACGCGGACTGGCTGCAAACTCTTCGATGGCCCGCACTACGTCGTGGCTATGAATATTGTCCCGGACTTGCTTGCCCTTGTAACCGAACACAGAGTACTTGGCGCCGCTGAGGGCGACCTTGACGAGATACGAAAGGAATCCGTGGAGCTGCACGCCGGAATGGGATGGGCCTGTAAGGCAGCCGCCGCGAAAGACGCACACCTTCATGCCAAAATATCTTCCGTACTCCTGCGCCACCAGATCCGCCGCCGCCTTCGACGCTCCAAACAACGAATGCAGCGTCCGGTCGATCCTACAGCTCTCATCGACCCCCTGGGAATCCCCCGGCCGTGCATAATCCCAGCGCGTCTCCAGTTCTTTCAGCGGAATCTCGTTCGGCGCATCCCCATACACCTTATTCGTGCTCATGAGCACGAACACAGCCTCGGGCGAATGCTGCCTCGTCGCCTCAAGCAGGTTGATTGTCCCCAGCGCATTTACTTCAAAATCCACCAGCGGAATGTCTCGCGCCTTGTCGTGCGACGGTTGCGCCGCGCAGTGCACAATCAGGTCGAATTGGCGCGCGCGAAACAGCTCTTCAATCCCCGCCCGGTCGCGAATGTCCAGGGCCGCGTGCGTGAACCTCTTCGTCCTCCCCTTCAGCCGCTCCAGGTTCCACAGTGTGTCCCCCGCCGCGCCAAAAAATTGCCGTCGCAGGTTGTTGTCGACGCCGAAAACCTCGTGGCCTTGCCTGTCAAAGTGTTCCACGGCCTCTGAACCGATCAATCCACTGCTTCCTGTTACAAGGACCTTCATCCGCACTCCTCAACGTATATGCGACTCCCATTCATTCCTGCGCGCCCATTTCACTTCATGGGGTTAGATCCCAACCTTTCGTTGTGTTTCGACCTCAGTTTTAGCACCGTGCGCGCGGGCCGCGTGATATCCAGAGCGAAGTGCCAGCAGGGAAGCCACACATCATAGGTCAGGAATCGGCGCGCGGGCAGCAGCCAGATAGGCATATGCGGCACGTGCCGGCGAAGATTTCGAGCGACCCTGCCATCCTTCCGGATACGATGAGTAGCCGCTCTGATGGTTCTGGCGTGTTTCACACCGCCAATCAGCTGGAGATTGCGCTGCGACAACGCGTCCGTCGCCAATCCCTTCACGCGTCCGAAGGCCGGGCTATATCCGTGGTTCTGATGAACCGCAAGCACCGATCGCGTAGCGTCCAGCACCGCGGCCCCCTCCGACAAAGCGTCCCAGACCATCCAATTGTCCCAATAACAGTGTCCGACGAGAAGAGGCGGCATGTGGGCGTATAAGCCTCTCGAGAAAAGGAAGAAATCGATCCAGTACTGGGTCTGCTGGAATCCACTGGTCAAAGCAAATTGCCGCAGGCGCTCCGCCCAATCTGGACTATCGAATTCGAGCGGTTCCGTCACGTCGGTATCCCAGCGCTGCCCAACCAAGAGAAACTCATTTTTCCACGAGCGCGCTATTTGGACCGCCTTCCAGAAATCCTGCATCAGCACAATGTCGCAATTGGAAAAACAGAGGTGGCTGTGTGGACTGATTTTCCGCGCTCGGGCGAACATGTAGTCGAGCCGCTTCACGCCACTTTCATGGCGCTCAACGTGAGGTTCGTGACGGAGGCCAAGTTGGGCACATGTTTCGGCGGCCCCTTCCTCGTCCCCGAAGAGAATGACCTGCACATTAGGGTCAAGCAGCTTCCAGCTCTTGAGAGCGTTGTGCTGGATGATCCCATCGTGCCCCCGAAATGGCTTTCCCGTGGTGAAGATTGTAATCATGCAGCAAGACCCCCAGACCGGCCGCCCCCTGGGCTGGTAGCGGCAAACGTCGAACTCTTGCTTAGAATAAAGCACCCGAGGGCGTACGTGCAGCCGTGTGGATCGGCGGGATTGTTCAGCGGCTGGTAATCGAGCGCTGTCTCGCGCTCTGTGGCGATCCACCGGTTCTGCCCGTTCTTGATCCAGTACTCCTCCTCGCTCAGGGCGAAGAACGCGAACAATCTCGGCAAACGTTCTCGGCCGTAGACGCGACACCAGGGAGCCATGACGGCGTCCCTCCCGCACGGGGCCGTCATAATCAAGCGGCCGCCGGGCTTCAGTATCTCCGCGAGCTTTTTCATAACCTCCAGATCGCCGTCGCTTTCATCCACCGTGATTCCGTACCGCCCGGCGACTCCAACATGCTCGACGGAAGAGCAGTTAATGGCAAGGTCAAAGTGATCGTGTGGAAGCTCCAGCTTTAGGAAGTCACCTTGCTTGAATTCGACGTTCGGGTGCTCCCAAGTGAACGATTGTTCCTGAAGATCGTTTGCCAGGACGTGGAAACCTTTCTGCGCAGCTAGCAGGCTCATGTAACCCTGTTCGCACCCGAATTCGATGGCCTCGCCGGGGCCGTTCGGCATCTCTGTACTTAGAAAAGCCCATTCGACGTTTCGCTCGCCCCAGATGTTGACAGCCCGGGCGGCCGGCGCGGGTGGAATGAACGCACGCTTCGCCTTGCGCAGAGCCAGATTTACCCAACGCGGCAAGTAGATCGGCACTAGAAGCTTTTCGGCCATACTGCACATGCCTCACGCGTTCGTATCGGAGTTTCCCACTAAACCTTGCCTGCTTTTGCCCTCCGCGGCAAGCCTCCACGCACCAAGCTTCGCAGTTTCTCCAGGGGGCGAGACTGGCGCATGCCACTCGTCGGGTCCCACGGCACGACCTCTGTCTTCGGTTCGCTAACGGAGTTCAGCAGTGCGGACGAAAGAGGATCCGTCGAGGCCGCGAGAACGGTTCTTATCCGGCGGGAACTCTTAGTGGAACGATATTCCGCGTGGTCCGGTTGAGTCGCAAAGCCGTACACGTGGGGAAATCCCGCTCTCCAAAGCATCTTGATGAGGCAGGCTTCCGTCGGATAGAAAGCGAAGTGATCCAACCCCTGGTCCTCCGTAGCCCCCTCATCCACCAGCGCCATAACTGGCTCATCACCTGGAAAAATCACGCCCTCCACGAGAAGCAGTTTCGTCGTCATCGCACGGAGATGCCGAATGGTAAGCAGCGGATTTTCGAGGTGGTAAAGCAGGCCGAAACAGAACACAAGATCGAATTTCCCCAGCGATCGCAGACCCGGGTCCTCGGCGTCAAACTGCGAAAAACGAACACCCGGGTTGCGGCGCTGCGCTTCCTCTACGTTCTGCTTCCGCCCATCCACTCCCGTAACGTCGAAACCCAACGACCGCAATAGACCCGAAAAATGGCCCAGGCCGCAGCCCACATCCACGGCCGTGTGCAGCCCCAGCGGCTGCTTCACCTCGCCAAGCAGTCGAGAGACCACCTCCCCGCGTGAGCGATTCAGAAGATCGTAATGCTGCTGATCAAAGATGAGGGTCGAGGCCAACGACGCGTTCCCCCTGTGTCCCGATAACAAATCGAGACGGAAGGTTAAGTATACCGTTCCATTCATCCATGTGGTGTTGATGGACCTCCGTCGCGATGGTCATTTCCGGTTCGCAATCCCAGTGGTCGAGCATCTCACCATTCTCCCAGAGAGTGACCTGCCATTGGTAGGGGCCGGGCCGCAGCGGAAGAGACGGGAACGAATGCGAGAGGACTTGAACGCCGTGCGGCAGAGAGAGCTGCCGAGTTGCCTGGGCCCACATCAACTGGCGTCCCGCATTGAAGAGCGCTACGCCGTGGTCGCCATTGACAACAGGCTGAGACAACTCGACAACAAAATGGATGGTGACGGGTCCTAGAGTCGAGAGCAGGTGGGGCTGGTCGGGTGGCGCGCCCTCGATTTTCCACGTCTTGAAACGAGCCTTCGCCCCGGCCCCACGATGCTCGGAGCTGCCGTTGTTCCCGTCGCGAGCCATCATGGACTCATACGCGGAAACCACTTCGTGTGTGTTGCCATTGAGGCGAATCGAGCCTTCATCCACCCAAGCGACCCGGTGGCAGAGACGCCTGATCTGATTCATGTGGTGAGTAACCAAGATGACCGTGCGCCCCGCGCGCGCCACGTCGCCCATTTTGCCGAGACATTTCTTCTGAAAATTGATGTCGCCGACCGCCAGCACCTCATCTACCAGCAGAATCTCCGGCTCCAGGTGTGCCGCCACCGCAAACGCCAGCCGCACGTACATCCCGCTCGAATAGTGCTTCACCGGCGTATCGATAAACTTTTCCAGCTCCGCGAACGCCACGATTTCATCGAACTTGCGCGTGATATCGCTCTTGGGCATTCCCAAAATGGCGCCACTCAGGAACGTATTCTCCCGCCCCGTCAGTTCCGGATGAAATCCCGTCCCCACCTCGAGCAGCGAGCCCACCCGCCCGTGTATTTCCGCCCAGCCGGTCGTCGGCTTAGTGATGCGCGAGAGGATTTTCAGGAGCGTCGTCTTCCCCGCGCCGTTTCGCCCGATCAACCCAAGTACTTCGCCTTCTTTCACTTCCAGCGATACGTCTTTCAACGCCCAGAAGGTCTCGTGCTTCGCGCTGCGGAAGGTCGCCAGTGGCGACTTTACGAATCGCTCCAGCGCGTGCCGCAGCCCAGGGTCCGCCACCACCCCCCGCCGGTAGCTCTTCCCCAGTCCTTCCGCCTGTACGACCGCGCTATTCATAATTCTGTCCTGCAAACAAAAACCAGGGAATCCACCTCATCGATGATAGTCCATCGTATCAGCGTGCCCTGCCGGAAGACGCGGTCAATGAATCGCACCGGACCGTACTCAGCGCTCGTCCAACCATTTGGGAAAAGCCGCCCGTCGTGGAACGCCACGATTCCGCCCAGCACCACTTGACCGTGCCAGTCGTTCCAGTCCTTTTCCACCTCTTCTTCCCGGTGGTCGCCGTCAATGAGTAGAAAATCGATGGGCAGCTTCCAGTCGCGCGCCGCGTCGTGGCGGAACGCTTCGATCCACACCGTCCGGGCGCCCGGCCCACCGTCCACGGCGCGCCGGGCGGCTCGGCGCAAAAAATTCAGCGGCCGCACTCGCGACAAATGGAAAGGATCCACCAGATACAACGTCCCTGCTGGATCCATCGCTCCCCTTAGCGCCACTCCCGAGGCGCCCTCCGCCACACCGATTTCCACCACGCTGCGCTTTCCACGCGCATGCTTCTCCAGCGCCGCATGCTCCGCCGCGGTATGTTGCGCGATCGGCGGTCGAAAGCCTGCCCAGGCAAAAAACGGATGCACAATCCGCCCCGCTGGCCGCGCGCTGCTTGCTGCTCCACTAGCCCCAACCTCGACGAACTGGATATGCGATTTCATGGGGACTCGTCCGGCCGTTTCCACGTCCACTCTTCCGGCGATCGCTGCTTCCTAATGCCGTTCAACCCCTGAAAACGACCGTTCACTGTATTCCCCTTGACGACAATTCCATCTCGTACTAACGTAGCTTAGGTATTTGGCGCAAGTACTCCTGCAGTCGCCCTCCTGCTCGCCCGGTTTCTCCTCTGTACATCTTTATCCGAGCGGTCGTACAGCCCAGCGCTGTACCGTTTCTGGCTTTGCTCCACTTACCCGTATCCCCTTTAGAATCAAATTTTTGCAGACACATACCACCTAACCCTCATAGAATCAAATCTTTACAAAAAAGGGGGTGGGGCTTGCCTCACATGCGATTCCCCATTTCCCGCCGCTATCCCCCTTAGAATAATATTCTTAGCAGACCACCACCTAACCACCATCGAATCATAATTCTTACAAAAAACAAGGGGGGTGGGGTATCCCAGACTTCCAATCTTCAACCTTCCTACGTTCTTCCCAACCCCCCATCATCCTCGCTCAAACCCGGTCCGCGATGGCGCCTTCCATCCGCTGGAAAAAGAACAGCCCGCCCACGAGTACGACCACAACCGCGGCCGTCGACGCCAAGAGGATCGGTCCGGGCGGAGTACCGTGCCCTGTCAGCGTCCAGCGAAACCCGTCAATCACGCCCGCCATGGGATTTAGGCCATACAGCCACCGCCACTTCACCGGCACGAGCGAAGATGGATACGCCACCGGCGAGGCGAACATCCAGAACTGCATTAAAAACGGCACAACGTATTTCACGTCCCGATACAGCGCGTTCAGCGCCGCCATCCACAAGCCGACGCCCAACGCCGTCAGAACGGTAAGAAGCAGCAGCGCCGGCAACCACAGCACAGCCATCCCCGGCCGCATCCGATAAATGGCAAGGACCACGGCCAGGACTCCGCAGCCAATCGCGAAATCCACGAGGCCGGAAATGACCGCCGAAATCGGAAGAACGAGGCGCGGAAAAAAAACCTTCGTGATTACTTGCTGGTTGAGCACTACAACGGCCGTGCAGGCCTGCAGCGCCGTCGCGAAGTAGTTCCAAGGAACGAGCGCCGTGAAGTAGAAAACGGGGTACGGCAGGCCGTCCGAAGGCAGCTTCGCCAGCCGCCCAAAAAAAAGCGTGAACACGCTCATGGTCAGCAGCGGCTGAAGCACGACCCACGCCACGCCGATAGCGGTTTGTTTGTAGCGGACTTTGACGTCCCGCCAAACAAAAAAATAAAGCAGCTCGCGATAAGCCCACACTTCGCCGAGCCGCAGATCGAGCCACCCACGCGGCGGCTCAATCCGCACCGTGACAGGCGCGGCGTGTTGCACCGGAAGAGGCGAAGCGGGCGCGGTGACGGAAGCCATCAATTTTTCGCGAAACTCCAAAAAGTTTGGTCCAACAAACTTACAAAATGGGGTACACAAACTCCAAAAACGATATGGCATACGCCCGGAGTAGATTAGCAGAGATGGAGGGTCCCTGCGATGCCGCTCATTTAGAGCGTTAAGTTCCCGACCCTGCCTTTCTTCCCGCTCGGCCAATCAAAGGCCGTCAGCCTTCCGACGAGGATACAGCGACGTCCGGCACCCCTTCGGATTTGCAACCCATCAGCATTGGCTTGAATGGTTCTTTCTTCGCTCGCCAACACATTGGATGTTGATTACAATCGGTTGGCGTTCTGCTGGGAGCCAATTTTCAGCGTCTGGGGGATTTGAGGAATGTTGACAGGAGCTCACTTAACTGTTCTAGGAATCGTCCCATTAGCTTGGTTGGGCGGACGTGCCAGTGAATTACCGACGCCCCCTCTTATGATCGTTACCTCTGCTGTGACCAACGGCACGGTTGGGAGAACGTACCAACAGACCATCCAGGCGACGGGAGGGAGGGGGCCGTTCTCCTGGTCGTTGAGCGCCGGCACCCTTCCTGCAGGTCATAGCTTTGCCAGCACATCCTCCGAAAGCTTGCTGATTTCTGGCCCGCCGGTCAGCCCCGGAACTTCCACAAATTTCACTGTTGCCGTCACGGACGCGAGGGGGAATATCGATGCTCAACAATATGAGATCAGCATCGCTGCGATGACCGAGGCGGCTCCACAGTCAGGGCAAGTTTAAGGCATTGTCGATGACAATCTGGTTGCTTTTCGGGGAATTCCCGTGCGGCACCGTCGACGGGAAGTCTGCGCCGGCGTCCGCCAGCGCCCCCGGCTTCCTGGCAAGGCATCCGTGAGGCCAGCACGTTCGGCAACGTGTGCCCTCAAACTAAAGTTTATCATGAATTAGCAATTAACGATTCGAGGCATCCCGCTGCTGAGCGCCGATTTTATCGGAGTCGGGGTCGAAGTCCTTCGCCTTCTCGCCGGATAAAATAAACGGCACGAGTCGGGGTGGAAATTATAGAGTCCCATTTAATTTATTCCAAGTTGCTGCAATGAAATGCGCACGTCATAGCTGGGCGTATTAACGATGGTCGTCGAATATTTAATGGACGACCCGGCCTTTGCTATGAACAAGAATGCTTGGCTCCTTACGCTGGCCGCGCCCAACGTAGTGCAATTCGTCGTTGTCGTGGCTTGGGACTGCGCTGTATTGCTCACGTCTGTATAATGAATTGTGAGAAGAACTGTGGCGTTGGCAGAACTCAAATCGCACGCAAGCGCTACATCGGCGCGGAACAGAGTATCGTTAGCGCCAACCGTAAACGTTAATCCTGTCGCAGGATTTGTCAAACTCTTCGGCGTTTGCGCGGACGTCTTTCTAGCCTGCGAATCGTATCCAACCGTACTTACTGGAGATCCACTGAGATCGGGCAAGACTGTCTTGCGGTTAGCAGTGCCGTCAAAAGACAGCGCATTATTGAATACCCCTCCAAGGAGATTGATACCTGTACCGCTCAAGCCCGCCGCGCTGACAGATTGAGAACCTGCGCGGTTGGTCTTGGGTGCGCCATGCCCACAGGAGAAAGCCGTGGCGTCAATTACCGCTTTGCCAAACGGAGCCTTTGCTATGAAACAATGTTCGGAGATACGGTCACTCGCGCCCTCTGAACCTCCGCGGTAGGCGAGCCATCCTACTGCTCCCAATGGAGCCGCAGGAGGGGTAATCGTTACTTTCTGATTTCTACTTGTCACGACGACACAAACATTAGGACCGAGAGTGCTCTCTTGGCCGTTTACGTCCACCATTGTAATTGCAAAGCAATCTGTTCCGACCGGTACGTTTCCTCCGGCGCTTACTGTCACACGCGGAGCAGCTGTATTGATGATCGGCACCATGAATTCGCCAATCCCAGTAACGTTCACAGGGTTGTTGGTGAAGTTGTACTGAGCCATTGCGCCATTATTTTGACCGGAAAGTGTGCCGACAACGAAACCGACGGGCTTCCCTGTCAACATTCCAAATCCAAGGGCGGGTTCAGTGGAGCTAGTTACATCGACTGTGGCGACCGTGCCTCCAGCAGAAAGGTTTGCGAACAATGCATGCGGCATCGTGTCGAGTTCGACGTTGTTAATTGTGATTGACCCGCCTTCGACGTTGCGTCCAACATAATCGGTGAAGAACGGCTGAGTGCCGCCCTGGATGCGCGAAGCTCCCTTGATGACAACATTTACTCCTGGACCACCCGCCTTGGAGTATCTGAAAATTCCTCTGCCGCTGAAGGACAGATTGCTCATATTTACGTTGCCGCCGCTATAGAGGAGTGCCGGAGTTGGAAGCAGTCCAAAGAAAGGACCTTGCCCAACAATATCTGCGACATGGTCGAAGGAAACCAGAAAGTCCGTCGCGCGGATGATAAGCGGAATGCTCATGGTGTCCCTGCCGCCACCCGATGCAAAGTTCATATAATTGAAACTGGAATTTGGAGCTTGGTCGAGGAGCATCCCTACGCCGCCATTTCCTCCTGCGGAAATCTGGATACCGTAAATATAGGTCCAAGCCGCATTGCCGCCGTATATTGCGGGGTTCGCCCTACCCGCCGTGACGCTTCCGCCGACGGGGTAGCCAAACGAGAGAAAGCTGCCAGTCTGAGCGCCCATCATTCCATAAAACTTATCTGCGGATTGAATCTCCATCGTATCGTTCAGCAAAATATTGGAACCAGCAAGATTCACCGCCACAGCGCTGGGTAGCGTTAGATAGGAGTTGACGACATAGGGGTCAGCATTGCCTGGGAAATAGAGCAGGCTGCCAAATTGAGCGTGCCGGGCCGCTATTGCAAGATTCGGTTCGTTGTCGAACAGAATGGTTGTTGGTCCGGGGGGTGAGGAACCCGCGGCTTTTGCGAGGTTAATCGTTGTCGTACCCGCTCCTGAAAGAATAACCGTCACGAGCGGATGAGCAAGCGGACTAGCAGGAGGCGTTGACGGCACAAAAAACGGCGCAACAAAACCATCCATCGACGGCGAGCCAAAATCGTCCCAGGTGGTGTCAGGAGTTAATCCGTTTATAGTGCTCTGGACACGGCTAACACCCAACAGCGACAGGCTGTCACCCGTCCGTCCGTAGATATAGTACTCGAAGGCGTCCGCCACGACCGGCCACGATAAATGATTTGTATTTGCCCAATAGACTGTACCGCCGCCGCTGGAAGCTATCGGAGCTCCGTTCGCCACATCGTTGCCAGTCACGTAGGTGAAGTGCGTCTTGCCTGTGGTAGCGACTCGATAGTGGCCGCCGAAGTATAAGTTGTCGGAATTCGCAGATCCTCTAATGTTGACCCACGCGCCCGAAGCAAGGCCATGCGGTACTGTAGTTGTCGCCGTCACAGTCGACCCAGAACGAGTGAAACCCGAAATTGCTGCATTTTGGGGGCCGAGCGAAGCCGCACCTGTACTTGTCGTGCCTACGGAACTTGCCGCTGTCAGGCACCCCGCTTTATCGCGGGCGATAATTTTGTAGTTATACCTCCTCGTTCCGCCACGCGGGCCCGGTGTCACTATGCCAGTACCGGCGCCTGCCTCGAGAAGATCAGCAGCTACTGTAGGAGCAGAAGGGGTGGTCAAGGTACACGGATTGCCAGCCCCGAAAACCATCACGCCATCGCCATTTACTCCGGGCCAGGGGACGGAAAGCGTAGCCGTTGTTTCGCCAAAAGTAATATTCGCGGTGATTCCAGGGATGGCAGGAGCTGCATAAGGGGCAATCGCTCGCACGTGATATGACCGAACATCGACGTAGGGAGAGGAGTATGGTCCCGACAGTCCCACAGAAACAAACGACAGGGAAATAAGACATCCAAGCCTCGTCAGGAGTTTAGTCATGGTCGCTTCCTAGAGAAAGCAAACGTCCTGTGCTTCAAGGATTGCTTCGAGGCACCCGCAGCTTAACTCCCGCAGTGTATCAGATGTCAAAAAGTACATTCTAGTTTTCGCTCTCACACAAATCGCACAGTTGTTGATTCAACTGAAAGAATTGTGACCTGACCGGGATTTTTTGTACCAGCGGAAGTGAGAGAGAATTCACTCTGAAGGAGCGCTGGTATGCCGACAAGGAAATACAAACTGACCTGACCGGGATTTTTTGTACCAGCGGAAGTGAGAGAGAATTCACTCTGAAGGAGCGCTGGTATGCCGACAAGGAAATACAAACCGGAGCAGATTGTCACGCTGCTGCGGCAGATTGAAG
>JBARJI010000026.1:0-219946 GCA_049800195.1 Candidatus Acidiferrum sp.
TGCTGATAGCCCGGATGAAAATCACAGCCTATAATCTTCATCATTCGGCTCCTTTCTCCCGAGCCTTGGTCGCTCATCACGCCAAGTCTACCCGGGCCCAAGGAGCCGACGTCGTTATGAAATCAAGTGGAGCGACAAATCCGCTTTTTCTTCTCTACGGTCTCTGTGCCCTCGGCATCCTCTCTGTAAAAAGCCCCTCCCACTTTCGCGGACCTCAACCGTCGTTCACACACACCCTTTCCTTCGTGCCACAACCCATCCAAGAATATTTATCTTGAGTTCCCCGCCAAGTCCACGTCAGGGTTCTACAGGAGTGTAACTCGGAGCGTGCGGCGTCAATCTTCTTATAACAAATTCCTGCAGCAAATTCGCCGCAGCCGTCGTCCCAATCCCAATGAGCGTGTTCTCTGCCGTCAAGGTTAATCCGTCGCGGTTCGCCGCCGGATAATAAAGATTCGAAATGCCCGCTGACGCCACCCCGCCGAGAATACTCGAGTAATTCGGCTCCCACTTCCCATTATCGCCTTTACAGATCACCGCATTGGCGATCGCATACAGCACTCTTGACCGCACCGTTCCCTTCCCCTTGTAAAAATAGCGCGGATCCTGCTTCAGAAGCGACGGCAGCACCGCGCTGCCAATAAACGTTCCTGTTACGAGATCGCCATAAGACGCCCCGTAGCGCTTTGCATAGCCCGGCGCGCCTTGCCCATATCCGTTGAAAGCGTCCGTGGCCTGCTCGATTCCCGCAACCGCTCCCGCCAACCCAAAACTCACTGGATCAATCGTTGTTTTCCACGCGAGCTCGAATTTCTGCTTCCGGCTAAGGGGAAATGCCGACGGGTCGTACGTCACATAGAAATTGGGAACGACACCAAAAACGCGTTGCTTCTCTTCGTCCTTGATTTCCGCCTCTGCCAGCTCCGTCCGCGACATCGCAACTTTTACTTCCTCGGCGCCGCTGGCCACCGCCAGCTCGATCGCCGGCAACGTAAAGTTTTCTCCCACATGTACGGTTCCAGAAATGGTCTGCGTCGCAAATCCATCTGCCATGATGGCCAGCTCGAAAGGTCCCGGCGCAATGCCTGTTAGTGAGAATTGCCCTTCGCTATCGGCAACTACTTCCTGGCTCTTCGATGGGTCTTCACTTAATAGCTTCACATGCGCACCGGCAACGGCACCTCCCGACCGGTCCACAACGCTTCCATTAATGGTTCCTGCCGCTTGCGGAACCGCCGGCTGCTGCCCGGTCGCCGCTCCACTTCCCGCCGAAACTGTCAGGCGCTCAACCAAGCCTCCAGCCAGGCTCCCCGTCAGGCTATGTTCCGCTTCTCCCGCCAATACGGTTTGCGCAGGGTGCGCCAGCGCCGGAAACCCGAAGACCAGCGCCATGCCCAAGCCTAACGACAACAAGGCTCCCCGGCCGAGCAATCTTCCCCAGCTGCTCATGTCCCGGCAGCCCAAAACCGCGCTCCAGCGCCTTCGAACGGCAACTCTGCTCGCGATACCGCTTTTCCCGGTGTTCATGCTGATTCCTCGAGGCCTTCTATACTTCTTCCCTTGATTGCTCATTCGAGTTCCAGCAAGGGTCACACTGGGATGCTTCCCTGGCTTTCCATTCACGAATCCTTTGGATGACGTCCTGAACCCCCTGGTTGGTTGCCTCCCACGCTATTTTCTCTGCGCAATAGAGTATCGAATAAACGCACGAAATGCTGTCTCTGCGCGCACCATTTGTGCCTGCGCCCCGCATCCAAATCCCATGCAAGGTCGCAATAATTTCTTCCCCTGCCGTCAATCGCAGCTTAACTCATCCACCCCGGCGTTCTCCACTCTGCGCCGGTTCCGTTATCTGTCCATTAGTACAGTCAGTTCGTCTCTAATTCCTGGCGTCAACCAGGCTAACTCTGGACCAAGAGGCGCGCTTCTGTCATCGCGTCCTGCTCACAAGGTGAGTTCTGTATCGCGCTACGATATACTTAGCCAAGATGCAAAACGCGAAGTGCCTTCGGCAAGTGGTATCGAATGGATGACCGCGAAATTTCCCGGGCCTCGACGACGGGCGGCCTGCCGGTCGACACTTCTTTAGCACCCGCACTGCAAGCGGCGCGCGCGCCTGTTCAAATTCCCCTAGTCAGTCTCCGCACCGTCTACATTAGCGGCGTATCCATTCTCGTCGCCGCCGCCGCAGCGCTGGTCGCACGTCTCCTGACCGCCCTTATCGGCTTGATCACCAATCTCTCCTTCTTCGGCCGCTTCTCCTTCTCCTTCAGTTCTCCGGCGGGAAATCATCTCGGCGCATGGGTGATCCTTGTCCCTGTCATCGGCGGTCTGATCGTCGGCATCATGGCCCGCTACGGCTCGGAAGCCATCCGCGGCCACGGAATTCCGGAAGCGATGGAGCAGGTCCTCTTCGGCGGCAGCCGCATTCCGCCTCGTCTAACATTTCTAAAGCCTCTCTCTGCGGCCGTTGCCATCGGCACGGGCGGTCCGTTCGGCGCGGAAGGCCCTATCATCGCCACCGGCGGCGCTTTGGGCTCGCTCGTCGGCCAAATCCTCAAAATCAGCGCCGATGAGCGCAAAACGCTTCTCGCAGCGGGCGCGGCGGCTGGCATGACGGCCACATTCGGCAGCCCCGTTTCCGCCGTTTTGCTGGCCATTGAACTCCTACTCTTCGAATACCGTCCGCGTTCCATTATTCCCGTCGCGCTCGCCTGCGCCACCGCGCAAGCGATTCGCATCGCTTTCGTTGGCGCTGCGCCGATGTTCGCCATGCACGGTATCGTCGAGCCTCGCGGCTACGCTTTGGCCGTCTATGTCCTCATTGGAGCGATCGTGGGCCTGGCCGCCGTAATTGCCACGCGCGCCATCTACGGCGTCGAAGACGCCTTTGAACGCCTTCCCATCCATTGGATGTGGTGGCCCGCCATCGGAGCCGTGGCCGTTGGCGTCGTTGGCTATTTTGCGCCGCACACCATGGGCGTCGGCTACGACAACATCGAAAACATCATAGGCGGCAGCATCGTGGGCAAAGCCCTCATCTTTCTTTTTGTTCTCAAGTTTGTCTCCTGGGCCATTTCTCTGGGCAGCGGCACATCCGGCGGAACGCTTGCCCCGTTGTTCACCATCGGCGGCGGTCTCGGCTCCGTTCTCGGCGCATCCGCCCTCTCCCTTTTTCCCGGCCTTGGCCTGGACGTTCGCGTCGCCGCGCTGGTCGGTATGGCCGCCATGTTCGCCGGAGCCTCCCGCGCCCTCCTGGCCTCCGTCATCTTTGCGTTTGAAGTCACTCACGAGCCGCTCAGCCTCTTGCCCCTGCTCGGTGGCTGCACCTCCGCGTTCCTCATCTCCTCGCTCTTAATGCGCAACACCATCATGACCGAAAAAATCGCGCGCCGTGGCGTTCGAGTCCTTGCCGAATACTCCACCGACTTTCTCGACCAGGTTCTCGTCAAAGACGCCGCCACACGCGCCGTTGTGCCCCTGGCCGCTGACGACTCTTTGGCGACCGTCCGCGCTTGGTTTGCCTCCCATGCTCCCGGTACGGAGCATCAGGGCTTCCCGGTCCTCGATCGCGACGGATATTTCCTCGGTGCTATCACTCAGCGCGAAATCCTGGACTCGCCGCTGCCCGAATCCACGCCGCTCCGCCAGCTTCTCAAAGCCCCTCCCGCCATCGTCTTCGAGGACAACTCTCTTCGCGAAGCCGCCGACCTCATCGTGAATGAAAACGTGGGCCGCCTGGCTGTCGTCGCCCGCGACAACCCTCGCAAGGTCACCGGCTGGCTCACACGCAGTGATATTCTCGCTGCCCACCGCCAGCGCTTGGCGGATTCCGCGATCCCCAATCACGAGATCAACATCCCCACGGCAGGCGTGAATCGCACCGTCCAACCGCAAAGATAGGGCGCGCTGGACGAACCATCCTTCGCTGCCTGTCCGCTCACCAGATCGGTCAAATCCTCGGCCGAGTTCTGGGCGAAGCCTAATCCGTGCCAACCATTTCCAAGCTCGCAAGCGGAGCCGTGGGCATACAGCGGTTTGCGCGCCAATCGAGGACCGGACGTTTAGTCCCGGGTGTTTATCTCGAGGGCCCCTCCCGGGGAAAGCTGGTTTCGCCAAATAGCGTGCCGGTGGAATGGGCTCATAATGACATGGAGGCGATAACATGGTCGACTTAGCCGTTTCCGATGGCAATCTGGTGTTGCATGTCCATGGGGCCGACAAGCTCTGGGCGCTCAAGAGTTCGCTGGAAATCCCCTTGCGTCACATAATGGAAATCAGGGCAGACCCATCCGTAGCGCACGGGTGGTGGCACGGGCTAAGAATGCCCGGGACTAATATTCCCGGAGTGCTCACCGCTGGCACTTTCTACCAGCACGGCAAGCGCGTTTTCTGGGATGTTCACAATCCGGACAATACCGTGGTGATTGCGCTCAAGGATGAACGATACGAGGAACTCATCGTCGAGGTCGCCGATCCACAAGCTGCTGTCGAGCTCGTTAAGACCGCATTGCCGCACTAAATCGGATTGCGTGCGATTCAGGAGCGGCTGGCTGTGCCCCACATTCAACACCCGGAAATGGCATTATACTTCGCAGCGGAGGCCCCATGAAAAAGCTCAGGTTTCTGATCTTGATGCTTTTCTTCGCAACTTCCTCTTTGGCCGCGCGCCACTGGAGAACAGCGGAGATCGAACAGACTTCGGAAACCACTGTTTCCTGGAAGCTATGGGGCGACAAAACCACCATCCACTACACTATCGAAACCGAGGACATGTTTTATTTCGCTGAATATACCTTCAAACCCGGCCAGCACCACGACAGTGAGCCGCCGAAAATCGAGATGAGCACGCAAGCGAAGATTGCCATCGAGGGCAGCCATGCCTACGTTATCGACGTCACTGGCAAAGAAGTGAAGCTGCACATCGTTAGGAAGGTCGCCAGGAAGTAGGAGCGCGCAAATTCCCCGTGCCACCGCCGATATCATCGGAGGGCGCCGCAGCCTCGGTTCTAAGGCTTCAGGTTTTGACTCTCTTTCGTCCTTCCCCAACTTTGTTATTTACTTCGCACCTTTGTTGCGCTACAATTCTTGCATTGAGTGCTGCGCCTCGCCATCCGCGAGGCGTTTTCGTTTTTAGGCCCGGTAAGTGGCACAGCCAACCTTGGCTGCGCTCTCGCTTTTAGTCACAGTTGTAGGTGCCGGGCTTTAGCCCGGCTCTTTCTTTTTCCGTCTGTCCAAATCTCAAAACTAGTTCAAAACTAAATCTAAGGAGCTTTCTATGTCTTCTCTCAATTCACAGGACCGCGCGTCCTTGTGTCTTTTCACCTTCACCGATGGCCGCCGCTGCCGCACCCCGCGCATCGCCAGCCATCCCCACTTCTGCTTCTACCACGCCCGCAAGGAGTCTAAAGCTCGCGCCGCCGAAAAACTTGGCCACGAGCTTTCTTACTTCTTCTCCGGCGATTTCGTCACCGCTTGCGATCTCAGCACCGCCCTCGGCCGTCTCATCCCCGCTGTCGCCCGCGGGGACATAAAGCCTAAAACCGCCGCCACCCTTGCCTTTCTCGCCCGAACCTTCCTACAAGCCCTCCGCCTCTCTAGGGACGAATTCATCGCTGCCCTCGGCGAAACCGAGTGGCGCAAAACCGTCTGCGATTCCATTAATCAGAACTTCGACCACCTTAATTCCGCGGCCCACGAGCACACAGACTCCCAGGCCCACCTCCAAGCCCAGCCCTCAGCTGCCGCTCCAGCCACCCCGCGGCGCCCAACTCCAGGCCACGGAGCGGCGACCATCGACGGCGCTCCCTCCGGTTCTGCTCCTGCTCCATCCGCCGAACCTGCCGTTAATCCCGCAGCCCACACAACCCATTCCGATTCGCACGGCGCGCAGCCCAACGCACCGGATGCACCTGTATCCGCCCCTCCTCCCACAGTCAGTAGTCGGCAGAAAAGCACCCCTCAAACCCCTTTAAAATCAACACCTACGCAGCCCCTCGTAACTGTTGATTCCAAATGACTTACAAAGCAGCTAACCTCTTTAGAATCAGCGTTTACAAAAATCGGGGGGAGGGTCATACAGAATCAAACGTGGCACAGATTTTAGACTGTGCGGCCTTCAACATCACCAAATCTGCGGCAAAGATGCCATCGATTTACCGCGTCATCGTCTTCCCGGGCCCCCGGTGCGCCTCCGCACCTAAGGCAGGCTCTCAGCTTCCAGTTTGATGTGCTCCAATACCCGCACATGGATCCGGTGAATGATGTAGTTCGACCACAAATGCCAGTACGTCTCCGGCCAAATGGCATGGCTATACCACGTCGTGCCCTCGAGCCGCGTCCGGCCTCCGGGCAATGCCGTCAGCAAAAATTGCCCCTCGTGCGACACAAAATAGCCGTGCAAGTGTGGAGGATCAATGCTGGCATAAGGCGTAATCTCCCGCAGCGGCGCTGGATTCTCCGCCACGCTGAATTTCAGCAGTCGTGGTTCATCCCACACTTCGATCGGTTCGACAAACGGCCCTGTCGAAAACACGCAGTGCCGCACCGCGCCAGCGCCGTGCCCGCTGATCTCCGCGCGAATCGGATACGCAATTCCCGCGCGAAAGATTAGCTCCTTGGGCGGAGGAATCTCCGCAAAGGCAACGACCTCTTTCCACACCTTTTCGGGCGCGGCGTTCACTACGATCGCGGACTTCACCACAAATGTTTCCGGCTGAAGATTCGCCAGCCGCTCCACGCCCGTGAACGACGGCGTGAAGAGCAGCACAATCGAAAGCATCGCGGGCGCTTCCTTCGCACGCCAGTATCCCGCCTGAATCGAATATCCCAGGGTGCCCCCGAGCGCCGCCAATCCCGCCGCGAAGGGCGCCGCCATCAGTATGCAGATCAGCCCCTCGATCGCCACGATCAAGAGCACGGTGCCTAGAATCGCCAGGGGGATTAGTGAAACAGCCAGACAACTGCCATAGCTCCGTCGCTCGTGGTAGCTGTAGACCAGCACGGAAAACAGTCCTAAACAAAAAGGCGCCGCCACGAAGAGCCCCGTTCCATAGAGCCTAAGCGCCTCCGTGCTAAACAGCGTAAACGCCAACCCTATAGCTGCCGTGAGGGTGATCGCAAGAACGCCCGCTCCCAGCTTGCTTCGAGGAATCAAACCTCCCAGAGGCTTCGTCTCCGGCCACGGCGCCGCCTGCTTCGCTTCCGCTCGTGGGTGCGGGCCGACCACACACAGCAGCAACAAAAACAGCAAATTAACCGCGGGCACAAAAAACAGGATTACCAGCCACACTGGCTGCCCCGCATCGCGCAGCCTTTGCACCGTCAGCGTCACTCCGAGCCAAATAAAAGGAATCGCAATGGCCAACATCGTCGCGGCAAAGACCGGATCGCCGGCTGTCGGTGCCGCGCTCCATTGCACGTGCGGCCCCAGCGGAAACAAATAATCCCACGGCATCCAATCGCGATGAAAAAGCGCTCCAGCCATCCACCGGTCCAGCAGAAATTTCACGGCCAGCGCGCTCACTCCAACCGTGGCGTACTTCCCTCTGCCCACGGTTCCTTGCCAGCGCCACATCTCCTCAAATCGCATGGCCATCGCGCAACTCCCGTGGCACAGCCACTCTTGGCTGTGCCCCTACGATTGCCGGTCTCTGCTGCGGCTAAGACCGTCCCTGGATTTCATCCTCGGCTCTTTCTTTGTTGCTTCCGTTGCTGGCTATTTCTGCATTTCTTTCTTTATTTCTTTGCTTCGCCATTTCCTTGCTTCAGGGCTTCCGCTCTCGCGCAACTCGCCGCCGCACAATCTCTTCTCGCCGCCTGCCGCGCATATCCGCGCCGCAACAATTCCATCATCCCCGGCAAACGAGCAAACCACGCCAGCGGCCGCGCCCACCAAATTTCGCGCGCCAATGCCACTGCCACGTCCGCTCCTCCATACTGCGCGCCGTCCGCCAGCAAAAGGCGCATTTCACGCAGCAACTCTTCGCGCGACATTCCCAGCAGCGCCCCCACTCGCGGATCCTGTAACGGCGCAGCGGCAATTCCGCGGCGCTCCAAAATCGGAGCCAGCCAACGCGCGATGCGCGTGCAAAACGCGCACTCCACATCAAAAAACAACCAGCCTCGCGCATGCCGCCCTTTTCCGTCCGTGAATTCCGATGTCAGCGAAATCATTTTTGTGGGACAGACATTACTGCCTGTCTCCTTTCTTTTTCTTCTCTGTGTCCTCTGGGCGTTCCGCGAACTCTGTATAAATCTCTTAGTCTTTTCCGGCGCTCGCAGCCTTCTCTTGTTGCATCGCGAACAACAAGAATGCCGCCGCGGAAGCGCCGAAGACGGAATAGTCCAAGGGCGCCTTAACCCCAAACGAAATGGCCATTGCCGTAGCAAAGAGGAAAAGCAAAATCGCGCTGCCGAGCGCCATCGCTCGCTTGTAAATGCCCAAGATCAGGCTGATCCCAAACGTCGTCTCGGCAATCGTCGCCAGCCATGCAAGAACCGGAATCGACCGCGCGGGCATGAATGAATTCACCATTCCAACGTAGCGTGTGAAGTGCGCGAAATCGCCCCAGTCCACATTCGGCTTTCCCGGCGCTCCCCACAGTCCGAACCTGTCGGCGACAGAAGAAAGAAAGGCGGCTCCCAATGCAAGACGAACGCACCACCCGGCAATCGACTGGAAACCGATGGCTAGTTTTTTCAGTTCTTGTGCTGATGGTTTTCTTGCCTGCTCGGCCGCACGAAATTCAGTGGTCATTGATTGGCTGCCCATTGTTCACCTTCCTCTTTCCGCCAGGTTCCTCAAATCTGCAATTTCCGTTTCTTTATCCTGCTTTTTTCTTGTCGCTCCCCAGCAGCGTAATCACCTTGCCGCGCAGTTTGACGACCCCTTTCAGCGCGCCCGTCGGCATTCGCATGACTTCCTCGAACAGCCCCGTCATCGCCGTCAGGAATCCCAGCATGCTTTCCATCCGTTCGCGCGTGTACGGATCGCCGTGCGCGTCCGCCTTCGATTCGGCCACGCACTCCGCCAGCACGCGCAGCGTGGGATCGATCTCCCGCCGCTTCCGCTCTTCCGAAACGATGCGGAAAATTTCCCAAACATCTTTGAGAGACTCGAAATGGTCGCGCCGGTCTCCCAGCACGTGAACCACTCGCACAATCCCCCACCCCTGCAATTCGCGCAGGCAGGTGCTGACGTTCGATCGCGCCACCGACAGCGTCGCGGAAATTTCGTCCGCGGGCACGGGCACGGGCGAAAGAAACAGCAGGGCATGGACTTGCGCCACGGTGCGGTTGATGCCCCAGCGGGTGCCCATTTCGCCCCAGTGGAGAATGAATTTCTGAGCTACAGGAGAAAGCGTCGCTTTAGTAGTATCTGTCATTTCTGTTGTTTCTCTCTGTACAGAAATTACGGCACATAGCGCCTCGCTGTCAAGTCCTTTTTCGCGCCCCCCTCTTAGCGCACATCGTTGCGCGTATCCTCACACCTGTCCTTTTTCCATCCTGCCTTCCCATTTACACGCGCGCTTCCCTTTGTCAAAGTTATCCCAGTGAGGATTTTGTGCGCTTGGGCTTCTTGGCAAATCGAGTCTGCATAACCGCCATCGCTGCGTTGGCAGCCTTGGGCTGCGCGATCAGTTCTTTCGCTTTCCGTCAGACGAAAGCGCAAACCAGCACCGGCGATGCAGCCTCGGCAGCTCTCTGCCCCGTCGTCTACAAGGACGACCAGAACCCCGTCAACCGCGGCTACCACTACACGTTTTACGGCAACGCCTTTTTCATCAACGACCAGGGCTATCTCCTCACCGTCGCTCACGTTCTTGAATCGTTTGGCGAGGGCGGCCAGCCCTACATTCTCGTGGATCGCCGTGACGCTCCGCCTCAGCTTTTGAAAGCCGCCGTAATCGCCAAGGATTTGCCGCACGATGTGGCTATTCTTCGAGCCACTCCAAATCCGTTTGCGGGGAAATACGATGTCGCCTATTTGCCGCTGAATTCCGCGCCGGCCGTTCGCGGAGAATCCGTGCTCGCTCTTTCGCTCCATCCGCAGCGGCTTCAGAATGCGTACAGCCTGGACTCGCCCCACGAAGATTCCTCTGCGGGAACAGTGCTGTCCTACGAAACGACGCAACTGGCCAATCCTGGGCCCGCTGCCGATGTCTTTCTGCTGAGCCATCCGGTGGTAAAGGGACAGAGTGGTTCGCCGGTCATCGACGTCAACTCGCGCAGTGCAGTGGGCCTCGTCGAAGGTCTCTGGCTGCGCGGCGTGTCTCTCTCGCTCGCAAAGTCGGCGCGCCTGCCGACCGACACTCCCGGAGCTGCCATCCCGATTCGCTACGCTATCGCGCTCCTCGATCAGCAGGGCATCAAATGGCATTCCAGTACGCCACCGCCGTCGGAGCCATCGTCATCGGCGGCTTCGCCGTCCACGTCCGACCGGCCCAAGCCGTAACCTCAAAACGCAGAGCAAGTCTTCTGCGAGTGGACCCCTTTGGCGACGGCTGAAGGTTGATCGCTTCCTTGCGTGAGCTTAGGTTCGGGGAATAACAACGAGGCGGCGGCCACCGGTTTCTGGGTGCTGCCAGACTTGTTCAACTTCGGTTAGAGGAACGGATTCGGTTTCGATCTGGAGAGCGCCTTTCGCGCCCCAGTCCAGGACCTGGTGCATGGCAGCGACGAGAACGTCTCGCGGAGGAATTCCGGCGGTGCCAAGGATTGTTAGCGCCGTGCTTCGCAGGACCGAGGCGGGGAGCGAGATGGTTGGGCCGGCGCTCTCGCCAACCTGGACGAGGCGGGTTTCGGAATTTACCGCTGCAAATTCCGGACGCGTGATCGCAGCGAGGAGAATCTCGGTGGGACGGCCCCAAATGTAATCGATGACGACGTTGAAACCGGCCTCGCCAGCTTCGCTAGCGAAGGACTTCTTCAACTCTTCGTCCGACTGGTTGAGTTGGATCGTCGCATCCGCGCCCAAATCGCGAACCTTTTTTAAAGCCTCCGGGTTCCGGCCTGCGGCGATCACACGGCCCGCGCCGAGCAATTTTGCGATTTGCACGGCGAGCTTTCCCGTTACGCCGGTCGCACCCAGAATCAGCACGGTCTCGCCTTTTGCCACTTTTGCGCGGTGATTCAGACAAAGCAGAGCAGAGACGCCAGGGTTCGGCAGCGCGGCGGCGGATGCATCATCCAGAGCGGCCGGCAAGGGAAAACAAAACGCGGCGGGCGCAACGGTACGCTGGGCCATGGCGCCAAAGGGGCGGCGCGGGCCGCCAAAAAAGACACGCGTCCCATCGGGGAGATCGCCGACACCGTCCGTTCCACAAGTTACCGGAAGTTCGCGTGGGCTGGCGTAGTGCGAGCCGCTGGCGAGTTGTTTGTCCACGGATTTCAGCGACGCCGCGCGAACCCGGATGATGGCTTCGCCCTGCTTCGCCTCGGGCTCGGCGAAGTCTTCGGAGCGTGGAAGCTTCCCTAATTCGTGCAATACGGCGGCTTTCATTGTTCCTCGCGGCGCTGTGCGGAAGTTTCGGCTTTATGGCGCAATCGGAATCCAGCCGAATGGAATTATGCCATCGTTCGCACAGGGGCGTGGATCCGGCCACCATCGAAAGGGTTCAGAAAACGGTTTCCGGGTTGCCGTTTCCGCGTACTTTAAAAATCAAATGTCCCGTAATATTACTTGAGCTGTTTGAAAGACTGCCATCCAGGAGGCCTTCCATGACTCCGAACGACTTTCGCAAATTGGCGCTGAGCTTTCCGGAAGCGGCCGAGCAAGCGCACATGCACCACCCCGATTTTCGAGTGGCGGACAAAATTTTTGCCACGCTGGGCTACCCGGACAAATCTTGGGGCATGGTCAAGCTCACTCCGGTTGAACAGGAAATGCTGGTGAAAGCCGAACCGGCTGTATTTGTGCCCGCGAAGGGAGCGTGGGGACGGCAGGGTAGCACGACTGTCCTTCTCAAAGCCGCCAAAAAGACCACGGTGCGCAACGCTCTTTCCGCAGCTTGGCGCTTGGCCGCTCCCGAGAGCCTGGCGAAAAAAAGCAAGCGGTGACGCAGGTGGTGCGCGCTGTAACGCGATTGTCGCGTGCGAATAAGACATTCGCGAGAAGGCATGGGAAGGATAAACAGCGCGATGATTTGAGCCTCCTGTGCGGCAATTGTGCACTGGCCGCGGGTACGCTTGACACCTGACGAGCGCTGACCTATGGTCTTGCTCTTAGAAAGTGGAAGTCGCAAGCTCCCGCCTGCTCCTGATGATTTCCGCTTTGGAGGTATCCCATGCCACTAAGCCTTGCAACGCTTTCCAAGATCGAATCCCCGGTTTCCGTGCAAGAAGGCCTGAAGATTCTCGAGCGCGATGACTACCGCTGCCAATACTGCGGGCTGGACGGCCGAGCTAGTTTTGAGAACGCACTAGTGATGCGCGTGGATTTCGTCGTGCCTCGCGCCCGCAAGGGGAAAAAAGATCCAAGCAACCTGGTGGCTTGCTGCAGACCCTGCAACACGATCAAGGGCACCAAGGTTTATAAGAGTATGGACGAAGCCAAGGCGTTTGTGCTCAAGAGCCGGGAGGAACTGCGCAAAACCTGGCAAGCGAAGACGGCGCGCCAACCTAAGTCTGCAAGCGCCTAGAACATGATCGGCCCTTCTTCGCGACTGTCTCGCGCAACAGTGCGTGGGGTTGCGCTTGCGTCCGTTGGGAAGACTCTTCCCTTTCACCGAGAGCTAGCAGCCAACGCCACCCGTCGGGGATTTGCAGCCCTTCCCCGCCTCCTAGATGATATGGCCGCTGTATGATGAGTCCAGTTGTGCTTGAGTTCCACATGAAGAAAATGACGGCAGGTTTCCTTAAGAAAAATTGTATCGCAGTCCTAGACGAGGTCCGGGCCAAGCGCGAAACTGTCATCATCACCAGGCGCGGCAAGCCGGTAGCAAAGCTGGTCCCCGTGAACGCCGTGGCGGACGATATTTTCGGTTTTCTCGACGGAAAAGGAAGAATTGTGGGAGACGTGGTTTCACCTGTACTTTCTCTCGAAGAGTGGGGCGAACTCGCGTAGCTGGTGGAAGGATGACACTGAGCGCGAACCCTGAAAACCGAATATAGCACTCCAGCCGCGGCAAACATAATACTTTGCATGTAATGCGTAGCATTATATAATTGGCGCGTGATTCGGTCGTTCAAGACAGAGGATACGGAGCGGCTCTTCCACGACGAACGAGTCCGGCAGTGGCAGGCGATCGAGAATGTGGCGCGGCGGAAACTCAACATGGTGCACGGCGCCGCAAAGCTGGACGATTTGAGAATTCCTCCTGGCAACAGGCTTGAAAAACTGGAAGGCTCCCGCAGGAATCAGCATTCGATTCGGATCAACGACCAGTATCGCGTATGTTTTGCGTGGCGGGAGGGCGACGCGTATGACGTGGAGATTGTGGATTATCATTGAGGGGAAGCATGGCTAAACTAAAGCCAATTCATCCTGGGGAAATACTGCGCGAGGAGTTTGTCGTGCCGTTCGGATTGAACGCCAATAAGCTGGCGCTGGCGCTGCGAGTGCCTCCTCCGACCGTGTACGAAATCGTGAAGGAGGAACGCGGCATCTCCTCTGAAATGGCGCTCCGACTGGCGCGATACTTCGGCACCACGGCCGAGTTCTGGATAAATCTGCAGGCGCACTACGATCTGTCCATCTCCAGACTGCAAGCGGAGAGCAAGATCAAACGCGACGTGCAACCCATGGAAGCGATGAAGTAGCGCGTTTGGAAGAGCGGATACTGGCGATCCGCGACTAGCGAGTCCTGCAACCCCGCCGAATCGATAGTTGCGCGCTCAAAGGCTATTCGCTTTTGGCCAGCGCGAAGTACGTGGTTAGCCAGGAGAGACTCGAACTCCCAACCGTCCGGCCCGAACCTGGATGCTCCATCCAGTTGAGCCACGGGCGCTTCAGCGCTGGTTGACAGGCCGCGTCCGAGTGAACCAGAAATACAGTTCAGAGCAGATAGCGAAGCGCACGTTGATCTCAGGACGTGCGGCGGGCCGCCAGAGCGACTGTAGGGATCAGAATCCTCGCTCCTGCTCTCACGCTCGTCGATTGTTCGCGTTACCACAGGCGATTTGCGCTTGACCGTGCGGAACGGGGCGAATAGATTGCAGGGCGAAGGGAGTTTCCAATGACATTGCGGATCGGAATCTTGTCAGAGCGCGGGGCGAGGAAGCGCCAGCCATTTCGCGCGTTCGGCGCGTTGCTTACCTTTCTGGTATCAGGCGCGTGTCTATTGCTGGCAGCAGGTGCGAGCGCGGGACAAGTCTCGCTGGAAACGCTGATGAGCAAGCTGCAGTGGAGGAGCGTCGGTCCGTACATCGGCGGAAGAGTCGTGGCCATAACCGGGGTTGCTGGAAATTCGAATCTTTATTACGCCGGGACTGTGGGAGGGGGAATCTGGAGGAGCACCGACGAGGGTCTTCAGTGGAAGAACATTTCGGACGGGAAATTGCCGGGGCCAAGCTCGAGCATTGGCGCGATAGCCGTGGCGCCGTCCGATCCCAAAATAATCTACGCGGGGACGGGCGAGAGCGACATCCGCAACGACATGATACCTGGCGACGGAATGTACAAGTCGAGCGATGCGGGCAATACCTGGGAGTACGCGGGGCTGCGCGAGACGCACACGATCAGCGGAATCGTGGTGGATCCAAAAAATCCCGAGGTGGTTTACGCGTCTTCGATGGGGCATGCATTTGTCCCCGATCCGGAGCGGGGCGTGTTCAAGTCCACGGATGGCGGAAAGACGTGGAACAAGATTTTGTTTGTAGACGACAAGACGGGCGCGATTGACTTGGTGATGGAGCCGAATCAGCCCAACGTGCTTTATGCGGCGATGTGGCAAGCGACGCGGACGCCGTGGTCGCTTTCGAGCGGAGGGCCGGGCAGCGGACTTTATAAGAGCACCGATGGCGGCGCGCACTGGACAAACATCACGCGGCATTCGGGATTGCCGGAGGGCATCCTCGGACGAATCGGAGTGGGAGTGACGGCGAGCAATCCGGACGTGGTCTATTGCATGATGCAGGCGAAGGAAGGCGGCGTGTTTCGCTCGAACGGCGGAGGCGAAACGTGGAAGCGCGTGAACGCGGAATGGAAATTGCGCCAGCGCGCGTTCTATTACATGAGCATTTACGTCGATCCGAAGGATGCGAATACGGTGTACGTGCCGGAAGTGGACGCGCTGTGGGTGTCGCGCGACGGGGGAAAGACGTTCACGAAACTCGATACACCGCACGGGGACAACCACATCGTGTGGATCAATCCCGATGATACGAAAATTATTTTGGAGGGGAATGACGGAGGAGCGACCGTCTCAACGGACGGCGGAAAGACCTGGAGCACGGAGCAAAATCAGCCGACCGGCCAGTTCTATCATGTGAATCTGGACGATCAGTTTCCCTTTCATATTTATGGAGCGCAACAGGATGAGGGATCTTTCGAGGGGCCAAGCGCCACAAGCTCCGGAGCGATTTCCCTGGGCGACTGGCATAGCGTAGCGTACGGGGAAAGCACGTTCACGGTGCCGCAGCCGGGCGATCCGAATATCACTTACGGAAGCGGCTACTACAGCATTTTTTTGCGATACAACCTTGCCACGGGGCAATACGAGAGCGTAAGCCCCTGGCCGGAGTATCTGGAAGGAGCAGCTTCGGAAGAGTTGAAATACCGCTTCGGGTGGACGCATCCGATTCTTTTTTCTCCGGCGAACCCGAAAGAGCTGCTGATCGGCGCGCAGTACGTGATGAAGAGCGACGATTACGGCAAAACCTGGGCGCGCATCAGCCCGGACCTGACGCGCAACGTAGCGAGCACGGAGGCGCCCAGCGGCGGACCGGTCGATCTCGACCACTCGAGCGCGGAAGTGTATCCCGGGCTTTCGGCGTTGGCCGTTTCGCCGATGGATGGCGACGTAATCTGGGCGGGATCGGACGATGGTTTGGTTCACGTAACGACGGATGGCGGACGGGAGTGGAAGGCGGTAAATCCGCCGGGCTTGCCGGAACAATCGTGGATCACTTCGATTCAGCCATCTTCCGGGGATCGGAGCACGGCGTATCTGGTGTCGCGGCGGTATATGTGGGACGACTTTAAGCCATACGTTTACGTGACCAACGATTCGGGCGAGCACTGGAAGACGTTGACGAATGGTCTGCCGGAAAATTCGTATGTGTTTGCCATCCGGCAAGATCCGAACGACACGAATTTGCTCTTTCTGGGCACGGACAGCACGGTGTACGTCAGTTTTGATGCGGGCGCGCACTGGCAGCCGCTGACGCTCAATTTGCCGCCGACGCAGGTGCGCGACATCGCGATCAATTCGCAGCAAGGCGACGTGGTGATCGCGACGCACGGGCGGTCTTTCTGGGTGCTAGACAATCTGTCAGTGCTCGAACAGTTGGCCCAGAAACCTGCGATGGAAAGCGATGGCGCATTTTTGTTCGCTCCACAACAGGCGTGGCTGACACATGCTTACGGCGAGCCGCCGCCGGACTTTCCGATGGTGGACGTGGGACAGAATCCGCCGTTCGGCGCGACCGTATTTTTTCATATTCCGGCAGGGTACGACGGAAAGACACCGGCGACGATCGAGTTCATGGATGCGCAGGGAAAATTGGTGCGCAGCTTCTCGCTGCACCTGAAGAAGAAAGAGACGAAGGAGCAGAGCGAAGCAAAAACGAGCGCGGAGAATCCGGAACAACAGAAGAAGGAGCAAGAAGAAAAACTAACGGCGATTGAGCCGGGCATGAACCGCTTTCAATGGAACCTGCGGTATACGGACGCGACCGACGTGAAGGGATTTCAGGCGCCGGTTGCTGCGGGCGGTTTGGATGACACGGTCGATGGGCCGGTCGTTGTGCCGGGGACCTACACCGTGACGCTGGACTACGGCGGACAGAAAACGCAGCAGAATTTTCAGGTTGCGCTCGACCCGCGGCTGCACGCGAGCCAGGATGATCTGGCGGCGTGCCTGGCGCTTCAAGTGAAAATCCATGACGCGATTGACGCGCTCGACAAAAAGATCAATGAAGCGATGGCCGTGCGCGAGAAACTCGAGACGGCCGTGCGCGAGCACCGCCTGACGGAGACCCAAGCCGGCCAGGCGATCAAAGAACTGGGCGATGAGATCGCGAATCTCGTGCAAATGGACATTCACTCGAGCGAGGGCAGCCTGCTGCACGAAACTAAACTGCACAGCCATCTGGCGTATCTGGCCGCGGATGTTGGTTTGGTGTATGGACGGCCGACGCCGGCGCAGTACGACGTGTTCCAGTATCTCGGTCAGCAGACGCAAACCGGCGAGCAGTTGCTGGATGCGGCGATCGCGCAGGGCAAGAAACTGCTCTGAGGCGAAGGCTGGCGATGTCCGCATTCGAGTTGGCGGGAAAGCTGTCTGTCCAGCAGGCTACTTCGTGGGATTGGCGGTCCGATAAGATGAGGCCGTCTTTTCGAAAATAGGCAGAGCCTCGTCAAAAAGGGGTTCCAGCGTAAGAAAGGTCAGCCGCACCATGCGGCCATCGTAGGGAATGATATAGACAATGCCTTTCAGCGGAGAGTCGTTGGCTTGAGGATTCTTGGCATGCCAAATCAGCTTGATGCCCTTTCTGCCATCGAGTTCCACATCGGCTTCTGAAAGCTTCGCGTAATCCTTGAATTTCATCTGGAACTGAGTTTCGACGAGTACCTCATAGGTAGAGATAGTTCCGGCGAACTTTTCGGGAGTCATCAAGAAAAAAAGGGTCTGATCCGCGGATTCAAGCGCGGCGGCAATATCCTTTGATTGTTTGCGCATTTCCGGAGCAAGGCCCCATCCCGAGGGAAAGGTCATTTGAAGGTTTTCCGTCTTATTGGAATAGGAGGCGCCATCGAGCGATTCATCGATCGGAGGCGGAGCGGCGGCCGCGGACCGGGAGTCAGAGTCGGGGGGCTGGTTCTCGGGAAAACTGATGGAAACGATTTGTTGCCGGGGAACCTGGATGTTGCCGTAAGCAGTTTTTATCTGGAAGGTGTCGCCGTCGACAGCGATGATCTTTCCGTTGATTTTTGTTCCGTCCTTCAGGTGAATCTCCTCGGCCCGCATCGCCAAGGAGCAAAGTAAAGAAGAGATGAACAGAGCCACGCAGGTTACTCTTCGCATGAGCGCTCCTTCTCCTAAGCCGGGATGCGTTCCGAGGACGAGTCCGCGCGATGCGTTGCACGGTACTCAGACAGCTCGAGTTGGTTCAGAATAACACTCGACCAGGGTCCAAGATTGCTATTGTTACTTAGTATGCAAAAGGGAGAGTGGCGCGCCCGGAGAGATTTGAACTCCCGACCCTCTGGTTCGAAGCCAGATGCTCTGATCCGCTGAGCTACGGGCGCAACTCATTCATTATAACCTCTAAGCTTCGATTAGGAATAAGTCGAAAAGTAAGGAGGAAAGCCGGCGGGTTTAGATCTGCCCTTCACAACCGGTCCTTCGAGATTTCTTCCACGTCGCGGCGGCCGTGAAGGATAGAGACGACCTGCAAAGGCGTGGTGTCGGGCCGATAGACGATCAGATAGGAGTAGACGGGAAAAAACCGTACGGCCTCATCTGTCAAATTCTTGCGCCAATGGCCGGCACCAGGATTTCCCGCCAAAAAGGCAACCTTGTCTAGAATCACGGATTCGACGTGGTCGGCTAATTCGACGCTGCTCTTCTCCCTGATGTAGCGCCAAATCTGGACAAGATCCAGCGCAGCTTCGGGTGCTAGAATGTACAGCGCACTCATTCAATCTTTGATTTCAGGTCCGACAAGTAAGCGTCGAGACGGTCTTGGGGAATGCCTTGGCCGCGTTCGAGTTGAGCCACGCCGCGGCGAATCTTCGCGCGGATCGCTTCCCGGTTCTCGGAAAGCCAGCGATCCTGTTCCTCCTGCGTATCGAGGAGGCGGAGCAAGACTTCCTCGACGCTGGAGCAGCCAGTTGCTTGGAGTTGTTTCTGGATTCTGGCCTCGAGGGCCGCATCGCGAATTTCGATAGCCATCGTCACTACCTTGTCTGCCAGCGCTGCGATGCTCACACGATCGTGACCCACGAGCCGCAGGCCGAAACTAAGCGCAGTTTATCATGAATAAAACACGGGCGAGCGCGGAGCGTGCAAGGTCGGCCATGAACAATGGCAGAGAGTATATCCGTCGTTTCCCCCGAGGAGATCGGATCAAGGGGCGGAGCGAGTTAATTCGACATAGGAGGCCAGGCTATAGTGCGCGGGCTCCTCGGTGGCTTCGGCATTGGCTTCTCCGGTTAGCTTGCCGTCGCGCGGCCAAAGCTCGAGATGTATGGCGTGGCGATGATGGGCGGCATCGGGGGTCTGAATGGAGCCTGCAAACTGGCCGTCTAACATTTTACCTTCCCAGTGAGGGTCATTGAGCAAAGATTCAAGTTGATCGCCGAGCTTGACGTGGATGTCGCCGTCGGGCTGGAAAATGAGATGGAGCGGGACGGCGCCTTTCCAGGTGCGCAGAGTGCCCTGCCAGGTACCGAGCAGTTCGGGTGTCGGATGGTAAATATCGTTCGGCGTCTCGGGAGTTTTGGGTTCAGCCGCGAGCGCTTTGGCGTAACGCGGGATCATAATACCCGCAATTTCGTGCTCGATTTGAGGGACGGCGGAGACACCGCCGTACGAGATCGTAGGGCTAGTGTTCGTAAAAACGACGATGGCCAGATCCTCCTCGGGATACAGCCACATGGCGGTGCTGACGCCGGGCATGCCTCCAGTATGACCAACGACGTTCACTCCATGGTCGTTGGGATTTCCAAAGAAGCCAAGCCCATAAATCTGGTTGGAAGAACCCATCTGCGCGACGCCGCGGTGCATCAGGTCGATGGTCGCGTCGTCAAGAATGGGCTCCTGGCCGGCGAGATGGTCCTTGAGATGGAACATAGCGAAGCGGACGAGATCGTGAGCGCTGGAATAAATCGCCGAAGCGCCGAGATGGTCGAAGGTGTAGTCAGGAAGAGGGTGCAACTTGGAGTCGTAGCGCGTTGCGGCGAAATGCTCGAGGCCGGGACCGATGCCGACGGAGGTGTGCGTCAAGGAGAGCGGAGCGAAGACCAGCGTTTGCATGGAATCCGCGTAGCTTAAGCCGGAAATTTGAGAAACGATGTAGCCGAGAATGCCGAAGCCAAGATTGGAATACTGGAAGACGTCGCCAGGAGGATTGACGAGGATGCCGTAGCGGAGAATCGTGTCGTCCATCGGGGGAGCCTGGTAGGCTTCGTTGGCATAGAAAAATTGCCAGTGTAGAGGCAGCCCAGAAGTGTGGCTGAGGATGCGGCGGATGGTGGCGCCGGAGGCATCGCCAGCGAGGCCAGTGAGCTTTGCGTCGCCGAGATAATCGTTGGCGGGAGCATCGAGATTGATCTTGCCCTTCCGCACCAGCTCGAGGACAGCAGTAGCGGTGAACGGCTTGCTGATGGAAGCGAGCGAATACATGGTGTCGGAAGTTGCGGGCTGTAGCCGCTCGCGGTCGGCCCAGCCGAACCCTTGCTCCCAAATGATTTTTCCGTGCTGCGCGACGGCCACGGAGACGGAAGGCAATTCGTCTTTTTGAATCAGGAGCAGGATTTTTGCGCGCGCGGCATCGAATCGAGGATCGGCGGCTCCGATGCTGCCGCTCTGCACGGGCACTTGCGCCCACGCGGGCAGCGCAGCGATCGCGCCCGTACATAAGAGGATCAACACAAACCAGCCGCACCGCCTCGCAACGCTTGTGACCTGAGCCATTCACTCCCCCCATGGACGAGTGTGTAACGGGCTACGATAACGCAACGGAGAAAAAGTGCAACAAATGTTTCTTGGGGCTAACTTAGCGTGAGCCTACGGAAGTTTAGCCAACGGTCTGCATGGTCGAGACCAATTCCGGAATATCAATTTTAATGAGGGTGCCTTCGCCGGTGTGGCTTTCGATTTGCAGGTGAAAATCGGCGCCATAGAGGACGCGGAGGCGTTCGCGGACGTTGCTGAGGCCGATGCCTTCGACATAAACGTGGGGCATTTTTTCTTCGGAGATGCCGACGCCGTTGTCTTCAATTTCGATGTGGAGGCGGCCATCACGATTCGTGGTGCGGAGCTGAATTTTTCCACCTTCGAGCTTGGGGGCGAGGCCGTGTTTCAGGCAATTCTCGACGATAGGTTGCAGAAGCATGCTGGGGACAAAGGCTTCGAGGGTTTCGTCGTCGATCTCCTTGATGATGTCCAGATTGTCGCGGCCGAAGCGGGCCACTTCGATGTCGAGATAGTCGTCGATGAATTCGAGTTCCTCGCGCAGCGGCACGAAGGTTTCGTGCTTGCGCAGGAGACGGCGAAGGATATTGCTGAGCTTGAGGACCACGCCACGCGCGTTATCGGGATCGAAGCGGATGAGCGCGGAGACGGTGTTGAGCGTGTTGAAGAGGAAATGGGGATTGATTTGGCGGGAAAGCGCGTCCATGCGGGCTTTGAGCAAGAGTTGCTGGTGACGCTCGAGGTTCATCTCGATGCGAGTGTTGTTCCAGATTTTGAGAGGCGCGGCGACGGACATGAGCGTGGCGATTACCGTGAGGACGAGCCACCAGTCCCACTCTGGATGAATGGCGAATAGCCACGTGGGTTTGGTGGCTTGCACAAGAGCGACGCGGCCCAATTCGAGCAGGACGCAGACTCCAAGCGGAGCCATTTCCCAGGACAATTGGCCTTTTTTCAGAAGGCGAACGACAGCTTTGGGGATGTTCAGAAACGTGAACGGGCCGAAATTCCAGAGATCTTCTTTGTTGGGGATGGCCTGGCGAATCAAGCCACCGAGCAAACCCGCGGTGGAAGCGGCGGGCATGGCCAGCCACTCGTGAGAGATGAGCGCGGGAATCGTGATGATGGCGCCGCCAATCGGGCCGACGACGCGACCGCCGAGCAAACCCATCAGAAACGCTCCTTCGAGCGAAAGGTCGGCAAAGCGGTAGGGATAGCCGACGAGACGCAGAGTCACCCCGACAATCAGCGGCGGCGTCAGGAACAGCATCAACTTCAATTTTTGGTCGGGGTCGCGCTCTTCGGTGAAAAGGACGCGGCGGAAGGTGTTCCAGCGGGCCAGCAATGCGGCGATGGAAGACGCGACACCGACCTTGAGGAGCAAGGTGAAGAGAAGGTCGCGAACTGCCGTTGCGGTGTCCACAGTTGGTTCGCGCGCGGACCTGCGAGCGCGTCTTCGCTAACGCTAGCCAATCGGAGGCGGGATGTAAAGCGCCGGGTAGCGTACCTGTTATACTGCTCGTTTCTCATGACGCCAAAAACAAATCCGGGCAAACGCGCCAAGAAAAAAGGCCTTCCTGCGGAAATTATCGCGCAGGCCGCACTGCCGACGCGGCACGGGCGGTTCACGATTTACGGGTTCAAAGGGCGAGGACCGCTGGACGAGGCTATCGCGCTGGTGCGAGGAAAAGTGAATGGAAAGACCGCGCCGCTCGTTCGCGTGCATTCGCAATGCTTGACTGGCGACGTGCTGGCTTCGCTGCGATGCGATTGCCGCGCGCAACTGGAGCTATCGCTTAAGAAAATCGGACAGGCGGGCTCCGGGATTCTGCTCTATTTGCCGCAGGAAGGGCGCGGGATCGGATTGATGAATAAACTGCGTGCGTATCAGCTCCAGGATGGAGGGATGGATACCGTGGAGGCCAACGAAACATTGGGATTTGCGGCCGACGCCCGAGACTACGAATTTTCGGCGCAAATCCTGAAGAAACTCGGGGCAACGAAAATTCGCTTGCTCTCGAACAACCCGGAAAAAGTTCGCCAGCTCGAACAATCAGGAATTCGCGTGGCGCAGCGCGTGCCCTGCCAACCCCGCATTTCGAAAACTTCGCGGGCTTATTTACAAACGAAAAAGAGCAAGATGGGCCATCTTCTCGATGGCCTTTAAGGAGAAGTGCAGTCGCGGCTTGCTGCTGCTCTATCCGCCGCCGACGAATTGTACGATTTCGTAGCGGTCGCCGGATTCGACCGAAGTTTGCGCCCAGGCCGGACGGGGGAGTATTTCCTTATTTCGCTCGATGGCCACGCGGCCGGAGTCCAAGCCGAGCGCTCTCAACAAATCCACGACCGTGGCGCCGGGATGGGCTTCGCGAGTTTCTCCGTTCACGACAATCGAGATCGGCGTCTGCATATTATTCTCGAAGCAAAATTCCTTCCGCAAAAGCGAGTTCAGGCCGTAGGAACGCGCGAGCGGGCACGCAACTGAAACTTCAATTGCCCTTTCGCGCCGGCATGCGAGGCTTCGATGACGAGGGCGACATCGGCGGACGCGAGCTGGGGCATTTCAAAGGCAAGCTGCACCCGGCCGTCACCGCCGGTGACAGCGGCAAACTCCGCGGCGTGAGCCGCGCCGTCGATGCGAGCGACGACGTTTGCTCCAGCGACGCCAACTCCATTTTGCTTCTGGCGCACGGCCACTTGCAAATTCGCGCGCTTGCCCGTCAGACAGTTTTTCGCATTGACCAATTCGAGGGCCAACGGCGAAGCGGCGGGCGCGTTCGGATGAGCCTCGGAAGCGGTCTTCTTTTTCGCGGCGGCGTCTTCCTGTTCGGTCAAGGGAGGCTGCGCCAGACGCAAGGTGCCGCTGCGAATCTCTTCCGCGACGGAAGCGTGCTGTTCGTCGATGCGGCGCTTGAGCAACTCTTCGCGCGCGGAATCGAGCGGCAACAAATCAAAATAGTTATTGGTGCGGCGGTGAAGAACGCGGCCGCGGCAATAGACGGTCGTATCGATTAGCGCGTTCGCCGCGCCGCGGTCCTCCGTCTGCAAATGGTAAATGATTTCGCCAACTTTCACATCCGTGTTATGGCCGAAGAGCATAGATTCGTCCACTTCCTCGGCGACGCACTTGTCGAAGTTCGGTCCAGCGCGCCGCAGGTTCTTTTTTTATGCCATTTGACCGACTGGCGGTTGAATGGATATTATAGCGCTTCGCCCATGACCGATTCAGGCTTACAAGCGTACACTCCGCTTCTTTTACACCTCTTGATTGCCACGGCGCTCGCCGGGGCTCTGACGGCCGCTTCGGTCCTGGTGGGCTGGCGCCGGCCGAGCCGTGCCAAGCAACAACCGTACGAATGCGGCATGGAGCCCACGGGAGACGCACGCGCGCCGATTTCCGTAAAATTTTATTTAGTGGCGATGGTTTTTATTCTTTTCGACGTGGAGGCCATCTTCTTATATCCGTGGGCGTACATTTACCGGGATTTGATAAAATTGTCTCCGAGTACCGGGTTGTACGGTTTCGCAGAGATGATGGTGTACATCGCCATACTCCTGGTCGGGTACTTTTATCTATGGAAAAAAGGCGCGCTCGACTGGCATAAATACTAGCCTGCGTCTGAGGGATTCAAAACGGTGACAGAGAACACCAGCCAAAACGCTAATGTTGTCGTCGAGCACCTGCGTGCCTGGAATCCGAACGCCATCGAGGAAGTAATCGAATTCCGCGGGGAAACGACGTTGGTTCTGCCGCGCAAAATATTGCGAGGCGTGGCTGAGCGCTGCCGCGACGACGCGGACCTGCAGTTCAATCTGCTCACAGACGCCACTTGCGTTGACCGCTTTCCACACGAACCGCGCTTCGAGCTGAATTACCATCTGGTTTCGATTCCGCGGTGGGACAAGGTTCGGTTGCGCGTCCGGCTTGCCGGATCCGACCCGGTAGTGGACTCGCTTGTGCCGGTGTGGCCCGGTGCGAACTGGTTGGAGCGGGAGATTTTCGATCTTATGGGTATTCGCTTCACGGGCCATCCGGATTTGCGGCGCATCCTGCTGCCGGAGGATTTCGAAGGTTATCCGCTGCGCAAGGACTTTCCCGTGGAAGGATATCGGGACGTGCCGATGGTGCCTGGATTCAGAAAGAGTTCCGTATGACAACGGTGGATACGGCTACTGGCGCAACGAAAACAATGGTCCTCAATATGGGGCCACAGCACCCGTCGACGCACGGCGTGCTGCGCGTGCTTCTGGAGCTGGATGGCGAAACGGTGATAAGAGCCGTGCCGGATTTGGGTTATTTGCACACAGGGATTGAAAAGAGCTGCGAGGACAAGACTTATTCGCAAGCCATCACGCTGACCGACAGAATGGATTATCTGAATCCGCTCGGGAACAATCTCGCTTATTGCATGGCCGTGGAGAAACTGCTGGGACTCGAAGTTCCGAAGCGGGCGCAATACGTGCGCGTGATGATGGTGGAATTGCAACGGATTTCTTCGCACCTGGTGTGGCTGGGAACGCACGCGATCGACATGGGCGCGATGTCCGTGTTTCTTTATTGCTTCCGCGAGCGCGAAGAGATTCTTAAAATTTTCGAGATGTTTGCCGGGCAGCGGATGATGACGAGTTACATTCGCATTGGCGGGATTGCGCTGGAGCCGCCGGCGGGCTGGCGTGGGGCGGTGGACCGCTTGCTGAAGATGATGCCGAGCCGCATCGATGAATATGAATCGCTGCTTACGGGAAACCGTATCTGGATCGGGCGTCTGAAGGACGTCGGGTATATTTCAGCGGAGGACGCGGTGGCGCTGAGCATGACAGGGCCGACGCTGCGCGCGGCGGGCGTCGCTTACGACAATCGCAGGGTCTTCCCTTATTCGAGTTACGAGGAATTTGAGTTTGACGTTCCGATGCGGACGGAATCCGACTGCTTCGCGCGCTATATGGTTCGCGTGCTGGAAATGCGCGAGAGCTTGAAGATCGTGCGCCAGGCGATGGCGAAGATTACGGATAGCGGAGCGATCCGGACGGACGCGCCGGGAATTATTCCGCCGCAGCGCGAGAAAATGAAGACGGAGATGGAAGCGCTGATTTATCACTTCAAGATTTTCACGGAGGGATTTTCGCCGCCACCGGGCGAGGCTTTTGTGACGGTAGAATCGCCACGCGGCGAATTGGGGTGCTTTATAGCCAGCGACGGGTCGCCGAAACCGCTGCGGGCGCATTTTCGCTCGCCTTCCTATATTAATTTACAGGCATTGCCGAAGCTGGTGACGGGACAGTTAATTTCGGATGTGGTGGCGTGCATCGGGACGATCGATATTGTGCTGGGGGATGTGGATAGGTGAGAAAAAAGAAGAAATAGAGAAGTAACGAAATAAAGAGACGGCAGAAAAAGACGGAAGAGCTGAGGGAAACCGGTAACGGAATGGAACTGACTCCACAACTCGGGGCGAGATTCGAGAAGTTGCAGACCGCGTATCCGTTTAAACGCAGCGCGCTGATTCCGATGCTGATGTACGCGCAGGACGAGTACGGGTGCGTCAGCGACGAAATGATCGCGGAGATCGGGCGCCGCCTGGATCTTAACCGTGTGCAAGTCGAGGAAACGCTGGCCTACTACTCGATGTTGCATCGCAAGCCGATGGGCAAATATCACGTGCAAGTCTGCACGAACGTGGCGTGCATGCTGAAGGGCGGCAACGAGATTTTGGACCGCGCTAAAAAACGCTTGGAAATCGGCCATAAAGAAGTGACTGAGGACGGGGTTTTCTCGCTCGAAGAAGTGGAATGCATCGGGGCTTGCACGGGCGCGCCGGCCATGCAGGTGAATTACGACTTCCACGAAAACCTCACGCCGCTGAAGTTCGATCGCATCATCGAACAGTTGGACGCCGGCAAGGTGCCTCCGCCGGAGCCGGTCACGGCAGGCGCGTTGCACGAGCGCGAACCCGGAGAAACGCCGCTGATCAGCAAGCGTTGGGGCATCAAGGACTCGCGCAAGATCGACGTTTATCTGAAGCACGACGGCTACAAGGCGCTTGAAAAGGCGCTCAAGGAAATGACGCCCGAGACGATCATCGATGAGGTGAAAAAATCCAGCTTGCGCGGGCGCGGCGGGGCGGGATTTCCGACGGGGATGAAATGGTCTTTCGTGCCGAAGGACTCGCCAAAGCCGAAATACCTGATTTGCAACGCCGACGAATCAGAGCCCGGGACGTGCAAAGATCGCCCGCTGATGGAAATGGATCCGCATCAGATGATCGAGGGCATGATTATTGCGGGGCGCGCTTTTGGAGCTCATCAAGGCTTTATTTATGTCCGCGGCGAATATCGCTATGTGCTGGACATCGTGCAAACCGCGGTGGATGAAGCCTACGCGAACGGTTATCTGGGCAAGGATATTCTCGGCTCCGGTTTTGATTTCGATTTGGTGACGCATACCGGAGCGGGGGCTTACGAATGCGGAGAGGAGTCCGCATTGATGGAATCGCTGGAAGGCAAGCGTGGCTACCCGCGCATCAAGCCTCCCTTCCCTGCTGTCGTGGGGCTCTACGGCTGTCCGACGATCATCAATAACGTGGAAACTCTTAGCTCCGTTCCGGCGATCATTTTGGAGGGGGGCGAGGCCTACGCCAAGCGCGGGACGCCGAAAAATGGCGGTACGCGGTTGCTTTGCGTTGCCGGACATATCGCCAAGCCCGGCATTTACGAAATACCGCTGGGCATGAACATGAAAAAGTTCATCTACGAAATGGCGGGCGGAATTCCGGGCGGGAAAAAGCTGAAAGCCGTCATCCCCGGTGGAAGCTCATGCCCAATTATGAGTGCCGACGAGATCGATATCCCGATGGACTACGACTCGGTGGCCAAGGCCGGCTCGATGCTCGGCTCAGGCGGGATGGTGGTCATGGATGAGACCACCTGCATGGTGGACATGGCTGGGCGCATCATGCACTTTTACGCGCACGAATCCTGCGGCTGGTGCATTCCTTGCCGCGAGGGCACCGAGTGGTTGAAAAAAATACTGGACCGCTTTCATGCCGGCTACGGGCGCCCGGAAGATATCGACATCACGGGCGAGCTTGCGCAGAATATGCTCGGACGGACGTTCTGCCCGCTGGGTGATGCGGCGGCGCTGCCCACCATCAGCATCGTGAAGAAATGGCGCAACGAGTTCGAGGACCATTTGAACGGACGCTGCGCCTATAAATCCGCGGAAGCGCTGATAGGCTCGCGTTAGGACTCCATGGCAGAAACGAAGCTAGTTACGCTGAAAATCAACGACCGCGACGTGCAGGTTCCCGCTGGGACGCTGGTGATCGAAGCAACGCGGCGGATCGGAACGGAAGTGCCGTCGTTCTGCTACTACCCGCAACTATCGTTGCAAGCCGCTTGCCGGATGTGCCTGGTAGAAGTGGAAAAAATGCCGAAGCTGCAGACGGCGTGCACCCTGGTGGCGACGGAAGGCATGGTGGTGCGAACGAACACGGATCAGGTTCGCGGCGCGCGCAAAGCCATGCTGGAATTCTTGCTGACGAACCATCCGCTGGATTGCCCAGTATGTGACAAGGGCGGCGAGTGCGAATTGCAGGACATGGTGTTCCGCTACGGCGCGGAGACCAGCCGGTTCGTCGAGGAAAAGATTCACCGGCCGGAAGAGAAATGGTCGGACCTGGTTTATTACGATGCGCCGCGCTGCATTTTGTGTTTCCGGTGCGTGCGCGTGTGCGATGAAGGTATGGACGTGAAGGCGCTGGGCGTGGGGATGCGCGGTGCGAACAGCATCATCATCCCGAACCGCGAAGATCACCTCGAGTGCGAAGAGTGCGGGATGTGCATCGATATTTGCCCCGTGGGCGCGCTGACCAGCGGGACTTACCGCTATAAGACGCGGCCATGGGAGATGACATACGTCTCGACGGTGTGCACGCATTGTTCGAACGGTTGCAAAACGACACTGAGTGTGCGCAACCACGAGATCATGCGCGCGAATAACCGCGACCTTTCGGGGATCAACGAAGATTTTCTATGCATCAAAGGCCGCTTTGGTTTTGATTTTACAAGGCATCCCGAGCGCTTGCGCCAGCCCATGGTGCGCAAAGGCGACAAGCTGTATCCGGTTTCGTGGGAAGAAGCGGCGCAGACGGCGGCGACAAAACTCAAGCAAATCCATGATGCGGGCGGCAAGGATTCGATAGGATTTATCGGTTCGAACCGCACCTCGAATGAAGAGAACTATCTGTTTCAGCGGCTGGCTCGGGCTACCTTTGGCACAAACAATGTCGATCATCACCGCACGGCTGACTATACGGGTCTTATGACGGCCCTCGGCGAGCGTGCAGCCGATTCCCTGCTGACCATGAAACAGCTGGAGGAGACGAGGGCCGTTCTCCTCGTGGGGAATGATCCCACGGATCAGAATCCGCTGGCGGCTTGGCAGATTCGCAAGGGCATTCGGCTAAATGGGGCGAAACTTTTCATTTTGAATGCGGGCGACATCAAGCTGAAGCGCAAGGCCACGCAATTCGTAAAGCTAGCCGCGGGGCAGGAAGCTGGCGCGATTCGCTGGATGGCCCACGAACAGGGGCAATTGCCAAGCGATCTGGTGGAGCAGCTTGTGAGGCTGAAGGCGGCGCTCGATGCCGAGCCTGAGGTGGCGATTGTCTTCGGAGCGGAAATCACGGGCGCGGCGATTGCCCAGCTTGTTGCTTTCGGGTCGGATCTGCACGGCAAGGTTCGCTATATGGCGCTCGGCGACTACGCGAATTCGCGCGGAGCGGCGGACATGGGCCTGCTGCCGGACCGCCTTCCTGGATACGCGCATGTGGACGACTCGTTGGCGCGTGAGGGGTTCGAGAGGTTGTGGGGCGGAGTTATTCCCTCCAAGCCAGGGCAAACAGCGCCGGCCATGGTGGACGCGGCGCAAAACGGCAATCTGAGAGCTCTCTACGTAATGGGCGCAAATCCGCTGGAACATTTTGGCACGCTTGGATTTGGGCGCGGCAAGCTCGAGTTGCTAATCGTTCACGATTTATTCTTAACCGAAACGGCGAAACTTGCCGACGTCGTGTTCCCGGCGGCTTCCGCTTACGAAAAAGAAGGCAGCGTCACCAACACTTCAGGCGAAATTCAGTTGCTGCACAAAGCGGCGGAAGTGATGGGGCCGCGAAGCGACTTCGACCTGCTGCGCATCCTCTCGCACCAATTGGAAAAACTGGGCTTGGGCAAAGCGTTTCATTACAAGTCGCCGTCGGCCGTGTTCGAGGAAATTCGCAAAGCGGTTCCGGGATATGACGTGCTACCCGCCGGATTGCTGACCGGCGGCGCGGAGGCCACGCACATCCATGTGGCGAAAAACGGCCACGCGCCTTACGACGTTCCCGTCGGCTTGATTCGTTCCGCGCACGACACGCTCTTTACCAGCGGCACGCTGGGCCGCTTCTGCACCATGATGGAATCTCTTCCGGAGGCGGAAGCCAAACCGTGATCGCCTTCTTGAACGCGTACGCCACGATTATCATTGATCTTGTAAAGATTGCGCTTCTGCTTTTCATTGTATTAACCGTAAACGCCTATCTCACGTGGTTCGAGCGCAAAGTCGTGGCACACATGCAATCGCGCTGGGGGCCGCACCGCGTCGGCCCGCACGGATTGCTGCAACCTTTGGCGGATGGCGCGAAATTTCTTCTGAAAGAAGATCCGACGCCGGCAGGTGTGGACAAGTTCACGTATTTCTTGGCCCCGCTGCTGGCGCTGGCGCTGGCGCTTACCTCGATTGCGATTATCCCGTTTGGGCCGCAACCACTGCACATTTTGGGGCACGATGTATCGCTGGGCATCGCCGATTTGAACATCGGGATTCTTGCGCTCTTTGCGATCACCGCGCTCAGCGTTTATGGAGTCGCGCTGGCGGGCTGGTCCTCGAACAGTAAGTATCCGCTGCTGGGCGGGTTGCGCAGCTCGGCGCAAATGGTGAGCTACGAGCTGGCGTTGACGATGTCCGTGGTCGGCGTGCTGCTTCTAGCTGGCAGTTTTAATTTGCGGGACATTATCAGCGCGCAGGCGTACCATCCTGAGCTGGGAATATTGGGTTGGAACGTGTGGCCGCAAATTTTGGGATTTTTCTGCTTCTTTGTCGCAGCGGTGGCGGAAACCAACCGCGTGCCTTTCGATCTTCCCGAAGCCGAATCGGAACTTGTGGCTGGTTTTCACACGGAATACGCCAGCTTCAAATTCGCGATGTTTTTCATCGCGGAATACACGAGCATGATCACCGTCTCTTGCCTTTGCGCGATCATGTTTTTTGGCGGGTGGCTGTCTCCGTTTCCGGCAAGCTGGACGTTCACGCACTATTTGCCTTCCGCGATTCTGATTCCGTTTGGATTGTGGGTGATTTGGGATGGGATTCGCTACGAGACGATTTTTGGCCGCATCATTCTTCCCGGCGTAGGGACAGCCATCACGGCTATCGGGGCGGCGCTGATCGTGTTCCCGGCGGTGAACGAATTTGCTCAAGGTCCGTTTTGGCTGCTGGCAAAGATTTTCGTGTTCCTCTTCATCTACGTGTGGATGCGCGGAACTCTTCCGCGCTTCCGTTATGACCAGTTGATGTCGTTCGGATGGAAGCTGCTGCTGCCGGTTTCGATCGCCAACGTGGTGATCACCGCGTTCGTCATTTTGATACGGGGTGTGAAGTGACGCCCAATCTCGCCATTTTCCTTGTGCTCGCCGTCATCGCAGTGCTCGGCGCGCTCAGTCTTATATTTCAGCGCCACCCGATCCACAGCGCACTTTCGTTGATCGTGGTGATGGTCGCGCTCGCGGGGCTGTACCTCTCGATGGGGGCGGAATTCGTCGCCGCGGTCCAAATCATCGTCTACGGCGGCGCCATCATGGTGCTCTTCGTTTTCGTGATCATGTTGTTGAACGCCGGCGTGGAAGAACGCACAAATGTTTCGAAGCTCGCGGGCATCGCGGGGATCCCGCTGGCGGTCGCTCTGCTCGGATTTCTGGCGGTGGTCATCGTGCGCTCGAGCGAGAGCGGGCAAGCGGGCTTGCAGTCCGGAACGCTGGCCTCGACGAAAGAAATTTCGATGATGCTCTTCCGGGAATTTGTCTATCCATTCGAGCTGACTTCGTTTCTGATCCTTGTGGCGATACTGGGCGCGATCGTGCTCGCGCAGCGGGAGAAAAGCTGAGATGGTGCCGACCAGCTACTACCTGATTCTCAGCGCCGTGCTTTTCGGGCTCGGCGTGGTGGCGTTCGTGTTCAAGCGCAACGTGATCACGATTTTCATGTCCATCGAATTGATGCTGAACGCCGTCAATTTGGCTTTTGTAGCGTTTAGCCAGGCGCGGCACCAATCAGACGGCCAGGTATTCGTGTTGTTCGTGATCGTGGTGGCGGCTGCGGAAGCGGCTGTCGGGCTCGGGATCATCATTCTGACGGCGCGCAACCGGCAATCTCTGAACGTCGAGCGCGTGGACTTGCTCAAACTCTAATGCCCATACTCGATCATCTGTGGATCATTCCGCTACTGCCTTTGCTGGGTTCGGCGATCAATGGATTGCTCGGCGGCAAGTGGCCCAACAAAATCGTCAATAGCGTGGCGCTGGGCTCGACAGGCCTTTCGTTCGCCTGCGCGGTCGAGGCCGTGCGCGAATTCACGCAACTGTCCCCTGAACAGATTCCCTGGGTGCAAAAATACTTTACTTGGATTGCGGCCGGAAATTTTCGCGCGGGGTTCGACCTGCAAATCGACCAGCTCACCATTGTCATGCTCATGGTGGTAACCGGCGTCGGCTTCCTCATTCACATTTACTCGACCGGCTACATGGCGCATGAAGGCGGTTACTACCGTTTCTTCTCCTACCTGAATTTGTTCATGTTTTTCATGTTGATTCTGGTGATGGCCGCGAACTACGTACTGCTTTTCGTGGGGTGGGAAGGCGTCGGACTCTGCAGCTATTTGCTGGTCGGTTTTTATTTCTTGAGAAAATCGGCTTCGGACGCGGGCAAGAAAGCGTTTATCGTCAATCGTATCGGCGATTTCGGCTTCATGCTGGGGATGTTTTTGCTGTTTCGTACGTTCGGTACATTGGACTTTCATACTGTAGATCTGAAAGGCGTCTTCGACCTTGCTGGGCCCTTGCAGCCGGATGCACTGGGACATCTCGGCGTTCTCACCGTCGCGTGCTTGCTGCTCTTCATGGGCGCAACGGGCAAATCAGCGCAACTTCCTCTGTATGTATGGCTGCCAGACGCCATGGAAGGCCCCACGCCGGTCAGCGCGTTGATTCACGCGGCGACCATGGTCACCGCCGGCGTATATGTAGTGGCGCGTTCGCATGTGCTCTTCACGCATGCGCCGACGGCCATGCTTGTGGTCGCAATAGTGGGCTGCGCCACAGCAATTTTTGCCGCAAGCATCGGCTTGGTCCAAACTGACATCAAGAAAGTTCTCGCCTATTCCACCGTCAGCCAGCTCGGCTACATGTTTCTTGCGTGCGGGGTCGGGGCGTTTTCGGCGGGCATTTTCCATCTGATGACGCATGCGTTCTTCAAGGGGCTTCTCTTCCTTGCCGCGGGCAGCGTGATTCACGCGATGGGCGGCGAGCAGGATATGCGCCGGATGGGCGGGCTCAGCAAGAAAATCAAGTGGACCTACCTCACGATGCTGTCCGCCACCCTCGCGATCACAGGCGCTCCACTCTTCGCCGGTTTCTTCAGCAAAGATGCGATCCTGCTTGCGGCGTTCCAAAGCCAGAACGGCGGCGCCGGGGCCGGGCGAACTCTTTATGCGGTTGGTCTTTTCGCCGCATTGCTGACCTCTTTCTACATGTTCCGGCTGATTTTTCTTACCTTCTTCGGTAAGCCCCAATACGACGAGCACCACGTTCACGTCCACGAATCGCCGTGGAGCATGCTCGGACCACTCGTGATTCTTGGCGTGCTCTCGATCTTCGGGGGCTGGTTTGCACTGCCGGAATTCTGGGGAGGGCCGAACTACTTCTCGAATTTCCTCGCGCCGGTGTTCGGCGGCGGCGAATCCGCCGCCACGGAGGCCGCAGCGCAGGCTCTCGTGTGGCCGCTTGCCGGAGTCGCGGTCTTAGCGGCCTTCATCGGATTTGGCATCGCTTTCTGGCTCTACATCAGCCGGCCCGGCAAGGCCGACGCACTGGCCAAGTCCATGCGCGGAGCCTACAACACGCTTTTGAACAAATACTACGTCGATGAACTTTATGCGGCGGCGGTGGTCAAGCCGCTGCTGTGGATCTCGACGAATGTACTCTGGAAATTTATTGATGTGGCCGGCATCGACGGCACGGTGAACGGCATCGCCACCAGCGCCAAATCCATAGGCGACACCGTTCGCCACACGCAGTCGGGCAACACGCGCAGCTACGCCGTTTGGGTGGTGATCGGCGCGCTTGTGCTCATCGCCATTATCTTTTTCTGGCCCGCGGCTGGGTTGGTCCCCGGGATGGTGCGCTAATGCCTGCCGGACCGCTTCTCTCGATTCTGATCTTCCTGCCAGCCATTGGCGCGCTTGCTCTGCTCTTTTTGCGCAGCGATGACCACGAATGGATTCGCCGTCTGGCGTTCGCGGTTTCTCTCGCTGAATTTATTCTCTCGCTGTGGTGGCTTCTCCGCGGCGTGCCGATCGGCGGCGCCGGTTATCACCTTCAGGAATTTCATCAATGGATCGCCCTCGGACCGCATGGGTCGGCGGCGGAAACTTTCATCAACTACCATCTCGGCGCGGACGGCATCAGTATGTTCCTCGTCATCCTGACGACGTTTCTCACCGTCGTCTCGATCCTCTGTTCGTGGAACAGCATCGGGAAGCGCGTCAAAGAATTCTTCGTCATGATTCTGTTGCTGGAAGTCGGCGTCATCGGCGTGTTCCTTTCGCTGGACCTCTTCCTCTTTTTCCTTTTCTGGGAAGTGATGCTGATTCCGATGTACTTCCTGATCGGCATCTGGGGACACGAGCGCCGCATATACGCAGCAATCAAGTTCGTGCTCTACACGATGGCCGGCTCGATCCTCATGCTGGTCGGCATTCTGTGGCTCTACAATGCCACCGGCACATTCGACCTGCCCACCATCCAGCAGGCGCTGCAAAACGGAGCCTTGGTTCTGCGGCCGCAGACGGAAACTCTTCTCTTCCTCGCGTTTTTTTTGGCTTTCGCCATCAAAGTGCCACTCTTCCCGTTCCACACCTGGCTGCCGGACGCACACGTGGAGGCGCCGACGGCCGGTTCCGTGATGCTCGCGGGCGTGCTGCTCAAAATGGGCACCTACGGCATGATTCGCTTTTGCCTGCCGCTTTTCCCGGATGCTTCGCACTATTTCGCTCCGGCCATCGCGGTTCTCGCGATCATCGGAATTATTTACGGCGCGCTCGTTGCGCTTGTGCAGCCCAACTTGAAAAAACTGGTAGCGTATTCGAGCGTCAGCCACCTTGGGTTTGTCGTGCTCGGCATTTTCGCGTTCCATATTGTTTCCATGCAAGGCGCGGTCTTCCAGATGCTTGCTCACGGCATCTCGACCGGGGCGCTCTTCCTGGTCGTTGGGATGCTTTATGACCGGCGGCACACTTTCGAGATGTCGGAGTTCGGAGGCCTGGCCACGCCAATGCCGCGCTTCGCGGCTTTCTTCCTCTTTGTCGCGCTTTCATCGCTAGGCCTGCCCATGCTCAATGGATTCGTGGGCGAATTTCTGATCTTGCTCGGCACGTATCAGGTGCATTGGGGCTGGGCTGCGTGGGCCGCGCTTGGAGTGATCCTCTCGGCTTGCTACCTGTTGTGGTCTTACCAACGCGTGTTCTATGGCGAAGTGACTGTCGAGAAAAACAAAACGCTGCCGGACGTCTCGATGCGCGAGTGGGTGATTCTCGCGAGCATGGCCGTGATCATTCTGTGGATGGGGCTTGGCTCGACATTCATAACTGGCCGTACGGCGGCGGCCAGCCAATCGGTGCTCGATCAAATGGCGCGGCCTCCACGCGCGTTTGATGCGCTTACGCCTTCGAAGCCGCTGACGCCGCTCCAAGTAAGTCAACAACCGAGCAGCCAAGCCAGCGCTGCCCAAAAACAAAACTCACTCGAAAGGCTCGGAACACGCTAAATGTCCGCGTTCCCCAGCACCGCAGACTTGCTTCGCGTCCTGCCTGAATTGATTTGGTGTGGATTTGGCGCGCTTCTGATGCTGCTCCAGCCGTTCGTCAGCAGCCGGCGCTTTCTCACGTCGGTCGCGGTCATCGGAGCGCTTCTCGGTATTTGCGGCAACTTTTATGCCGTGCATAATCCGGGCCCCGCGTTTGGCGGCCTTGTTGCCGCCGATCCGTTCAGCATTTTCTTCAGTCATCTAGTGGGGTTCGTCGCGGTGCTCGTCATTCTTGCCGCGGCGCCCTATCTCGAGCGTGAAGGCCTTGCCGACGCGGAATTCTACGCGCTGGTCCTGTTCGCTACGGCGGGAATGGGCGTGCTTGCGTCCGCGCAAGAACTGCTTACCGCTTTCATCGGCCTCGAGTTGAGCTCCATCTCGAGCTACATCCTCGCCGGATATCGCCGCGATTCGCTGAAGTCCAGCGAATCCTCAATGAAGTATTTTCTGCTCGGCTCGTTTGCCACGGCATTTTTTCTGTACGGCATCGCGCTGGTGTACGGTGTTACCGGCTCGACGAATCTGCTGAAAATGGACTCAGCCGGTCCCACGAGCAGCCTCATGAAGCTGGGGCTCGCACTGATTCTGATCGGCCTGGGCTTCAAAGTCGCCGCCGCTCCGTTCCAGATATGGACGCCGGACGTTTACGAAGGCGCGCCGACTCCGGTCACAGCGCTCTTTTCCGCGGGGCCGAAAGCCGCGGCCTTCGCGCTGCTTCTGCGCATCTTTGCCGATGTTCCTGCGGCCACGCAATTCTGGTTCTGGGCGTTCTGGATACTGGCGGTGGCCACGATGTTCGCGGGAAATCTAGGCGCCCTGCTGCAGACCAACGTGAAGCGGCTGCTGGCGTATAGTTCGATCGCGCATGCGGGCTACATTCTGGTGGCGTTTGCCGCGGTGACAACGCTTGCGAGAGACAGCGACAGCGACATCGGCGCTAGCCCCGCTTACGCGGCCGTGCTCTTTTATCTACTGACCTACGCTCTCGTGAAAGTCGGCGCATTCACCATTGTTTCGCAATTCGGAGGCGCAGGCGAAAAGCACCTGCAGCTGGACGATTTCGCCGGCCTCGGCGAACGGCAGCCTTGGGTGGCGGCGATCTTCTCGCTGTTTTTGCTTTCGCTTCTGGGCCTGCCTGTAACTGCCGGGTTCCTCGGCAAATTTTATATTTTCAAGGCCGTCATCGATTCGCATCTGATCTGGCTCGCCGTGCTGATGGCCATCAATAGCGTGATAGGGGCCTACTATTACATTCGCCTCATCGTCGTGATGTATATGCGCGAACCAAGCGCGGAAATCGCAGCGACTACTCCAATGCGCTTTCCGCTGTCGGTCAATGTCGTACTGGGCATCACGGCGCTCGGCGCAGTTTACTTCGGTCTCTTTCCCAGCAAAATTCTGAACTACCTGCTCCAATCCAATCTGCTGAATCGTTGACGATTGGCCTTTGGGACCAGAGAGCGGGCCTTCCCGGTCAGCTTTAATCGAGCCCTTCCGGTCTCAAAAACGAAACGGCCCGGAAGCTCTAGCTCTCGGGCCGTTTCAAATCGTGTTGGTCAAAATCTACACTTTCCATGCGATCATCGCGAAGGTAAAGAGGACCAAAGTTTCAACGAACACCAAGCCCAGAATCATGGCCGCGCGAATCACGCCCGCTGCCGCCGGATTGCGCGCGATGCCTTCGCAGGCTGCTGCTCCGACTCTTCCCTGTCCCATGCCGCATCCGAACGCCGCGATGCCCATGCCGAACGCCGCGGCGATAGCCAGAAGGCCCTTGCCGCCACCTGCCGCTGCCTGGTCTCCGCCCTGAGCAAACGCCGCTGGAGCGAGCACCAGTACCGTCGCCGCCATCATTGCTAGATACTTCAGTTTCATCATCGCTGCCTCCTTAGAATTGCCGCCAGGAGGTGGTTCCCGGACACCGTGCAGCCGGGCTCACACTGAAACGGCCGAAAACTCGAAGCCATGCGCCTGATAGCGCGGATTTAGTGCTCCTCCGCAGTGGCCATTCCCAGATAGACCGACGGCAGAATCGTAAAGACATAGGCCTGAATGAAGGAAACAAAGGCGTGCAGCCCCAAAAAGAGAATTGGAATCGTCGCCGGGAGGATGCTCATCGCGATGCCGAGCGCATGATATCTTTCCCATCCCCAAAATGCTGCTTGCGCAAAGAGCATGAGGAAAAGCTCATAGAGCAAATCGCTGGCGAAAATATTGGCCCAAAGACGAACGGTTAGCGACAGCAGGCGTGCGCAGCTGCTGATGATTTCAACAGGAAAAATTAGAATCCAGAGCCCCCAGTGTACTCCCCCGGTGAAGAGCTTCAAGTAGCCCAAGATCCCGTGCTTGCGTATTCCCTTCCAGTTGAAATAAAGGAATACCAGGATCGCGCACGCGAGAGGAACGCTTTTGTCCGAGGTGGGCGGGTTCAGAATCGTCGGAACGACGCCGAAAAGGTTGCCAATCAGCACGAAGATGGCGATCGATCCCACCAGATAAAGATACTGATCGGCGTCGTGGCCGCCGTTTTCACGAACGATGTCGCGAATCCCGAATCCTTGCGAGTTCGTGATGAGCAGCTCCGCCAGTTGCTGTGTGGCGCCCGGCTTCTCTACGGAAAGGCGAGAACTCACCCACAGCGCGAGGAGCGTGCCGATTAGCAGCGCCACCACGCTCATCACCACTTGCTCGGGGATAGGCGTCTCGGGATGGCTCGGGGTGATGTGCAGCGCGGTCAGCAGCGCCAAGGCCGCATGCCCGAGGTACAAGTTCACGACCTTCGTCAGCCAGCTAATCGTGTATTCCATGCCTATCCCAGAGGATGCAAAATTTCGTACAGACTTGCTGCTAGCGTCGCGGCTCCTAGGGCGCACAACCCCGCAAGCATGCTTACAAGGGGAACTTTCAGATATTCAAAAATAACATAGACGCAGAGGGCTATCAAGGCGTAGCGGAAAATCATGCGGAACCATGTACCTAGCGGAACGCGTGGCTTTGCCCGGCCCTCCTGAGCCACGGAGGCTGCGACCAGCGCATCCAAGCCTCGTTTCAGCCAGCGGAAATTGAGCCACGCAAGCGCCGCGCCAACCGCCAGGCCCTCTGCCCAGGACCAGCGGCGCAGGAACCCCGCAGCCAGTGCGGCCGCGCCTCCCAGAGTCAGCGTCAGCCACGCAATGCGCCGCTCCGTCCGCGCATAGACGGCTAATTCCGCCGCGCCGCTCCCCGCGCTTGCGGACTTTTCAACCTTTTCCATCGCCATTCGCAGGCAATCGCCGGAGGACGTCGCGCACCCCGGCGAAAAATCCCAGGCCGCCGAGGATGAGCGTGAAGACAAGTTTGGTGTGCAACCAGTGGTCGAGAAGATACCCCAAGAAGCCGCCCACGACGGTCGCGCCAACGAGCACGAAAGGCAACTCCATCGCGAGGCCAAATTGCGTGCTGAAATTCCCTGGCTTGCGCCCCGCGGGCGACGGCGAGTTGATCTTATTGGGATTATTGTCCAAAGGCGTAGCGCGCGATGCGCAGGAATAATTCAGGATACAACCCCGCCGCGAGGGACACAAATACGGCCGCGGTCAGAGCCACTGTCTGTCCGCTGCTGATAGTCAGCGCCGGCAATTCGGGCGGCGGGGCATCAACAGAAGCGGCCGGTTTTTTCCAGGCCCGCGCCGCGACGCGCCCGTAGTAGAACGCCGCGGCCAAGGCGTTGAGGATGGCGAACACGGCGAGCTTGGGATGCCGCGACGCGATAAGCGCTTTGACGATGGAATACTTCGCCAGGAAGCCGCCCGTTGGGGGGATCCCCGCGAGCGACATCATGAAAACAAGCAGGAGCAGCGCCGCCGCAGGGCTTCGCATGCACAAGCCATTCAGATCTTGCAGTCTTGTGGCCGCGCTTTCGTGCTGCTCTAGCACTATCAAAATTCCAAACGCGCCCGCGGTCATAAAAACGTAGACGCACAAATAGTACAGCACGCCGCTAAACCCGGCCTCATTGCCCGCGACCAATCCCAGTAACATAAACCCAGTGTGAGCGGCGGCCCCGTACGCAAGCATGCGCTTAACATTCGTCTGCTGCATTGCAGCAATATTCCCCCAAAGGAGAGATACGACGGCCGCAGCGCCCCAGACGTGAATCCATTTCTGGTGAACGAACAGAAACAAAAAAGAAAAGAATCTTAGGAGCAGCGCGAAACCCGCAATTTTCGCGGCAGTGCTCAAATACGCCGCAACCGGCGTGGGAGCCAATTCACGAATCCCAGGAGCAAACCAAGGAAGGGGCGCAACATCGATCATCAAAAACGCGCCAGTTGCGATGAAGACGAGCGCCAGCACGGTGTGCCACTCAGTAAGACCGCCGAAAGGCACACCATTGTCCAGGCGAACTTCAAGAACCGCTCCCATCCGGCCGAGATTCGTCGTTTGAAACGCTCCGTACAAAAGCAGAAAGCCGGTGCCCAGAGCCGCCGAACTGCACGCCCACAGGAGCCCGTATTTTCTTCCTACTGCCCCTGCGCTCTGCCCGCCCGGCAAAAACCGCGTGAGCAGATAACAACTCAGCCCCACGACCTCCAGCCCGAGAAGCACGACGATTAAATCCACGCCGGCAACCATCAGCATCATGCCTACGCACGCAAACAAGAGCAGCGCGTAGTACGATCCTCGCTTCTCTTCCTTTGTTTCGAGGTAGCGTGCGGAGAGCAAAACGATGAGCGCCGTGGCAGCCAGGAAGAGGGCCGCAAAGAAAAGAAAGAAAGGATCGACAAGGAGGCTTTGGTGAAGGCCCAGCAGTCCGGGGGAATCAGGGTTCGCCGCCCGCAGCGTCTCCATCTTTCCATGCTGCACATACAACGTAAAACCGCTGAATGCCGTCCCTCCCAGCGCGAGCAGTGCATTCCACTGCTTTTCGTTCGATGCCAGCCAGTGGTCGATCACCAGAATTCCACAGGCAAAAAGGATCAACTCCATCTCAGGGAGGATGAGCGCTCCGTCTCCACTGAGAAAGCCGCGAATGGCGTAGATAAAGGAATGGATCATTCGGGAAAATAGCTATGGGTGGCGCGCCACGTCTGCGGACATGGCGGCTTTGGCGCTACTTTTCAAACAGCAACTCTCCCGCCCGGTGCGTGGCCTTCACCACTGCTTTGATTAGCGTGACGCGCAGCTTGCCCTCTTCCAGTTCGAGGATTCCGTCAATCGTGCAGCCCGCAGGCGTCGTCACCGAATCTTTCAGTAGCGCTGGATGGTCGCCCGTTTCGAGCACTACGCTCGCCGCGCCTTTCATCATCTGCGCAGCAAGCAGCGTCGAAACATCGCGCGGCAATCCTACTTTTACGCCGGCCTCCGCGAATGACTCCAAAATGATGTACGCGAACGCCGGACCGCTCGCCGAAAGCCCCGTCACCCCGTCCATGTTCTTTTCGTCGACAATCACTGTGCGGCCTACGGCGTCAAACATTGCCCGCGCCATCTCCAAATGTTCCGCGCTGGCATGTGCGCCGCGGCAGATCCCCGTCATTCCACAGCCGACTACCGAACACGTGTTGGGCATCGCTCGAATCACCGGCACAGTTCCACCCGCGCGCTGCTCGATATAGTTGGTGGGAACGGAAGCGGCCACGGAAATCACCAACGTTTTTTCGCTCAGTTCTGGTGCGATTTCCTCCAGCACGTTGCCCACGACTTGCGGCTTCACGCCTAGTAGCACGATGTCCGCGCCGCGTACCGCTTTCCGATTCTCCGTCGTCGCCGCCACTCCCAGCTCTTTCGCCAGCGCCGCGGCCTTTTCGCTGTGCCTCACCGTTGCCGTTACGCGCTTCGCGGAGAACAGTCCTTGTTTCAGGTACGCCCGCAGCAAAATCCCGCCCAGCTTCCCTGTCCCCAAAACGGCCAGTTTCTTGTCCGTAAGTTTTTGCGCCATGGTGCAAACATTGTTGACGCGAACTGCTCTTCGGTCAACCGGGATTCTCAAACGCCGCCCGTTCACCCTGTGATCCTGTGGGCACAACTCCCCTTCATGCAATCCCGTGGTCCGCGATCAATGACAAGATGGGACTATGAATTCCGCGCCTTCCCTTCCTGGCGATGACACCAACGGGAGTCCTGCCACTCCTGCGGCGGCGCGTGGGCGATCGTGGTTTTACAATCTCATCGCCTTTTTCTTGGAGGGTGGAATTCAACTGTGGATACGCCTCACTGGCAGGCGCATCGGGAAGGAAGATGCCCCGTGGTTAAGCTGTCCGCTCGGCAAGAGCGGTCCCATAGGCACATCCATTTACGAGCGCATTGCCAGCGATGAAAATCTCCAGGTTCTCGCGGCGCCAGATGCTGGCCTGATTCCCGAGTTCGAAGCGCTACGCGGTCCCGGATTCGATCCCGGCATGATTCATCCTGCGATTCGCCACTTTTACGAACACGCAGCCCAATATCATCTCGATGTGTGGACTGAGGTTTCTCTCCTCGGCCGTTTTTTCCTATGGCTCCTTGTGGAATTCATCAGCCGCCGAATGGACCAGCTCAACTTTCCAATTTCTTCACTCGAAGTTGCGAAAGGCATGAGCAGCGTAGTCGTTCAACTCATCGAGCCTGCCAGCGGCCGCCTCGTCTACACCGGCTGGCTGCGCCGCCTGAAATCATCAGGCTTGGTCATCTACGCAGGTATCTACTCCACCGTGCGGGTTCCGGAGGAGCATGATCCCTGCGTGAAAGTCACTTTCCCGTGCAACGGCAGCGCCAACGTCTACCTTCGGCCCATCGCCTATCCCGACGGCTCCTTCGGGCTGGACTCGTCAGGCTCCGCCTGGGGTCGCTCCGGTTTTTACCGCCTCGCCGATTCCGGCGGCGATCACTGGCGCGTCCGGTACATTCGCACGCTCCATGAGTTGTTCCATGTCTACGTTGACGATGAAAACGTTCTTCGCGTCGATCACACCGTCTCGTTCATGGGGATGACGATTATCCGCTTGCACTACAAGATGTCGCTTAATGCGGCAAACATGACGGAAGAACGGGGCACGATTATGTCCGCACCTGCCTATCGCTCGCGCTGATCCAATCGGAATCAAAGAGGAGGGTCGTGGCCGCTAATCGTGACGCGCGCCATTTAACACATGGACGGCATGCGGCAAAAGATGCGCCACGGCATCGAGCGATTCCGATGCACCTTTTGGACTACCCGGCAGATTGACGATGAGTATTTTCGAACGGACCGCAGCAATTCCCCGCGAAAGCACGGCGGTCGGCGTTTGTTCCGAACCCTTGCGACGGATCTCTTCGCCGATTCCCGGGACGATTCGGTCGGCAACAGCTTCCGTCGATTCGGGCGTATTGTCTCGCGGCCCAAGGCCGGTCCCGCCAGTGGTCAGAATTATGTCCACGCGGCCGGAATCCGCCAATTCACGCAAGTGCTGGCGAATATTCGCAGGATCATCCGAGACGCGCAGCACGGAGGTGACTTCCCAGCCCAATCCCCGGCACACCGCGACCACCGCAGGGCCGGAAAGATCCTCGCGTTCCCCTCTTGAAACCGTGTCGCTTATGGTGAGCACCGCGACGCGCATCAGGCGGGCTACTTTGTTTCCACAGTGTCGCGGTTTGCTTCGTCCATCAATCGCATTGCTTCCATCAGCAGGCCGGTAGTGTTTCGCGTAGTCGTCGTGCGCGTCGAGGCATTCGCCGCGTTGAAATCAATCTCGAATTCACCGGCCGTCCAAAGGACTACACGATAGACGGCGTCATCGCCCTCGACTTTTCCGCTCTTCGCGTCCCGACACTGCCCATTTGCAAAATATAGCTCGCCTTGTTCGCCGTTGTGGTTCACCACCAGCCGGCACGACTTCTGCCCCATCTCCAACGACTGCATCAAATCGATCATGCTCATCTCTTCCAGGCGTCCTTGAATCACGCCGGGCCGGGATGCGCGCTTTTGCAGCTTTTCCAGGTGCAGACGGTCCACCACTTTCTTCGCGATGCGCACCAAATCCTTCACGAGAAACGGCTTCGTGACAAAATCTTCGACGCCATCCACCAAGGGCCGCAGGCGCTCTTCAATGTCCGCCCTGCTGGCCATGAACAGGAACGGAATGTGCCGCGTCGCTTCGCGCCCGCGCAGCTTCTCAAAAAGCTGCCGCCCATCCAGCCCCGGCATTTTGTAATCGCATAGAATCACGTCAGGCGCATTGTCGATTACTTTCAGGAGCGCATCCGCTCCATCTGCCGCCGTCTCAATTTCGCAAAACGGTTCCATGCCCTTGACAATCAAGTCCCGCACCAGCGGATTGTCGTCCGCCACTAGCAATTTGACTGTTTTGCCGCTTGCCGCGGTCATCGGCCCCGGCTCCTCTTGCTTTTTTTGCCATTCCCCGCGGCAATCGTTCCCCGAAAAAAGTCGCCGCTCTTCCCACCCGTCTTTTTGACGAGAAGAATCCCGCCGATTTCCATCCCTTTATCGAGAGCTTTGCACATGTCGTAGACCGTGAGGGCTGCGGCAGCGACGGCGACCAACGCTTCCATTTCGACCCCGGTTTGGGCGGTTGCCGTAACTTCGGAGCGAACTTCCACGCCATTTTGGCACAGCCGCGCAGTCACATCAATGTGCGTCAGCGGTAGTGGATGACAAAGAGGTATCCACTCCGCCGTCCTCTTCGCCGCCGCAATCCCCGCAATCCGCGCCACTTCCAAGGGATTCCCCTTCGGATTCTTCAGCCGTTTCACCGCACGCACCACAGCGGGCCTCATCTTCACAAACCCCTGCGCCACCGCTTTCCGTGTCGTCACCGCCTTCTCCGACACATCCACCATCCTTACCTCGCCCTGCGTCCCGTAGTGTGACAGTTTTCCCACTCGACTTTCTCTTCGCCGCCTCCTCAATCCCTTCGTGCAGAATCTTGTTACGAATCTTTTTCCTCGCTTCACTACATCTTTACTTCGTTACTTCACCTTGCATCACAGCAAATCTTTTCGCAGCAAAACCTCGACTCTTTCTCCCGCTTCCAACTCGTCCTCTTCCACCGGCACCACAACATAACAATTCGCCTTAGCCAGTGCGGCTACATCCCCCGATCCTTGCCACTTCAAAGCCGTGACTTGCAGGTTCGCTTCTTGCCCTTCGATGCGCGCCGGCAAAAAGTGCGTCACTCCAGGCTTCTCGTGCAGGGCCTCGCCCAGCCGTGCCTCGACGATCGGCAAATCCCGCGCCTCGGCTCCGCTCAGCAAATCCACCGCCGGCGTAACAAATAATTCGAACGTAACCATCGTCGACACAGGATTCCCCGGCAATCCAAAAACGAACGTCTCTTCACACTTCCCAAAGACCGCAGGTTTCCCGGGCCGTATCGCCACAGAATCAAAGTAAAACTCCGCGCCCATCTCCTTTAGCACTTTCTCTACGAGATCGTACTTCCCCATCGATACTCCGCCGGACAGAACCAGCAAGTCCTCCTGTAATCCCCGCCGGATCTTCGAAGACAAGTCATCTTCGCGGTCCATCGCGTTTCCCAGCAATACAGGCCTGCCTCCGGCCAGACGCACCTGCGCCGCAAGCGACACGCTATTGCTGTTGCGAATCTGAAAGCGCCCCGGAATGCTATCCACCGGCACAATCTCATCGCCGGTCGAAAGAACCGCCACGCGCGGCTTCTGCGCGCACTTCAATTCCGAGGCTCCCACCTGCGCGGCTAGCGCCAGTTGCGCGTAGCCCAGTCGCATCCCGGGAGTCAGCAGCGTCTGTCCCGCGCGTGCCTCGCTCCCTCGCGGCACAAAGTTTTGACCCGGCACGGCCCCTCGCGCGAACCGCACTCGATCCCCGTCGCGTTGCGTGTGCTCGATCATCACAACGGCGTCCGCACCCGACGGCACCGCCGCTCCCGTCATAATCTGTACGCAAGTCTCCGCCCACAACTCCTTCGTGACGCGGTCTCCGGCCTTAATCTCCCCCGTGCACTTCAGCGTAGCTCCCGCCTTGGCATCCGCCGCAAACACGGCGTATCCATCTCGCGTCGCCCGGTTAAATGGCGGATATTCGCGGTCCGACTTCACTTCTTGCGCCAGCACAAATCCTAGCGCCTCTCCCACGCGCACCTGTTCCGTAGCGCGCGGACCTTTCTTTTCTCCAATTTTCTCGATAACTTTCCGGCGGGCTTGCTCGTAAGTGAGCATCGGTAGCTATTTCTCGCGGCCTTCTCTCGACTCTTCTCTGTGCCCTTGGCGTTCTCTGCGCCCTCTATGTAAAGTCCTTTTCTTCGTCTTTTTTTTCTCGCTACAACCAGCGTGCGAGTAAAGTTCCCGCCGGGACAATCGTCGCATCCCGCTCAGGCCCGGTTGAAATCATTCCAATCTCCACCTGCAAAAAATCTCCGATAAATCGCAAATAATCCATCGCCGCCTTCGGCAATTTCGCACCATCCTTCACTCCGTAGGTCGTCTCGCACCACCCCGGCAAGGTCTTATATTCCGGCGTCACCTGCTCGTACTCCTCCGCCAGGGCAGGCATTTCTTTCAGCGCTTTGCCCTTGTACTTGTATCCCACGCAAACTTGAATCTCTCTCTGCGTGTCGAACACATCCAGCTTCGTTACTACCAGCGAATCAATCCCGTTGATCATCTTCGCATAGCGCAACACCATCAAATCCAGCCAGCCGCAGCGCCGCGCCCGCCCCGTTACCGCTCCAAATTCCTTTCCTCGCTCACGTACTTCCTTTGCTTCCAGCTCTGGCATCTCCGTCGGAAATGGACCGCTGCCGACGCGCGTCGTATATGCCTTCGAAATTCCCAGGACATTCTTGATTTTTGTAGGTGGCACGCCCACGCCCGTCGTCGCGCCTCCGGAAATCGCACTCGAAGACGTCACGTACGGATACGTGCCATGATCGATGTCCAGCATCGTGCCCTGCGCGCCTTCGAACAAAACCGACTTCCCTTCGTCCAGCGCGCGATTCACTAGTTCGGCCGTATCGCAAATGTACCCGCGAATCTTTTCCCCCAATTTCAGCGTCGCTTCCACCTCATCCGAAAAATCGATGTCCGCGCCGTAAGCGCCTTTCGCCAGCCGATTTTTCTCCGCGACAACTCGCGCCGCCTTCTTCCGAAACAATTCGGGCTCCAGCAAATCGCACATCCGCAAACCGCGCCGCGCCATTTTGTCTTCGTATGCCGGCCCGATTCCCCGCGAAGTGGTGCCAATCTTATCCGCCCCCCGCGCCCCTTCCGCTGCCTTATCCAATTCGCGGTGATACGGAAAAATCAGATGCGCGCGATTGCTGACGTGCAATCGACCCTTCACGTCGATCCCCGCCTTCGCCAGCGTCTCAATCTCCGCCACCAGAGCCGCCGGATCCACCACCACGCCGGTCCCAATCACCGCCTGCTGCTTCGGCCGCAAAATCCCGCAAGGAATCAACTGCAACACATAGCGTTCTTTGCCAATGATGACGGTATGCCCCGCGTTGTGCCCGCCCGCCACGCGCGCAATATAATCAAACGACCCCGCAAGGTAGTCCACCACCTTGCCTTTTCCTTCATCGCCCCACTGAGCGCCCACCACCACCACCGATTTCATGCAGGCCCTATCTCCGAGTAGTACACGCACTCCTGCGTGTTCTCTTTTCGCTCACCCGGACCACACTTCATCGCCTCAAAAATCACTTCTGCTAAACTGCTTTGGAAAGCACCAAGAAACGGCAGGTTCTTATCGTAAGCTCGCTTAGCCCTCAACGCAAGCAAGCGGCCTTTACTTCTTCCGCTTGAAATATTCTCGAATCTTCCCCAGGCAAATCCAATATCGCTCGCCTTCAAAATGAATGTGGAAAATTCGCGGCCCCGCGATCGGATGGAAGCTCACGATTGCGACACTACTTGAATCCTTTCCCACGACTCGGTAACGATAGATAGCTCGGCCTCCGTCTAACAGGGAGTGGCAGTGAGTCCCTGTAAACCTCAACTCCAACTTTCCAAACAAGCTTCGCAGCTCGCGCTTCTTTAAAGCGGGGATATCACGTCTCGCCGCAATTTCTCGTGCAGCCACTTGCGCGTCAGACTTCCAAAAGCCTATTAGCCTAGGATCCTTCATGGGAGCCCCCATGGCGAGACCAGTGCTTGAAAGTATGGATTCTATATGATAGTATGTTTTCTAGCACATAGGTCATTGATTTATGGCGCTCAGCATTAAAAACCCGCAAACTGAAGAACTTGCCCGGGAGATCTCCAGAGAAACCGGCGAGTCTCTCACGGACGCCATCACTGTCGCCCTCCGGGACCGTCTTCAACGCCTCCGCGGACGGCGCCACGCTAGGAATCTGGTTCAGGAAGTTGACGATATTCTCCGTCGCGTCGACGCCCTTCCAACCCTAGACGACCGTTCCGAAGACGATATCTTGGGCTACGATTCTCAGGGGCTTCCGCGCTAATGGTGATCGATACTTCCGCCCTGCTCGCCATCTTTCTAGCTGAGCCGGAACGGCAGAGTTTCCTCGAACGAATCCGCCAGGACGGAGCTCGCCTACTATCAGCGCCAAACGCCTTGGAAGCCGCCATTGTGTTGGAAGCTCGTCGCGGCGAAGTGGCAGGCCGTGAGATGGATCTCTTTTTTCATCGGCTCAATATAGAACTCGTTCCCGCGGACGCCGCGCAAGTCGAGGTAGCGCGCGCCGGATGGCGTAAATACGGCAAAGGCCGGCATCCGGCCGGCCTTAATTTCGGAGACTGTTTTGCTTACGCTCTGGCAAAGACTTCTGGCGAGCCGCTCCTCGCAAAAGGAAACGACTTCCCGAAAACGGATGTCCAATGCCTTTGACATCTGTGGCATGGAACGATCACACGCTCTTAGAGTCTATCTGCTCAATTCGGCGTACCGAAAACACTCGACTAAATGATCGTTCACCATCCCCGTCGCCTGCATAAAGGCATAGCAAATCGTCGAGCCAACAAACCGGAATCCTCGCTTCTGCAGATCCTTGCTTATGGCATCCGACTCTGCCGTCTTGGCAGGCACGCGCTTGTGCGTCTTCCAAGCGTTCTGCTTCGGCCGCCCGCCAACAAATTGCCAGAGATACGCGTCGAACGACCCAAATTCTTCTTGTAATTTCAAAAACGCCTGCGCATTGGCAATCGTCGCCGCGATTTTCAATTTGTTCCGAATAATCCCCGCATCTTTCAGCAGCTCGCGTGCCTTCTTCTTGTCATACCGCGCAATTTTTTCCGCATTAAATCCGTCGAACACCTCGCGATACCGTGCCCGCTTCCTCAAAATCGTGTCCCAGCTCAATCCCGCCTGCGCGCCCTCCAGAATAAGGAGCTCGAACAGGGCGCGATCGTTATGCTGCGGCACTCCCCATTCCTTATCGTGATAGGCAGTGTTCATCTCATTCGTTACCCAATGGCATCGCACCTTCTCCTTAACCGCCGCTGTTCCTGTCCCCAATGATCCGATCCTCGTCATCCCAGGTTCACGGTTACATCTACCAGATGCCGCTCGCGATTGGGCACCACTCGGGATCTGACTGGGGCGGCATGCGCACCTCCACCTCTCAATGCGGGAAATATCTCGTTATCCAGGAAGTCCTTCAGGTAGGTCCCGTCATAAATATCGCCTGGCTTCAGCTTCCACCGTTTCTCGAACTTCTCCGCCGCGTCCGGCTTAACTCCCGTCACCACTATCTGTCCCATGTGGTACTGCGGACCCTCGGTCACTCTCACCTTGTAGTGAACCAGCCGCGTTTGCTGGTCAAGGACCTCCTCGGGAACCAGTTTCAACTCCAAGTATCCACTCTTCGAGTATCCTTTTTGAACGGCCTCCCACCCTAGCTCGATTTTCTCGGCGTTCGCGATCTCGTTCGCCTTCATGCCCGTCGCTTCGTCCAGCGCGGACGACGTCACGGCCCGATTCCCGCTCCAGTCCGCACCAGCCCACCGGTAAACATCGCCTTCCGTCACCGCGAAGGTGACCTCCATCTCGTACTCATTCGAGCCTGCCGCGTGGCTCAAAATCCGCGCCTGCTCCTCGACCTTCGCCTCCAAGAATCCCAGCTTCCGGTAAAACGGCACAATCGCCTTGGAACCGAACATTTCGCTTTGGAACGCCGAGTAATTTCGCCCCATAAGAAGCGCGGCCTGCTTTCGCACGTCCGCTTCGCTTACCGCCTGGTTCCCAGTGAATCGCAACGACTGAACTTTGACGTTAACTCCGTCCGCCATAAACACGTGGCTCCAGTTTGGGTCGCCTACCTCTCCCTGCTCCACCATCCGGCTCACTCGAACCGTCACTCCCTTTTCCTGCGACAACTTCTCGAGCACTCCGGGGATGTTCTCCAGCATTTCTCCGGTTTCTGGAACCATGCCGTTGTAAAGTGGCAGTTGCTTTTGCAGCCCAGCCTCAATCTCCGCATCGCTCAGCCACACGAAATTGTCGAAATAACAGTGACGAAACTTCCCTTCCTCCACCGTGAAATCGATCGCCATTCGGCCGTCTTTGGGGACGTAGCTGTAGGTGATGTCCGAGAAGGCTCCGCTCTTCCCAAGCCGTTCCGCCACTGCGTCCAACTGTTTCGGATCGAAGTCCTGACCGGGCTTCAGGCCGATCGCTGCAATCACTTGCTTCTCAGTGAATACCTTCATCCCGTGGACGTGAATCGCGCCAATCTTTGCCCCGGTCGCGTCTGTTTGTGGCCTTGCCGGCATGGCCGCCACGGACAAAGCGGCCGCGATTATCGCCGTCGCAACCAACACACTTCGGTGACAAAGCCTGGACACGTGGCGAATTGTAAGCACCTTGGTCCCGAACCGCAAACTCTCTCTACTCTTCCCAAGGACTCCGTCGACCGAACCATTGCCACATTCCCACCCGTTCCGTTGCCCACCCAGGAGCACACCCGGTCCTCTCTTCTGCAGTCGCATTCTTGCAGCCAATTTGTCCCTTGAACAAACCTGGGCCCAGAGTTATGGTTTGCTCGAGAAAAAGTTTGCACTGCGGCGTCTTGGCTGTCGCCTTTTTGTTTTAGGGCGGGATGAGAGATATGTGGGACAGCATTCGGCCCGCAGGTCGAAGGCAGAAAGCTCCTCCTGCCCAAATCTCTGTGAAACTGAAAGCCCTTTAGAATCAACACCTGCGGACCCGTCCGCAAACACTGATTCTAATCGACTTACAAAGAAGCTAAACCCTTTGCAGGCAACGCTTACGGGAAAAGCGGGGAGAATCGAATTTCGCTAACTTGCCATTTATGTCGATTCTGCCTAAGCACTACGCTCGCCGGGCCACGTAGGTGCTGATCCCATAGCTTCTTCGCAGAATTTGCGCGGTCTCAATGATTGGCCACAGAATCCGGTCAATGCTCGACGTGGGTGAATAAGCAGCAAACTTCAGAGCCGCAATAATTCCGCTCTGCAAGTGACGCTCTCGCCGGAACTCCTTGCTCGTTAGGGGGACGTCTCGGAAAGTGAATTCGCGCCCAAGCAGGCGGCTACGCACCATGTACGTCAGCCAGTTGTTCGGAGCCAATTTGTAGATATCGCGCCCGTTTACTTCCTTCACCAGCGTAAACCCTGTGTTCTTCAGGTATTGGGCAACGGTTTGCCTAGTGTAAAAGTACAAATGGCGCGGAACGTCTTCGCAGAATAGATGTCGTGACGCCACGCTCTGGAAGTTGGTCACCAGGAAAACGAACAGGCCGCCGCGCTTGATTACGCGGGCCGCTTTCTGGAAGTACGCCATCGGGTTGTGCACATGCTCGAGGACCGCCCACGCCGTCACCGCGTCATAGGCTGGCTCGTTCACAGGGATATTTTGAAACTCGTCTGTATATACGCGGAAATCTTTGATGTACTGCGCGGCTGCGGAAATCTCCACGCCTTCCACGTCCCAACCTCGCGCGAGCATGAATCGCGGAAAGTCTCCCGTGGCGCAGCCCACGTCCAACAACTTCTTTGATCTGGCGCAGATCTTCAACGATTGAAGATATTTCGCTTCGGCGGAGAACCGCCGGTGGAGATAGCGTTCATTGCCTTTGGTTGAAGATTTCTCGAAGTAGGCGCCCGGGTAATACTTCTGAATTTCGGTGATCGCTGGCCGGGGATTTACGAAGCCCAGACCGCATTCGCTGCACTCGACGACAGTAAAGTATTCGTCCCGGTGGAAAAGCCGGTCCGGCATTTCGTACACCGGCCTGTACCGTTCCGACCCGCACAAATTGCATGCGACTGTTTCCAAGCAAACCTCAGCAGCCTTATTTTATTGCTGTTCTCCGCGCCAGAGGTGCAAGCACAGAACGATTTGGAAAGAAAGGCTCTAGCACGGAGCTTCTGCCTGACCCGAATGCTGCTCTATCCTGCTCGAATAAAGGCAAACACACATCAGCCATGGCTAGAAAGCGTGCGCGTCCATTCTGGTCATGGCTTAAGGATGGAATGAAGAATGATGGTGTTGCCGCCGAGCAGCACCGGGTCCGACGACAACTCTTCCGTCCACCGGTCTTTGCGCCGCTTCTCAGGCGTCAACTGCGCCAGCAGTCGGATAAATGCAACAAGCGGCCAGTACAGCCACTGGTTCCCCTTTACGCGGTCGCGGTAAACGCCTTTAATGACAAATCCGTTTTTCTCGAGGTAGTAACGCAACTCGTTGTAACCGATAGGATTAGCATGGACCGAGATTTCGTCCTTACCTGCGCAGTCGTAATGAATCTTGGCTTTGAACTGCTCCGAAAGTGGCTTGAAGTGCGAGGTGTATCCAAAGAGCAGCCACTTCAGTCGCTCTTCGATATTCATGATATTGGGCACGCTGATGACCAGATGACCGCCTGGTTTCAGCAACCGCCGATACTCTCGAAAAGCCTGCGGCGGCGAATCAATATGCTCAAGTCCATCCAGCGAAGTAATATAATCGAACGTCTCTGACGCATACGGCAAGGTGCCGGACAAATCGCCGCGCTTAATCTCCACGCCATCCAAACGAAACAGTTCGGAATAAAGATCGCAGCAGCGGACGTCAAATCCCTCTGCGACCAAATCCTCCGCCAGAGCGCCTTCTCCCGTAGGGCAATCCAGAAGCACGCCACGCGGCAGCGGTTTCAGAATCTTTAGAACTGTTTCGTGCAGCCCAGGTCGCGAGATGGCCATCGGACCACGTTCGCCGGCGAGCAAGGGCGGATGATCCGCCGGCTTTATTTTCCGTGTACTCGTTGCTGCTGTTTCTGCTGTAGCCAACCCACACCTCTAAATTTCCACGCCTAGCAATAAACAAGGGGCATGCCGCACTCAACTGTACGACATGCCCCCTCATTCTTCCTATCTTTTTGCTGCGCTTTTCGCGCCGCGGATCGCTCGGCGAATTACGCCACGTGCCGGTCCAGCGCCTTGGTGATCTGGTCCTTGGGCACCGCGCCCACAATTTGCTCGACGACTTGCCCGTTCTTGAAAACCAGCAGCGTCGGGATTCCACGAATGTTGTAGCGCCCCGCGGAGTTCATCGCTTCATCGACGTTCAGTTTCATAACCTTCAATTTGCCCGCGTAATCGTGCGCAATCTCAGCCACCGTCGGCGCCAGCATGTGGCAGGGCCGACACCATTCCGCCCAGAAATCCACCATCACTGGCTGAGCGCTGCTTGCCGTCAGCACCTCCGCCTCGAAATTTCCATCCGTCACTGCTTGGATATTTTCAGCCATGTTGTTTGTCCTCAACAGCTTGCCGTTAGGCCGCTGTTTTTCTCTCCTTCGCCAATTCAATTAGATGTTGTAACAGACATTTGGTTTCGTGAGGCCTGTTCGGCGCCGCGAGCAGTGAGCGCCGCTTCGTACACTTTCGCGTACTGCGCGGCGGGCGCCTTCCACGAAAAATCCTTGGCCATTCCGTTCAACTGGATGCGTCTCCAGATACGTTCGTCGGTGCAATGATGCAAAGCCTGGCGTATTGCGTACATCATGGCCGCGCCGGAATACTCCGCAAACTTGAACCCGGTTCCCGTGCCATGCTCGAGATCAAACGGCTCGACAGTATCGTCCAATCCGCCCGTCGCTCTTACTATTGGCACCGTACCATACTTCAAGCTGTAGATCTGATTCAACCCGCAAGGCTCGTAGCGCGACGGCATCAGAAACATGTCCGCGCCCGCTTCGATATTATGCGCAACCGCGTTGTCGTACGCGATTTTCACGCCGACGCGTCCCGGGAAAGTATTCGCAAGCGCCAGAAACAATTCTTCATATTTGCGGTCGCCGGATCCGATCACGATTAGCGAGAGATCTTCTTTCATCAACTCGACAGCTTTCTCGTCAATCAGATCGAATCCCTTTTGATCCGCGAATCGCGACACAATTCCGACCACGGGGCGCGCCGCGTGTTCGGCCGAAATGCCAAACATTTCCAGCAACGCTTGCTTGCAAACGTGCTTTCCGCTCATGTCCTTCGCGGAATATTTCATGGGAATGAGCTTGTCCTTTTCCGGGCTCCAAACTGAATAATCGACGCCGTTCAAAATGCCGACAAGCCGGTCGGCGCGGCCGCGGACCACGCCGTCCAGTCCCCAGCCATATTCGGGCGTCTGAATCTCTTGGGCGTATTTCTTGCTGACGGTCGTGAGAAAATCCGAATAAATCAGCCCGCCCTTCAGAAAATTGACGCTGCCGTAAAACTCCAGTGCTCCTGGATTGTAGAGAACCTGTGGAATGCCAGCGCGTTCGAGGACCTGTTTCGGAAAAAGCCCCTGATAGCCCATGTTGTGAATCGTGAAGACCACGGGAATATCTTTCACCGCCGGATCGTCGCCATACGAACTGCGCAGCAGAACGGGGACGAGAGCCGTTTGCCAGTCGTGGCAATGAATCACGTCCGCGGGCCACACGTGCTTAACAATTTCGATGGACGCGCGGCAGAATTCGCTATACCGCTCCGCATTGTCCGGATAATCTCCAGCGCTGTCGCCATATAATCCATCGCGGTCGAAATACGCCGGGTCATCGACAAAGAAGTACCGCACCCCCGAGACTTGCGAGCCATCCACGATGGATGGAAACCTCAAGCGATTTGCGAGCGGAATCGTGAGGCTCGGCAATACCGGGCCGTTGGCCTTCGTTCCGCGATAACGTGGCAGCACGACGGCCACTTCGTAGCCTTGCGCGACCAGCGCCTTCGGCAGCGCCTCGACGACGTCCGCAAGGCCGCCCGTCTTCGAAAATGGCAGCCCTTCCGATGCTACAAAAAGAATTCTCACTCGCTTCTCTTTACTCGATGCCTTCGGCGTAATTCGTGTTTTTCTCTTTTTCGGCGCATTCACGGGATTGATCGCGTAGTGCGCATGCATTTTACGCTACTGTAGGCATTTCGCCGCGTCAAGGCGGAACCTTTCGGCCAAAAATACAAGGCGCGCTTCCTGCTACACTTTCGGCACATGGCTCGTCAACGTCTTGGCCAACACTTTCTTGCGGACCCCGGGTGGCGCGAAGAAATCGCGTGTGCTATCGGCGTCTCGCCGCACTCGGCCAAACAGCCGCCTACAGCGCCGGCAGAGCGCAAGGATTCCGGATCCGCAACCTCTTCGCCGGAAGCCGCAGCACCAGTTCAGGATCAACTGCATTGCTGGATCGAAGTCGGCGCGGGACACGGGGAAATGACGGAGCGCCTCGCCGCGACTAGCGCCGCTGTTTACGCAATCGAGATCGATACCCTGCTCATAGCTCGGTTGCAACGCTTCACGAAAAAATTTCCAAACCTCACGGTGATTCCCGGCGACGTTCTGGAGACCGATCTCGCCGCGCTCGCTGCCGGCAGGCGTATCCGCATCTACGGCAATTTGCCTTATTACATCACGTCGCCGATTCTTCATCACTTTTTTAGGTTCGTGGACCAGATCGACGAGATTCACATTGTGATTCAGGAGGAAGTCGCTCTTCGTCTCGTTGCAAAACCGCAGACAAAGCAGTACGGCTATCTCTCCGTAGCCACGCAACTCTATGCTCGCCCGGAATTTGTCTTGCGGATTCCGCGCGGGGCCTTCAACCCGCCGCCGGAAGTCGGCTCGGCACTGGTAACGCTCCGCCTTCCTGGCGAACGCGCCAAGCTGGATCTCCCCGACGAAGAAGTTTTTCTGGATTTCGTGAAATCGTGCTTTGCCCAGAAGCGCAAAACGCTGGTGAACAATCTACGGTCTCTAGCAAAACCGGATGTCGTCCGCGAAGCTCTCTCATCGCAAAATCTGCGCCCCGATGCCCGCGCGGAACAGCTCTCGGTATCGCAGATGGCCGCGCTTCACACTGCATTAATGGCCTCGGCCTAAACTTTGTCGCCGTTTTTCTTCTGCGCTGCGATGAGCCGATCCGGATAATCGCTCATGATTCCGTCCACACCCGCGGCCATAAGCAGCCGAATGTGGGCCGGATGATTGACCGTCCAGCAGACGACCTGCAGGTCTCTTTTGCGGGCTTCCGCAATCATCGACGGCGTGACCAGATCGCCGCGCACCACCAGTTGCCGCGCCCCCGCGTCCAGAGCGGATTTCAAAGGATCGGCGAGTTGCCCGTCGTACAGGGCTCCGGTCATCAAAGTCGGTTCGATCTTCCGGAGATTTGCCAGTATCGCGGGCTCGAAGGAAATGACAACGACGCGCGCCACCTCGCCAGACTCGCGCAGAGCGCCGATCAAAGCATGCTCGCCACCCCAGGATCCGCTTGGTTTCAGCTCCAAATAAAAGACGACATCGTTTTTTTTCGAGAATTCCAGAATCTCCTCGAGAGTCGGAATGCGCTCTCCGGCGTACTCACTGCCGAACCAAGCACCTGCGTCCAGCCGACGTAGGGCGGCGAGCGTTTGATCGTGTACCTTGCCCTGGCCATTCGTTGTGCGGTCCACGCTGTCGTCATGGATGGCCACAAAGCGAGCGTCGCGGGAGAGCTGCAAATCCGTCTCGATGAAGGTTGCTCCCAGAGCTACGGCCTTCTTGAACGCGGCCAGCGTGTTTTCCGGCGCGTGCCCGGAGGCTCCGCGATGCCCGATGATCAGCACTTCGATTGTCTCCCTTGAACGTCCATCTATCAGCCGGCGATTACCTTACCAAAATCAAAAGACTTCTCCGCGTTTTTTAAATTACACGAGAGCCAGAATCCTTTTTTGTATGCTAACACCTGCCTGCCTTCAAATACGGAGCACCTACCCCAGTGCAGCTTGAATCTAACCAAGATAGCTTGCCCTATTTCTTGTGAGGAGCAGAACATGAGAAAAGAATTCGGGGCCTTGTTTGTAGCCATGCTGTTAGCCACGCCGTTTGCAGCCGCTTCGTATGCCTATGCTTCACCGATGAAGAGCTCGGGGGAACAGAATGAACCGAAGACGGAGAGGCAACTGATTCGTGAAGTGCATCACGTTCTCGTCATGCTGCCTTACTATTCCGTTTTCGACAATCTGGCGTATCGGGTTGAGGGAGACAGAGTGACTCTGGAAGGGCAGGTGGTACGTCCGACTCTGAAATCCGATGCCGAAGCTGCGGTCAAGAGCATCGAGGGAGTCGGCACGGTGATCAACAACATCGAAGTCCTTCCACTTTCAGGCATGGATAACCAGCTGCGCTTCGCCGTGTACCGCGCCATTTATCGCGACACGGTTCTTTCACGTTACGGATACTCGGCCGTGCCATCGATTCACATCATCGTCAAAAATGGAAACGCTACGCTAGTGGGCGTGGTGGACAACCAGTCGGACAAGAATTTGGCGTATCTTCGAGCCCGCCAGGTTCCCAATGTTTTCTCTGTAACCAACGACCTCGTGGTCGCGGGAAGCGGCAAATAGACTTGGTGGGCCGAACAGAGCGGTCCCTGTTGCACACGACTACCATCCTTCGCTCTTCCAGTTCGCCGAAAAAATGTGCGACTTCGATTGCAACGGGACATTGTGCGCATGGCGAGGGAGCGAAATCTAGAGCACGACTGGGCGTGCCGGGCAGATCCGCGGCACCGGGATAATCTTGGCCGCGCACTTCCAAGAGATTGCGATGGGCCATCGCATGATAGCCAGCTTGGTGATTCGAGTTAGTTCAAATGTGAGAAATGCGAAGGGGCTTGAAAGGCGCCCCTTCGCGCGTGTCTCAGGTTGGGCATGTATTACAGTACGATAGGTTCGTCAATTCGTTCCGCTGGAACTTGCTCCCATTGGGCCGTTTGCGCCAGCCGACTGGACGATATTGAGATCGTATTTTTCTCCGCTGAAGAAGACCTGCGCCAGCGTTTGGCCGCCGTCTTTTCCCGGCTTCAACGCATAGCCATCCTGGTCATTCGTTCCGGGCTGCGCAACAACTTTCGCCGTCGCGGTAGCCACGGTTTCCCTGCCTTTGAGAATGTTAATTTGAACGTCTGGGCCCGCTCCACTCCATTCGACCTTGTAGTCGCCGGGCGCCAACTGTTTACCTTGGATAGAAACCGTCTCATAAAGATGAAGCGATTTCTTGACGGTATTCGCTGCTAGGACGCTGGCGGGCAACAACAAGGAACTACCGATCAACAGCATGGAAAGCCTCGACACTTTCATACACAACTCCCTTTGAGCTTCTCCGCCGGTCACAGCGCGTAAAAAATACGCGGAAGCCTGCGGAGGCACGTGTTTTCTTACTCCACTAAGTGAGATGGCGTGGCTTTGCCAAAGGTTAGATCGGCTGACGAAGAATGTTGGGACCAATCCCGATTGATTTCTTGGTGCTGGCGCGTGACTGCCGCAGCGGCTCGTCAGCGGGTTCGAACTCAGATTCACCTCGCGTCCGCAGATTCCTTGTGTACAGAGAAATGTGGAGGGATCCTCACGAGGCCCCTCTCACATTTTGTTTTGTAGGCTAGTTCAACACGATGACGGGGTCAGTTCGTGCCGCTGGTAGCCGTCGCGGGCGTCGTGCTCGCGTTAACTCCCTGGCCGATTTCCAAACCGTATTTTTCTCCGCTGAAGAAAACCTGCGTAATGGTTTGGCTCCCGTCTTTTTCTGTCGTGGCACTATAGCCATCTTGTTTGTTCGGAATGGGAGCAGAAACGACTCGCGCCGGTACGCTGGCTACGGTTTTGCTGCCCTTCAGGATGGTGACCTTTACATCGGGACCCGATCCACTCCATTCGAAGCGGTAGTTGCCCGGGGACAATGTCTTACCATCGACCGTCACGTTCTGATCGAAATGGAGGGACTTCCTGGTTATGTTCCCAGCGAAAACGCTGGCGGATAGCAACAAAGAACTGCCGAGCAATAGCGCGGACCATTTAGACACTTTCATGTACAACTCCCTTTTATGTTCTCCTGGAACTGGGACGCTAATAGTCACGCACCGTTCCAAGAAGCAAGTGAATTTGCAGCCATTAACTTGGATGGACGGAGGTGTACCAAGGTTAGGCTAACGGAGGCATCAATCTTTTTGTTGGACGCAGAAAATAATTTCATGGTCGAAGACGGATAGCTTTCGCCCTGTGCTTCGCTGTAAATTGCCCTATAGAGACGGAGATTTACGGCGGCAAAAGAGATTTTCATGAGATCTTTACAAACACCTAACCAAAATCAGAACGCAATTGAGCGGAGAATTGACGGATTGGATTGGGCGGCCGTGGAAGAGTCGCTTTCGGCACGAGGGTACGCACTTGCGCCTCCGATCCTGTCGGCTGAGGACTGCGCGGAGTTAGTTGGGCTATACAACGACACAAGCCTCTTTAGAAGCCACATCGTCATGGCACGGTTCCGTTTTGGGCTCGGCGATTATAAATATTTTGAATATCCCCTGCCGCAGATAGTCGCGAGTCTACGAAAATCGGCGTATCCACATTTGGCGAAGATCGCAAATCGATGGGCGGAGGCTCTGGGTGAATCTGGAGCACGGTATCCGCTCGAGCATGCCGCTTTCTTGAATACTTGCCACAAAGCCGGCCAGAAAAAGCCGACACCGTTGATGCTGCATTACGAGGCGGGCGGCTACAATTGTCTGCATCAGGATCTCTATGGCGAGGTGAGTTTTCCTCTGCAGATGGTGTTCCTACTGGGGCAAACGGGGCGGGACTGGGAGGGCGGCGAGTTCGTTTTGGTGGAACAAAAGCCGCGCGCGCAATCGCAGGCCGAAGTGGTGTGCGCGGACCAGGGACAGGCAATTATCTTCACCACGCGATATCGGCCCGTGAAAGGCACCCGCGGCTATTACCGTGTCAACCTGCGACATGGAGTGAGCCGCGTGGAGAGCGGCACACGATACACTTTGGGCGTTATTTTCCACGACGCAAAATAAAAACGCATGACTGACTTGCTGCACCCGATTTACAGCCGCATCCGTTGGCGCGGCGTTCTTCGTCGCCTTTCGCGGCTATGCGACGGGGCATCTTGATACTCCACGCCTGGATTGGAAATTGTCCACAATCTGTCGGACAATGAAACTGATCCAGAAAACATGAACCCTGCTGACGCCAATCCATCCTCGAAGGGAAACTCGGATGCAACTGCCCGCGAAAGGCTGATCGCTCTTCGCCTTTCGCTGCTCCGTCTGCACAAGACGCTCCTGGACATGGAGCGGCGCGAATACGAACGCGCCAACGGGAAAGTCACCGTGGGAGAGCTGTTCCGCCTGGTGATCGACCACCAGCAGTTCGGATGGCTTCACAACATTTCGGAATTTGTCGTGCGGCTGGACGAAACGCTTGCGGGCGAGAATCTGGTCACGCCGGAAGACGTTCGCACGGCGATTTCGCTCGCGCGCAAGATGTTTGCGCCCTCGGAATCGGGCGACGCTTTCCAAAAGAAATACTTTGACGCGATTCAGAAGGACCCGGCGGTGGTGATTGACCATGCGGAGCTCGCACGGCTTTTTAACAACGAGCCGCCCGATGTAAGCTCGTCGTAAGCCGTGCAACACTCTGCCCTCAAAGTCAGGCGACTCACTCGAGAAGAACTTCCCTGCGACACGCTCGAGCTGGCGCGATTTCTCATCGGCAAGGTGGTGGTTCGCGAACTACCAGAAGGCCGGCTAGGCGGACGAATCGTGGAAGCGGAAGGTTATCCGCCGGGCGATCCCGCGGGGCATCATTTTCGCGGCCCGACGCGGAGGAACCGCTCGCTGTTTTTGGAATACGGGCATGTGTATGTTTATTTCAATTACGGAATGCACTTCATGCTGAACATTTCGAGCGAACGAGCGGGAGTCGGCGGAGGCGTTTTGATTCGCGCGCTGGAGCCGCTGGAGGGAATTGAGCTGATGCAAGGCCATCGCAAGAACGCGGCACTTCTCGATCTGACGCGGGGCCCGGGGCGGCTTGCGGCGGCGCTGCGGATCGACCGGACGCTGGATGGACTCGATCTATTTTCGGGTGGCCCACTGTGGCTGGGAGTATTGCAGCCTTCGAAGTCCGGCGAATCCGCCAAGCGGGCGGCGGAAGTGCAAGTTGCAACCACGGTGCGCATTGGTATCACGCATGCGGCCGACCAGCCCTTTCGCTTCTACGAAAGCGGCAGCCCCTTCGTGAGCGGACCGAAGCGGCTGCTTCTTTCAGTTTCCAAGCAAAAGAAAGAACGGAAATAGACGGCCGGTTGATGGCTGCTGTTTTTCGCGCTTGCGAATTCTACTTTTGGTGAAAAATTTGACGGAGGAAATTTCTTAGTCCCCGCAGGCAAACTCGGCTTGGGAATTCATGCGCGGAAAGCCTTCTCCGTGGCTCGGCTCTGAGTGGTTGGCCGGACGCGGAAGCGATGCGCGAGGATCAGACTGGCGCGTCTTTTGGAGCATGCGGTCGCGCAGGCCTTCGCGCAGCCTTCTGTGCGCACGGAAAAGGCGCAGACGCACCGCTACAGTGGAGATCCCCAGCCGGGCGGCGACTTCGTGCGTGGAATATTGGAGAACATCGCGCAGCAGACAGACCTGGCGCAAATCCGGGGCGAGGCGCGCGATAGCGCCGGCGATCAGCCCGCGCAGTTCGCGGCGCGCATAAAGCTCTTCCGGATTATCGGTGGGCGCAGCGAGGCGAGCGCCAAAGGTTTCGTCAGGCGCAACGCCTGGCTGTTCGAGGGAGACGAACCTCCCTTCGCGCCGCTGGCGGATCAAATCAATGGAGGCGTTGGTCGTGATACGGGAAACCCAAGCGTAGAGGTCATCTTTTCCATCATCGTGCTGCCCGGCAAATTGGCTGAGACGCGCGAACGCTTTCAAGAGGGCTTCTTGACGGGCGTCCTCGGCATCCTCGGCGTTGCCCGTCATTCTCAGGGCGCGGCGATAAAGACTTGGTGAGTAAGGCTGAATCATCTCGGCGAAGGCTTCGCCATTCCCGAGGCGCGCATCGGCTAGAGCTTTCCGCTTGGCGGCGCGGGCGAGCTCGGCGTTCGCAGATTCAAAATTGTAGGCGTCCAAGACAACCGTTGCGGCGCTCATATCGGCGAAGGAACCGCACCTCTAGCACCACGCAGCTAAGGCTTTAAGCTGCTGAAAACAAAGTAGTAGCTGGAATGCAGCGATGATGCGGCAATCGCAGGACCGTCCGGTTGTGGGACGCCGCGTCGCGTTTCCGGTCACTCACCGGACACCCGGGAGGTAATGAATTGGGGCGTTGGGTAGCGGTAGGCAAGTCCCCTTAAGAGAAGACCGCACTGCGACAACTTAGTCTTCGTCGAGCGGCCGCACATGTGCAGTGAGCCACTCTCGAATCTAGCGAATGCGGAATTCCCTCTTGGTGATGGAGTCCATCATCAATTTGTATGCTGCCTACGGGTCCAGCCCGAAGTAATAACCGTTGACGCGGAGAAAAGTATCGGTGGCGGCGCGGCCGATTCTCTTGTTGCCGTCGAGGAAGGCATGGTTATTCGCAAGGAGCTTCATAAGTGCCACAGCCTCATGAATCAGTTACTTTTTTCTCTTCTAGGGCAGACGCAGAGAGTTCGGGGGGAAATGGCGTTACTCGCTAGCGGGAGTGAGGACGATGTTTCGGAACATGACGTGGCCCTTTTCGCTGCCCTGTAAATAGATGGGGCCGGGAAGGCCTTCGTGGCTGTCGAGAGCGCCGCCAGTGATGCCGGGGATATCCTTGTTTTCGATGACGGTTTGACCATCATGAACGACGGTGACCCGTCGTCCGATCAGAGTGATGTCGTAGGTTTGCCATTTGTCCGGCGTGCGCGGCAGCTCGGGTTCCGGGGCGATGAAGCCGTAGATGCTGCCGATGCGGCGATTGGGCGGATCGGCGATGGAGTCGGTTTCCACCTGGACTTCGTAGCGGCCGCGCAAATAGACGCCGCTGTTCGACTCCGGGCCGCAGTTGAATTCGACGTGCAACTTGAAATCTTCAAACTTGGAGTTGTTGATCAGTTCGGGGCCTTCTCCCGGCGTGATTAGCAGGCCGTTTTCAACTTTCCACTTAGGGGAGGCGCCGGGGACGGACTCGTGCCAACCCGCCAAATCCTTTCCATCGAAAAGAGTGACAGGGGTTCCCCAATTAGGCGTGCCGGTTCTTCGGAGAGAGGGCGCACGGCGACCGATCCATTCCCAGATTTTGCCATCGGGGCCATTCAATGTGCCGGAGAGGACCCTTCCCTTCAGAGTTCCCTCGAAGACTAAATCGGCTTTGCTGCCTTCCTCCTCCTTGGGAGAGACGAACTTCAGATGGCCGCCCGTCACTTCGGCGCTCGGCAGCGGACGGGCGTTTCCCCAGCGGCCCACCATCTCGGCCTTGAGCTGCCCATTCTCGTCGCGCAACTCCAGCCAGGAGGGATACTCATGGCCCGAGGACTTGAGCGTCAAATCCCAGCGGCCAAGAAAAGCTTGCACGGAGACCGCTGAAGAGGCGCTCTGGGACTTTTCGTCTTGAGAGTAAGCGACAGAAGACAAAAAGCTCACGGCCACGAGCAAGAGTAGGACTTTAGGAATTTTCATGGGATGATGAAAACGTTCTCCTTTGTCTCAATTTATTGCCTGCTTCGGCTTGGCGTCTAAATGTGTGCTCACTCGTCTTTTTCGAGATATTCATCAGGGACATCGTCTTCCAGAATTTCGTGCGTTCGCACTTCCTCTACATCGGCATCTGGAACGTCTTCGACGCCTTTTACGACTTCGGCCTCGAACGCGTTGCCTTCTTCGAGCAATTCGTCCACGCTTTCCGAGTCGGCACCACCGCGGTTCGACAAACCCTGCAGATCGCCGGACTGGCCACCAGAACGCGGTCCCAATCCCTTAGGCTCGAACACTACAGAGTCCTCGTGTTCGCGCTTGCCGCGAACAGGGGCTTTCTTGGCTGTGGCTTTTGCTTTTGGAGCTGCCGGTTTGGAAGCGCTCTTAATTGGAGCAAGTTTCTTGAGCTTCTTGGCAGGAGCGGCCTTCTTCGCCGATTTGCTTTTTGCCACGAGTTTGCGAACGCTGGTCTTCTTGGACTTGCTGGGCTTCTTCTTTTTGTTCTTGGTTGGCATGCTGGGAGTCTAACACCGACAGGGGGGAGATGGGATAGATGCGAGAAGCCGGCGAAGAGCCTGGATGCAGTGGCTGAACGTATCCCAAGGCGAATGCGTTGAAAGGGTCGTGAAGGGCCGCGCGGTGCGGCTTGCAAAGCGTGGAGACAACCTCTAGTCTGCTTGACCTAAGCCAACGAAAGGCCTAATTCCTTGCCGGAGATCACTCCCGAAATTCTAGTCCTTGGTTTCATTTGGTACGTGGCGTTTCTTTTTTCGACGACGTGCCACGAAGCCGCGCACGCGCTGGTCGCCAAAATGGGAGGCGACGAAACCGCAGCCCTCGGAGGACAGGTTTCGTTGAATCCGGTGCCACACATGCGGCGTGAACCCTGGGGCATGATCCTGATCCCCATCATCTCGTTTCTGGCCATGCACACCATGTTTGGATGGGCGAGCGCACCATTCGACCCGGTTTGGGAGCGCAAGCATCCGCGGAGATCGGGGTGGATGGCGCTAGCGGGGCCGGCGGCAAATTTCACGTTGATGCTGATCGCGGTGGCCGGGCTGCATCTCGGGGCGGCGGGCGGCTGGTTTCATCGCGACCCGGTCACGCATCATCTGAATTTTGTGGCCACGACGCTGCTGATCTTCTTTTCCTTGAACCTGTTGCTGGGGACCTTCAACTTGCTGCCCGTCTCGCCCCTGGACGGCAGCACGGTGATTCTGCTCTTCATGAGCGAGAAGACCGCGCAGCGCTACCTGGACTGGCTACGAGGCAACAGCTTCGCGATGGCGGGGCTGATCGTGGGGATTTTGCTGTTTCAGTATATCTACGACCCCATTTATAGTTTCGCAAGCAGGTTTCTCCTGCCGGGCCAATTCTAGTGCTCCAAACTGGAACACTCTGCGGAGGAGTGTCACTCCTTCGAACATTTTTTAAAGGCTGCCGCTGAGACAGGCAGTTATTCTTCAATAGGTTACAGAGCAATGCGACTGGTTCCTGGCCTGCATTTCCCTGCCCTGGAGGTCCCCCATGCTCCGGTACGCCCGCTGCGCTGGGACACGCTTGTACGCCGTGGAAGTGTCCGGCTGGAACTGCACGCAGAATTTCTTCGTCGAGAGATGCGATCTCGTGTGGAACGAGGACTCTGGAAAGCAAGTGGTGCTGAAGCAAAGCTTGCGCGAGAGCGCCATCCTTTTCGTGAGGCTTTTGCAACCTGGGGAGTCCGACCGTTCTTATCCAGTGGCTTATGAAGCGGAATTCGTGGGCAAAACGCAGAATGGATTGCGCCAGTTTCGGCTGAACGCCGTGGTTCCACGACTGAGAGAGGAAGGGGTGGCGATGGCGCAGGCAAGTTTGCAGAAGTGAAGGTGAGGAGTGAGCAGGCGGGAAGAGAGGGAAGCCCAGAGTTCCGCACCGAAACGAGACGGTGAGCCAAAATGAAATGAGGTAGAAGGAGGCGCCTTGGTAGAAGCCAGCGCGTTTGGGCTGCCGCATAATGAATTTTGTGATGCGAAAATCTGTAAATGACTGATTCTTCGAGAGGCGAGGGCTTTCTTGGTGGAGCAGTGGGCGAGTTAGGAGCGGAGGGACATCCCAAAGAGTAAGGTGCGGGGATGGCACAAACGTTGCGAGTGTGTTGGGTGTGGCACACGCGCATATGAAGACTATCGAACTTGCGGCGCCGAAGACTTCTTTGACCCCTTGCATTCTGGACGACGACCGCTCGGAGCTGGAATTACTGTCCACGGTCATGGACGACATGGGTTACGAGGCCATCACGACTTCCGATCCGGAAGAGGCCTTGGGCTTGGTGCGTTCGGGCCGATGCCGGCTGGTCCTTGCGGATGTAAATATGCCGGGGATGCACGGGTACGAATTTCTCGACCAGGCTTTGCGGAGCGACCCTGGGATCCACGTAATCGTGATGACCGGGGATTACACGCTGGAATCCGCGCTGGACGCCATCCGGCGCGGCGCGACGGATTTTCTGCCGAAGCCCATCGACAAAATCCGGCTGAAGAGAACGCTGGACGAGGTGGCAACGCTGTACGACCAGCGGCGAAGGGTGCGCGCGCTTGAAGAACAACTGCTGAAGGATCTGGAGTTCCACGGAATTGTGGGAAAGAGCCCGGTGATGCTGGAGGTTTTCGACTTCGCGCGGAAGGTGGCGCGGCATTATACAAACGTGCTCCTGGTGGGCTCGACGGGGACGGGCAAAGAGCTGGTGGCGCGCGCGATTCACAATATCAGTCCGGTGGGCCAGCAGAAGCTGGCGATATGCAATTGCTCAGCAATGGTGGACACGCTGCTGGAGAGCCAGCTATTCGGGCACGTGCGCGGGTCGTTCACGGGGGCGACCGACACACGGCCAGGGCTTTTTGAATACGCCAATAATGGGACGGTCTTTCTCGACGAGATTGGCGAGACGTCGTTGCCGATGCAGGCCAAACTTCTGCGCGTAATCCAGAACCGGGAGATCCAGCGAGTGGGCTCGCCGGAAGTGCGGCAGGTGAACGTGCGGCTGATTGCCGCCACCAACCGGGATTTGCGGGCCGAGGTGCTGGCAGGACGGTTTCGCGAAGATCTGTTTTACCGGCTGAGCTCGATTCAAATCCGCGTGCCATCGCTGACGGAGCGGCTGGAAGACATTCCGCTGCTCGTGCATTACTTCCTGAAAAAATATAACGATGTGTACGGGAAAAATATTTCCGGGCTGACGCGGCGAGCGCAGACCCTTCTGCTGCAACACTCCTGGCCGGGAAACGTGCGAGAGCTGGAAAACGTGATCGCCACGGCGGCGATCACGGCGACCGGAGATTTCATCGACCTTGCGGACCTGCCGGAACACTTGCAAAAGAGGGGCCCGCGAAGACCGGACGGCGACGATTGGAGGCCGCTGTCGCTCGATGAAGTGCGCAAGGTCCACATCCAGCGAGTGCTCGAGCTGTGCCAGGGGAACCGCCTGCGTGCGGCACAAATATTGGGAATTGGACGCACGAGCCTGTACCGCTATCTGAAGCGCGACGGCCATGAGGTGCGCTCACGCGAGAAGCGCGGCGGCGCGGCAGCCTGAGCCTTTACACGAACAAAGCTCCCGTGTGGGTCGGCGAGAAGGATTCCTGCGGGCCGCAAGTGCTTCGCAGCGGTGTTCCTTGAAGGCACATTGTCCCGCGTTGATGCACAAACCTTTTTCGACGGAACTTGTAAGACAAGGAAAATGCGGAGTTTGACGCGACGGCGTTTGGCAAGTTCCCTGCACTTAGAATGGACGCACAAGAGAACAAATCCGAAGACCACCGCCGGTAAGCGAATGAGCGGGATGAATAAAGAAATAAAAATTCGGAAGGATTTGCGCGGAGGCCGAAGGTCGGCCGCAGCGCCGCGCGAAATGGTGCCCGCCTCCAGTAGTTCCTCATGGTACTCCCCAATAACTAGCCAGAACCCCCAAGAGCGCCGCTGCACCCTCCCCTGAGGGGAACGCGGCGCTCCTTTCCTGCCCAGCTTTCCCAAAATGCACCAACGGCGCTGGATCAGGCGTGTGTTCCGGACTGCGCAGAGCGATCCAAGCGCAATGCCACAAGAACCAGCGTTATAGGCAACCGCCAGCCGTCAACCGCGACGAATCTAACGGGCCTTTCCAGAACGGCGGGCGCAGTCACAAGCACATCCGCCACGGCGCGGTCGGTGCAATTTGGTTTGAAATTGCTCAGGTAAGGTGCCCGGGCGATTTAGAGCTTGAATGGCAAGGCTGCCTGCTATTGCACGGTCACTTGGAGCGTCAAGTTGTGGCTGACGGCCTGTGCCCCAGCGCCACCGCTGGCGGTTACCGTCACAACGAAGGAATTTGTAGATGTTCCGCTTGGAGCGGTGGAGACACTCATGCCGCCGCTGCACCCCCACATCGCGGCTAGAAGACTACCTAGGAGTAAGAGCAGGCCAAGCTGCCAGGGTCGCCTCTTTTTCGGCCAGGTTAGGAGAAATAAGCACGCAACCGTAGCGCCGCCAAGTGGGCCGGCAAACAGGCTGACGCCGCCATGAAGAGGCGCGCGGAGCGTCGCGGATTGATCCGGCGGCTTGCTGATGCTGAGAGCTACCGTTGAGGTGGTGGCTCCATCGAGAACTGGCTGCGGCGGAAGAAACGTGCAGGTAGATCCGAGGGGAAGTCCCGCACAGCCGAGCGTAACGGCTCCGACAAAGCCCAGGCCTGGGCCGGGGGTGAGCAAGATATTGGTGGCGCCGGGACCGGTTCCAGTGATCGTGACGTTTCCTGGATTGGCGGAGATTTGAAAGTTAGGTTCGCCGACAATCAGCGTGGAGGCTGCGGAGGTCGAGGCGAGAAAATTTGGGTCGCCGGAATAAGCTGCGCTGATGCTGTTGTTCCCGCTTGGCAATTGAGCGGCCGTCAGCGTGGCGACCAGATTTTTTACCTGGACGGGGATGCCCAGCGCCGTTTTCCCGGTGAAAAACTGGACCGTCCCAGTAGGATCAATCGCGCCGTTCGGAAGCACAATGGCCTGGAGAACGACGGAACTGTCCGGCAAAGCGCCCGTGGGAATAAACAGAATGGTTGTTGTCGCGCCTTTGGCGACGGTGATGCTGACTGGTCCAGCGCCGCTCGCTAGAAAGCTGGCATCGCCGGAATAGCTGACATTGAGAGTGTGACTCCCCAGACCGAGCGCGGTCTCCTGAACCAGTGCGTTGCCTTGGCTATTGAGGGGCACGCTGAGCAATGTGCTGGTGCCACCGTTGAAGGTATCGGAGAAGGTGAGTGTGCCCGTCGGCGTACCATGCTGAGAGGCGCCGGCGACGCTCACTTGCAGGTTGAGGAAGTTGCCATACGTGGTGTTTATGGTAGAAGACGGATTCCCCGGCTGGGCAGCCAGGAACGCGGAGAAGTCCGTGCTGCTGGCTTCCGGATTAATGGTGATGGGCACCCCTGGGGAGATGCTCGCGCCGAACGTGCTGTCTCCGCCATAGCTCGCGGCGACGGAATAGGTTCCCCCCGGCAGGGTTTCGACGATACCAGAAATTATCCCATTGCTTAGATTGCCGAGATTCACACCCGCAGAGCTTCCCGCCAGGAGCGCCACGTCGCCCGTCGGCGTACCCGTGCCGACGCCCGGAGCGATGGTCGCGGTTGCCGTCAGGGGTTGACCGTGTGTCAGATTGGCGGAGGAAAGCTGAAGAGTTGTAAGAGTCGAGCGAAACGTCACGTTCCCCCAGTTGGAGGCAAGATTCGCGACGTTGATGGAGCCCCAGCGCGTCGCCAAATCGTATCCAGGATCGGCTGTGTAGCCGATCTGTCCTGGGACGTTGTTATTGCCTTGTGTGATGTCGTTGAAAATGCATCGAGATTGTGGAGGCGTGCTGGCGTTGCAGTTGGACGGACTCTGCGCGGCAGCCAGGGGATAGAGAACGAAGTTGGCTTGGCCCTGGCGGGAATTGGTTTTCTGATTGATCAGGGCCATAATGGCCGCGAAAGTGGGAGCGGCGGCGGAGGTGCCTCCGACGAGTTCGGCGTTGATGAGCTGCCCGCTCGAGTTGGTGGTGCAAATCCCATCTTGGCAGAGCAAATATCCGTCGTGATCTGCCGCGGCGTCGAGAGAGAAGTCTGGCAGGTCACGCTTGCCGTCGTTCGGAACGCTGGCGCCGACCTGCCAGGATGGTTTGCCGTAAAGTGTGCTGGCCCCGCCGCCACTGGCATACAACGAAGCTGTGCCGCACTGGTTGGAATCGGCGCAGCTTTCGTTCCAAACGTTCTCCGGGATATAGCCGAGGGCTGAGGTTTGGTTCGGGCTGTTGGTGGCGGACCAGTAGGTGCTGTCCGCGCCATTCTCGTTGAACTCCGTGCCGCCGAGAGCGATGTTGAAGGACGTGGAAGCAAGGCCGTTTACCGCAAGACCCTGTGTGGCCGGGGTGGCTTGATCGGCATTGTCACATCCGGCGGCGCCGCTGTCGCCGCTCGAAACGACGACCGTGATGCCCTGTGCCGCAGCTTGTTCCCACAGATTGCTGTAGAAAGTATTCTCCGCCTGGCCGAGTGATTGTTCACATTCGCCAAAACTCGCGCTGAGGACGGGAGCGAGATTGTTGTCCACGATGTAAAGCGAGGAGAGATCGACGCCATCGGTCGAGTTGGTGCTCGCGGAAACGACAAACTTTATGGTGGCATTGGGGGCGATGGCACCGGACCATTCGACATCCAGATCAGCCTCCGTTTCTTCCGTGCCGAGCTGATTTCCGGGATCCGGACCATCGAGAATGATCTGAGGATCGTTGGTGGGAAGCCCAAATGCGATGCGGAAAATTTGCACATCCGAGAGATTGATATCGTTGCGGGCGACGATGGCGATGCTTTGTCCCGCGCCGTTGATTCCGTTCTGGTAGAGGCCGGCCGTGTTGTAGATGATGGCGAAGTCGCCGGGAGCGAGAAAGTGTTCGACACCGGCCCCGCCATTGAATGTGAATTCCGGCTGCCACACGCTGGTGTTCGCAACCCGACGGCCTTTTCCCAGCACGCGAACTTCCGGCTGCTTTCTAAAATCGTGCAAGGTGTCTATCCCCGCGACGACGGGCGCTAGGGCCGCGGGAATTTGCGGGTCGGATGCGTTGGCGTAGTGCCTCTCTCCATTCACCAGATAGGAATGAATCGGGGTGTGGAAGGCTTGTTTCACCTGGCCCGCGGTGCCACTAAAGTCGATGGTCATGCCGCCCTGCCCAACGCGATTCACACGAAAACCGTGCGATGCGAGCCACGATGTGAGCGTTTGAAGATCGGCTTTCGAGGGGCCGAACTGCGCGCCGAATTGGGCAGGCGAGAGCCATGCGTGGAAGTTCGGGGAGGACTTATCTTGCTGCGCGGCGAGAAGAGCTTGCAGGGCGGATTCCGCCGCGGGGCTGGGAGTCAGAACTAGCAGCATGCGCTCCATGGGAAGGTCGGAGGCGACCTCTCCGCGATCGTTCGCGTGAGTCGCCAGAGGAGGACGGTTACCCCGTAGAGTCACAAGCAAAGATTCGTCAATCGGACCGATGCGGGTGGCGGCGTGCTGTGTGGTTTGGGCGTTTAGTTGACAGGATAGAAGAGCTGAAACGCCGGCGGAAAATATGGCGGCGATTAGAAGGTTTTTGTGGCGATGCATGGCGGTCCTTGGCTTGGCTGGACGGCTAGTCGAATGGCTGGATTTATAGCTGAAATCCCTGTTGGAGAAAAGCTCAATATACGAGCGAATTCATCCCCGATGCATGACGAACCTGTAAATGCGAAAGATCTTCCCCGTCCGGCCATGGGCATGGTGTTCCGTGCCGTGACGCCCCGCGGCGCCGCTTGGAATCTTCCTGGTATTTTGGTACACTGGTACCACTATCGAGGGCGAGCGCGATGACGAGTGAGGAAAAGTTTCTTGTGCAGCGGGTGCAAACCGGCGTCCGCATGGAAAAGCGTATCTTGAAGGTGCTCAAGGCCTTCGCGGAATATCACGACATGACGCTCGGAGATCTGCTGGAGGGGATCGTGCTGCACGCTTTCGACGGCAAGCGCCCTTTTGGCGCGGATAGTCTGCGGCGCGTCAAGGAGCTGAAGAAATTCTACGGGCTCAATCTGGATTCACGAGCAAGCCACCGTTTGACCGAATCGCAAGTGAGCGATTCGCGAAGAAAAGGACAACACAAAAAATGAACGCGCGCTGGACAAAGCTTTCCATCCTGCTGCTGCGCTGGACCCTGGGCTTGGCGATCTTGCTGGAGTCCTGCCAATTTGTTTTTTCCGCTTCGGCCGCTCATTTCTTTGCCAAGACGGGGCTGCCTGCCTGGCTGCGGCCCGCTTTGGGCGGTGCAGAAATCATCGCTGCCGTCTTGTTCCTTGTGCCCGTTACGACTTTGGTTGGCGGCTATTTCCTGCTGTTCATTCTTGCGCTGGCTATTCTTATCCATATTTTGCACGGCCAATTCGGGGTCGAAGGGCTAGTTGTCTATGGCGTGGCAGTGCTGGCGTGCATAGCGCACACGGAAGGCAAAACGGTGGTGGCGCGCCGTGACTGAAGACCAGTGGATGGAAGAATTTGAAAAATGCAGCTTGGCCAACGGCTCATTTCATCACGCCGACCACGTCAAAATGGCGTTCTTATACCTGCAAAAATTCCCGCTGGTGGAAGCCCTAGGCCGTTTTTCTTCGGCTCTAGCCCGATTCGCGGCAGCACACGGCAAGGCAAGTATTTACAACGAAACAATTACTTGGGCATTCCTCCTGCTCATTCGAGAACGAATGGCACGGGCAAGAGCACCGCAAACTTGGCCGGAATTCTCAGCTCGAAATTCGGACATTCTGCGGTGGGATGACAATGTTTTGAAAAGATACTGCCGTCCTGAAACACTACAGTCCGAACTCGCGAAATCCGTCTTTCTTTTCCCCGATAAGCCGTAGGGCATGTCCCGCCAAGCTTAGACAAATTTGCAAAATAAGTTGCACGTTATGCAACTACCGATTTATCATTTGCCCTACGCATTCGTTCACAGGGGCTACTTCGTTTCTGCCGGGCAGGAGCCAGAGGCGAATTTGCGTCGAAGTCTCGCCAGCCTCGATCCGATGCAAACGCATCGCGATAGAAAAGTTCGAATTGCAAACGTAAATCAAAAGATCTAAGAGTCGCGTTACGACAGAGAGTGACTCAATGAGTTGGCGCGAAAGACTGCCAAGTAAGACAACCAGCAAGCAGGCCCTGCGGGCGAGTGGCGAAAATGATTTTGGGCGCGAGGCCCGAAACCCACTCTGGATTGAGAGCGCGCTGCAAGACCTGCGATTTGCGCTGCGCGCTCTGCGCAAAAGCCCCGCATTCACAATCACTGCCATCCTGACCCTTGCGCTCGGAATTGGAGCAAACACAGCCATTTTTCAGCTCCTGGATGCCGTCCGTTTGCGAAGCCTTCCGGTAGCCGACCCCTCTTCCTTGGTTAAGGTACAGATCAAGGGCGGACTGCGCGGCATGGGGTGGTTCGATAACACCACGGCTGTCAGCAGCGCACTGTGGGAGCAAATCCAGAAGCAGCAAGGGCAAGGGGCTTTTTCCGGATTTTTCGCGTGGCGCAGCGGCCCATATTCACTCGGAGAAGGAGAGCAGGAGAGACTGGCTCAGGGCCTTTGGGTGAGTGGGGACCTTTTTCCGATACTGGGCATCGTTCCCCTTCGAGGCCGACTTTTCACGCCCGATGATGACCGGCCTGGTTGCGGGGTATCCGGGGCGGTGATCAGTTATGGGCTGTGGCAAAGCGCATTTGGCGGCAAGGACTCGGTGATCGGAAGCAGAATTGTCATTTACGGCCATCCTACCGAAGTAATTGGGGTGACACCGCGCAGCTTCTTTGGCCTCGACGTTGGGAAAGAATTCGAGGTTGCGCTCCCTACGTGTTCGCTGCCTGCTTTCGTTCCTGGCGACGGCACGCTTACCAGGCGCGACGTATTCTGGTTGCAGGTGATGGCACGCCTGAAACCCGGATGGTCGTTGCAACAGGCGGCGGCGCAACTGGAAGCGGCTAGCCCGGCGCTTTTCGAGCAGACTGTGCCGAGTGGATACCCCGCGCAAGCGCTAGATACCTATCGAAAATACACGTTGACGGTTTATCCCGGCCAGAATGGGCTCAGCTCGGCAGGCGGGACTTACGACACCTCGCTTTGGCTTCTCTTGGGAACCACTGGATTGGTACTTCTGATTGCGTGCGCCAATTTAGCCAACCTTTTGCTAGCCAGAGCTACCACGCGAGAGAAAGAAATGGCGGTCCGGCTGGCGATCGGCGCCAGCCGTGGCAGAATACGCCAGCAATTGCTGCTGGAAAGTCTCGTCTTGGCGGTCACGGGTTCTGTGCTGGGAATCGGCTTGGCTTCCTTTTTCAGCAGAACCATGGTGAAGCTTTTGAGCACCGCGAAAGACCCCTTCTTTTTGGACACGAGCATCGACTGGCGGATCCTGGCCTTCACCGCTTTTATGGCCGTATCGACCTGCTTGCTCTTCGGCTTGGCTCCGGCTTTTCGGTCTTCGAGAACGGAACCTGGGGCAGTCTTGAAATCGGGCGGCCGTGGCATGACCGCGGGACGCCAAAAGTTCTCGTTCCAACAAGCTTTGGTGGTTTCACAAATTGCGTTTTCGCTGGTTCTATTGGTGGGGGCGATTTTGTTCGTGCGGAGCTTCTGGAACTTGATGACGTTCAATCCGGGTTTTCGGGAAAGCGGCATTTTGCGCGTTTATGCGAACTTTAGGCGGCTCGATATTCCACCCGACCACTACGAGGTTTTCAAACGCGATCTTTTGGAACAAATTAGGTCCATCCCGCTGGTGGAATCCGCGGCGACTTCGACGCAAATTCCACTGGACGGCAGCACTTGGTCGCTGGACGTTCATTACGGCAGCATGGTAGCCAGCTCCAAGTTTACCTGGGTAAGTCCCAGCTATTTCCGGACCATGCAAATTCCCTTCGTTTCGGGGCGCGACTTTACGGAGCGCGACACAGCGCAATCTCCCCGGGTCATCATCGTGAACGAGACTTTTGTCCGGCAGTTCTTGGGGGGAGAAGATCCTCTAACCAAAACGGTCCGCACCAATGAGGAGCCACATTATCCGGAGACGCAGTACGAAATTGTCGGCGAGGTGAAGGACACAAAATACGCCGGACTGCGGGATGCCGTCCCGGCGATAGCCTTCGCGCCAGCGCAACAGAACCAAGAGTTTCCGGAGAACATCTATTTCGCAAACGTGTTCATCCGGTTTTCGTCGTCCCCCTCCGCAGCGATATCCGCGACTCGCGACAAGCTCGGCCAGCTTTACCCTCAAATGAAGACGGAGTTTCGCATCTTCCAGACGGAGATTCAGAACGGGCTTGTGCGCGAACGATTGATGGCGCTGCTTTCCGGGTTCTTCGGGGCGCTGGCGGCGCTGTTGGCCATGATTGGACTGTACGGAGTGATTTCCTACATTATTGCGATGCGCAGGAATGAAATTGGGATCCGCATGGCGCTCGGCGCCACCCGGCAAGATGTGATCGCCATCGTTCTTCTGCAGACTTTGGTTCTGCTGGGACTGGGAGTCGGAATCGGACTGCTATTGGCAGTCGCCGCAACGAGCGGGGCGCGGGCACTACTCTTCGGATTAGGGCCGACCGATCCCCTTAGTCTGGCTGCGGCGGCGGTGTTCCTTATTGCGGTGGCGTTAGCCGCAAGTTTCTGGCCTGCTTATCGAGTCACGCGATTCAATCCCATGAAGTCGCTCCGCTATGAATGACTAGTCGTACTTCGTATCGCACTCGAGCCATAACTCATTCATAGCGCAGGGCCTCAACAGGATCTAGCCGCGAAGCTTTCACCGCGGGATACATCCCGAAAAACAAGCCGACGCTCATCGACACCGTCACGGCAACGAAAATGGACCACAACGGAACCGCTGAGGGCAAGCTCGGCACAAAAAGATGAATAAGCAGACTAATTCCCAAGCCCAGCAGCACTCCAATGACGCCGCCCGACCCGGTCAGCACAATCGCTTCCGTCAAGAATTGCCAAATCACGTCGCGGCGTCTGGCCCCAATCGCTTTGCGCACTCCGATTTCGCGCGTGCGCTGCGTCACGGACATCAACATGATGTTCATGACGCCGACGCCACCCACGAGCAAACCGATCGAACTGACCACGGAAATAAGCAGCGCAACCGACGAAGTGATCTGGCGAAACTGGTCCGCGATCTCCTTGGCGCTTGAAACGCCAAAATTGTCCGGCTTGTCAAACGGAACACGCCGCCGCCGGCGCAGGACGCCGCGGATTTCGTCCTCGGCTTCGGGCATACGGCCGGGATAAGCACGCGCTCCAATTAAATTCTCGTCATCCCCAGGGCGATGTTTCTGATAGGTGCGATAGGGGACGAGGATGGCTTTGTCGGCTGCCTGATCCTTGACCAGTTGCCCTTTGCGCGCCGCCATTACGCCGATCACTTCGTAGGAAACACCGTCAACGAGGATCGGCTTGCCGATCGGATCCACATCGGGATACGAGGCTTTGGCTATATCCGGGCCGATAAGAGCCACGTCTCGCCGGTGCAAATTGTCGACTTCGGTGATGAATCTTCCGAACTCTGCCCGCGAGTTGAACACTTCCTCATCCTCCGGCAGAATCCCGTGGTAATCCACTCCGGCGACTTCTTTATCTTTATAGCGAGCGCTCATCAGCGGACGCCCACCAGGCGCACCCTCCACAATCTTCGGCATCACCGCAGCCGAGACCGCTTTAACGTCCGGGCACAATTCCCCGATGGCCTCGGCATCCTCAAGTGTCAGTGGTTTGCGAGACCGTTCCTCCGGGGTGAGCCTCCCCGAAGTGTGGATGCCAGGATCAAATTTAAAAATGAAGATGGTATCGGAGCCGAAGTCACTGAGAAATGCATTTACATCGTTATAGACACCCATCAAAACCGCGACGACAGATAACAGAGCTGTAATGCCGATGACCACTCCTAGAACGGTTAGAAAAGACCGCATCTTGTTCTCATGCAAGGTGGTAAGAGCCATGCGAGCGTTTTCGCCGAGTGCTATTCGCATCTTGATCCATTCACCCGCTAAATCTCTGTACGCAGCGCTTCGATCGGCTCGAGCATCGCCGCCTTTCGCGCTGGATACACACCGAAGAAAATCCCCACGATGGCCGAAATGAACTCCGCCATGACAACGGCGGAAATGGGCACATGCATGGGAACCGAAGTTGTGGCAAGCGCGAGGCCGCAAATGGCATACGCTAGAAGCACGCCGATCGCGCCGCCCATGGCCGCCATCACGCACGCCTCGACCAAGAACTGGAGCAGGATGTCGTTGCGGCTGGCCCCGAGTGCTTTGCGAATTCCGATCTCGCGCGTGCGCTCGGTGACCGTGGCCAGCATGACGTTCATAATCACCACTCCTCCAATCACCAAAAAGACGGAAACCACTCCGACCATACCGGTCGCAATCACCCCTGTGAGCTGCTTCCACAGGGTCATGAGGGTCGCCGAGTCGATGATCCCGAAGGAGTCCGTTTCATTGGGCCGCAGGTGCCGCCGGGCACGCATTAGCACCCGAGTCTCGTCCTGAGTTCGCGCCATCCAATCGGGACCGCGCGCTTGAATATTGATCCAGATTCCCGAAAAAGCCCCGTAATATTTGATGTAGGTCTCGATAGGAATGTAGGCGAAGTTGTCCTGCGACTGCCCAAGGATGGTGCCGATCGGTTTGGCAACGCCGACCACAATGAACGGCCGCCCATCCATCATGATTTCTTGTCCGACGGGATCGCGGCCTGGAAAGAGCTTGTTTGCTACATCGGACCCGATCATTGTCGCCATCGATCGGCTGTTTTCGTCCGCCTCGGTGATGTACCGGCCATCGGCCACTTCCTGAGCGTCGATGTCGCCCATGCTCGCGGTGACGCCCCGGATGCTGGTGTCCTCAACGGTCAGTGTGCGGGCGCGAGCCTTTCCGGAGGTTCGGACCTCCGCGCCAACGCGCAGCGGCAGTTTTAGGTTGTCGCGCAACGCTTCGTAGTCGTCCCAGGTGACGATCTTGTTGCGCCGCGTGGCTTTGACCAGCTCCTCCATCTCGGTGATGATGGGAAAACGCATCACCGTAAATGCATTCGAGCCCAGATTGGCGACTTTGGTGGCGATATATTGGTTCACGCCGGAAATCAGCGCGATGATCACGATCAGGGTCGCGACGGACAGAATGATTCCGAGCAACATCAGAAAGGAGCGCAGCTTATGGGCGCGCAGGGTCTCTAGCGCGACGCCGACCGGTTCTCGCAAGGGCACACGCCGCTTCGTCAAGACAGCTCCTTACTCTCTCCTACGCCGCGCACTTCCGAAAAGTTACGGCGACGCCCCCGGGAATGAAACTTCATCCTATACTTGGCCAATCAACTGAATCAGTCGTTGGGAGGCGCCGCAGCGCTCCGTGCGCTCTGATGGTAGTTGGGGTAGGGCGGCTTTTTGTGTTTGGGAATCGGATTCTTTTCTAATTCCGACAGTAAGAGAGCAACAGTCTTTTCAAGCTGTGGATCGTGCCCTTCGCGCACCGCTTTGGGGTCCAGTTCGACTTCCACGTCCGGCGCTATTCCGTGATTTTCGACTTCCCAAGCATTGTTCGGCGTCCAGAACCCCCGGCTCGGCGCCGTGACGATTCCGCCATCCATCAGCGACTCGCCAGGGCCAAAGAATCCAACCAGTCCGCCCCAGGTGCGTTTCCCAACAAGCATGCCGACCTTGGCCTGGCGGAAATGCCACGGCATGGCGTCGCCGCCGGATCCCGCGTACTCGTTTATGATCATGGCCTTCGGTCCCTGGATGAGACTGACCGGCGTGGTCATGTCTTCTCCGTCCCGCGTGGTGCGGTAATTCATCAGTGTGCGCCGCAAGTAGTCAAGGATGTAGTCCGTATTGGTACCTCCCGCGTTGAAACGTTCATCGACTACTGCTCCGTCCTTGCCCGCCTGTGAAAAGAAATAGCGGTTGAAATAGGTGTACCCGCCGCTTGCCGTGTCCGGCAAATAAATGTACGCCAACTTTCCGCCGCTGAGCTGCTCGACTTTGCGCCGGTTGTCCTCGACCCAGGCGAGATTGCGCAGCGCCATCTCGCTTTCTACGGGAACAACGCTAACTTCGCGAGAGCCGCTGCCGTCCGGGTTTGGCCCCACGCGCAACAGAACGGATTTCCCAGCCGTCTCTTCGAAAAAACTGTAGATGTTCTCGGTGCCGCGCACTTCATGGCCGTTTACAGCCAGAAGATACTCGCCTTCCACGACGTTTATGCCAGGCTGGGTGAGCGGCGCGTGCAGTTGCGGATACCAATTCTCGCCATCAAAAACGCGTGAAAATCGATAACGGCCATTTTCGATTTTGAAGTCCGCGCCGAGTAGTCCGACTGGAATTCGCTTCTCCTCCGGGCCGTCGCCGCCGCGCACGAATAGATGTCCGACGGTGAGGTTGCCCATCGTTTCCTTGAAGATGTAATTCAGGTCGTCGCGCGAGCCAAGTCTCGGGAGATACGCCGCAAATTCCTTCTCCGTGGCCGCCAAATCCAGCCCGTGAAATCCCGGGTCGTAAAAAAAGTCCCGCTCCAACCGGAATGCTTCGTGATACATCTCTTTCCACTCGGCCATCGGTTCGAAGCGCACATTCATCGAGGAGAGATTGAGCGTCTTCGCTCCTGCGGGCGCGCCTGCCGAGGGCCCACCCGAACCGGAAGCTCCCAGCACCGGCGCAGGGGGAAGCGGAGCAATGGCCCAAACCTGTGCAGGGGCCGTTTCTCCAGGTTGTGGCGTAGTGGCGTGTCTGTAGAGCAGTTTTTCACCATCCGGCGAAACGTAAAATGCCAGGATGTTGTCCAAGAGTTTGTCAGTCCTGCGTGTTTTCAGCTCGAAACGGTCCACGGCCAGCGTGGCCGGCCCACTCAACGGAGCGACCAGAGGCTCTTCGACCAGAAACAACACTCCGTCCTTGCCGGTCTTCAGTTCCGTAAAATTCCTCGCCGGAATCGGGAGCGCCAGAATCCGCCGTCCGATCTTTTCGAAATCCACTTTCACGATCGCGGGCGGCTTATCCTTCTCGCTTTCCTGGCCACCTGCTTTCGCCGCATCCGGCTTCGTGGCGTCCGCCTTGGCCGCGCCGCCTTCATCGCTTAGCGGAGCAAGTGGCGAGGGCAAGTCCTTTCGCAACACAACCAGATACGCGCTGCTTGTAACAGGCCTGTCGTAGCTCAACATGGACTCGTCCATCAACGGCCCCGCATCCGTGCTCGCCAGGAGATAAAGATATTTCCCACCTTCGTCGAAAACTGGGGAAAACGAGTCGCTCACCGCATCCGTCACGCGATGGCTCTGCCCTGTTTCGAGCGAATAAAGAAAGACGGAACGCATGTGGCTCACTTCCTGCTGCGTGTACGCGAGCCATTCGCTATCGGGCGACCAAGCCGCGTGGAAAATTTGCTGGGGCCCCGTGAAGCGATCTTGAAATACCTTTACCGGCGTTTTCTTTTCGAGGTCCACGTACCACAGGTTCAATCGTTTGTCCGTATAAGCAATCTTCTTGCTGTCCGGAGACCACGTCGGGAAAAAGAAAAATGACCCTGGCGTCCCCAAATCAATCTTTTGCGGTTCCCCCTGGCCGTTCTGGTTCTTGACATAGAGCGCCTCTTCGCCCGTCTCATCCGAAAAATAGGCAATTCTCGTTCCGTCAGGCGACCAGGCCGGATATCGCTCATCCGCCCCGGGCGTATTGGTAAGATTGCGAATATCGCCTTTCTCCGCCGGGACGGTGAGAATTTCTCCACGGGCTTCGAACACCGCTCTTAACCCATTCGGGGAAATATCCGCGTTGTGGATGCGGTTGGCCACATTTTCGTAGCGCGGCCGCAGCTGCGGCAGGTCCCCTGCTATGCGAATGTCGATTTTGTGCGCCGATCCTGTTTTCAAGTCATAAATCCAGATGGCTCCAAACTGTTCGATGACGATCGCGTCCGGCCCCGCGCTCGCATCCTTGAAATCCAGCCCGTCGTTCTTGAGCGCAACCGTGACGCTCTTCGTCCGCGTGTCATAACTGAACAGCGACATAGGGCCGTTTCGGTCCGAAAGAAAGAACACGCTGTGATCCACCCACATCGGGTTGAAGTCGTTCGTGTTGTCCCGCGCGATCGGCGTCACGCTCGAATCGGCGAGCCGTGCGATCCACACGGGTGAAGTGCGCCCCCCGCGGTATCGCTTCCAAATCTCAAACGCGTGGTCCAGCGGCACATACGCGAGTTCCTTGCCGTCCGGCGAGTACGATCCTTCCGCGGCGATTGGGAGCGGTAGTTCCACTGGGAAGCCGCCCTCGCGCGAAATCGTGAAAAGACGGCTGAAGCGCGAGTAGCTATTCCGGTTCGAAGCAAACAACACCGACTTGCCATCGCGAGTCCATCCGATAACTTCATCCGGAGCCGGATGATAGGTGAGCCGGCGCGGCGTGCCCCCGATCGACGGCATGACGTACACGTCCGCGTTTCCGTCGTACTCACCCGTGAACGCGACCTCGCTCCCATCCGGCGACAACACGGGATCGGATGCCTTTCCAACTGCTGCTGTGAGCCGCTGAGCCACGCCGCCAGCCCGCGGCACGCTCCACAAGTCTCCCGCAAACTCGAACACAATCTGCGTCGCGCTAATCGTCGGGTGATGCAGCAGCAAGGGCGGATTCTCATCCGCAAGACAAATACTCGCCACCAACAGCACAAAGACGCTCACGGCTACTCGCAACATTTATTTTTCCTCCCTGGGGGTACGGAGCCTGCCAATCGCGCACAATCTTACAGCCACATCCCGCAGGATGAAACCTGCCTGCTGAGTTTCCTCCTACCTCTACGAATTGTGATAAGAAGAGTCCTCAGCTATGCAGGCTTAAACGGCAAAGGCAGTCTTTTACGCCCGAGTAACTCGGAGGTGGGTGCATGCCCATTGAAAATTCTGCGCGAGAATCCGCCGCCGTATGGGTCCGGATACTCCGCGATACCCATTTCTGGATTCCCGTGATTGTCTTGTTTGCTGGACTTGTCGTGCTGCATTGGATCCGGTGAGCTCTAGCTTGGAACACTCCGCCCCCACCGTGATCTCGTCACTCGCGGAAACCCCCCGCCTCCGCAAATTGCAGCTCGTGGGAATTCTCTGCGGCTTCGGCGCGGGAGCCTGGCTAGGCGCCGCGGAAGCTCCCACAAAACTGGTCAAATTGGGCGTGTCGCCCCTCGTGGTCTCACTCTTGATGGTGCTGGGCGTATTCCTCGCGCGCTGGAGTTTGCCCGCCCTGATTCGCGGCACAGGGCAAATGCGCGCGGACATTCGACACGCGCCGCATTTGATCGTCTGGGGAATTCTCGCCGGCTGTCTGTGGGCTGTCGCCAACACGCTGACTATTTTCGCGATCCGCGACATCGGCCTCAGCATCGCGTTTCCCCTTTGGAACATCAACAGCCTGCTCGGGATTTTTTGGGGCTATCTTCTCTTCAATGAGTTGCGCGACGCCGGCAAAATCCGCTGGCTCACCGTCCTCGGTGGCGCGCTTCTCATGTTCGCAGGCGCGGCGTTGCTCGCCGTCGCTTCCTCCACGCAAAGCCCTGCCGAGCATCCTCTGCGCGGAATCATCGCCGCACTGAGCGCGGGTGTGCTTTGGGGCACTATGTATGTTCCCTATCGTAAAGCCTATTTAACCGGCATGAATCCCCTCTCTTTCGTTGCATTCTTCACCATCGGCGAACTCGGAATGATGGCGGGGCTGGCCCTGGCTTACGGGGGCGGCCCTGCCGCTCTGTGGCGTCAGCTGGCGGAAGCAAAAGATGTCCTTTTCTGGCTGATGCTCGGAGGCTTCGTTTGGGTCGTCGGCGATTTGTTTCAGCAATACGCCGCGAAATACATCGGCATCAGCCGCGGTATTCCGCTGTCCAACACGAATCAGTTGTGGGGCTTGCTCTGGGGAATTCTTGTTTTTGGAGAATTGCACGGCCGCAGCATGTCGCTATACGCGCAAGTGATCGGCGGCTCTCTTTTGATGGCCGCAGGCGCGGGCGCTATTGCATTTTCGAGCGTCACCGACAAAGAACACGCCCGTTGGAAGCAAGCCGCCGAACGCGAAGGCCGGCGCTACAGCGTGGATGCCGGCTACGTCCAGGCAGGGCTTTCAGGCGACGATGCCAACAATGCATCCGGAAAATTTGGTGGCCGGCGAGGAAGAACTTGGCTCGACTGGCTCTTAGTCATCGCCGCCACGGCGATTTTTGTCACGCTTGCCGTTCTCGCGCGAGCCCCGAACATGGCATTGAACTTGATCGCGTTGGTCGCGCTCACAATCGCCATGTTTATTTTTCTGCTCGCCTGTGGGCTCGCTCTCTGGAAATTTACTCGATTCAACTGACCGTGCCGTCGCGAATCGGGTATTGTCGCCCTACTGCTTTAAGCCGCATTCACGCATTCCTTCGGATGGCGATGGGATTGGTCAGCTCGTCACTGAGAGCGCCCATCGCCATACGGTTCTGTGCGGCAAACTCCTCAGCTAGCGGAGCGGACTCACCCAGGGAGAGCAATCAGCGGCCGCTGTTGTAGCCCACATTGCTCGCCGAGAACATCGGCACGTTCACCGTGTTGTCCATACGGACGAGCATGCCGGTCTCTGCGGGCAGCTCTACTTCTTTGCCCTTGCGCGCGACGACATATACCGCGCTGCCTGCGAGCCCAAGCCCGAAACCGCGTACGACGTGGCTGAATACCGCCCCGACAAGCGAGCCTCCTCCCGTGCCGATGGTGGCCGCTAGGACGTCGCCTTTGATGTCGTGCTTCTCTTCCACAACTTGGCCTTCCTCGACTTTCACGTCCCTGCGGCGCCTGCCCTCGGCGTGCGGGCGCGCCTTCTCTATGGACAAGATGCTCATTTGCACTGGAATAAGGCGGCTATCGACTTCCATTGTGCGGAACGTGAGATTCACGTACGCCTGGCCACGAAACATCGCGAAATGGCGCGCTCGTTCGACCGTGCCAATAACCCCGTTCACGCGCGTGCCCGCGGGAATCAAAAGTTGGCTCCCAAGGTAAACTGGCTCGGCAACCACGGCCACAATGGGATCACCTTCCCTCGCGTAACCAGTGCTGATCCCGTTCAGAAGCGTGAGATGGACCTGTGTACCTTGCAGGACCTGATGCGGCTCTGCCTGTGACACAGGCACGGCTGCGCACAAAAGTGTGGCCGCAAAAAATAAAACCGGAATTTTCTTCATGGATTCCTCCTGCCCGCAATTCGAATGCGAGCCGGCCCCGTCTCGTGGGGCGACACCAAGGCTTTGCCCCGGTGTGTTCCGCTGGCGCCGCGGACCCGGCATCCCAGTGCGACCTGGACGCGGGGCGGATGGGGAGGAACTCCATCCGAAATCAGCCTACTCCATTTTTTCCGGGGGCTCCCAGATTTTTCGCCGCCGTTTCCAGAGAATTAAGCAGGGGCCGTGAGAACGCTTGGAAACGCCGACTCTCTCCAAGCAAGGAACCTCAGCAGGGGGCGACCGAAACTTCTGTGTGCTAAACTCAACCGAGCAGCGGCGCGACGAGCGCGGCTGCCGGAGCGTGGAACTTCGGGCTCTGTGCAACGAGGTCCCGCGAACCCCGCCAGGCCCGGAAGGGAGCAACGGTATCGGGATTGCCTCGGGTGCCGCAGACCACCCGAAGTTCCTCGCATCGAAAGGGAGTTGACGGCCGCCGGTTTAACTTTTGCCGCTAATGAGACGGCTGCAGCGGGAGGCGGGCTCGATGATTCTTGGCGGAACGATTATTTTTCTTTTTTTCGTCGCGCTCGCTGTCGTTGTTTTTGTTCTCCATTCGCTCAAGCAAAAGGAAAAGCGAGACAGGAATTCCTAGTCGATGAGCTACCAGGTCATAGCACGCAAGTGGCGTCCGCAGACGTTCAGCGATCTGGTGGGACAATCCCACGTCACCTCAACGCTGGCCAACGCCATCAAGAACGATCGCGTGGCGCACGCATACATTTTTTCGGGCGCGCGCGGAGTTGGAAAAACGACGGCGGCCCGCATTCTCGCGAAGGCCATGAACTGCGCGAAAGGGCCAACCGCCGAGCCTTGCGGCGAGTGCGATTCTTGCAAAGAGATCGCCGCGGGAACTTCGCTCGACGTGATTGAAATCGACGCCGCATCCAACCGCGGCATCGACCAAATTCGCGAGCTACGCGAGATGGTCCGCTATGCTCCCGCCGCTTCGCGAAGCAAAGTTGTGATTCTCGACGAAGCGCACATGCTCACCGGCGAAGCCTCCAATGCCCTGTTGAAAACTCTCGAAGAGCCCCCCGACCGCGTGATTTTTGTGATGGCCACAACGCAGCCGGAGGATCTTGCCGACACCATCCGTTCGCGCTCGCAGCATTTTCATTTTCGCGCTCTGACCTTCGCGGAAATCACAGGCAGGCTCGAAGAGATCGCGAAAAAAGAAAACTTGCAGATCGAACCGGGCGCGCGCTCCGTCATCGCGCGCATGGCGGAAGGCAGCCTGCGCGATGCTCTCTCTCTTCTAGAACAAGCCAGAGCCTACTGCGGTGATGTCATTCCGGACAAAGAAGTGCGCGAGTTGCTTGGCGTCGTGCCGGAAGACTCCTTGAACGAGCTTGTCGCTGCCATTGCGGACGGCTCTGCCGACCGAGCTCTCGGTCTCGTTCATACCTTCCAAAAGGAAGGACGCAACCTGCAGCATTTTTGCCGCGAAGCCATCCGGCACATGCGCAACTTGCTTATAGCCCGTGTCTGCGGCGCGGATTCGGAGCTAATTGCCGCCACGCCGGATCAACGCCCCGCCCTCGCCGAAGCGGCAGCGCAATTCAGCGAAGAGGACCTCACGCGCTTCTTTCAAATACTTTTGCAGACGGATGATGATCTCCGGCGCAAGCCCGATGCGCGCGTCCATCTCGAGATGGGTCTGCTGCGGTTGATTAACGCACAGCGTCTCGCGCCCATGGAAGAATTGCTCGCGGAACTTCGCAGCGGAGCACCCGCAAGCGCTGTGGGCTCCGGATCGCTGCGCGGCCATGCGGCCGGCGCTGCCGCTTCTGCTGCCTTGCTACAAGCGCAGCCGGCACGGAGTTTTTCAGCGGCGCCGAAGACGGACTTTTTTCCGCCAGCGCGGGACCCAATGCCAAGTTTTGCCGCAGCCGCAGAAGCGCCAGCCCGTGCGGAAACAAAAATCGCTCCTCTTCCAGAGCCCCCAACATCCTTTGCCGCAGCGCCCACTGCAGAAATTGCAATGGAAACAGGGACCGGGGCGGACACGGAAACGCAAACCGGCGGCATCACGCCGGTGCAAGTTGCGGAAATCAAGTCGGCGATCCAGTCTCAGCAAAAATTCCTCGGCGAAATCGTGCATCAAGGCAGCCGCTGGGAGCTGGAAGACGCGGAGCTGAGAATTTATTTTTCGCCCGAGAAGCGCGCGTTCGCGGAAATGATGGAAGGGCGCGAATCGCTCGAAAAGGTCCGTGCGTGTTCGAGCAAAGTGCTGGGCCGTCCAGTGCGTGTGTGTGCTAAAGTAGAAGCTGTTGCAGGGGCTGCGCCGCGCGGAACGTCCGGCACGGAAGAATTGCGCCAGAAGTTCGAACGAGATCCGCTGGTGCGGTCCATGCTGCAACGCTTCGGAGGCAGAATTTCCGAAGTAAAGTGGCGGCAAGAGGAATCCTGATGGACGTCAACGCTATCCAACAGATGCTTGCGCGATTCCGGCAGCAGTGGGAAGACGTGCAGCAGCAGGTCAATTCGGTGACGGTCGAAGCTTCGGCGGGCGGCGGCATGGTCACGGTAAAGATGAACGGGCAAAAGCAAATTGTGAACCTGCACATCGAGCCCGAAGTGTTTGCCAGCAAAGATCAGGAGATGCTACAGGATTTGATCCAGGCTGCCGTGAACGAAGCGGGCCGCCGTGTCGATGATGAACTTGCGAACCAGATGAAGAATCTCGCAGGCGGTATTCCTGGAATGGCGGGAATGAAAATCCCCGGACTGTTTTAGCTGTCGGTCAAATTCATCCCTTCGCTAGCTGCTCTTTCCTTCCTGCTGCGCTTCTCACTTTACAAACTGGCCGTTGTGGACTTCATATTCCACGTGAAATGGCTTTTGCGTTTTGCGGTTCTCCCAGTGCTCTTCGGCGATGAGCCGGTTGATCTGGTCAAGCCGCTCGGAGGGCAGCGGATGCGAACGAAAATATCCGGTCAAGCTCTGAATAGCGAGTTCTGATAATTCCTCCTCGGGGTTTCTGGCGTGAATGACGTACTCATCGCACAGCTTGGACAGCCGCGTGAAGATTGTGACAGCACCATACGGCGAATAGCCCTCCTCAACTGCCAAGCGAACGCCTTCCCGATCCGCTTCGAACTCTTCGTCTTTGTGATAACCCGCCTGCCAAAATTCTAGAGGGATTTGCAGCACCTGGCCAACAACATCGAGATTCAAGTTCTTGAGCTTGGCTTCGATCTGGACGCGCTCGACGCAATGATAATGATCGATGTGCTCGACTTCGTGGCCGAGGATGACCGCCAATTCGTCTTCTGTCTCCATCTGATCGAGCATTCCTTCTCCAATGTAAACAGGCCCGCCGGGCAGCGAAAATGCGTTGATCATGTTGCGATCGGGAATCAAATGAAAGCTATAAGGCAGATGCCGGTGCGCGTGCACGGCAACCGTGCCCCCCACTCGGGTCACGTATTTTTCGAGCGCTTCCTCTTCCGGGGTCAGCTTCATCACTTGCGCGGAGTAACCCCTCGAGAGTTCGCGCCCGATGGCGATTTCCTCTTCAGCCGAAAGACGCGTGAAATGCATGGGGACCCGTGTGAGGTCGCGCTGGGCGTCCGCCACCATATCAAGAACGGCGTTCGCCGAAACGGGCGGTGACTTGCTACGCCGCTGGCTCCAGTAAAGGCCCGCGAGCGAGACTCCTAGGACGGCGAAGAAAATAACGAAGACAACGGCGCGCTTCATCGGCGTTGCTCAAAGATTTCTTTGAGACGGGTGTGGAGGAGCGCGACAGCCAGGAGAACGCTACCCACGACCGCAACAGAAATCCCGCGCTCAAACAAAGTTTCCCTCCAAAAGTCCATCGCGGCCACTTTTGCGACGCAGAGCACCAGCATCGCATACCCAGTGAGGCGAAAACTGTGTTCCTTGACGGCGTAGGCAAGCAAGACGATGCATAGTCCTTCGAGACCCCATGACGCAGTAACCCATTCGGCTTTCATTTTCAGCGCAAACATCGTTGCGACTAAAATCACCGGAATAAAAAACTGAAGCTGCTCAGGCCGGGCGACGAGAGCGCTCGTGATCTTTTTCCAGCGACTAGCGTTGACGGGCGGCGCGTATCGCCCGCGAATGGCAAACGCGAAGTAGAGGCTCGCCAGCAGAATGGCCGAGGCGGTTCCGACAACCGAGTAGCGGCCCTGCCAGGTTCCCTGATCGAAATAGCTCGAACCGAAAAGATTATGCGCCATGCCGCGCGCGAAAGTTGCTAGCGTGAGTAGGATTCCCTGGTGCAGAAAAATGGGGCGATTCAGTGCCCAGGCCGCGGTAAAGAGAGCCAGCGCGACAGCCGCGTAGGCAGTAACCACCCATTCGGGCGGGAACTGAAAATAGAACAGTGCCGCAATCGTTGCCGTTCCAAGATAGGCGACGAAGGCGTCGAAGTGAAACGCGCGGTCCCGAGTCGTATTTTCTTCCTGCGCGGGCAGCTGCGCATAGACGAAAAAGAAAATCAGGATGAGCGGAACCACGGTGATCATGCGGTCGCTCAAAAAGACGCCCGGATCGCCCGCGGCAAGATTCGCAAAGAAAATGCGAGCGAAGGCGGCGGTGAAGGCGACGTACGACTGATAGCGGAACTGGGCAATTTTGCGCAGTAGCCCGTATTCAAAAAGAACGAGGCCAAAAGCAGCGAGGCCGACAGCAATGCTCAGCGGCTTCAGCTCGTGCCAGAGAAGCAGCGAGACGATCAGGGACGCGCACCACGAGTAGATGTGGTGGAAGTCACGCGCGCGCCACTCGTCGGGCATGCGGGTAAGGCGCGACATAACGTAGAAGACGACGGCAACGATTGAGAGCGAGAGAAGGCGAATGCTGACGCCATGCCACGTTTCCTCGACGTGCATGTTGATGCCGACGGCGCGGATCATGGTGAGCGCAGCGAGCGCGTGCGCTTGCGAGCGCAGATCGTCGAACCTGAAGCGGCGGTCGACGGCGGCGAGCACGAAGGCAAAGAGCGCCCAGAATGCCGCGAGCCAGCCGCTGCCAGTGGAAAATTCGTACCACATCAAAAGAGCGAGGAGCGACGTGGCGGCCGTGGTGTGCAGATACGCGGAAGAAAGTGCGTAAGGCGCGTCTGGGACGGTGGCTTTGCGCGAGATGGCGTAGAGGCCGGCGGCGACGATAGAAACGGTGACCATGCGCACGCTCAAGTTTCCGTAGTAGGTGGTGAGGTGATAGTTGTAATCGAAGATGCGGGCGATAGCGGCGATTGCGAAAAGGTGTTCCTGAAAACCGAGATGCGGAAGACTCCAGCGGCGTCCGATGAGCGCGAGGATAATCCCGGCGGCCAAGAAAAGTGCGGCCATCCAAATCGGCGGCGCTTCAGCCCAGATCAGAAACCCGAACATGGAAGCGCCGGCGAAGGAAAAAAGGGCACGGAAGACGCGCTGCTCCTGATCGTCGCGAAGCGCGGCGAGTTTGGCGGTCAGATAGAAGATGACGCCGAGGATGGGCAACGTTACGAGGCGCGTGGTGATGTGCTCGTGGGACGGGGCGTTTATGTGCAAATTGAAGACGAGCACACGATAGAGAGTCAGCGCGCCAAGCAGTGCGTATTGAATTTGAAGGTGGCGTGAATCGAGGCGTCGTCCGATCGCGGCAAGGGCAAGCATAATGGCGGCAAAAGCGACGGCGGTCCAGTCACTCGCAAAAAGGGCCCAGGCGGCGGTTGCGGTTGCGAACGCTCCAACATACGAATGAATATCGAGGAGGCGGCGATCGAGAGCGGTGCGGAAGGATTCTTTCCATCGCGAGCCGACATACAGCGCGTTGAGATACAGCGCAACGCCGCAAACCGCGAAGAGAATGCCAGCCTCCAACGCCAGGTTTTCTGATTTGGCGCGCAGCATGACGAGCGGGCGGAAGTTGAAACCGATCAGATCGATGCCGACCAGCAAACCGGTGAAGAGGCCAACGCGGAGGAAGACGACTTCCTCGAAGATAATCCCTGCGAAGAGAAAAACTTCTGCGCCCACGAGCCAGAGATAGGCGACGGGATTGCCGGAGAAGTGCGACGGAACGGACACGATCATGAGCGCGGCGCCTAGCAGGCTGAGGACGACAAAAGCGCGGCGGCGTCTGCTGATGGGAAGCTGGGCGAAGATGAATTCGAGCGCGCCGATGAGGAGCAAGGCGATATAAGCCAGGTCCGGGTCAACGGATTGGAACTTCATTACACCGAGGAGAAGCAGCGTGTTCAGGAGTGCGGAAACAGTGGAAATGTGCTCTTCGAGGTCGGTTTTGACGCTGCGCAGAATATAGGAAATGCGGAACGTCAACCAATAAAAGAACAACATCGCTAAGCTGGCGTGATACTCGGGGAACAAACGGCCGTGCGCGCCGTTGGGGCCAAGAATTTTGTAGAGCCAATATAGATGATTGAGGTAGCTCGAAAGGATGCCGAAAACTTCCAGCTCGAACCATCCCATCTTCAGCACAATCGTCACAAGGCCGATCGCGAGGATCACGCCGGCGAGCAATCCATAGACGGTGCTCTCATTGGCACTCGCGGAAGACACCGACGTAATTTCGCTGAAACTCAGAGCAACCGTGGTGTAGCCAAGGAGAAAGGAAAGGCCGGTGACGAGCTGGGATTTGTACCGCAGGGTGTGCACGGCCATGCCGAGCGCAATAATCAGCATGAGGATGCAGTCCACCACAAGAGAATCGAGGATTCTCATCGCCGGGAAGTTGTGGATTCCGTAAGTGCTGCCGAAGAGCAACGCCCAGCCACATCCGATTCCAATACGGCCAAGAAGTTGGTAGCGTTCGCGCTTCTCCAGGAAAATACCGCCGCCCAAAAACAGGAACGCGACAAGGTAGGACACGATTGCTTTTCCCGCGGCTCCAAAGGATTGCAGCTTGATTAAGGCTAGTGTCGTCAGGCCGATGACGACCATGATGCCGCCGAGCTTTGCAAACCAGTTGGTACCCAGCGTGTCTTCCAGAGCCGAGATCGCCTTCATGCGATCTTTCATCGTCGGCCGGGGCGCGGGAGTGCGCAGAGGCGAGAACGGAGACGGCGTGGAGATGCGCCCGGTCGCGGCTGGCGGAGTTGCTGTAGGTTGGGACGGCGGTGTCACAGGCGTTGTGGGCGTATGTCGGGCTGCGGGCGGCGGAACAACTCTTGGCGGCGTCGGCGCTGGCGGAGGAGTTGGCTCCGCGCCGAGAGGAGGCGCCTGCGGTGCGGGTGCGACAGGCTTAGGCTCAAGTGGTTTGGGCACTAGTGGCACGGGGGGCGCCAGGAGATCTTGCGGTGGCGCAGCCGCGGGACTTACTGACCGCGTGGGCTGCGGCTCGATCGGAGGCTGCACTTCTATGCGCGAGGAGACAACCACAGGAGGGTAAATCGGAACTTGTGGATAGGATCCGGGAACGGGAACATGTGAAGGACCCTCGGCGGTGACGGGCTTCTCCGCAGCGGATGCCGTGGCAAAAGGCGTCGAGGCCAGCTTGGCTTGCAGTTCGCCGACGGCGCGCTGCAATTTTGTGTGTTGTTTCGCGTTTTCTTCGGCGAGTTCGTTTAGTTGTTTACGAAGTCTGGCCTGCCTGACAAAGAGTGCAATACCCAAAAATGGTGCGGCGAGCACCACTAACCCATAGGCGACGTAAACGAGGTAGAGAAGGGGCATGGGAGTTCCTCTGGTTTACCGCTCGATTAGTTCTGATGGTAGAACGCGGGGACCCCGGATTCTTGCATTTTGTTCTCGGGCCACGCATAGGTAGTAACGGCACATCCCCTAAGTAACTTATTTTAAAAGAGTTATAGGAGAAAAATAGCTAACATGTACTTGCGTGGAGCGAGAGCACCGACAAAGCTAAGGCCGCTCTAACAAGGGGCTCCCGTCGGATAGTTATTTGCAGTGGTTTGCGCGGAGATGCGTTGCTATGCTACACATCATGCATGCCTGATTTTGCCGCTCCCGTCGAACGCCTCATCGACGAACTGAAGCACCTCCCCGGCATCGGCCAAAAAACCGCCCAGCGGTTGGCTTTTTTCATTTTGCGCGCGGCACCTGAAGACGCACTCGGCCTCGCTGATGCTATTCGCAACGCCAAGGAAAAAATCCGCGAATGCTCAGTGTGCAGCAACATCACCGAGAATGATCCGTGTCACTTTTGCACGGGAGCGAATCGCGATAAGAAAATGATCTGCGTGGTCGAGGAAGCCCACAACATCATGGCGATTGAGAAGACTCGGACGTATACCGGCATGTACCACGTACTCGGCGGGTCACTTTCACCTCTCTCTGGCCGCGGGCCCGAGCAACTTAGGATTAAGCCGTTGATTGAGCGGCTAAAGGGTGGCGCGGTCGAAGAAATCATCATCGCCACGAATCCGACCGCCGAGGGCGAAGCCACGGCCGTCTATCTCTCAAAGCTGCTAAAGCCGCTCGGCGTGCGCGTCACGCGCATTGGCGTTGGAATTCCGGTCGGCGCCGATTTGGAATATGCCGACGAAGTCACCATGCTGAAGGCCCTCGAAGGCCGCCGCGACTTGTAATCCTCTAATATTCCTAGCGACACCTTTGGAACCCAAAATGCCAAACCAAGGAGTGGAAACCTAGTCGGCCTTTGCGGTAGTGGCCTCGCCTCCAGGCTCGTTCGCGCCATGATTTTTGAGCGACGCCAGGCCGTTCTAGTACGTATGGGTGCCTCTAGCCAGCGGCCCATTTTGGGTATAGAGTCTCATTCCCGCGGAGTTGTCCCCACCGCAAGGAGGTGCGCTATGCCTGGCTTGGCGCACTATATGGCGCAGTACGATCACGAGCATTCTTCCGGCTGGAATAAGCTGCTTCACGGAGTCGGAATCCCTATGATTTTTCTGGGGATCATTTTTCTGATCTTCATGAAGTGGATTTGGGGCGGAACCTTTTTTATCGGCGGCTGGATTCTTCTCCTTCTCGGACACCAGATCGAGGGAAATCATCCAGCCTTTTTTCAGGGACCGATTTATTTGCTGGTGGGACCGATCTGGGTCGCTAAAGAAGCATGGGAGTTCCTGACTGGAACGCACCGTTCGCCAGCCTCAGAAGGTACAACGACGACCAAGCAGATGTAGACAATCTAGGAGCTCGGACAAACTCGAGGAGCGGCGACCGTGTCCATGGATGAACAGGGCGGCAATCTTGCCGACGAAACAACGGAAATGATGCCTGAATCAATTGCGCACCAGAACGAGGAATTGCGGAAGCGCCGCAGCACGCGAATTATGCAGGCGGTGCCTCTAGCCGTCTCCGGTGTCGATGCGCTGGGACGCCCGTTCACCGAGCGTACCTCGACTCTCATCATCAACTGCCACGGCTGCCGCTACCAATCGAAACACTACGTTCTCAAAAATATGTGGGTCACCCTCGAAGTCCCCAATGCCGAAACCAACCAGCCTCCGCGAATGGTTCGCGGTCGAGTGGCCTGGATCCAGCGGCCGCGCACAGTCCGGCAACTTTTCCAAGTCGCCCTCGAGCTGGAAAACCCCGGAAACACCTGGGGCATTGCATTTCCACCTCCCGATTGGTTCGCGCCTCAAGAAACGTCGCAGGCTTCCCACGCATACTACGAAGGCGCACAGGACGCGTCCCCGGCCTTTTCAGAGCCCGCCGAAATCCATCTGCCGTTGACGGAGCCGGAGCATGTCGCTCCAACCCCAGACAATCTCCGCGTCTTCCCTGCTCCTGCAAGCGCCACCGACGCTTCGCTTCAATTGGCACGCCACATGGCGCGGCTCGTCGCCGATGCCAAGCAGCAAATTCAAGCTGCGGCGCGCGAGGTAGCGGCGCAAGCTGTCGCTGCCGAGCGCCGCGTCTCGATGGAAGAGTGGGAACGAAAATTCTCCGTTGCTCGTGAACAACTCTCCCAGCAAGTTTCAAGCGCACTCGAAAAAATTCAGCAGGAGTCCGAAACCAGTTCGCGCTCGGCCCATGCCGCCGCGGCGGAAGCCCTTCAGAGAGAGCTTCCACTTTGGATCGCGCCACAGCTCGAAGAGCTGACCCGCAATCTGACGCAACAAATTTCGGATCGCGGCGCCGCCGAACGTACGGAGCAAACGCAACATCTTGCAACTGCCGTCGAATCGCTGCAAGCGCTTTGCCGGCAAGCGGAAGAATCCGCGTCCCGCCTCCGCGAGCACACGGAACAAGCGCAAACGCAAATCGCTGATCGCGCCGCGGAATCCTTGCGCGAAGTGCATGAAGCAGCGCGCCAAAGCGAAGAAGCAAGAAACGCGCAGCGCGAAACGTTGGCCGCGGCGGCAAGTGAGATACAGCAGCAGGTCACTGCGGCGCTTTCCTCGGCGCAATCCGCCTTGCAAGGCCAGCTCAGTAGCGAAGTGGAAGCGGCTCAAGCTCGTTTGCATTCGAATCTCGAAGGCACTCTGTCCGCCGCGCAGAAAAAAACCGCGGCCGCGCTCGATGAGCACGTGAAGAGTCTCTTGTCCCAGGCTCAGGAAGAAGCCGGCCGCCACACCTCCGCAGTCCGCGATTCCATGAACGGCGCCGCAACCGAAGCCGAGCAGCGTATCGCCGAATTGCGCAGCTCTATACAGGAGCAGTCCGCCCGCCACTCCAAAGAGGTTCAGGAGTCCACGGCCGCCGCCTCCACAAATCTCGAAGAGCGCGTCCACGCACTCCTTTCGCAAGTGCAGGAAGAAGCCGGCCGCCAAACGTCTTCAACGCGTGGATCATTCAGTGCCGCGGCGGCCGAAGCCGAGCAGCGCATAACCGCTTTGCGCGATCCCTTGCAGGAACAATCGCAGCGCCTCGAAACTGCTTTACAGCGCGCCGCCGAATCCAGCGAACGTTTGGAACACTACTCCGCACGCATCGAAACCTCGCAAGGGCAGGCTCTTGCCGGTTTTCAATCGCAAATCGACGATGTCCTCAGCCTTCATCGCAACGAATTGCACCGCCAATCCGAAACTCTTCTCGAAGAGCTCAACGCGCGCATCCGCAGCACCTTTGACGAAAATTGCCAGCTCGCCCTGTCGAAGTTCGACCAGCAAATCGACTCCATGGTTCAGCCCCACATTTCCAGGACGGAAGAAGCCGTTCACCGTCTCGCCGGCGGCCGCTCTCTTCTCGATGCCGCGCTGACTTTGCAGCAAGACCGCATCCGCACCTCGGCCGATGAAGCTTTCGCCGAATCCCTTGCGCGCTTCCGCGAAAATCTCGGTGGCGTCGATCAACTGTTGCAGGAAGCTGCGCAGACGGTCGCCTCGCGCTACCTCACCGAAATTGAATCCAGAGTTTCCGACCTGAAGCATCAAACCGTCGACGATTTGATGAAATCCGCCGAATGGTACGAGAAAAAGGCCCAAACACAAATTCAGAGCCTCACGGAAAAAACCGTCGAACAGGCCGAAAATCAGTTCCGCGAAAAAGCCGGCGAAGTCTCAAGCGTTTTCGCCAGCGAACTCGACCACTCCAGCCGCAGCTTCATCGGCCACACGCAAACGCAAATGGAAGAAGTCGTTCGTGACGCCTTCGAACACGCCCGCGCCCTTTTCGCCGAAGCCGCGGAAACCACTACCGCCGCCTTCACCGACGAAATCCAGCGCCAAGCGCGCCAGGAGCTCGATGGTTTTGGCGAGGAGACGCAGCGCTCGCTCGGTGAAACTCGCGTACAACTCGATGCTGCCCGTTCCGAGTTAACTCAACAGGTCACCGCCGAACAGGAAGCCTTCTTGCGCCAGTTCCACACCGGCATGAGCGGTGCGGTGGAGAATGGCATTGCCGAAGCAAACACAAAGGTAAACGCCGGTCTCTCGCCGCTCCTCGAGTCCTGGAAATCCACTGTCGATTCGCACGCCAAGGAAATGCGCGGCATCTACGCTCAAATGAGCGAACAGGCCGCCGAGAAACATCGTGGCCGGCTGGAAAACGTCTCGACACAGTGGCTGCTCGCTACCGTGGCCAACCTCGACCACCAATCCCGCGAAGCGGTCGCCAGCGCTGCCGCCAAAGCGGAGGAAACACTGCGCGAAACCTGCGCGCAGGTTTTTGCCGGCGTCGGCGAGACGCTCCGCGAGCGCTTGCAAAAGATCGCCGCAAGCATGTCGAATCCAGAGTCCCTGCTCACCCGCTCGCAAACCGCCGGCGGCAACGACCGTTAGCTTTCCGCTCGAACGAGCTGCAAGCCACTCATATCGCTCGCACCCTGAAAAGCGCGCAAACTGCGGCCCCAATGAGCTGGTAGTTCTTCGCCGAGGTTTCCACACATTCTCCCCCGATTCGCCTCTCGCAGGCCACGACGGTATAATCAAAGACTCTGACCAACTATGGCTAACCGAGCCTATCTCCGCGTGTGGACTCGTGATTTTTCCGAATCCACTCTAGTTGCCCAGTTCGTCAGATTCCTCGCGACCGCGCCACTTTCGGCTTCCGAAAACACGTTCCGTGGGCTAATCGTCCAGCCGATCGATGCCACGGAAACCGCGCTTGCCGAGTGGGACCTAAAAGAGCAAGCCTACGGAGCGGCGGAAGTCGCAGCCCTCGCCGCTCAGCACATCAATGCGGACAGCGCCTACATTGTCGAAGCGAATTGGGATCTCTGGAGCTTTGACGCGGATAGCCTGAAATGGATGAATAAGCCGGAGCCTCTCCTTCTGACTTGCCACGGCCCCGAATATGACGGAGGCATTGCCGCATCCGAGGGTCACTTCACCGCTGATCTCGGCTTCGAGCATTTTTTCACCGGGCACGCTGGCCTGCTCGCTCCCGGCGCCGCCTCGAATCCGTTCGAGTCGTCCGACCATCCGCTCGAGCACACTTTTCGTCAGTGGATGTCCACTCCCGGCAAGCTCAAGGAATATCACGCAAAGACTCGTGAGAACATCCAACAATTGTTCAATTGGGTCGAGTCCATCGAGCGGGCTTTGCCCGTCGAGCGCAGCTTGTTATCGTCCGAAGGCGAGCAAAACTTTGAGGCCCGCCTGGACGCGATTCTGGCTCACCGGTAGCTTCGGGTTTAGCGTGTAAGGAACTTCCAGCCGCTGAGTCCTTCCACGATGGCCCGGCAACGGCTAGAATCGTTGTAGTGCAAGTCCGGCTCGCGCGACGAGCGACTCGCGGCAAATGTATATCTCGAGCTCGACGGAGAATGCGCTGAGCGCTCCGGAAAAGGATGGCAAGCCGGGCGTAGAGTGGATATCACGCTGGTGGCGGCAAGTCTCTGATGCAACAATCGCAAGCAACCTCTGGCTGTTTGGCCAACCCGCCGTGTCTGCCCGCACTTTGCTCGACGAACGAGCGATCTGGGAGCTTTAGCTTTCCTTCGTCTGGAAGCCGTCGAATTCTTCTCGGCGTTGCCACAGTTTCCCTCGTTTTCGTCGCCCTGGCTTTTTCCGGTTGCGACGAAGAACCCCCGCCAAAACCCGCCGCGGAAGCCCCCGCCAAGCCCGCGGCCCCTGCCGTCCCTGACGAAATCCAAGCCGCCGCACAAAATTTGCTCGGAAAAGAAACGCAAGTCCTCGTCTTCGGCGATCTAGCCAAAACTGGCAGGCAGCAGTTTCTCGCCGCGAATGTCGTCCCTAAGAACCCGAAAAACCCCATACCTGGAACCATCGTAACGCGCGCGGTACTCGCGGAAGAAAAAGATGGGGCTTGGTCGGAGCTGGTTCGTTGCGACGAATATCTGAAAAATTCCAAAGGCTATCTCGCCATGACCCCGCTGACTCCTGTAGCCGGCTGGCGCATCCAATTTGATCAAGACCCCATCAAAGGCATCCAGTTGTATTTCACCCCCATCAAAGGCGCGGGCGTGACCGATCCGCATCTCCTGCCCATCGGTGTCGCTTGGAACCCCGCGACAAAACGCTATCAGTCCCTCGACCGCACCTACGAGCATTTCCTCCTGGAAACGCCGTCGCTATCCACCGCTAGGTCGGTGCTCCGATGAGCGCGGGCGCAGCAACCATGGGAGCAGCCTCGGCGGCCAAGAAACCGCCGAAAGCTTCCTCCTGGAAAAATCTTTTCGATCTGATTCCCTATCTCGGTCGATATCGCTGGCCAATATCTTTCGGAATGCTCGCCCTCGTCGTTTCCAGCATCGTCCAAAACGTAATTCCTCTCGCCACCGGTGTCCTCACGGATATTCTCGCCGGAAGCGCCCATCCCTTTAAACGAAGCATGCAAGGTCACTTGCTAGCAGGCTCCTGGCTCAGCCGCATGATTCCCTTCTATTCTCCGCTCAGCCGCCACGCGCTGGGCATTTACTGCCTGCTCCTCATCGCTCTCGTCTCGCTGCGCGCTGTGCTTTCCTTTTTAACGCGCCGGGTCCTCATCAGCATTTCTCGCGACATCGAATTCGATATCCGCGGCAACCTGCTGAATCGCTTGCTTCTTCTTGAACCCGAATTCTACGTGCGCAACCGCACCGGCGAGCTCATGTCCCGCGCTACGAACGACCTCAATGCCGTGCGCATGGTCCTTGGCCCCGGCATTATGTACAGCGGTCAAACCATCATTGGCATGGCTCTCGCCATCGCCGTGATGTCTCAGCTCTCTGGCAAACTTACCCTTTGGATCCTGATCCCTGTGCCCTTCGTCGCTGTTGTCGTCCAGCATTTCGGAAAAGTCATCCACGAACTCTACGAAAAAATTCAAGCCTCACTCGCCACTCTTTCCGCCAAGGTGCAGGAAAATCTCGCCGGCGTGCGCGTCGTTCGCGCATACGCGCAGGAAGACGCTGAAATTCGCGGCTTTGACGAACCCAACCGCGAGTACGTTGCGCGCAACGTCAAACTCATCCGCACCTGGAGCATGTTCATGCCTTCGCTCCAGGCCATGATCGGTGTCACTTTCCTCATCGTCCTCTGGCAAGGCGGCCATCTCGTTCTTACCGGCCAGCTTTCTATAGGCGCGTTGATCGCCTTCTACACTTATCTTGGCATTCTTGTTTGGCCCATGATCGCTCTCGGATGGGTCACCAACATTTTTCAGCGCGGCGCCGCCTCCATGGGCCGCTTGAATCACATTCTTGAGGCCCAGCCGCAAATCGATGACCGCACCGCCACTGTTCCAGCCGGGCAAAAAATCGAAGGCGAAATTGAATTTCGCAATCTCACCTTCTCTTATCCGACCACCATGGCCGGAGCCAGCGCCAATGCCGGCGCAAACGGCAACCGCCTTTCCAAGGACAGCGTTCTTTGCGACATTAATCTCCGCGTTCCCGCCGGTTCCACGCTCGCCATCGTCGGTCCTACCGGCAGCGGAAAGACTACTCTGGCCGCGCTCGTCTCCCGACTCTGGGAAGCTCCCGATGGCTCCGTGCTCATTGACGGCCGGCCCATTCGCGAGTGGCCTCTCGATACGCTCCGCCGCTCTATCGGCTACGTTCCGCAAGACACCTATCTCTTCAGCGAAACCGTCGCTGAAAACATTGCTTTCGGCTTGCCGGAATGCAATATCGAACACGTGCGTGAAGCCGCCGACGTCGCCAGCCTCGATGGCGACGTCCAGGAATTCTCCGCAAAATACGAGACTATGGTCGGCGAACGCGGTATCACACTCTCCGGCGGCCAAAAGCAGCGCACTGCTTTAGCCCGCGCCATTGTCCGCGATCCGCGCATTCTCATCCTCGACGATTCGCTCTCCAGCGTGGACACGCAAACCGAAGAGCGCATCCTCAGCCGTCTCCGCGGGATCATGCGCGGTCGCACCACCATTCTCATCGCCCACCGCACCTCGACCGTTCGCGACGCCGATCAAATCGTCGTGCTGCGCGATGGCCGCATCACCGAGTGCGGCACGCACGATGAATTGCTAGCCCGCGGCGGTTACTACGCCGACCTTTATCAGAAACAATTGCTCGAGGAAGAGCTCGAACGCGCATGACCAATATTCACGAGGAAGAGAAGCTCGGAAAAGCCTACGACGCGCGGCTGCTGAAGCGTCTGGTGCAATACCTCCGCCCGTACAAATGGCGTGCAGTCCTGGCCATGGTGCTCGTCGCCATTGTCACTCCTCTCGAGCTCACGCCTCCCTGGCTTTTCTGGAAGGCCATCGACGGCTACTTTACTCCCACCCTGAAACATCTCATCCCCGAGAGCCAGGCTTGGCGCGGCATCGAATGGATCAGCCTCGCTTACTTGGCCATCCTCATTTCCGACTTCCTCGCGCAGTACGCCCAAATCCGCATCATGCAGCGCGTCGGCCAGGAAATCATGTACGACATGCGCCGAGAAATTTTCGCCTACATCCAGCGCCTGCCCATGAGCTATTTTGATCGCAACCCCGTTGGCCGCCTCGTTACTCGCGTCACCACCGACGTCGATGCCTTGAACGACCTTTTCGCCGCCGGCGTCGTCACCATGATCAACGATTTCTTCCTCCTCGTCGTCATGGCCGCTTTTCTGTTTTACAAGGACCGTGGCCTCGCCCTCGACGCCTTTGCGGCCCTCCCCTTCATCTTCGTGGTCACTTATTTCTTCCGCAGGTTCGTCCGCGACGCCAATCGCCGTGTCCGCACTGCCATCGCTCGCATTAATGCTTTCCTCCAGGAATACATCTCCGGCATGGGTGTCGTTCAACTCTTCAATCGCGAGCGCAAAGCCCGCATCAAATTTGAAGGCCGCAATCGCGACCACATGAAAGCCTGGTACGACGCCATCCTGGCTTTCGCTCTTTTCTATCCCGCGGTCGAGTTTCTCAGCATCGCCAGCATTGCCTTGATCTATTGGGCCGGCGGCAACCGCATCCTCTCGAGCGGCCTCAGCCTCGGCATTCTCATCGCCTTCACCATGTACGCCACGCGCTTCTTTCGCCCCATCCAGGACCTCAGCGAAAAATTCAACATCCTGCAATCCGCCATGGCCGCTTCCGAACGCATCTTCCGTCTCCTCGATGAGCCTGTCACCATCGCTTCCGATACGCAGGCCGTTCGCCTCGAATCTCCCCGCGGCGAAATCGAATTCCGCAATGTCTGGTTCAGTTACCGTGATGTTCCCGAGCCTGCCGACGAAGACTGGGTTCTTCGCGACGTCTCTTTCCGCGTCGAGCCCGGCCAAACTCTCGCCATCGTCGGCCACACCGGCGCCGGCAAAACCACTCTCATTTCCCTGCTTCTCCGCTTTTATGACGTCCAACGCGGCCAAATCCTTCTCGATGGCGTCGATATCCGCACCATCAATCTCCAGGATCTCCGCCGTCTATTCGGCATTGTCCTGCAGGACTCTTTTCTCTTTACGGGGACGATCGAATCCAACGTCCGCCTCGGTTCTCCCGGCATCGACCGCGTGACCGTCCAGAACGCCGTCGTCGAAATCGGCCTTGGCGATTTTGTCCGCGCTCTTCCCGAAGGCGTGGACTCGAACGTCAACGAGCGCGGCTCGACTCTCTCCGTCGGCCAGCGTCAACTCATCTGTTTCGCCCGCGCGCTCGCTCACAATCCACGCTTCCTCATCCTTGATGAAGCCACTTCCAGCGTCGACACCAAAACCGAGCTCCAGATTCGCGAAGCCCTCGACCGGCTTCTCTCGGGCCGCACTTCCCTGGTCGTCGCTCATCGCTTGAGCACCATTCAATATGCCTCGCGCATCCTCGTCTTTCACAAAGGCCGTCTCCGCGAGCAGGGCGCACATCAAGAGCTTCTCGCCCAGCGCGGCATCTACTACCGCCTCTATCAGCTCCAATACAAAGAGCAGGAACTCGGCCTCGCAGAAGACCCGCGCGACTCCGCAGGCACTCTCGCCGAGCGTCCTGGCGGCCCGCTTCCCGCCCCTCAGCCCGCCACCGACTGACCGCCGCCTCCGCGCATGCCTCCGATTCCGCTCCTCATCTCTGCAGGCGAAGCTTCCGGGGATATGTATGCCGCTCGCCTCGCCACCGCTCTTCAGAAGCGGGCGGACGTCGCGCTCTTCGGCATGGGCGGTCCGCAAATGCGCGCCGCCGGCGTAGACATCGTCACCGACTATAAGGAAGTCTCCGTCGTCGGCATCACTGAAATTCTCGGCCACCTTCCCTCGCTAATCCGCGCCATGCGCCATCTAGTCTCCGAAGCCGAGCGTCGCAAGCCGCCCTTCGCCATCCTCACCGATTTCCCCGGCTTCCATCTCCGCCTCGCGCGCAAGCTCCGCCCGCACGGCGTCCGCAATATTTATTACATTTGCCCGCAATTTTGGGCCTGGCGGCCATGGCGCGTTCGCGTAGTCCGCCGCCGTTTCGCGCAAGCCCTTTGCATTTTCCCTTTCGAAGAAGCCTTCTTCGCAAACGCCGGCGTTCCCACAAAATTCATCGGCCATCCCCTGGTCGGCGCCGTCCAAGCCACACAAACTCGCGAAGAATTCTGCCGCCAGCAGAATCTCGACCCCGCCCAGCCGATAGTCGCGATCCTACCGGGCAGCAGGCACGCCGAACTCTCCCAGCACTTGCCCATCATCCGCGAAGCCTGCGCTCGCATCCAAGCCCAGCGCCCAGCGCAATTTGTCGTAGCCGCCGCCGCTCACGCCAACCTCAACGAACTCCAATCCGCCTGGAATCCCGCGCTAGCAATCCGCGTCGTCGAAAATCAAACCTACAACGCCCTCGCCGCCGCCGATGCCGCTATCGTCTCCAGCGGCACCGCTACCATCGAAGCCGCCCTCCTGGACGTCCCCATGGTCGTCGTCTATCGCGTGACCCCTCTCACAGCTCTCCTCGCCAAGCCTCTCGTCCGTACCAAATTCTTCAGCATGGTCAACCTTATCGCCGGGTACCCCGTCGTTCCCGAGCTGATTCAAAAGGACTTCACTCCCGAGCGCGTCTCCCAGGAAGTCCTTCGCCTGCTCGACGGCCCTTCCGCCCGCGCTACTCTCCGCGCCGGTCTCGCCGACGTCCGCAAACGCCTCGGTCCCCCAGGCGCCGTCGATCGCGCCGCCGACGCCATCGCCTCCCTTCTCGCAACTCTCGCTGGCAACGCTTAGCCCACTAAGTGCTATCCTATACATGCAGAACCGCATCGCTCTGTACCCCGACGAAAGGTGCCCTTTGAAACCTTCGATGCCCCTCCGCCGAAGAGTTTGTGTCGAGCTTGCGGTTCTCTGTGTCGTAGCCCTCGCCTGCGCGGCTTCCCCGCTGCGCGCTCAGGTTCCTCAGCAGGTCGGTTTTCTCGCCGATCACTACGACGTCTCCGCCACGCTCGACTCCACCCGCCAATCCATCAGCGCCGTCGCTAAAGTCCAATTCAAGGCCACCACCGTTACCGGCAATCTTCGCGTCGAGTTGCATCCCAATCTCACAGTCAGTTCGGTCACCACCGCCGACGGCAAATCTCTGGGCTTCGGCCGCGACTCGACGAATCCGCTCTACGTTCTCGTCACGCTTCCTACTCCCGTGGCCACCGGAGATCACGTCACGTTGATCTTCACCTACTCCGGCCTGCTCGCTAACGCGGAAAATAGTCCCGTCCCCGGCGTCACGGCCGCCATGATCGGTCACGACGACGCCTATCTGCTCCTGCCCGCAAGGTGGTTCCCTCTCACTGACTATCCTTCCAATCGCTACACCGCGACCTTCCGGCTCAACGTGCCCGACAACTTCGCCGTCGCTGGCTCGGGCAAGACTTCAGCCCCGACTCCCATGGCCGGAACCGCCGCGGTAGGCGGTGGACGCCTGTTATACACCTTCGACTGCAACACTCCGGGTCCGCACGGCACCTTCGTGGCGGGCAATCTGCAACTCAATCCCAAGCAGTCCGAGGGCATTAACGTTGCGGTCTTCGCGCCGCGCGCCGATTCTGCCAATGCCCAGGCTTTTGCGGATGACGTCGCGCGCGCTGTCACCGTTTTCTCCGACATGTTTGGTGGCCTGCCAGATCCGGACATGACCATCATCCAATTGCCTGATGGCACCCTCCAGGACTTCGCCGCGCCCGGCGTTCTTCTGCTGAGCCACCACCTCTGGGAACCCAAATCCGCCGAGCGCACCATCGCCGGTCTCGTTGCCGCCCAGTGGTTTGGCAACTCCATCCTTCCAGCCACACCAGGCGACGTTTGGGTCACCGACGGTCTGGCGCACTATTGTGAAGAAATGTACGCCGAGCAGAGCGCTGGCAAAGAGGCGGGACTCAAAACGGTCGACGAATTTGCCGTCGGCGCTCTTATGTATGAAGACGCCGCGCCCATCGCCCAGGCCGCCAGGCTTGCGCCTTATTCCGGCGACTACCGTTCCGTGGTGCTGAATAAAGGCGCGATGGTTTTCCACATGCTTCGGGCCCTGATGGGTGACGTCGCTTTCAAGTCGCTGCTCCATGATTTTGCCGTCAAGTACGCGGGCAAAACCGCGCGCATCGACAATTTCATCGATATGGCCGACCAGCACGTCCAAGCCGCAGCCAAACCCGGCGAGGTTGCGCCCAATCTCCGCCCCTTTTTCGCCCAGTGGCTCAATTCCACCGGCGTCCCCGATTTCACGCTGGACTACGTGGTCTACCGCACCCCCAAGGGTTTTCGCATCGTTGGAAAGATCAAGCAGCCCATCGACACGTTTAGCATGCCCGTGCAGTTGCGCATCGACACCGAAGGCAATCCCGAAACAAAATGGGTGGATGTTCTGGGCCTCGAATCGCCTTTCACCGTCGAGACCTTTGGCAGGCCCAAGCCCGGCGGAATCAAGATCGACCCCAATAACCTCGTCCTGAAAGGCAGCACTTCCCTTCGCGCTCGCGCCGCTATCGCCCGCGGAGAAGAGCTCGCCGAAAAGGGCCTCTACTACGACGCCATCCGGCAGTATCAGCGAGCGCTAACGATTCAGCCTGGCCGTCCACTTGCCAATTTCCGCATGGGCGAAGCCTTCTTCTATCAGAAGAACTACCAGGCTGCCGCCAACGCCTTCCGCGAATCCTTGGAAGGTGTTCCCGAACCCTCCGAAAAATGGACCGAGGTCTGGGGACACATCTATCTCGGCAAAATATTCGATATCCTCGGCCAGCGCGCCCGCGCCGTCAACGAGTACAGCAAAGCCAAACAAACCAATGACGATACCGGCGGCGCCCAGCTCGAAGCCGAACGCTGGCTCAAGAAGCCCTTTTCCGACGGCAGTATTACCGCCGCCAATCCAGCCACTGGCGGCACTCCAGCAGCCGCAACTCCCGCCCAACCTCCCGCCGGCGACCGCCCCACCCTAAAACGCCCCAATCCCAGTCAATAAAAACCAGCCTTCTCAGATGGAACGCGCGCAGTAGCCCCTTCCGTGCCTTTCCGTCCTCCCCAGGCCGCAGCGGCAACCAGGAATTAGTGAGATCCTTTTGAGCTAGGTTCATTTGATTCGCCAACTGCAGCGATAGATATCCCGGCAGCTCCGCCCGTCGTCAACTGCATGGGTCTGCTATTGGGGTCGTCAGTGGCAAGCGTATAAAAATTCAGGTTCGTGACGCCCATATAAGAGAGGTTGGAACGCGGTCCGCATTGCAGCAAGAGAAGACTGCTTTCCTCGATCCAAGCGTCAGTTCTGCACCCGATTTTCTTGTCATGTGTTAACTCTCGGACTCCAGAGCCGTCGTCATTCTCAATATAGACTTGGGGTTCGCCGTGAGCGCCCCCGGCGAAGGCGATCTGCTTTCCGTCGGGCGACCAGAAAGGTCGAGATGCCTGCAGCTTTGGGGCGGTGAGGCGAGTTTTGCCTGAGCCGTCCACGTTTATCAAGAATATTGCTGCTTTTTTGCTCTCCTTACCCGAGAAGACAATTCTTCGACCGTCACGGGACCATTCCGGTTCTCCTGGGAAACCCTTCGTCTCCGTCAGTAAGCGTGGAGTTGCGCCGTCGGCTCCGGCAACGTACAGCGCGAAGTTACTCTTACTGGACGTGAAGTAAGCAAGGTGGGCGCCATCAGGCGACCAGGAGTATCGTCCCCGAGGCACCCCTTCTGACAACACTTTTGACTCCCCGTTCGGCGTTGTCGCCGACAAGCACAGTTGAATAGCAGATTGTGAGAGGTCTTGCTTAGCATGGCAGAGGTAGGCAATCCACTTTCCATCAGGCGACCATTTGAAATCCCCAAGAGCTCGGTCGGTCAGCAGTCGAGGCGGAGATGGACCGTCGAGTGGCAGGAGGTAGAGGCGCGGATCGACTGCTCGTTGCATTCCCATTGCAATTTGGGCCGACAACTCGGGCGGGAAACCAGGGACAAGATCTGCCAACATTGGAAATCCGAAATAGGCCAGCGTTTTGCCGTCAGGTGACCAGCTTATGGAGATCGGCCTATCAATGTCAGCGATCGCGTGCGGCTGACTCCCATCCGCATTCATCAAGTTGATCTCATATTCTGGCGGATACAGGCATCCTTCACAGCCGGGTCCCTTTATGTGGACGTACGCAATCCTGGCTCCATCGCGGGAGAGGGCTGGCCTGAAGCTGTGGTTGTCTTCCGTAAGTTGGACTTCCTGTCTGTCCTCGCTCGTGACCGAATAGGTGTTCGTATGTGTCGGGGCATCCATAGCCAGAGGTATGCTCCGCACCTTGTAATAGACCAGGCGAAATACTCGCCGACCGCTGGCGGTCGAGCTTGTGGACTGATTAGGATACGGAAAAGAAGTTTGAGTTGCACCAAGTGCGATAAGCAGGACAACCGCGAAGCCCGAGGGCAGTCTAAGAGCCAGGCGATTTGGATCTCCTGAGGGCATGGTCATGAGAGCCTATTTAGCCTAACAGATGCTCCAACTCGAACTCAGGTTGGCGGATCCGTTGGAGAGTCGCTAGAATGAACCCGTGCCGCCCAAGAAAACACGGCCTAAAACGATCGCCGAATACATCGATGCCGTCCCCGAAGAGGCGCAAAAGAAATTACGGGAACTTCGTGCCTGCATTCGCAAAGCCACTCCCGGAGCTGCGGAAAGCCTCAAGTGGGGCATGCCCGCCTTTTCCTACAAACGAATACTGGTCACTTTCGCCGCCCACAAAACTCATATCGGCTTCTATCCCACGCCCTCCGCAGTGAGCGCTTTCGCGAAAGATCTTTCCAAATGTGCCACGGCCAAAGGGTCCATCCAGTTCCCCCTCGATAAGCCGTTGCCCCTCTCACTGATCCGCAAGATCATCGCCTTCCGCGTCCGTGAATCCGTCGAACGCGACAAAAAATGGCGCACCTCGCGGAAGACCGCGCACAAGTCTCCCTCCCGCGCCTAGTGGCGATTCCCCCTCCGATTTCGCTTGACAAATCTGCAATTTCTGGTACCATGTTTCTTGGGTAATAGTGCATTTCATCCCGTTCCGCCGGCATCTTGCCGGCTTTTTGTTTCTCCAAGCTCCGCCTTGGCGGATGCTTAGGTTTTTCGCTCGCTTACCCAGAGCGGAAGCCGAAAGTTACGCTCAAGGCTTTCAGTTCAAGGATTGTCTCCAACGTAAATCCTTTATTTGCTGCTCTTACGAACGGGCCGCAACTCGTTCAAAACAAAACAACTTTAAATCTCATATTTGTCATTCCTACGAGCCGCGTCAAGCATAAGTCGTGTGTTTGCCGCTCTCACAGAAAACAGCCGGGGGTGGGGTACGCGAGGTTTGATCATCCTTCGGCCAAACCAGCCGCGCCATGCCAACACGCAGAAAATGCCGCAACCCCTTTTCGCTCTATGGTTTACTTCATAACTACCGTACACCCCGGGGTGGGGGCCTTAGGCTGCTGGGATCCTAGCTTAGCCCGCCGGCGCTCGCCGGGGAAACCGCCTGCTGCTTCTTCCAAGCTCGCGTAAAGACATCGCAGGCTCGCTCGTCGAATAGCACGATGTAAATCCTCTCCAGTGAGGTTTCGGCCTTCAAATGCTGGACTGCCTCCTCGACCAAGATGGAAGCGCACTCTTCCAGAGAGAACCCGGCGATCCCCGTTCCCACGGCAGGAAAGGCGATCGTCTTCAAGCCGCGCTCCGCAGCGATCCTCAGAGAATGTGAAATGGAGGTGCGTAGGTTCGCCGCTGTAGTCCGTCCGCCAAGTTGCATGCTAGCGGCATGAATCACGTGCCGCGCCTTCAGCTCGCCGCCGCCGGTGATGGCGGCGTAGCCGACCGGGATGCTTCCAATCTCATCGCATTCGCGCTGAATTTCTTCACCGCCCTTGCGCCGGATTGCTCCGGCAACGCCCCCGCCAAGCTGCAAGTCATTGTTGGCGGCGTTGACGATGGCGTCCGTATCCATGTCGGTCAAATCGCCTTGCTGAATCACGATTTTTTCTGAGAACGGATGCTTCATGTGGTTTGCCGGCCGGTTTTACTTCAGCAACTTCTTATAAGCGGCTTCATCGAAGCCCAAGACGATTTGGTCACCGCGAATCACCACCGGCCGCCGGATCAGGTTCGGTGTCCGGGCCATCAGCTTGATCGCTTCTGCTCTCGTGGGTGGTTTCTCGCTCATATTCTTTGTGCGATAGAGTTCGTTCCGCGGGTTCAAAAACTGTTTGTAATCGCGAGCGCCAATCAAACGATCGAGCTCCGCTTCGCTCAAACTATCCTTGTCCAAATCGCGCGAATCCAATTCGGCGCCGTGCTCGAGCAAGAAACTTCTTGCTTTGCGGCAGGTCGTTCAAGTTGGTTTCTCGAGAAAGCGCAACCTAATCTTCGCCATGGTTCGTTTCGTCGCCTCCGCGCCGGATTCCGCATTTCTTCTTCTCGTTACGCCGTTGCTTCGTTACATCCTTCTTTTAGTATCGCGGAACCTGCGGATCAATCTCAACCGACCACCGTTCGATGCCGCCCGCCATGGATCTCGCGCTCTCGACCCCCTGTTTCCGCAGCCACGCCGCCGCATCCAGGCTGCGCATTCCGTGATGGCAATAGCAAACCACGTCGTCCGCATCGAGCAGCGCATTCAAATGGGCGGGCATTGTGCCAAGCGGAATCAATTTGGCTCCGGGAATCCGGCAAAGGTCGTATTCCCAAGGCTCGCGCACATCCACGAGCAGCAGTTTCTCGCCGCGCCCGATGCGCTCGTTCACTTCTTTCGCCGTGATTTGCAAATCTTCCATTTTTTCGAAGAACCTCGATTTAGAGTCTTTGCCAGGAAGGCTCGCGCTTCTCGAGGAAAGCACGAATGCCTTCCCGTGCGTCCGCGCTCTTCATGAGCTTGGATAAGTATATGCGTTCTACCGCGGCCAGGCGCTTGCTGAAATTGCCCGCATGAAGTTTCCAAAGCGTCCGCCGTGTGAGCTGAATCACGGAAGGACTCAGCGCACGAAGCTCTTCGAGCGAGCCGTCAGCAATCGTAAGGAGCTGCCCATCGGGAACAACGCGCGTGATCAGCCCTAGCCGTTGCGCTTCGGCGGCGCCAATTTGCCGGCCGGTAAGGATCAAGTCAGACGCAGCGCGAAAACCAATGAGCTGTGGTAGCGTAATCATCGCCACCGGCGGAAAGCAGCCCAATTTAATCTCCGGCTGACCGAACTGCGCGGACTCGCCAGCGATGACAAAGTCGCAAAATGTGGCAAGCTCCATCCCGCCGCCAAGGCAGTGGCCGTGAACCAGGGCGATCTTCAGGCAATCCGCGTTCGCCAGCCGTCGGAAGACGGCGTGAAACGCAGCCAGCATTTTCCCGACGCGTTCGGGAGTATGGTCGGCAACCTCGGCGCCTGCGGAAAACGCCTTGGGACCGGCGCCCTGAAAAACCAGGAAATCGCACTTGGGCAAAACGCGCTTCAAGGCCGCATCCAAAACCTGCATCATCGGAATATCAAGAATATTCAAAGGCGGGCGATTCAGCGTGACCCATGCGGTGCGTTTTTCAATTCTTGTCTGGATCGTTTCGCTCACAGCTCATCCTGAAAGCGGTTGCGGGATCTTTTGTGGTAACTGGTCTTGAGAACTTTCTCGGAGCGCAACTCTACTTGCCCTGAAATCTTGGAGGCCGCTTTTCAAAAAATGCCCGGATTCCCTCCATGCAATCCTCAGAATGAAAGCACTTCATTTGCAGTTCGACTTCGTGATCGAGGGCCTTCACTAACGCTTCTTTGTGGCTTCCGAACATAATCTTCTTCACAGCGCGGATGGCAAGCGGGGGACCCTGCGCGATCTTCTCCGCCAAACTCTTCGCTTCCGCTTCCAATTGCGCAACCGGCACAACACGGTTCACGATGCCCAGCCGCAACGCCATCGGCGCGTCGATCATTTCTCCGGTATAGAACATTTCGGCCGCGACCGATGGCCCCACAAGTTGCGGCAGAAAAAACGTTCCGCCGTAATCCGGAAAAAGCCCCACGCGGGAAAAATTCTCTCCGAACTTCGCGGTATCTGCGGCTATCCGAATGTCCGCGGCAAGCGCGATGTTCATCCCCGCGCCCGCAGCGGCGCCATTCACGGCCGCAATCACCGGCTGGGGCATGAGCCGCATTTTCAACACGGCTTGCATCCCCGAGCGGAGTATCGGCCCAAGCTCGGCGGTCTCGTTGCGCTCGCGTCCTCTGCCGATGGCGCCGAGATCGCCGCCCGAGCAAAACGCGCGGCCCGCGCCGCTTAGCACAACGACGTGAACGGAATCATCGTCCGCAATGCGCGCGAGGGCGTCGTTTAGCGCCGTCGAAAGCTCGCTGTTGAGCGCATTTAGCTTGTCGGGACGGTTCAACACCAAGACCGCAATGCCATCGTGTTTCTGTTCCAGCAGGACCGGTCCTGCTGGCGCTGCTTGAGCCGCGTCACTCATAGAATTTCTCCGGATTAATGTCCTGCGTTGTCACGTTCCTTGGTGTCGCGTTCCTTTTCAGTGCGCGCCACAAGCTGGGCCAGCTTGCGAAAGTGCTTCAATTTTTCGGCTTTCCCCTGGGCATTCTGGCCGCTGGTCGAAGGCAGCACGTAGACGCGTGCTCCATAGAGCGACTCCTTCTGGAGCCCAAACTTGCATTTGCGCTGGGAAAATTGTTCATAAACTATTTTCCCGTTGAACGCCACGACGTGGGGCGCAAACTCCTCGAGCTTCTGCGAAAGCACGATTCGGCCTTCCGCAAAATCTTCCCGCACCAACTCTTCGACCCCTTTGGTCGGCCGCTTGACCAGGTCGGTGAGCCCAATCCCGAATTCGATCACGCGTTTGTCGTCGTGATAATCGAAGGGTTCCGGCACGACGCCGCTTTCAAAAAGAATCGGCCAGAACTGGTTGGTGCGCCCTGCGTAATAATGGCCGACGCGCACCGAAGACTCGCTCGGGTTGCAACCGACGATCACCAGCTTCATGCCTTTTCGCAAATGGTCGGGCAGCGTTCGCATCTTCCTAGTGTTGCCTATTTTGACTGCGGAGTTCCAGCGTTTCGCGGAGGACGGTCCCAAGGGTCAAGGCCTCAAGCCCACGATAGAGCGCGGTTCGGCGCGGTGGAAAATCAAAGTTTCCTGCCAAGATGCGTGGTGTTCCACGACGCAACAAAGGCGAATAAGATAAAGGATATCGAGAATGATTGCGCAGATGAAAGAGGGAGGAAACAACCGGATATTGGTAGCCCATCGTGCTCTTGAGGAACGCCCGAAGAGAACTCTAGTCAGCCACGCGCTGGCTGTCAAGCTCCGTCATTCTTGTAGTCACCTCTGGTGTCATTTTCTCTCCCGTTCCGCTGTGGCTCCTGCACTCGCTTCTGCGAGGTCACGCCGCGGGGCACAAGATGCGCAAAATTCTGAATCCCGCCGCCAGGCTGCCTCATCCAAAAGGGTATGACAGCCGCATGGTTTAAAAGGTGAGTAAGGCGTGTGCTTACGTGATTTGTGCTAACTTTAAGATGGAGACACAAGGAGCGGGGCTGCTCATCAGCCCTCGATATCTCTTGAGCACACCGAATCCACACCGGCTTCCTTCGACCGTGGCTCGCGAGGACGAGCACTTGCTGGTAGCTGCCGCCAAGGCTGGCGACCTGGCAGCCTTCGAGGAATTAGTCAGCCGCTATGAACGCAAAATTTTTCGGCTGACGTTGAACATCACCGGCAACCGCGAGGACGCCGAAGATGCCATGCAGGACGCCTTCCTGAAATCCTATTCCCACTTGAAAACGTTTCAGGGAGATTCGCGCTTTTACACCTGGCTGGTCCGCATCGCCGCCAATGAAGCGCTGATGCGGCTGCGCAAGCGGCGGCCGAATCAGTTCTCGCTGGATGAACCCATTGCGGGCGACGAAGACTTGATGCCGCGCGAACTGCGAGATTGGGGCCCTGGCCCGGAACAACGCTTTGCACAAACCGAAATGCGCGAGATTTTGTCCAACGTAATCGGGGAGCTGGAGCCGGATTATCGGACGGTTTTCGTGCTGCGCGACATCGAGGAACTTTCAACCGAGGACACGGCTTCCGCGCTGGGCATTTCCGTTCCGGCCGTTAAGTCACGGCTTCTGCGCGCGCGGCTAAAACTCAGGCAGAAGTTAGATCGTTATTTCAAGCAGGGTGGTGCAAATTGAACTGTGACGACATCATGCACGAACTTTCAACCTACATCGACGGTGAACTCGATGGTGCGATGAAGCTGGAACTCGAAGGCCATCTCATCGAATGCAAAGAGTGCAAGCTGGTGGTCGACCAAACGAAAAAGACGATCGAGATATTTTGCGATTGCGAGCCTGTTGAGTTGCCGGGTGAAGTGCGCAACCGGCTTCACGATGCGCTGCGCCGCAAGCTCAGGCAAGCCACGCAGTAGTCAGTGCGCTGGCTCTGACGCTTCGCCCGCCCAAAAAGGCAGTTCCCTTCCCAATCCCTTCTCCTTCGCCAGCGAGTAGACTTTCATCGCGGCCGCCAAATCCCAGGACGCAATTCCATTCGATTTGAACAGGGTGACTTCGGAATCGCTGGTGCGGCCGGAGGCTTTTCCGGCGACAACTTCGGAAAGTTTTTTGACGCCCGTCCAGCAAATCTCATCGCCGCGAAACGCGATGATCAGGTCGCCGGCTTCCTGGCGCGATTGCTCGATGGAATCCACGACGATGACGTCTGCGCTTTCGACCGCGTCATCATCCAACTCGCGCTTGTGCGCGTGATTTGCGCCGATGGCGTTAATATGCACTCCAGGCGCGAGGTCCACGCCGCTCGCGACAGGATTGGCAGACGTGGTCGCGGTGCAGAGAATGTCCGCGCCGCGGACGGCTTCGCTTGAGGAAGCCGCGCTTTCCACGGCAATGCCCAATTTTTCGCGCATTTCTTTCGCGAACTTTTCGCGTCTGGCGGCATCGCGGCCATAAACGCGCGTCAATTCGAGTTTTCGCACCTGCGCGATGGCTTCGAGTTGCGTCCGGGCCTGGCCTCCCGTGCCGATGATGGCGGCGACACGGCTGTTTTGCCGCGCGAGATATTTTGTGGCCACGCCCGAAGCGGCGCCGGTGCGCAACTGGCCCATATAATCCGCTTCGATTTGAGCCAACAGATCGCCGGATTTCATATCATAGAGCGGAACAAGAAATCTGAGTCTTCCTTTGGAGAAGGTGTACTGCTTCATGGCAATATGGCCAGTCGAGAAATCCGCCGCGGCCATGTAATGAAAAAAACCTCCGCCGGGCAGCTCGAAACGCCGCCGCGGATGGACGACGACATCGCCTGCGGCTTGCTTTCGCGAAATTTCCTCGACCGCCTCGAGGGCCGTGGGCATCGTGAGCACGGCTCGCACTTCGGCTTCGCTGATATGCAGCGTCATTCTTCGTTTTTCCTTTCGCAGTTTCGCACAATTCGATTTGCGCGAGCGACGTAACCGTGCATGCTTCTTGAAATCAACTACTTTGCAGGACTGTGGCTCTTTCCGGGGCGCACGGAGTTCTCCGCGCCTTCCGGACCTTCGCGGATGCGGCGGACGACCGTCTGCATCAAACGGTAAACGCGCTGGTCTTGGGGATCGTTCAGTTCATGGAAGCGAAATTCGGGCTCGCTCTTGGCGCTTTTTCCAATCTCAACCGGCAACTGACCGCAGAGATCATTTTCGACGAAGGCCGTCTCGTAGCGCTGGCGGTGCACGTTCCAGGTATAAACTCGGATAGTTGTGAAATCGCAGGGCTGGCCTTCCGGGCCGCGTGCTGCCGCGACGAGATACTGCGGTTTATCGCCGGAGACGGGGTCGCCGACGCGGTTCAGCACGAACCATGCAATCGGACGTATGTCGGCGGAGGTGGCCTCATCGCGAATGGCGTCGGGCAAATCGAGTTCAATAAAACGCGCAATGACCCAGCCGGCGATAGGCAGGGTTTGGTCGCCGGGTTGCGTCGTCGTCGTCTCCGCGGCGGCCGCAGTTGATTCTCCGGGCGGCCGAGTCGCCAGTGCGCGAACCAAATACCAATCTTCCTTTTTCATGTCCGGGGGCTCGCCCATTGATTCCTTTTCGTCCGAGACCTGAACCCAGTCCGCTACCGCCCGGCCGACAACCTCGACAGGCACGCCACGGCTGAATTGATAGAGGCGCGCCTGCGTGCGGCCTGGCGCAACGCGGAGATTCGTTGGGACTTTGGTCCGACCGGTGGCCTGCACGGGCATGGGCGTCACCTGCTTGAGCAGCTTCATGCTGCGCTGCCAAAGCGCGGGCTCGATCAGGTAACGTCCTTCGACCCAGCCCAATTCGCCGGCGACGGTTCTCACCTTGATGCTTTCGTTGCGGCGGCTGACAACGTCCACGCGGTCGCCGTAGTGCAGCGTATCCAGAGGTTCGCGCACCTGCGCCACGCTGCTCCAGAGGATGGCCGTGCGCTCGCCCACGTAAGCCTCGCCGAGCGACTCATGCTTGGGCCGGAAGAACCAAGCGACCACGGCGACTAGAAGAAGCAGCGGGACGGCAATCAAAAGTTTGCGTTTCATGCAGCGTTCCGAAATGCCATGGTGAAGGATGGACGCGAAGCGTATTCGTCGGCAATCGTCACGCCGGACGCGGCCTCTATCTGGACGAGCTCGTAATCTGTTGGCATCGGGTCTGGGCGCCCTATTTTATTCTTCGTTAAGAATTGTACCTGATTCCTGGCCGGGACCGGTGCTGACCTTGTTCCGTTTGCTTTTCTGTTAAAATGCGCCTGGGATAAGCTGCTTCTCCAAATCTGATCCGAAGGAACTCGATGAAATCTCTCAATGCCCTGCAGCCGCTAGCCTTGCTGCTGCTTCGCGCAGCCTTTGGAATTATTTTTATTTCGCACGGTTATCCGCTACTTGCCCACCGAACGAGCTCGACGCAGATTTTGTTCGCGCAACACGGAGTTCCGGGGTATTTCGTTTACATTTCCGGCGTGGTGGAGCTTTTTGGCGGAGGCTTACTGCTGCTGGGACTTTTCACGCGCGGAGCGGCGCTGCTCTTGGCCATCGAGATGGTTTTGCTGATGTGGAAGGTCTATCCGCCGCATAGCTATCTGGCCGTGCATGAATACGCATACCCGATGGCGGTGGCGGTGGGTTGTTTTGCACTGGCGACGATGGGAGCGGGGCTGGTTTCGGTGGACTATCCGCTGTTTGAGAGCGGGGGAAAGTCGCGCGGGCCGCGAAACCCAAAGGCGAACAAATAGTTTGGAGTTCCCGCCTCTTTGGTGTTGGCGAAGACTTTTACACAGAGTTCAGAGAGGGCACAGAGTATACCGAGACGGTAGAACCATCTCGGCATGTCTCGAGGCGTTTACAGGCCGCGAGGCTACGTGGTTGTGACGGTCGTTGAAGTGGGGACGACGCCGCCGGGAGCGATGGGCAGCACAATCCAAAGAATGATGTAGGCGAGCAAACCCGTGCCTCCACAGATAAGCAACAGCAGCCAGATCACTCTGATTATGGTTGGATCCATGTCGAAATAGTCGGCGAGACCCGCGCACACACCGGCGATCTTTTTATCGGTGCTCGAACGCATGAGCCTCCTTTGCGCCCCGGTGGCCGGAGAGAGCCCCGGCGCACCGGATTCCGGCTGTTTCGCGCCGCAGTTGTAGCAGAACTTTGAACCGACGGCGATGTCTTTACTGCAGTTTGGGCAAGTCATTGGCGTACCCCCAAAAAGAGCGGTGTTTCTAGCTTTCCCTACAATAGGATACGCCCAAAGGGGCAAAAAAGTTTCGGAGAAAAACCCGTCAAAAAGTCAGGGATAGCGACACAGGAATAAAACAAAAAAGCACAGGCTGGAGTGCCTGTCCTAGTCGTTAGTATTCGAGGAGATGTCTTACGGCGGCGGTGATATGGCTCGTTTGCGGCAGGATGACGTCTTCCAGTTTAGGCTGATAGGCGCAGAACGTGTCCATGGCGGCGACGCGTTTGACGGGAGCGTCGAGTTCCTCGAAGAGCTCATCGGCAATGCGGGCGGCGATTTCGGCGCCGTAGCCCCAACTGAGCATGTCTTCGTAGGCGACGATGACGCGATGCGTTTTTTTGACGGTGGCGGCGATGGCTTCCCAGTCGTAGGGGGAAAGTGAGCGCAGATCGACGATTTCGACAGAGACGCCCTCGCGGAGCAGTTGCGCGGCGGCCACTTCGGCGCGGTGGACCAGCGCCCCGTAGGTGATGATGCTGACCTCGGTCCCCTCCGCGACGAGGCGGGCTTTGCCGAAGGGCACCGTGTAATCGGGGCCGGGATATTCGGAGCGATTGTAGGGCTGGCGATAGAGGTGCTTGTGCTCGAGAAACATAACCGGATCGTCGCAGCGAATGGCGGTGCGGAGGAGGCCGGCGACATCGAGAGCGGTTGACGGCATAACCACGCGCAAGCCAGGGCAGTGAGTAAAGATCGATTCGCCGCTTTGGCTGTGATAGATGGCGCCGCCAGTCAGATAGCCGCCGATGGCCACGCGCAGCACGGCAGGAGCTTTGAAGACGCCATTGGAGCGCCAGCGCATGACGCAGAGTTCGTCGCGAATCTGCATCATCGCGGGCCAGATGTAATCAAAGAACTGAATTTCCGCGACGGGTTTCAGACCGCGCTGGGCCATGCCGATTGCACGGCCGACGATGGCGGCTTCGGCCAGGGGCGTGTTGAAAACACGGTCGGAGCCATATTTCCGCTGCAAACCCGCGGTGGCTTTGAAGACACCGCCTTTGCCTTTGACGTCCTTGAGGTGCTCGTCGCGGCTGGCGTCGGCGACGTCTTCGCCAAAAACAACTATGCGCTCGTCGTGGGCCATCTCATCCGAAAGGGTGGCGTCCACCATTTCAACCATGGTTTTCGGCGCGCCGTGAAGCCGAGGCTGGGCTTCAAAGGCGGCGGAGGTGGGATCGACATCCGGCGAATAGACGTTTACGCGAATCGAATCGATCCCCGGTTCTGGGGCGGCCAGCGCTTCGTCGGCGGCATTGCGGACTTCCTGATCGACTTCGGCTTCGAGTGATTCCATTTCCTTCTGGTCGAGAATGCCTTCGCGGACAAGGAAAAGAGAGAATTTCGAGATGGGATCGCGATGCGCTTCGTTTTCGCGTTCTTCCGGAGTCTTGTAAAGTTTTTCGTCGTCGGAAAGCGAGTGAGAATACGGCCGCGTGCAATGGGCGTGAATGAGAGCGGGCCCGCGGCGCTCGCGGCAGTATTGAACGGCGGCTTTGCTTACGGCGTAGCTTTCGAGAGGATCCGTGCCATCGCATTCCGCAACATGCAAGCCGGGGAAACCGCGGGTGAGTTTGGAAATGCTGCCGCCCGCGGTTTGCACCTCGATGGGAACGGAAATGGCATAACCGTTGTCTTCGATGAGGTAAAGCAGAGGAAGTTTTTTGGCGCATGCGGCGTTCAGAGATTCCCAGAATTCGCCTTCGCTGGTCGCGCCATCGCCGGCGGAAACAAAGACAATCTCATCAGAGTCGTGACGGACGTGCTCGCCGAGGGGCGCGTTCTTGGCCTGCGCCAGGGCTTTCGGACGCCCTTCATAATAAAGTGTGGCTTCCGCCGCGCCGACGGATTGCACAAATTGGGTGCCCGTGCAGGAAGACTTGTTGACGATGTTCAAGGCAGGGTGGCCCCAGTGCGAAGGCATCTGGCGGCCGCCGGAGCTGGGATCGTCCTTGGCGCCGACTGCTTGCAAGAGCATTTCGACCGGCTTAACACCAAGCATCAGGCAGAGCGCGCGGTCTCGATAGTAGGAGTAGATCCAATCGACCCCGGGACGAAGAAGAAGTCCCATGGCGGCGGTCACGGCTTCGTGGCCCGCGGCGGAGATTTGAAAGAAAATTTTGTTTTGGCGCTTAAGCTGGATTTCGCGGTCGTCCAAGCGGCGGGAAAGATACATCGTGCGGTAAATGCGGATGAGGGCGTCGCGATCGAGGCCGTGCAACCTGTGGGCATCCAGCTTGGCAAGTTTTACGCGCGTTTGTAACGCCATTCGTTCTGCCCTCGTTTTGAAGCGGAAATTATAATCGGCGGGACCACATTAAAACCGAAGTCTGGTCGCCGCCGGACCCTTCGGAAAACCTACTCAAGAGAGTCGAACTGTTTCACGACCTCGTCCCATTGCGCTTCGCCCTCCCGCACGACCCGCGGAGAAGCTTCCTTGAAAGGCTCCTCGGAGGGAATGCGCTCGATCCAGCGGTGTTCGGTGAGCTTCTCGTGGCCTGAAAAATAGAGCCGGACGAGCAAATTCACCTTGCCATCCGGAGCCGGTGTTTCCTTGGCGGATTCCGCTTCCGCAGGCTTGGCCTTCGATTTCGCTTTGGACTTTGATTTTCCGGCTTTGGGAGTCTTCTCCGCGGCCGTCTGTGCAGGCTCCGTAGCGCTTTTGGCCTCTGTTTCGGCGCGTTCGAGCTTGTAAAGCAGCTTCTTGTCCAGGCGGAAGGCCTGCTTCCATCCCTCGAGTTTGTGCCGCGCGAGCTGAGCTTTCTCTTCGTCGGCGCCGAAATCAAAGAGGAGATACGTGTGGGCCATAAAATGAGTCTGCGACGCAGGCGCAGGCAAGTCAAGAGGACCAAAATCAACAAATCAATGGCCCCTAGCCAATTTGGCGCTCGGAAGGTTCGGCCAAACGGTAAAAGGCCTGGAAGCGCCGGGGGACCTGGGGTAAGCTCGACTGGCGCATGACAAAGCCGCCACATTTTTCCACCGCTCCCGGACGAGTGTTCGGAGCGTGGATGTGTCTGATGGGCATGGCGATGCTCTGGGCGCCGATGCTGGCCGCGGCGTGGGATGCGACCTGGGGAGCGAATGTGATGGACTGCTGCAAAGGAGGCATGTGCCCCGTGGGCATGATGCACTCGAAGATGAGGCACGCCTCGCCTCGCCAGGGAACAACAGAACAAGCGCCGATGAATTGCGAGCACCATGGAAAAAGTGGAATGTGCGATTGCTCGATGGCTTGCGGAAGCGATAGCGGCCGCGTGCTGACGGCGGGCGTAATTTTCGTGCTGCCGGGGCCGGCCCGCATTTCCCAGCCGATTGACGCGAGAACGCTATCCAGCAATAACCCGCTTGCATCCTTTGAGCAGCCGTTTGAACCTCCTTATCCGCCGCCGCGCACGCCTCTATTCTCTTTGTAAATTCCTCTCAAGTTCTCGAATTGGAATTCGTCCGGGCCTGCAAGGCCCGCTGCGGAATTTTTCCGCCATACAACGGAGAAGAATTCATGAGGAAGCGTGTGTTACTTTTCGTGGGAGTGGTATTTCTTTCGGCTGGGGGGGTGTTTGCCACCATTTTTGGGTCGGTGCGCGGTATCGTACATGACCCGCAACACCGCCCCATCGAAGGCGCCAGGGTGAAACTGAAATCGGCCACCTCCGACTGGACGCAGACGATGCAGACGGACCAGGATGGCGCGTTTTCTTTTTCCGCAGTGCCGGTGGGCGATTATTTGGTGACGGTGACAAAGACTGGTTTTGCGGAAGAGCAGGAAAGGGTTACGGTGGTTTCGGATTCTTCGCCGATCCTGCACTATCAACTTCAGATCGGCACGGTAAAGGAGACCACAGTCGTCTCTGAAGAAGCGGACCAAAATGTGGCGAGCGTCGATTCCGTGACGCCAACGACGCTGGTGGACCGTACCGACATCGTGGAGACACCGGGGGCCGACCGCACAAACGCGTTGCAAATGATTACGGACTACACGCCGGCGGCGTACGTGACCCACGACATGCTGCACATGCGGGGAGGCCATCAAGTGAACTGGTTGATTGACGGCGTCGAGATTCCGAACACAAATATTGCCGCCAATCTAGGCCCCGTGATCGATCCCAAGGACATCGATTATCTCGAGATTCAAAGGGGCAGTTACGACGCCGATTACGGAGATAGGACCTACGGAATCTTCAACATCGTTCCGCGGACTGGTTTTGAGCGCGACAGGGAATGTGACCTCACCACCAGTTTTGGAAATTTCTATCAGACCAACGACCAGATCAGTTGCGGCGGACACACGGAGCGATTTGCTTACTACATCAGCGGGAACGGAAACCGCAGCAATTACGGACTGCAGACGCCCATTGGGCAGGTGTTTCACGATGCGGAGAACGGTTACGGAGGATTCGCTTCGTTTATTTTCAATCCCGATGCCAAGAACCAATTTCGCGTGGTCACCTCGTTGCGAGAGGATTACTACCAGATCCCCTACGACCCGGATCCCAACTCGATCGGAAATCAGGAGCTGATGTTTTTCGGGGAATCTCCGAGTTACGATCTCCGTGATGGCGAGCACGAGCGCGATGGCTACGTCACCTTCTCTTGGGTCCACACTTTCAATACAAATATGCTGCTGACGGTTTCTCCCTTTTATCACTACAACAGCGCGGACTACCAAGGCGGCCCGAATGATTTTCCGGTCATCTCGACGATGGATCAGGCTGCCAATTATGGTGGTTTGCAGGCAACCCTGAATGCAAACTTTTGGAGAAATAACGTGGAAGCCGGCGTGTACGGATTCGGCCAGCACCAGTACAACTTCTTCGAAAACCAATTCACGGATGGCAGTCAAAACTATTCCGCCTCTTCGATTGGCGTGACCGGAGGGCTGGCGAGCGTATTCATCAACGACAAATTTAAAGCAACATCATGGTTGACCCTGATGGCGGGCGTGCGCCAATCGCACTTTACGGCGGACGTCGTGGAGAATGCGACCGATCCTCGCTATGGCGTGGCCGTGAGAGTTCCGCGCTTGAACTGGGTCTTTCGTGCTTTTTATGGCGACTATTACCAAGCACCGCCCCTCATGACGGCCACGGGGTCACTCGCCAATCTGGCGGGCAATCAGGGTTTTGCTTTCGCGCCCCTGCACGGCGAGAGGGATAAGGAATCCCAGTTTGGCGTGACCATTCCCTTTCGAGGATGGGCTCTTGACGCCGATACCTACCAAACGCGGGCGACGAATTGGCTGGATCATAACAACATCGGAGAATCCAATCTCTTCTGGCCAATCACTTGGGATGCCGCTTTGATTCAAGGTTGGGAGCTCACACTGCGCTCTCCACGCTTATGGCATCGCGGCCAGTTTCACCTCGCCTATGCGAATCAGATTGCGCAGGCAACCGCGCCGATTACTGGAGGCTTGATCTGCCCCAGTCCGGTCACGACGTCATGCCCACTAGACATAGCGCCTGGATTTTCGCCCGTAGACCACGACCAGAGAAACACGCTGAATCTGGGCTTTAACGCGACTCTGCCCTGGCGGGCATACGCATCGACGAATGTGTATTACGGCTCGGGGTTTACGAACGGGATTACGCCTGATGTATACCCCGGCACACAATATACGGGAGACTATCTGCCGCAGCACACCACATTCGATGTATCGCTTGGAAAAAGCTTCGGCGAGAAATACAGCGTTTCTGTGAATGCGCTGAACGTGGCAAATCGTCGCGTGGAATTGGACAACAGTCTGACGTTTGGTGGATTTCACTACAACGACCCTCGGCAAATCTATGGCGAGTTCCGCTTCCGCTTTCATTACTGAAGGCGGCGGACGAAACGCATGGACAGGAGCACATAGCCGCAATTGACTTCGGGGGCTTCGCGATTTACGCTGGCGCGCGATGAAATCATCGGCGGCGGCAAAGGTTGCCATTTACAACGCCCAGAAGGAGTGTTTGATGCGAAGGATTTTTACGGTGGTGGTGGTGTGCTTGCTCGGCTCGCTCGCGGCGTTCGCGGCGCCGCCGAAAGTTGTCTATGTGCGTTGCGGGAAGCTCATCTACGACGCCGAGAAGGCGCCGATGGCATCCGCGGACGTGGTGATCACGGACGGAAAAGTGACTGCAGTAGGCAAGGACCTTGCGGTGCCGGCCGGTGCCGAGCAAGTCGATCTCTCGAATTACACTGTGCTGCCCGGATTTGTGGACGCACACATCCACATCTGGTCCGGCCCGTTCGGACAAAGTGTTTCTTACCCTCTGGCCGCGCTGCGCGGCGGCAGGGCTATGAGTTACGCGCTTTCTTCGGGCGTCGTCGGCGCGCGAGTTTTGGGAACGGAAGGCTTCATCGACGTGGCGCTCAAGACGGCGATTGAAGATGGCACGATTCCGGGCCCGCACCTGGTTCCCGCCGCCCACGCGCTTACAATTCCCGGCGGCCACGGCGATTTCTTTCCGGCGCCGCCCTTTCTGCCGATGGACGATTTCTATACGCCAATGAATGGATTCATCAATTCGCCGGAGGATGCGGAGAAAGCCGTACATCTGCAAATTAAATTTGGTGCCCGCGTGATTAAGGTGCTGGCTTCTGGCGGGGTTCTGTCGCCGCTCGATTCGCCGACCTCGGAGCAGGTTTCGCTCGAGGAGCTGCGCGTGATTGTGCAGCAGGCGCACATGGCCCACGTCAAAGTGGCGTCGCATGCGGAGAATATTCGCAGCATTCGCTCGTCGCTGGAAGCCGGCGTGGACTCGATCGAGCATGGCTCGGAACTTGATCAGGCCGCAGTGGACTTCATGAAGAGCCACGGCGTCGTGCTAGTTCCCACAGTATTTGTGGTCGAGGAGAGCGTGGAAAACGGCGTGAAAATGCACTTCCCGGAATACGTGATCACAAAGGTCAACGCGCTCGCAAAAACGCATTTTCCGAGTTTCCAGCTCGCGTTGCGCTCGGGCGTGACAATTGCGGCCGGCTCGGACCATTCCTACGCGCCGGGTACGGGAACAGTGCGCGACGAGATGATCACGGAAGTGAAATACGGGATGACGCCGCAACAGGCCCTTGTTTCCGGGACAAAAACGAGCGCGGAGTTGATTGGCCTCGATCAGGTTGGAACGATTGAAACCGGCAAGGAAGGGGATCTTGTCGCTGTCGAGGGCGATCCATTGAGCGACATTCATGCGCTCGAAAAAGTGCGCGCGGTGATCTTCCAAGGCAAAAGCGTGACGGCTGCCAACCGCCAGTAATGCAACTCTTCCTGACTTGAGTTTTTTTTCCATTCGCTCTTCATGACGCGGAGCGGTCTTGACGGTAAACTCTCTCTCCATGCCGGAAGAGACGCAGAAAAGCTCATGGCTTAACCGCACCGTTTTGGGCGTTGGCCTTACAAGCCTGTTCAGCGACTGGAGCCACGAAACCGCTACAGCGGTTTTGCCCGCGTTTCTAGCCGCGATTGGCGCGGGGCCGGCTTGGCTAGGCGTCATCGAAGGAATCGCGGATGGACTCTCTAGCTTTACGAAACTTGCCGCCGGACACTTCACCGACAGACTGAAGCATCGCAAGCCGCTTGCCTTACTTGGTTACGCGGTCACGGCGCTCGGTACCGCTTCTTTTGGTCTTGCCACGCATGCCTATCAAGTGCTCATCGGACGTTCGGCGGCTTGGCTCGGCCGCGGTGTTCGCTCGCCCGCCAAGAAGGCGCTGCTTGCGGCGGACGTCGCACCGGATGCTTATGGGAGGGCATTCGGGCTTGAACGTTTGATGGATACGGTGGGAGCGATCGTTGGACCGCTCACCGCGCTCTGGCTGCTCGAAAGAACGGGACACAACTACCACAAAGTTTTCCTTTGGACGCTACTCCCGGGATTAATCGCGGTCGCGTGTTTCTGGCTGCTGGTACGCGAACGGCCCATTGTTGCAAAGTCGAAACGTTCGTTTTTAGCTGGCATTCGCGAATTACCGGCGCCCTTCCGTCGTTTTCTTCTTGGAGTCGGCGTGTTCGGGGCAGGCGATTTCTCTCATACGCTGCTCATTCTCTACGCTTCGCGCATGCTCGCTCCCGCCTACGGTCTCGCGCGCGCGGCCAGCATTGCGGTCATGCTTTATACGTTGCACAACGTTTTCTACGCAGGCTCCGCCTACGCCAGCGGCTGGTTGAGCGACCATGTTGCGCAGCGCAAGATGGTTCTCGCAGGAGGCTATGGGCTGGGAGGAATTACCGCGATCCTGCTATGCACGGGTGCGCGTTCGCTTTGGCTGCTCTGCATGATTTTTATTTTGGCGGGTCTTTATATTGGCACCGAAGAAGCTCTCGAAGATTCTGTCGCGGCCGAGCTTGTGCCCAAAGAACAGCATGGCATGGCGTTTGGGACGCTGGCGGCGGTGAACGCCGTCGGTGATTTTCTATCGAGCCTGCTCGTCGGATTTTTGTGGAGCGCCGTTTCGGTGCAGGCCGCTTTTGCGACTTCCACCGTTCTGTTTCTGGCGGGCGCGATTCTTATTCTTCGGCTTCGCCGCTAAGAATTCTTTCGCTCGAAATAGAAAAGAAGCGCCGTTCATTCGTGTGGAGGCAATTCCGCCGGCCACTGGGTGACGCCGATTCCGCCGCCGGGTTCCAGTTCAATCGCGGGAGCATAAAGCCCGAGAAACTGCCGACGCCACCACAATCCGTGCTCCTTTTTTTCCGCCATGGAAGTGAACCAATATTGCCAGAGCACTGCGCGAACTTGCTGCGGCGGCGCCTGCGGAAAAGGATTTGCGGCGAAGAGAGCGAGCACATCCGGATCGTTGGAGAGCAATCTGCGTTCCGTGTGCAGGACGAGCGCGTTGTCGCGCCAGTCGCCGAGCGAGGCGAACCACAGGTTCCAATCAAATCGCGGCTGATACGGCGCGTAAATGCCCGGCGCTTTGTCCAGCGCTTGCGGTTTGAAACGGAAGGGATACGCGACCCAGGTCTTGCCGTCGTTCGAGCCCTGGAATTCGATTTCGTAGCGGCCGCGCGTCATGACTGCAAACAACCCGTAGCGATTGGCGATGCGAAAGGGATCGAGCAGCGAAACTGGCGTGGTGGGAAACGGCACGGGATAGATCATCCAAACCATTTGCACGGTGGCAGCGTAGAAAATCCACGTCAGCAAAAAAGCGGCGAAGGTTACCCGCACCGGCGAGAGATGGGAACGCAATTTTTCCCAGTTATCGCGAAAGCTATCCTTCTTGGCGGCCGTCCCGTTTGTAGCTGCGGTGGCGGATGGGCTCGCTTGCGCCTCCAAAATGGAAAGGGCGTCAGCGCCAAGTGAACTCGGCTCTAGGCCAGATGCGGGCGCTCGATCGAGAAGCGGTTTTCTCCATTTGGCTGGAAAAAACTGCATCAGAAAGCGGTCGTCCAGAAGCAAAAATCCCAACATCAGGACCAAATAATTGAGGAACGTGTAATTGGCGCTCAGAATGATGCCGATCTGCCACGGCGTCACCACGAAAAAAAGCGCGATGCGAATGCGCCGCGGAAGGAAAGCCGTCCAGATCAGCACTAACTCGAGAGCCAGCGTGAAGAAAGCAGTTGTGGCGTGAAACCAATGGGGCAAATGCTGCACGTACCAGCCGATCCAGGTGGGAAGCGGTCCGTTCTGGTAATACTCATCGAGCGCCGTGAAATTTCGCCATTCGGGATCGCCGCCCATGATTTTCGCGACGCCGGACTCGAAATAAATGCGGAACCATTCCCAAAGCAGCAGATAGAGCGCGGCGCGCACCGGCGGGCGAGTCATGCCGAGGCGTGGCCGGAATCCACTTGGCACAAAAAATAACGAGAGGAACCCTGCCTCGAGCAGCATTCCATCGGATTGGTATCCGGAAAAATCTCCCGTCGCGCTGACGAATGAAAGAAAGCAAACAAAGCAAATGACGAGCATCGCGCGCGGCCAAAGATTGAAAACGAGAAGTGCTGAAGCGGCCATTCCTACCCAACAAAGTGCCACCAGCGCATGCGAGCCGCTCGAAAACCACAGAATAGTTGGCGCATACCAATAGCGGGCGAAGCCAACCTGATCGCCTATGCTTTTAAGATATGCGCCCGCGGGGAGAATGCCTTCGGGGCCGATAAGCCCGCGAATTTGAAAAACGAGCGAGAAAAAAGCGGAGAAATAAATCAGGCCGAGCGCGCGCAGAAAAATCCAACGCGATAGGAAACGGTCTTGGGGACCGTTTCGCGAATCAAAGAGCCGTCGAACGACGGAGGAAGGAGTCCAGTCCATAAATGCGAGACATTATACCGGGGTGGAGGCGTGGGCCGGCGGATTCAGAGTTTATGCGGCGCGCTCTTTCCTTGGGCGGGAGATTGGTCAACGTGTAACGCACAGGTGCCGTCCTCACAAAGGTCGCGGTTCCAGCGATAGCGATTGCGCGCAATCCAGCCGTAGAAATGCTGCGCGGCAAAGTGAATCCCAGGCACGAGGAGCAGCCACGCGATGAGTTTCCAGCCGGGCAGCGTCAGGCCAATACGCGCCCATGCATCCGCGCCAGAATAAACATGTCCGGCGGGATCGACGGCCTGCATCACGCGCATCGCCTCGTCGATATTTACCTGCGGAAAGCGCGCGGGCACGGTGGCATCGTGAAGGTCCACGAGTTCGATGAGGCCGCGCGGGTCCATGCGCCGCACGCGCGCCACGCTGGCGCGGCACAGGTTGCATGCCCCATCATAGAGTACGGTCAACTTGGGCACTTTACTCCTTACGGTGGCAACTGCTTTGCGGCGTTGAGCTCGGCGAAGCCATGGGCGCGCGACAGCAAGTACGGAGAGCCTAGATTTCATTCTAGCAAGCAATGGGTAAGGGCCGCGATCCTGCCGCCACAAGCTGGAAAGTCTAGAACGGTTGGAGTGGTTGGAATATCGGCAACCGGAGGGACTGTTTCCTAATGCCCTGTCGCGCTTTCTGAATACAACGCGTACTTCCCTATTGCAGGCGTTATCGCCGCGTGCTAGCCTTGGCGAACAAAAGGCGAATTGCAGGAGGCTTTCTTTTATGTCCCATTCCCTCGCCGTGCGGGCCGCGTCTTTTGGCGCGCTCGAATCGCCGCCCGGCTCGTCGCTGACGCGCGTGCGCGAAGTGCTGGACGCTTTCGCTTCACGAGACGTCCAAGGCGATGTGCTTACCGCGGTGCGCTACTTTCCGGCGCGCGAAGCGCAATGGGCGGAATTCCCCGCTTGGGTTCGCGAAGACCTCATCGCTGCGTATGCGGCCAAAGGCATTAGCCAGCTTTACACGCATCAAGTCATCGCCGCCCAAGCCGTTCAGTCGGGCAAGAATGTTGTGGTTGTCACGCCGACGGCTTCCGGAAAAACACTCTGTTACAATCTGCCGATTCTGAATTCGATTCTCGAAAATCCAGACACCCGTGCGCTGTATCTATTTCCTACCAAAGCCCTCGCACAGGATCAGTTGGCGGAGCTTTACGACCTCAACCAACGGCTTGAAAATCGCTTTGGCGTTTTCACTTACGACGGCGACACGCCCGCCGACGCCCGCAGAGCCATCCGCGAAAAAGGCCACGTGGTTCTGACGAATCCGGACATGCTGCACACCGGCATTCTCCCCCACCACACGCGCTGGACCCGCCTTTTCGAGAACCTTCGCTACATCGTGATCGACGAGCTTCACACCTACCGCGGTGTTTTTGGCAGCCATCTCTGCAACGTGCTGCGGCGGCTGCGGCGCATCGCGAATTTCTATGGCAGCGATCCGCAGTTTATATGCTGCTCGGCGACAATCGCCAACCCCGGCGAACTGGCCGCAAGGCTGCTTGAGAAAGAAGTGGAAGTGCTCGATGCCAACGGTGCACCCGCCGGTGAAAAAACCTTTGTCTTTTACAATCCGCCCGTCGTGAATCGCGCTCTCGGGATTCGCCGCAGCTACATCAATGAAACTTCGCGCGTGGCGCAGGAATTTTTGAAGCGCGATCTGCAAACTCTGATCTTCGCCAATTCGCGCCTGCAGACGGAGATTCTGCTCACGTATCTCCAACAAGCCAATCCTCAGCCGCCGGGCAAACAGGAAGCAATTCGCGGCTATCGCGGCGGCTATTTGCCGAACGAGCGCCGCGAAATCGAACGTGGCTTGCGCGACGGGCGAATCCGAGGCGTCGTGAGTACGAGCGCGTTGGAGCTAGGCATCGACGTCGGCTCGCTCGACACCGTAGTGATGGCGGGCTACCCCGGCTCAATTGCCGGCACGTGGCAACGCGCCGGGCGCGCCGGACGCCGCAGCGGCAGCTCCTGCGCTGTGATGGTCGCTTCTTCGTCGCCGCTCGATCAATTTATCGTCCGGCATCCGGACTATTTTTTCGGCAACACGCCGGAGCACGCCTTCATCCAACCGGATAATCTCGAAATTTTGATTAATCACCTTAAATGCGCCGCGTTTGAATTGCCGATCGCGCCCGGCGAACGGTTCGGCGAAGTCGACGTGCCCGACCTTTGCGCGCGCCTCGCCGAGGCCGGCTATCTGCACCTTGCCGGAGACCACTATCACTGGACGCATGAAGCGTATCCCGCGGACACCATCAGCCTCCGCTCGATCACCAGCGACAACTTCATCATCATCGACGTTACCGGCGGAGCCGATGTCATCGGCGAAGTGGATTTTCCCAGCGCGCTGGTTTTTCTGCACGAAAAAGCCATCTATATCCACGGTGGGCAGCAATATCACGTCGAGCATCTCGATTTCAAAGAGCGAAAAGCGTATGTGAAAAAAGTGGACGTGGACTACTACACCGACGCCGTCCGCTACACGCAAGTGCGCGTGCTTGAAGCGTCTGAAACCACCGCCGCGTCTGCTGCTTCGGCAAATTCTCATTCTCATGGCGATGTTCTGGTGCGCTCGCAGGTCGTCGGCTTCAAGAAAATAAAATTCTTCACCAACGAAAACATCGGCGACGGCAAGCTCGAGCTTCCCGAAAACGAAGTGCACACAACTTCTTACTGGATCACTATCGAGAGGCCGCTGCTCGAAGCGCTTCCTTACAGCGTGGGCGAGCGACAGAGCGGCATGTTCGGCCTCCTACACGCACTTGCCTCCGTGGCCACGCTTCTCCTCATGTGCGATGGCCGCGATCTCGGCACCGCCGTCGGCGAGCGCCCGCCCGCTCCCGATTCCGGCGCCACCTCTGTAGAGGCGCGGCTTGCCTCGCCCGTTGCGGTACAAGACGCCACGACTAACGACTTGACGCCCGCACGTCTCAAAGACGGCTTCGCCTCAAACGCAAAAGAATTTTTCGAACCAAACCTCTATCTTTACGACGCCTATCCCGGCGGCATCGGTTTTTCCGAACCACTCTTCCGCACACACACTTTGCTCGTTCAAAAAACGCGCGAACTGATCGCCTCATGCTCCTGCGATGAGGGCTGCCCGTCGTGCGTCGGCCCCGCTGGCGATCTCGCTCCTCGTGCCAAAGAGGCCGCGCTCGCCATTCTCGACAGGCTGTGCGCCTAGATGGCCGCCTCAGCCGATAAATTTTCTCGACTCGCCGCACTTCGTCCCGCGCGGTCAGTTCCCGCGCGTCCGCCGGCCTTGCGCGCCCCCGATCAAGAAGATCCTCTCGCCCATCTTCTCGGCGCGGGCGTGGCGAGAAATCATTTCGGCGAGCATCTCGCCATTCGCAATTGGTTTTCCACACCTGAATTTTCCGAGCCATCCGCTATCGCTCTCGAACTTCTCTCCCGCACGCGTGACGCCGCTCCTTCCCGCCGCACCCGCGCCGCTCTCGAAGATCCCACCCAGTGGCTTTTCCTGGATACGGAAACCACCGGCCTCACTGGCGGCACGGGCACCTATCCCTTTCTCGTGGGCATCGCCTGGTGGGACGCCGGCGGCTTGCAAGTCGAGCAATTCTTCATGCGCGATTTTTCCGAAGAGCACTCGCTCCTCCACGAACTGTCCGCGCGCCTCTACGAACGCCCCGTGCTCGTGACGTTCAACGGCAAATGTTTCGACTGGCCTCTGCTCGAAAATCGCTTCACCATGACGCGCTCCATTTCCCCTCCACGCCTTGCCGCGCATCTCGATCTTCTTCATCCCGCACGTGCCCTGTGGAAGCTTCGCCTCGGCTCCGTTCGTCTTGTCGAGCTCGAGCGCCGCGTCCTCGACGCGGCGCGGCTCGGCTGGCATCGCGAAGACGACATCGCTTCCGCTCTCATTCCCCAGTATTACTTCAACTATCTTCGCGGGGGCTGCTGCGATCCGATCGTGGGCATCGTTCGCCACAATCAAATGGACTTGCGCGGCCTTGCCGCCCTTTTCGGCAAGATCAATTCACTTCTCGCCTCTACGGCTGAAGATCGCGAAGAAGTACATTGCCTCGATCTGTTTGGCCTCTCACACTTCCTCGAGCGGCGCGGCGATTCCGATCGCGCCCAATCTGCCTGCACGCAGGCTCTCGATCTCGGACTTCCCGCCGAATTCCGTCCACGCGCCCGCCGCGAACTTGCGCTTCTCGCGAAACGCCGCGGCGACCACGCCGCCGCAGCCGGGCTCTGGCTTGAACTCGCTGCTGATCCGCAAGACGGTGTTCTGGCTTGTGAACAACTAGCCATTCATTACGATCTCCGCGCAAAGGATCCTGCCCGGGCTGCGGAATTTGCCCGGCTTGGCTTGGCCAAGCTTCAGCGCATGCGCGCCCACTCGCGTGACCCTTACGCCGCGGCTCGAGCCTCGCGCCAGGCGGAAAAATTCATGAGCCGTATCAGCCGATTGGAAGATAAGACCAGAGTTTCGAATCGTGGTACGGCCCGCTTGTCTCTCTCGAACTCACGAGCGAGGTAGGCTTGGTCAGACAGCGGCGTTCGCTGCTAATTTTCATTCCCTAATGGGCAAGAGACACGCGCGCCCCTTGCCCTTCGGCGACTGCAGCAGGGTTGATCGTCCTTTGCTTCACAGCGCTTGCCGCCTTGGAAGCGTCCTGCGCCGCCGGCCAGCCGATCAACCCGTTGATGCCGTCAAATACAGCCCGGGTCGTCCCTTCCACGGAGACGCACTCCGCTGCTACGCACCGCAAAAATACTCCGCCGTCCGCTGTTTCGAACGAAAGGAAATTCGGCAGGCTCACTGCATTCTTGCGCACCGCATACTTTTTCTCGAGCGCGTTCGAGTATTCCATAAAAAACCGTCCCGCGTGCTCGTCGCTATCAAGGCGCAACCGAGTGGTCAAAACCTGCCGCTTACTCTGTTTTTGTTCGTAAAGCACGTACCGGTCTCCCTCCCACGCCGCGGCGACTGGCGCCGCTCTCTCTTCCCCCAAGAACTGCTTTAGAATTTCTTTCCAGCCAAACTCGCCCATCACGTTCTCATCGATTTTCGCCCAGTCCGTGCCAAGCAACTTCTCGAAAGAAGGAATCGTAACGGCAACGGGAACCTTAGCCGACTCGTATAGAGCCGGATGCATTATCTGTTGCGTGGAAAGCGGCGGCTTTGCGAATACCGCCGATACGCCGCTCCACTTCGAAGTCCGCAGAATCGCCGCGGAAAACGTCAATCCTCCAAAATAAGGGAAGATCAGCGAATCCTTCAGAAATTGAGGCGCTTCTTCAAGTTTTGGGGTCTTGGACAAATCGCCTGCAAAAACGGAAGGGTCAAACGGCGGCAAATCCTCCACTGAACGTCCGGTATCTTTCAGCATATAGTCGATCATGGCGGCCATGGCGCTGCCCTCCAGAACGGATTCGCGCGCCAGCTCCGCGTCATCGTTGGGCCGCGCCGCTTTGACCCACGCATCAATGTGAAAATGCTGGTCTTGCAGCGCATGAGTCAATTCATGAGCCATGACCATGCGTTGATCATCGATCGGAATCCAATCAGCTATGTAAAATTCCCGCGCTTTTGGATCGTAAAGGCCGGCGATCTGTTCGGTCAGCAGATCAATCATAAAGTGGTCTAAGTCAAATCCTTTTGGAATCAAACCGAAAGCCTCGGCGCTCTGTTCTTCCCCGTACCGTTCCGCCGGGTTCTTTTCGTCATCCATTTCGCGGATGACGTACGCACGTATTTCATCGCGCGATCGCAGAGTCTTCTTCAGCGGAGTGAGCAGTTTCAGGCCGGTGATCTCGCTTACTTGCTCGAGCACTTCATCCGCCGCGGCTGCAAACTCAGCACTGTCCACTTTCGGCGGAGTCGATGCCGCCGGCGCCGTCGGTGCTTCTTGCGCGTCGAGCGCGCCGACGCCAAAGAGGCACAGAGCGGCCAAGAGCAGCACGCAAAGGCCTTTCACAACTTTTCGGATCGGTAGTGGCATAGCCTTTGCAGAATAACAGATAACACTTGACGGTGGCCGCAGCTACGACCTGGCGCTGATGCTCGAGAGAAACCGCTCCCCTTCGTCGGCCCCGGGCGCTAACTAGTCCGGACTACAACTCCGGGGCATTGCCGCATGCCTCCGTCAGGTGCAAACAGCTGCTGTCAAAGCAGATAGTCACCCGTTGTAGCCAAAAGCTCCAAGCCTACGTCTTCCTGCTGATACCTGTGGAACCAATTCATCCTGAGAGATTCTCGGTCGCCCGTTCCGAATCCTTAACAGAGTGGTAACTCTGCTATACTCGGCGCTGTTAACTCCTAGTTCTCCCGAGGAAACCATGCTCCCCGGACTTCGTCTCCGGCAAGCCCGTGAACGACTTGGTCTAACGTATCGTGATGTCGAACGCGCCAGCTTTGAACTGGCGGCGCGACGCGGCCGTCCTGAGTTGATTCTTCACATCAGCCGCTTGGCGGACATTGAAAACCGCGGCGTCACTCCTGGCCTTCACAAGCTTTATACGCTCGCGGTTGTCTACCACCTCAACCCGATGGAAATCTTCCGGTGGTATGACGTGCCGATCGAGGATTGCTTCCCGGATGGCGTCGCGTTTCATGCCCCCCACACGCATCTCGCAGCACCTCCTGTCTCTCTCAAGACTCCCTTGCGTTTCGATCCGGCCTTCGATCCGAAGCGAACGGAACTGCTTTCCCGCATGATCGAACAATGGGGCAGTCTTGAAGGTGTGCTCACCAACGGAAGTCCCCACCAGCGTTACGGCTATATCGGCTCGTCGGACCGGCGCATGGTCCCCCTACTGCGCCCTGGCAGCGTCGTTCTCGTCGACATCAGCGTGCGCCGGATTGAAGACGGCAATTGGGCTAATGAATACGACCGTCCCATGTACTTCATCGAGGTGCGCGACGGCTACCGCTGCGGGTGGTTTCATCAGGACGGCACGCGCCTGTTCATGCAGCCCCATCCTCTTTCTCGCTGTGTGCCCGAGGATTGGCGCGTTCCCGACGAAGCGGAAGTGGTCGGCCGTGTCGTAGGTGTCGTTACCCGTCTGAACGAGCCGTGGAACATTCTTCCTGGAGAATCTCCAGCAACGCGCGGAGATTCGAACAGAAAAGCTCCTTGAGATAGTCCGGGGCCCGCTCCGGCATCAGCACTCGGTAGGCTTCCATTCGCCGCCAATGAGCTAACGCCGGGCATAGCCCACCGGGCATGCGCTCCAGGCAGGCCTTCAGGTCGGCCTCTTGCCCCGCCAGCGGAGTTTCCAGAACTCGCTCAAAAATCTGCTCGTGGCATAGTTGCAAGGCCTGTTGCATGGCCTCGTCGGGATATAGCGCCGCAAGCCCCGCATGCTCGTACCGTCCGCTCGAGAGGTCGCGTAGCGAGGCCATGTAGGTAAGCTTGCTGAATTCCCCTGGAATTCCCGCGAGAGTCGTCAGGGTGAAGTCCTGAATGATGCGCCGGTTTTGCTGCAGCTCGGTAATCATTTTCAACCACCAAGTCGTTCCGAAGACGGAACGCTTTGAATCGTTACGATCAGTACTCCGCTTTGTCCTTCATGGTTGAACCAGGAGGGAGTTCATCCATGATGAAAAATATCTTAGTTCGTCTCGGTTTGCTTGTCTCTGCGATTTTGATCGTACTACCTGTTAACACCTCGGTCAAACACTTATCCAGTAATCGCCTTGCTGTAGTTTCCACCGCTGCTCTGAGCGGTTCGCCTCTTCCCATGCCGCCTCCTCCAGGACTCGCCTTACTAGGCTTCAGTGGTTCGCCCCTTCCCATGCCACCTCCTCCGGCATCCGCCGCATTCGGTCTCAGTGGCTCGCCCCTCCCTATGCCGCCTCCGCCATCGCGCAGCATACTCACCGCCAGCGGTTCGCCTCTTCCCATGCCACCTCCTCCCAGTTCACTGGCATAAACGATGGCAGTCTGATCGCTCCGCGACTTGGCTACGGCCAGAGGCAAGGTTGCGGAGCGTCCCTTCTTACAAGGATTTAATCTGAGCTTTGCTTCTATGGGACATGCACGGAAGTGCAGTGCCAGACGTGCAGTGCTTTGCCCGTGCATCTGGCGGAAAAAGGACGGGCTGACGGCCCAAAGGTTTTGCAGCCCAAGGATTGTTTGCCGCAAAGCAGGTCCAGTACCAAGTGTCTATCGCTGTTGATACAAATAGTCTGTTTACCGGGCAGTCAAGACATGCTAGCATTTCTCGGTAATGCGTGGCCTTCCTCTCTCCGTTCAATCTTTATGGGCTTGTAGTGTCCTCGCTCAAATAATCGTTCTTGCTCTTCTTTTCTTGAAGGGAAATTTCCGTAAACTGCCTTTTCTAACTGCCTGCGTAGCTCTTAATATTTGCCAGGCGGCTTTCCTCGTAGTCGTGTACTCAATTTCATGGCGTGATCCCACCATCCTTCCCACTCTTGCTTGGACCTCCGAATCCATCACTCTTCTCGCGCAGGCGCTGGCTGCCACGGAAATTCTTGAGTTGACCCTCAGGCGGTATCAAGGCATTTGGGGGCTGGGATGGCGCGCTTTGATCGTCACCTCGGGTGTCGTCGTGCTTCTCGTCGCCATGGCCACCCGCGGCCACTGGGCCGCAGCCAAGTGGTTCCAACTCGACCGCGGGTACCATCTCACTTTTGCCTCGGCCCTCATTGCTTGCCTTCTTCTTGTTCGTTACTACTCCATTCCCGTCCCTGCCGCTTACAAAATGATCCTCGGCGGCTTTTGTTTTTATTCGTGCACCGAAATTCTGATCAATACCTTCTTTCAAGCCCTTTTCCCCAAGGATTATTTTCTTCACCAGGAAGCCTGGCAATTGGTGACTTTGTCTTCGTTCGTGGCTGTACAGGGCATCTGGGTGGCCGCTCTGCGGAAGCCCTTGCCTGCCGAGGACCGGCAGCTCGCACCAGCGCCCGATTCCGTCTATCAACGGCTCTCTCCCGAGATCAACGAGCAGCTCCGCCTGCTGAATGAAAAGCTCCTTCGAGTGTGGAAAATGGAGGCACGTCAACATTGAACCCTGCTCTTTTATTTGTAGCTGCCTTTGTGGTTCTTCTTTTAGTGCTGCTTGGCTTCGCTCTTCGCGGTCCTCGAAAGCAAGAGAGGCCAGTTGCCGATGGAGATTTCTCGGAAGCACCGCTTCGGCGCCACGTCACGTATTTCCCGCAGCTCCGGCAAGCTATCGCCGAAGAGGATCTAGTTTTCCTCTCTTCTCGGGGATTCCGCAGGCTCACGCGCAAAGTGCGCGAGGAACGACGGAAGATCGCGCTGGCCTATCTGTCCTGCCTGCGCAGCGATTTTCTGAGGTTATGGCAGTTGGCGCGCGTCATTGCTGCGTTGTCGCCGCAAGTTGGGATGGGACAAGAATTCGAGAGGTTCCGCTTGGGTCTGATCTTTTCCGTGCGGTACGAGCTGGTTCGCGTCAAGTTTCTTATCGGATTTGCGCCCCTGCCCGACCTTGGGTCACTTTGCGAGGCTGTCAGCAGACTGGCCGTCCGGCTGGAAATCGCGATGAATCTCCTGGGCGAACGGGCCGCTCTGGCGACCAAACTTACATCAACTCTGGATGGGCGCGGCTTCAACACTCCCTAATGCTCCATCCACTGCGGCTAGCAGTTCCGCCGCTTTGAACGGCTTCTGCAAGATGTAATCCCCCTTGTGCGGCGTTTCGTTCGGAGTGTGCCCCAGTGGTGTCACTCCACGCATCCACACGCATCTCTTCGCCAAACCAGGCCTGCGCGTAAGGATCCAATCATGAAGTATGTTTAATCCCGCCGTGCCAGACAGGTCGAGATCCGCCACAACCAAATCGAATTCCTGCTTCTCGAGCAGAGCCATCCCATCCGCCGCGCTCTTGGCCGTTTCGACTTCATGTTCGCGCTCGCGCAAAATTGCCCGGACCGCTTCCAGAACGGAGTCATCCTGGTCTATCAAAAGGATTCGGCCCTCCTTCAACCGTTCGCGCCCTTCCCTCGGGCCAGAGTCTTTAGCAGACCTGGCCTGCTTCACCGGCTGATAGGGCACCTCGATCGTGAAAGACGCACCACGTGGCGGAACATTGCGCACACGTATCGACCCTCCATGTTCCGTGATAATGCCATAGCAGATGCTCAGTCCCAGCCCCGTGCCTTTGCCGACCGGTTTCGTCGTATAGAACGGATCGAAGACCCTGGACGCATCTTTAACGCCTGGACCACTGTCGGTAAATTCGATGACCAGCTTCTCCCCATTCGCTAGTGTTCGCACCCAAAGGTCCCCTTCGTTGGAATGTTCCAGCATGGCGTCCACTGCGTTGTTAACCATGTTTAAAAATACCTGCTGTAATTGATGCGGATCGGCCGAGGTCAAGGGCAGATCCGCAGCAAGCTCCAGGTGTACGCGAATGTGGTTCATGCGCAGGTCGTAGTCGCGCAGCGCCAGGGTCTCCTCCAAAATCAGATTCAACTGCACCGGGACGCGCTCCGGTTTGTGCTGCCGCGCGAAGCTGAGCAAGTTCTGCACGATTCGATGCGTGCGCTGCGCCTGCTTGTACAGTTTGTCCGAGTATTCGATTCCCTGCGGCCCCATCTGCCCGCTCGAGGTGAGCAACTGGCTGTACCCCAGAATCGCCGTCAGCGGATTGTTCAGCTCGTGCGCTACTCCCGAAATCAATTGCCCCACCGCCGCCATCTTCTCGCTGTGCAAGAGCTGCTCCTGCGTTCGGCGCAAATTCTCATAGGCCTGCCGCGCTTCTTCGTACAACGTCGTGCGTTCGATGGCGCTCGAAAGCTGGCTGCCCACGGCTATTAGCAGGTTGACGTCCGCCGGCGAGAATTCCTTCGGGGTGCGGCTTCCCACCGTCAGCCCTCCGATGACCCGGTCCTTCGACCAAAGCACCACGACGTACGCTGACAATAGATCTTCTTTTCTTTGTGCCTCCCGGAAGATCGCCGGCAGCGGCAATCCCTGCACCGATAAAAATGTCGCGTGTACCGCCTTGATGTGCTGCAGCAGATCCGGCTTCACGGAGACTGCGGGGAAATTCCGCGCGTACTCCGAGCGATGCCCCACGGCTGCAATCCGCCTTATCTTGGTTCCCTCCTCCTCGAAGAGGTACAGTGCGCAGGCATCCAGGCTGAACAGCTCCGCCATTTGCCGCAGCGTCCGGTGCAGCGAATCCCCCAAATCCATCGATTCCGTCAGCGTTTGCCCAATCGAGTTCAGCACCAACAGTTCTCGATTGCGGCGTCGTATCTCCTGTTCCGCCCGCTTTCTTTCGGTTATATCCAGCAGAAAGCCCTGGTATGCCGTCACATTCCCTGCCGCGTCTTTCACCGCGATCGACGATTCCAGTACCGTGCGCACCTCGCCGTCCTTCCGCCTCATTTCAAACTCGAAGTCCGCCACCGTGCCGTGTTCCTGCAGCAGCTTCTTCAGACGTTCGCGGTCCGCTGGATTCGTATACATCGCACCTGGGATATCGGCCCCCAGCAATTCTTCACGCGTCTCATAACCTGTCATGCGCATCATTGCGTCGTTGAAATCCAGGAATCTTCCCTGCGGCGTCGAAATAAATACGCCTTCCTGCACGCTCGAAACAAGCGTTCGGTATTTTTCCTCGGCCTTTTTTCTCTCGGTAATGTCCTTCAGGACGTGCACGGTCCCGAGCACGCTACCCGCCGGATCGGTGAACGTGGAATTCGACGCTAGAAAATAGCCCTGCAGCCATGGGTCCGGTTCATCCCCTTCTCCCGCGACGCCCTCGCAGTAGGGGCACATCCCATACGATAGATTTTTCCTCGCCAGCAATTCTGTAACTCCGCGCCCCGCCAAGGCCTTTGAATCTCTTCCCAACAGATGCCCCAGCCGCGAGTTACAACGGAGAATTCGTCCTTGCCGGTCGTGAACCAGAATCGGATCCCCGATGGAATCGAATGTGTACGCCCACTGTTGCTGCACCGTGGCCACTTGTTCAAAGAGCCGCACGTTTTGCAGAGTCAATCCCAGCAGGTTGCTGATATTCAGCAAGTACGAAATCTCATCTGCCTGGAACTGCTCGCTTCGCGCCGAGCCTATCGCGATAATTCCGATCGGCCCGTCTTTTCCTGGCAGCGCCATCGTAATGATGTTGCCGATGCCGCTTTCCGCCATTCTTTGGCGTACTCCTGGATCGGGCTCATCTTCCAAACTCAAAAACTCGCAATCTTTGTGCAATACTTGTTGCGACCACGGCGCTTTCGCCGACAATCTTCCATATTTCTTCAGATAATCCTGCTGAAATCCCACCGACGCATGTACCGCCAATTCGGCTTTGTCTCCTTCGCCCTCCAGCAGCCGCACCAGCCCATGCGTCGCCCCCAGGCTCTTCACCAGATCAGCAAGCACGCGGTCCAGTACTTCCTGTACGGACAGCGTTTGCATGCTTGCCGTCGTCAAAAGCGTCAGCCGCCGCAATTTCTCGTTGAGTTCCACCGTCCGCGATCGCGCGCCTTCCAGTACCACCACGACCATCGCGATCCCCAACGCCACTCCCAACAAGTGGTCAAACGCCACGCGCAACAAAAAATACCCCTGCTGCGCCCACAGGTGCCGATCCATTCCGTGCAACCCGCTCAGCAGGAATATGCCTCCGAGCAATCGCACTCCGTGCCCGCCTTGCAGCTTTGCCGACCTCCACAGCACCATCCCCGCCAATAGGCAGACCGCGCTCGTCAGAACCGTCGTGCCCCACGGCACGTCTCCATAGTAGGGCGTAGCGCTTCGCTGAAAATAGTACACGCCGAAGAGCACCACTCCCGCGAGCGGAAGGATAGGCCAACTGCGCTTTCCGGCTCCCGTCGTAAATCGCAACACTGCGGCCGTGAACAGCAACATCGCCGTCACCTTCCCCATCACTACGTACATCCATAGCCCGGGAAGATTGCGGTTTAGCATGGCCACTTCACAGAGCGCCGTCAGCGTGAAAACGAGCCACCCCACCACCCAAAACCGGAAATAGCTGTTGATATGATCGCGCTGAAATATCAGGAAGAGGACGAGTAAAACGATGAACGCCGTCGCTTCAAAGAAAGCGATCCCGAGCAGGCCCTGGTCTAGCAACACGATGCTCCGCCTCCCGCTCTTATTTGCCGTCGCCTCAGCCCAAAGTATCTGTCATCTCTTGCAGTCGACGGCACAATGCCTTCTTTGGAGCCTTGTTTGGGGCCTTCTTTGGAGCTTGTTTTGACGCTAACATGCTATTTTCTTAATGGGCAAGCCCACCCCATTCTCCCTGTGCCGTCCCGTATAATGACTGTGGGAGCAAACACCCGTGGAGCTAGAACAAATACTGGTCGTTGATGACGAGGAAGCGATTCGAGAGGTTGTTTCCACCATGCTCGAATCAAAGGGTTATCGCTGCACGGCCGTCAGCAATGGCCGTGCTGCTCAGGAACAAGTTAAAAGATCCACTCCAGATCTCGTCCTGAGCGACATGATCATGCCCGAGATGGACGGTATCAAGCTGCTCGATTGGCTGCGCGAATATGACCCCGAAGTCCCTGTGATCATGGTCACAGCCATCCATGACATCTCCACCGCTCTCGAAGCCATCCGCCGCGGCGCCTACGACTACATCCTCAAACCTTTCGAAAAAGACCAGCTCTTCCTTGGCGTGGGCCGTGCCCTGCAGCACCGCCGCCTCGTCGCCGAAAATCGCAGCTACCAGCTCAAGCTCGAAGCGCAAGTCGAAGAGCGCACCGCGCAGCTCACCGGGGCTCTTGCTCAGCTCGAACAATCCTATGACGACACCCTCGAAGCCCTGGGCAGCGCCCTCGACTTAAAAGACGCCGAAACCGAAGGCCATTGCCAGCGCGTCACCGCTTTCACCATTTCCATCGCCAAAGCCATGCCCGTTCCCAACCACTACTTGCCCATTCTGGCGCGCGCCGCCTTCCTCCACGACATCGGCAAAATGGCTATCCCCGACGGCATTCTCCGCAAACCCGGCCCGCTCACCGACGACGAAAAGCAGGTCATGCGCAAGCACTGCGAAATCGGCTACAACATGCTTATCCGTATCCCTTTTCTTCGCGACGCCGCCGAAATCGTTCTCGCTCACCAGGAATTCTACGATGGTACCGGCTACCCGCGCGGCCTCAAAGGCGACCAAATCCCTCTTGGCGCACGCATTTTCACCATCGCCGATTCGCTTGACGCCATGATCAGCGACCGTCCCTACCGCAAAGCTCTTCCCATGTCCCATGCCTGCCAGGAAATTCGCCGCTGCTCCGACACCCAGTTCGACCCCAAGGTGGTCGAAGTTTTCCTGACCATCCCCGAGCAACATTGGATCGATCTACGCGAACACCTTGGCTCGCCCTTCCGCCTCGCCCATCTGCGCAACCTCTAACCGATCATCTAGTTCGGCCCCTCCGTCTGGAATTGCGGAGCGGTGGCGCTCCATCTAGAAGCTGGCTCACCTTCATTGAACCAGTGCGCAGTTACCGCACCCAGGTGCATTTCAAACCCAGCTGAAGTTCCCCCTCCCCCAAGCGCTCGCCCTGGAGATTCTTCGAAGTCTTGCGAAATGGCTATTTTGGCGTAGACTCTCACCACTTGGCTGTGTCCCCCGTAATTTCAAAGCAAGGATGAGGAGGAAAAACGTGAAAACCTCGAAGACAGGATTCTTCTTATTGTTCGTCGCGCTTGGAATGCTTCCCGGCGCTCAAGGTCAGACCTTGGACGAAGCGGCGCGCCACCATGTTGCGGTCGCCTACCCCAACTCAACCACCCCCAGAGCAACCGATTTGGGCGCGCTTGAAGCCCAGTCTGGCACTACTCCCATTTCGGTCACTGTCGCTCTCAGCTTGTCTGATTCGAGCGGCGCGGAAAGCTTGCTCCGGGCGGTCAGCACTCCCGGAAATCCTCTGTTTCATCACTTTCTAACGGCGGAGCAGTTCGCCCCGCGTTTTGCTCCCTCAACCGCTAGCGTTGCCAAAGTCATTGCCAGTTTTGCAAAGTACGGTTTGACGGCCTCCCAAACCAGCGCCACCACTCTCGAAGTGACCGGCCTGCCCGCGGAGATGGAGCGCGCTTTTTCCGTGAGCTTGCACAACTATCTAGTCCCTGCGCACAGCGGCATCGCAGCTTCTACCTTTCATGCCCCTCTTAGTCGCCCTATGATTCCCGATGAAATCTCGTCCTTAGTCTCGGCCGTCGTGGGCCTTGATAGCCGCCCAAGCTTCCGCCCCCTTTATCAGGCTGCCGCCAACCCGATGCCAAGACCGCGAGCGGCTGCCTCCTCCGGCTCGACTGCCAATCCCCCCGGGTATTTAACCGTAACTGACTTCGCCAACCACTACGACGTAGACCCGCTTTACAGCCGGGGCGTCTCTGGCAACGGCCGCACGATTGGCATCTTGACGTTGGCGAGCTTTACCCCCAGCGATGCCTTTGCCTATTGGAGCGCCCTCGGGCTTTCGGTCGATGCAAGTCGCATCCGGATCGTCAACGTGGATGGCGGGCCTGGCGCGCCGAGCGATGCCTCCGGTTCATTTGAGACCACCGTCGATGTCGAACAGTCTGGTGGAATTGCTCCGGGTGCAAAAATCATCGTCTATCAGGCTCCCAATACCAACCAAGGCTTCGTCGACCTCTTTGCCACTGCGATTGACGCGAATGCGGCCGAGTCCCTCTCGATAAGCTGGGGCTCGTGGGAGTGGTTTAACAATTTCGAGAACTCGCCAGTCACCGATCCGACCACTAGGCGGACCGTGGGCCTTACGCAAGCGGTACATGAGTTGCTCCTTCGCGCGGGGATCCAGGGACAGACCCTTTTCTCGGCGGCAGGCGACGGCGGCGCCTATGAGGCGAATCACGACCTCGGCTGCCTCGGTCCGTTCTCATCCGCAGTCCCGACGAGCTGCAGTCTGACACTTAGCGTGGAATATCCCTCAAGCGACACGGCCATCACTGCGGCGGGTGGCACGACATTAGCCGGAACCCAGGAATATTGCCTCAATGCCGCATGCACTCCGCCTTATTACGTCATCCCCATTCCGCAAGAGAGGGTCTGGGGATGGGACTATCTTGACGGTTTGTGCGCGGCTGAGGGGGCGCCGAATCCCATCGCTTGCGGAATCTTCCCCGGGGGAACCGGCGGGGGCGTCAGCGTTCTCTTTGACGAACCCTCCTACCAGTTTGGTCTCGCCGGTGTTCAGCGCAGCCAACCCGGCCAGATTTTCAGGGCCGGCCAGTTCTATGAATCGGACGGTATCGGACTGTTCTACGCTTTGCCACAGTACTTTCAAGGCCGCAATCTTCCGGACGTCTCGTTCAACTCTGATCCAGAAACTGGCTACATCGTTTATTACACTTCATCCACGTCCGGCTTTAGCGAAGAGCCCTACTGGGGCGGCACCAGCTTTGTTGGGCCGCAACTGAATGGCGTTTCGGCCTTGCTGGGTCAATATCTGAGAGGCGAACGGCTGGGATTGCTGAACTATTCGCTTTACGGTCTTGCCGCCGCCAATCGGGCTTACGGAGGCCCTAATGCGCCGCTGCACGCGATTTCGTCTGGCGATAACTGGTTCTACTACGGGCGAAACGGTTACAGTCCAGCGGCCGGACTTGGTACCTTGGACGTCGCGAATTTCGCGGAATACCTTCGCGATCCGTTCTAGTTTTTCATCAGGATGGAATATTGCCTTAGCGCGGTTCGTCCGCGCTAAGGCTTCCTCCATCTTCAGCCCTCTAAATGCCTTTAAAACATGGAAAGCAGCAGTTCGGCGCCATTCGCAAACTCGCGCTTCGGCGCAATCACGCTGACGACCAAATATCCAGCGGAGGGAAAATCATAAAAGTGGCCGGGATGGATGTATACCCCTTTGGCCGCGAGCAGCTCGAGCGCAAGCTCTTCATCGGAGCGCGTCGCGGGGACTCGAATCACGGCATTCCAGCCGCCTTCCACTTCCTGGCGGCTGCAGGATTTCTGCCGCGATAATTGTTCGTCGAGTTCGGCAAGATTACCGCGCACCCTCGCCAGCAACTGTCTCTGAAACATCTGTCGCTGGCTCAATAACGAGGGCAGCGCCCATTGAATCGGAGCATTCATCGAAAGATAGGTATCTGCAATCACTTCGAGGCGCGCCAGCGCTTCCCCTTTGCGCGGCTCCGCGCCGCTGACGATCAACCACGCCGCTTTCATTTGTGGCAATCCGCAAATTTTCGATATTCCGCTCATCGTGAACGTCAGCGCTCCCGGGTTCGCAGCAAATGTAGCCGGCTGTTTTTCTTTCAGCGCGAAATCGAGAAACACTTCGTCGGCAACGATCGCGATCTCGCGCGTGGCGCAAATCTCGTTCAGCTTGCGCGTTTCCTCCGGCTTCACAAAATGTCCCGTCGGATTATTCGGATGGACAACGATCACTCCGCGCGTTCGCGGCGTAATCGCTTCCTCCAGCGCATGAAAATCGATCTGCCAACCATGATCGTAGAGCAGCTGGTACCGCACCAGCCGAACATCCTGAATACCGGCGAGGAATTCAAACAAGGGATAGCTTGGCGCGGGAATCAAAAGCTCATCGTCTGGATCGCATAGAGTCCGAAACAAGTAGGAATACGCTTCGCTCGTGCTCGTCGTCAAAAATATGTCGTCAATCGCAACATCCACTCCGTGGTCCTCGTAGTATTGCGCTACGGCTCGCCGCGGTGTTTCGAGCCCTCGCGGATTCGGTTCATATTTCAGCGCCGCGCGATTTTGCAGCGCACCGAGAATCAGCTTTTCGTCGTACTCAAAGCCGCATTCCGTGGGATTGGAGACCGTCAAATCGATCAGCGGCTTGCCCACCGCGCGGTGCGCCCCAAGCGCCGCGCTCAAACGGTTCGTTTCGAGATTCCAGCTTGTGCGCTTGGCAAACATTCCTTTCAGGGGCATCAGCTGCGGTGCACGGGGAGCGTGTCGTGGTGTTGTTCGGCGGTGACAAATTCAGCGATCGTCTCCGCGACGCGCGCGATTTGTTCGGGATGCAGCTCCGGATACATTGGCAGCGAAATCACTTCGCTCGCGGCGTGCTCTGCGTGAGAAAAATCGCCGGCCTTATGGCCCAGCGAGGCATAGAGCGGTTGCAAGTGCAGCGGCACGGGATAGTAGACCGCGCTGCCGATGTTTCGTTCCGCGAGAGTCTGCTGTAGCGCGTCGCGCTTCTCGACGCGAATCGTGTACTGGTGAAAAACGTGTTCGTAATTTTCCGGAACGAGCGGGGGTGCAATTCCCGGAATGCCAAGCAATAATTTCGAGTACGCGGCAGCGTGCGCCTGGCGCGCGCGCTGCCACTCCGGCAAATAGCGTAACTTCACGCGAAGAATCGCGCCCTGAATTTCATCCAGGCGGCTATTCCATCCAGCCTCGCTGCTCACGTATTTTGCGGATTGCCCGTGATTGCGCAAAATCCGCAAGCGCGCTGCGATCTCGCTCGAATTCGTGACGATCATTCCGGCGTCGCCGAACGCGCCAAGATTTTTTGTGGGGTAAAAACTCAGGCATGCGGCGTCGCCCATCGAGCCGGTTTTGCGCCCCTTATACATTGCGCCAATGGCCTGCGCGTTGTCTTCGATTACGCGCAAATCGTTCGCGCGCGCGAAATTCAGAATCGGATCCATGTCGGCGGAGAGGCCGTACAAATGAACGGCGATGATCGCTTTTGTTTTTGCCGTCACGCGCCGCGCCAGGTCGGAAGGATCGAGATTGTATGTCTCCGGGCGAATATCGGCGAAAACAGGCTTGGCCCCAATGGCGCTGACGGCGCTGCCGGTTGCGACGAAGGTGAAAGGCGGAATAATGACTTCGTCGCCCGCCTGAACGCCGCACGCACGCAACGCGAGAATCAGCGCGTCCGTTCCGGAAGCGACTCCGACCCCGTGGACGGCGCCGCAAAGGCCGGCAATTTCAGCCTCCAGGGCGGCGCCCTCCCGTCCGAGAATGAATTGTTGCGAGGCCAAAACCTTTTCGATGGCTTCGCGAATTTCCTGGCCAATGGCGGCGTATTGCGCGGCGAGATCAAGCTGCGGCACCGCCGCGAAAGAGGAGGGGGCCTGTGATTGCGCGCTCATCGATGGGAACCCTCCATTCATTTTCCGAAATAAAGAAGCGCGAGCAAGAAAATCCAGAGGCCGTCCAAGAAATGCCAGAAATAGGAAACGACGTCCACGGCAACGGAGCGCGAAACTTTAGCCTTATCAAATTTGCGGAAAGCGACATACAGCAAGGCGCAAAGCCCGCCGAACAAATGCAAGCCATGCAAGCCGGTAAATATATAAAAAAAGCTGCTGGCCTGGCTGCTGGCCACATAGAAACCCGCAGACACCAACTGGCGCCAGGCGATGAGTTGGCCGATCAAAAAGAGGACGCCGAGCACCGTCGCGGCCGCCCAGAGTTTGCGAAACTGGCGGAGATCTCCGAACGCGAGGCGGCGCCGCGAGAGCTCCATGACGGCGCTGCTTGAAAGTAAAATCGCAGTATTGGCCCAAACGATCGATGGCAGGTGCAGCGGCACCCACTTGGCGTTCGTGGCCCGCAGAAAAATGAAGGCGCTGACCATGGCCATGAAAAACATGACAATGGAAACCATGGCCAGAAGGATCGCCGTGGCGTAGCGCCGCGAGGACGGCACGTTCGGGCCGCGTTGTTTGCCGCTGTCTCCGCCGCTATCGCCGCCGGCGGGCGGACCTTTGCCTCCTCCGCCATTGCCACCGATATCCTCGATGATCAGCTCAATGTCGTCGACAATGCTTGTGCCTGGCATGAAAGCCTTTCCTAATTTTCCTTTGCGTCCGCTTCGGACGCCTGCTTCTTACGCGCCGCAAGCTCGGAAGAAGCCGAAGCAATATTCTGCGGCAAGAAGTCTTCCGCGGGAGACTGCGCGCTAAAGTCGTACGCTCCACGGTAGATCATAGGTTCGTTTACACCAAAATTGCCGGCCGGAGGGGGAGACGAAACACCCCACTCGAGGGTTGTGGAGCGCCACGGGTTGCGATCTTGCGATTTTTCGCCGCGCCAAAGAGTCCAGACAAAATTGAAAAGAAAGAGAGCCTGGGCAGCGACGGTGAAAATCGTGGCGACGCTGATGCAAGCGCGAAGCGACGCGCTCAGCGGCGAGCTTAATGAGACGCCGAGCGGCGCGATGGCCGACAGATCCCCGCCAGCGCCGCGCGCATGAGCCATGAGTCCGAGCCAGTGCATGGGCATGAAGACACAATAAACGCCCACGAAGGTGAGCCAGAAATGGAGTTTGCCGAGAGGTTCGTTCAAGCGACGCGCGAACATTTTTGGAAACCAGAAAAAGAGGGCGCTGAGAATCGCGAACGTGGCGGCCACGCCCATCACCAAGTGAAAGTGGCCGGTGACGAAATCGTCGCTCGCGGAAGCGGAGACGAGATCGTTGCGTGCGAGAAAAAGTCCGGAAACGCCGCCGGACAGAAAGAGAGAGACGAAGCCAAGAGCAAAAAGCATAGCGGTATTGAGCTGGATTTTCGCGTTCCAGAGCGTGCCGAACCAACTGAGAACAAGTATGCAAGCGGGCAAGCCGAGAGAAGAGGCTAACAGCGAGAAAACCAGAGGAGACCAGGGATTGAGGCCACTCGAAAACATGTGCTGGCCCCAGATGCAAAAACCGAAGAGCCCCACAGCGCAGAGAGCGAGAACGGCGGCGCGTTCCGCCCAAACGGGCTTGCGCGAGAAGGTCGAAAGCAAATGCGAGACGATGCCGAAGCACGGAAGGATGGCGACATAAACTTCGGCCTGCGCAAAGAACCAGAAGAGGCGCTGCCAAAGAGAAAGCAGAGTGGATTGCGCGAGAGACGCGGGTTGATGCGAGAGAAAGGCCAGAGGCGAGAAAAATTGCGAAGCGAGAAGGCGGTCCGAAAGGAGAAAAACGCAGGCAGCGAGAAGAATGCTGAAAATCAACATGCCGAGGATGCCGTTGATGAACCAAGCCCAAACGGTAAGAGGCATGCGCGGCAAAGTCATGCCCTTGGCGCGAAGGTCGAGCGTGGTGACGGCGAAATTGATCGAAGTGAGCAACGCAGCGAGGCAAAAGAGCGCGACGCTGGCGGTCCACAACGTAAGGCCCGCAGCGGGAGGGACAAAAAACGAAGCGCTGATGCCGACCAGCGAAGCTACCGTGACCCAGAAGGAAAACAGATTCATCGCCGGAAAGGCCATCTCGCGAGCGCCAATTTGCAGAGGCAAGAAATAGTTGCCGAAACCAGCTTGCGGCGCGGTTGTGAGCACGAAGAAAACCATCAAAGAGCCGTGAAACATGATCAAGGCGGCGTAGCGCTCCGGCGCGCCACCGAACTCGGAAAGAAACGGAATTTGCGCGGCCGGCCAGACGAGGTGGATGCGCATGAGCAGCGAGAGAAGCATTCCGAGGAGGACGCTCCCGAGCGCGAGCCAAAGGTAGCGCAGACCGATGACTTTGTGATCGGTGTTGAAGAGGGTGCGTGAGAGAAAACCGGGAACGGGAGCTTCCGGGGCTGCGCCGCCGCTGTCGTAGGAAACCATGCAGAGTGCCACTATACGCCTGCTGGCGCGAGGCGTGAAGCGGCGTGGAGAAGCCGTGGATGGTGACTCGTGACTGGTAGCTGGTGTAAGAGAAGAGGCAGTCGGCGTCGTTGCCATGTGCTGAGTGTCTCTGAAAGCCGACGCGGCGGATCGGAAATCCGTGGGGCGATTGGTGACTAAATTTGGAAGCCGTGTACCCCCGGTCTTTTTGGAAAGAGTGAGGAAGCCATTGATTTTGAAAGAGTTGGGAGAATACTGTTCTGTGAAGAGTGCGCAAGAGTATGAAAAAGAAGGGCTTAATTTTTGCACTTTTTGCGAAGAGGTGCAAGGAGTGAGGGCGGAGGTTGGGGGTTGGTAATACATACCCCCTGGAATTTGTAAGAGCTTCAAAAAAAAGAAGTTACTGAAAATGGCGTTTGTAATTGTATGAAAAAAAATGGGGGAAAATGCTCTCTTTTTGCTCTGTGAGAGAGCAAGTGGAAGGCTGCAAGGGAGGTGGGAGAAGTCAGACAGGCGATGGAAGGGGCTAGGAGAACTGAGGGCTGGCGGTACGGCAGACGGTTCGGAGTGAGGAAGCGCGCGCGACATGGGGAATAGTAACACGGAACGTATATTCTGTCAATAGTTAACTGTGTAGTACTAGTTTCGAACGGCGAAGCATGGTACTGGGGGCCCGGGGCGAGGCCAAAGAGAAGAAAAGAAAGAAGTAAGGCCGAAAAAAAGTGGCACGCAACGTGCTTTGAGACGAATCGTGAGAATTTCCACGTAGAGTTTATGGCGGCGGTAGAAGGCAAAGGCCGCGCCCGGGAACTGCCACCGTAAGCTCGACGGAGGAGGGGAGTGTAAATGGGAATGAGCTTGGAGCGTGCAGACTGGAAGAATGCGTTGCTGACGGGAGTGGCCACCTGTCTGTGCTATTGGATTGCGCAGGCGATGGGATTGAAGGCGGCTTATTGGGCGGCCATAACGTGCATCGTGGTGTGCCAGTCGGAGGTGGGCGCCACGCTCCTTGCGTCGCGCAACCGACTGATAGGGACGGCGATTGGGGCGGTCATAGGATGGGGCGCCGTTCTGGTGTGGCACGAGCACATCGCGGTGTTCGGCGTGGCGATCGTGCTGACAATTGCGCTCTGCAACGTGCTTGGTCTGGAGACAGCGGGGCGGCTGGCCGGAGTGACCGTGGCGATTGTGGTGTTATTGAAACTTAAAGGGCCAGCATGGGAGGCAGCGGGCAGCCGGTTTATCGAAGTTGCGCTTGGTGTAGTGGTGGCACTGGCAGCGACGGCGGTCTTTTACCCGAAGACTTTGGTTACCTGGAAACGACAGGGGATCGGAAAATAGCCAGAGGTTGGGGCGAGCATGGATGTGGGACTCAATTTGTGTTTTACCGCCGACACCGACCATTCGGAAACTCCCTGTGGGCCGGATGTGCGATTCATTGCAGCATGGAGAATCACAAGCAGGAAGGAAGCGATGAGTAAGATGCACTCACAAGCAAGTCTACAGGGTTCGTCGGCCGAGTTTATTCGAGTCAAGGGTGAAGGTTTGCGCCGCCTATTTGCGAGGTTTGGCGAAAGGGACTGGGTTTCGCTAGCCCAGATAGTGTGTGTACTGTCCATGGCGCTCGCGGTCTGGGCGTGGTTTTCCCCATCGGTCCAAGAGACTGGTGGGTCTGTGCCTCCTCATCGGCTAGGCACTTATGTTCCGTTCGTTGGGTGCAAGTCTGATGGTCAGATGGGGCCGTTGAAGTCGCCAGAAGGAAAGAGCAAGTCCGTGCCGATAGCTCCCGACGCAGCGGAACAATTTGCCTATTACAAGTCAGAATATGGGTTTGGTGTTCTAGCTCCGCGTGGGTGGCAATGTTTTGGTCTGTATGGAGCCAATGGCTCTACGTTATATATAAGCCCCACGGAGATTGTGGCTGCGAACTTGCTTTCCACCACCTGGAATGGTTTTCCCGGTCCAGCAATTGAAATTGCGGAGCGTGATGGAGATACCTCGGGAAGATTCGAGGTTGCCCGCGCAATCGCACATGTTTTTCCGACCCATAGGGCGTTTGTTGATGGCGTGATTAGAGAGGGGATTGAGCCGGCTAGCTCATTCCCGTTTGGGCCCTACCCAAAGGATAAGCTAACTTATTTAAATAAAGAGATGGTTGAATACCAAACTCCAGCTAATACTGACGGCCTGGGAACAAACTCAAGGTTGGAGAAAAATGATGATTCCATTAGCGGAGTGGCAATCCTGATGGGAGAAACGCCCAATCTGCTGTTCTTGTCGGTACGGCTTTCCCCGAACCAGACTGGCCTTAGGTCCACGATTATTCGGCAGGTTGAGCGCGATGCAGCGCAGCCTGCTCATGCAGAGTGATATGGCCAAGATTAGTGGAGTCTCTCTGAGGATCTCCTGGCGACATTCGCGGCGCGGGGGACTGGAACATATGGATATGGTCTGACTTCGAAGTTCGATAGCTTGATCCTGGCCTTTAACGAAGCGGGACTTCAAACGCTGAGGACGGGAAAGGGTGAGTCGCGAACGATGGTATAGGTTAGATCTCTCAAGCGGCCATGGGCGCCGGGGCGGGGGCTTCTGCCGATGATGAGGGCGTCGGCATCGGAGCCGCGAGCCGCTTCGAGCAGAGCCTCTTTCACAGAACCGACGGCCACGCGAACCGGAAACTCCGAGCCGACGATGCGCTGGAGCTCGGCAATGCGCTTACTGGCTTGCTGTCGTTCGGAGGAGTGGAGCGGCCCTTGCAGTTCCAATTCAACGCGAAGGTGAGGATCACCGGCTTGTATGGCGTGAATGATGGTGAGCTTGCTACGCACTTCGGCTGCGGCTTTCATGGCGAAACGAAGAACTCTTTCGGAGTCGGGACTCAAGTCAATGGCGCAAAGCCATTCGCGATGTTCGGGAGGCCTGGGAGCGATGGTTTCGGCATGATGGCTGGTCAATACCGGACAGTCCGCGTCGTTGAGGACCTTGGCCGTGGTCGAGCCGAGCAACATCTTTCTGAAAAAACCGGCGTGAGTAGGCATGATGATGAGATCAAAGGGAGCGTCTTTGGCCACGAGGGCGATCTGCGTGGCTGCGTCGCCCGCAGCGAGGATTCTGGGATGCTCCTCGACGGGAAATTCGTGCGCGAGGAAGGCCTCAAGCTTTTGCCGGCCAATGGCGCGATGCTCGTCCGAAATCTCGGAAGGCGGTCTGACGTAAAGCTCGAAGCCGCTATAGCTTGCCAGATCGGCAACATAGAGCAGGGAGACCTGTGCGCCGTACAGAGACGCCGCCCGTTTGACGTACTGGGCCATGGCGACGCAAGAGGGCGAGAAGTCCACGGGAAAGAGGATGCTTTCGATCATGGCCATCTCGTCCTCCTAAGAATGTCGGCTCCGCGGAACTTGAAATAGTGACGATTTTCATCGCCCCTTAAGTGAGCGCATCCGTGCATCCGCTTGCGAACTTCTGCCCAGGCCACCGAATGAAAAATTAAGATGCCGGAGCGGTAGGCGAGAATCGCTCACTTCAATTTTCCGTTGCGGAGCAAGGCACGGCGCGGAATTATACAATTGGATTTGAATCCGCGACAGGAGACTTTGCAGGCTCCAGGCGGACGCTCCGCTAGACGAGCGGCTTTTTCAAGTGCGCCGCGTTGCAGGCTACCGTTAATTCTCTTTCACAATGATGCGATCCCATGGAGCGAGAGTTGTTTGCTGGCTTGGCGCGAAGGGTTGCCCGGTAAGAAGATCCGTGCCACTTGCGTAGGAATAGACCATTGTTGCGGGCGAACTGGAATAGTTGAGGAAGTAGTGGAGCTTGCGACCGTCATTGCCGATGCCACTTTTGACGCGAATGGTTGGAGGGAGCTGCTGATCGGGGCCAGTAAGAGAGGCTTCGCGAAGGACTTCCAGAACGATGGCTTGCTGGAGCTTGTCGGACATCATGGTGCCTTCGTAAGTGAGAGTTCCAGAACCGTAATGATTCTCTGTGACGGCGGGCCAACGTCCGAAGAAGGGATGGTCGTAAAAGGCGAGCGGCTTGGCGGTAGTTAATTCTAGGAACTCGGCCCAAGTGCTGACTTGGTTTTCCTCTCCGGCGTGGAAGGGGTCGTCCTTGAGCGCGAGAGGATGCTCGAGATTGGAGAATTCCTGGTAGGTGAAGCCGGCGGCTTCTCGGAGCGGACCGGGAGCGAGCTCCCAGCGGACGGCGGAGTTCTCATTGGCGAAACCGCTCTTGAAGGTCATCAAGACATGGCCGCCGTTGCGAACATAATCAGAGATTTTATTTAGAAGAGGGTCGTCGGAGATATAGAGGCAAGGAACGATTAGGAGTTTGTACTTCGCCAGCTCAGCGGCGGTGACATCGGGAAAAACGAAATCGGAGCCGACGTTGGCGAAGTAGAGGGAGTTGTGAAGCTGAGTGAGAATCTTGTTGTAGCTTCCGGACGCTCTGCCAGGCCTCCATTCGAGCGCGGTCTTCGGCTCGAAAGGCATGAAGTTGATGGCATTCGAGGAGTCCACGCTGTAAAGAATGGCGACCTGATTTGCGATTTTCATATTGGCGAGGGCGGGACCAATCTTTAGAAGTTCGTGGGCCACGCGAGAGACTTCGGCATAGGGGCGATTGGGTTGGAGGTCGTGGCTGAGGACACCTTTCCAGTAAGTTTCCTGGCCGGCGTGGATGGAATGCCAGTGCCAGTACTCGACCATGTTGGCGCCACTGGAGACCTGCGTATAAACGTCGAGGCGAAGCTGGCCATCGTAGGGCGGAAAGAGGCTGGCGGAGTCCCAGCCGAGAGTCTGCGCATCGGTTTCGGTGACGAGGAAATTGGTGTGCTTGAGAGAACGGGCGAAATCGCCTTGAAGAGCCTGCCACGCGCCGTCCATGTGGTCTTGCGTTTGGTGGTAGACATTATTGGCGATTACGTCGAGAGAGGCGGCAACGGCGGGTTCATTGACGTCGTAGCGCATCATGCTGCCGAAATCCTGCGTCACAAATTGATCGGGGCGGCGGTATTTGCGGACGAGCGCGGCTTGCCATGAAAGGAAGTTGATGACGCGAATCTGCTGCCAGCGGGACCATTCGAGTTTGTAGCTGGTGCTGGTGGCGTTGTCGCGGGTGGGCATGTCGGCCCAGTCGTTGACGTCCTGGCCCCAATAGTTGAGAAACCACGCTTTGTTGAGAGCGTCGGTGGTGCCAAACTTTTGTTTGAGATGCTCGACGAAACCGGCAAAGACATCGGGATTTGAGGCGCCATAGGAGCTGGTTTCGTTGTCGAGCTGCCAGCCGATGACGGCGGGATTGTCTTTGTAGTGGCTCACGAGATTGGTGATAAGGCGCTCGGCGTAGAAACGGTACTTGGGATTATCGAAGTCCATGTTCTGGCGCATGCCGTAGCCGACATATCCATCGCCGAGCGGACGAGCAAGAATCTCGGGATGCTCGTGCGCCATCCACGTGGGGATAGAGTAGGTGGGCGTGCCCATGATGACCTGGATGCCAGCCTTCCCCATGGCATCGACAACGCGATCCATCCAGGCGTATTCGAAGTGACCGTCGCTCGGCTCCCAGAGACTCCATGTGGATTCGCCCATGCGGAGGACGGTGAGTCCGGCAGCTTTCATGAGGGCGACGTCTTTTTCGAGGCGGCCGGGCTGGAGGTCAGCGGGCATGTATTCGTTGTAGTAGGCGGCGCCGTAGAGGATGGTGGGCTGGGAGGCTCCGTGCGGGATCGAAGTGGACTGCGCATCCACAGCGAGAGACACGGCCAGGAGCGCGGTGAAGAAGAGAGAGAAAGTGAGAAAAAGTTTAGCGGGATGCGGGCGCATAGGCGGCTCTCCTGATGTGTTCTGGGTGCGGCGATCGGCTGAAAGACAGTCGAACGTGGCGCGCACCGTGCAAAAAAGAGGAGCCTATTTCAGCGGAGGCAAGGTTTCAAGAGAAACGAGGAAGCGGAATCAATTCGAGAGAGGGTGGCCGGCGAGGCGTTCGAGGATGGCGATGGGGGAACGGTGCGGCTCGACCATCGCTTGGCGAGAGACGATGAAAGTTTGCTCGAGAGCGTATTGGCCTTCGAGGACGGCGTGGCTTACGCAATCGGTTAAGACCATCCAACTGGAATTGGGAGGAAATTCCCAGCGCTGCTTGGGGCAGGATTCGCGAAAGGCGGTGTCTTCTTTCATGGCGTTGTGACAGCGGTGCATGAATGTGTCGTAGGGGGAGCGGCGAGAACCGGGAAGACGGAGCGCAGCGGCGAGATTGCGAAAGCCACGGGCAAGCGGATTGGCGCCGCGGGGGCCCGGGAGACCGATGGTCTTGGCGAAGTCGGGGCCGATGGTCTCAAAGGTTTGCGAAGTGTTCCAAACGCGGCTCTGGACGGGGTTGAGATTGGTGAAGAAGCGGAGGATGCGGTCGCCGTTGGTGGGACGGGTGGGAAAAGCGTCGAAGTGCGGAAGGTCGTTGCGGGCGTGGAGGCGCGCTGGGCGGCCGCGCTCTTCGAGCGGGCGGAAGCTGGCGAAATCGAGTTTCCATTTTCCGGCGTAGGGCGTGAGGAGTTCGGAAAGAGATTTGACCGCGCTTTGCGAATAATTTTTTAGGATGAGGCGAAGGCGCACGGCTTCGTCTTGTTCGGATTTGGCGAGGCCGGTGATGCGGTCTTCGGCGGGACGATAGGCGATATTTTTGTGAAGAGCGGAGGATGTTTGCGTGCGGCCGAGGAGGAAGTCGCGGTCATCCTGGGGGATGGTGAAGGGCGGGTTAGGAAAAAAGAGAATGTTGCCGGCTTCGAGCTGGGCGCAAAGCTCGCGGCCGTGCGCGGAGGCGTCCGCTGATGGAACGAGAGAGCTGCCTTCACGGGATTGCACTTGGACGAGTTGGCTCATTCCAGCAGACTGATCTTGAGGAAGAGTTTGAGAAGGGGCAGCGGACATAAGAAGACTCGCTCGAGGCGATGCGAAGTTTTCTCCTTGGTTGCCGAGAAAATCCAAGATACAGCCAGGCCGATCAGAAAGCAACGTACAGGAGAAGCGCGCGCGAATAGGTTGGGGCATGTCAGGCGAGTACCCCGCGGCTCTTGCGGGCGACAGGGCGGGCAAGCCCCGCCCCTACAAAATCTTGGGAGATGTTAGGGGTGGTCGTGACGGAAGACCACGCCGCCTTTCATGACGAAGTTGACTTTTTGGACGGCGGTGATGTCGGTGAGCGGATTGCCGGGGACGGCGATGATGTCTGCGAAATAGCCGGGCTGGAGAGCGCCGATCTGATCTTGCCAGCCTAGGAGCCTGGCGCCATTGAGCATGTCGGCTTGCAGGGCGGCAAGCGGAGCCATGCCGTACTTGACCATGAGAACGAGTTCGCGGGCTTGCGTGCCGTGGGGAAACGGGCCGACGTCCGAGCCGACGGCCATCGGGACGCCGGCGGCAAGTTGTCGGCGAAACTGCTCGGCGTGAAATTCCTGCATGGCGCGCTCGCGCGCGGCAGCCGCCGGCGAAGCGGCGTGATCGGCGAAATATTCCGCGATCGCAAACGTGGGTACGGCGGGGATGTATTTTTCACGCATGATGCGCATGGTGTCATCAGTGAGGTAGTAGGCGTGGTCGACGGATTCGACGCCGGCTTCGGCGGCGAAATGGGCGCCGGGCTCGCCAGTGGCATGGACGGCGACGCGCTTGCCGGTGCGGGCAGCTTCCTGGACGGCAGCGCTGAGCTCGGCTTCGGTGAACTGGTAGGGCGTGAGGAAATGGCCGTCGACGAGGGAGTCGCGCCCGGTTTCGTACATCTTGACGAAATCGGAGCCTTCCTTGACTTGCTCGCGAATGACTTTGACGATTTCTTCGGCGTTGTTCGCGTAGTCGGCGTTGGACAGGACGTGCTGGGCGGGATTGAAATGGTTGGCGTCTTCGTGGCCGCCGAGAATGTCGATGGCGTTGCCGCTGATGCGCAGGCGGGGGCCGGGAATTTCGCCGCTGTTGATGGCGTTGCGAACGGCGGTGTCCGCGGAACCGGCGCCTTCGGTACCCATGTCGCGCTCGGCGGTGTAGCCAGCCATCAAATCAGCGCGTGCGGCGAGCGTTGCAGTGATGGTGCGCTGGGGGACGGACTCCTGGACAGTTTGCAAATCTTCGGCGCCGGGATGGAGGAAGAGATGGACGTGAGCGTCAATGAGGCCCGGCAAGAGCGTGGAGTCGCCAAGATCGATGAGTTCCGCGCCCTGCGGATGCTTGACGGAGGAGCCGACCTCGGCGATGCGGTCGTCCTGGACGAGGACTTCGCCGGGAGAGATGATTTTCCCGGTCTCGATATCGAGGAGCCGCGCGGCGTGCAGAACTATGGCGTGCTCCGATGATGGGGGCGGAGATTGAGCAACGACGGGCGAGAGCAGAATAAATGATAGGAATGCGAGGGAGATCGGCATGGAGATGGCAGGTTTTATTCTCATAGTGCCGAGATAATACCACCGCATCGTTCATGGCGTTCACGCTAAGAAAGCGCTTCACCGGCTACGGTGATAGCAGAGATCTCTCGGCTGCTTGCAGTGCTTCTTGCGCCAGGGGTGAAGCTCAGAGTTTTTCGATGACGTGGGCGAACTTTTTGCCGGCGGATTCCGTGTAGTAGACAGTGACTTTGGCGGATTTGTCCGCGCCTTTGCCGATATCCTTGGCGGAATCGGCCGTATCGCGGCCTACGACGTGAAAGGTGTGCGCCGTGCCGTCCGCAGATTTGACGACGACAGTCTTTCCGTCCGCGCTGACGTGAGTGACGGTGCCGTCGACGCCGTGCATTCCATCTTTGCCGATTTTATCGACCTCAACGGCAGTTTCTTCCCCGCCCTTCGCGGTGTAATGAGCGACAACTTCGGAACCTTCGGTGAGTCCGTGGAAAGAATCCTTGGCACCGGCAGCGGTGACATGCGCGCCGTGGACCGCGGTCCTGTCCACAAAATGAAAGGTGTGTTCGGTGCCATCACCCGCTTTGACCACGATGGTTTTGGAAGCTGCATCGATCCTAGTGACCGTGCCATGAACGGCGGTGATTACGTCTTCATCGGCGCGGGCGGAAAGAACAAAGAGAGAAGCAAGGGCAAGCAGACAAAGCGAAGATTTGAACACGGAGAGCCTCCACTCCGTCAGTAAGACGGAAATCCAAAGCTCAGGGAATAATATCGTATGCCGAAGAAAAAATATAGAAAAAGAAGTAGCTACTGAAATTGATTCGAGAACACGGGAGAAGAGGAACGCGGCGGGGGATAGGGCGGGTGGGTCGGCGGGCAAAGGAGAGAGGTGCGAAGAGGTTGACAGAAATCCATATTTCTGCAATTATCGAAATATGAGGAGTCCGTTAGCCAAGGCGAGCACGGAGCAGGTGACTAGGTTCGCCGACATGCTCTCGGCCATGGGGACGGAACCGCGGCTACGGATCGTGCAACTGCTGTTATCGGCGCATCCGGAAGGGCTCGTTGTAGGCGACATTCTGGAAGAGTTGGAGATCCCTAATTCGACGCTTTCTCACCATCTGGACAAACTCAAGAACGAAAATTTGGTGCAGGTGAAGCGCGAGAGCACGTTTCTGCGGTACACGGCGAATACGGAGGCGCTGCAGGAATTGATGCAGTTTCTGTATTCGGAGTGCTGCACGCGGAACAAGGCGCTGCGGCCTAGGGACATTATCGAGATCTGCCGGTAGGCGTGGCGCGGGGACGGGGCGAGCCCCGTCCCTAAGAATTCTGCGACGCCGGCCGCGGAAGAATTTTCTAATTGGGATCATTTGGGGATCTTTTCGTAGCGCAGCGCCTGGAGGACACCTTGGATAACCAGAAAGCTGAAAACGCAAATATCAGAGAGATTGTGCGGGAGAAATACGGGCAGGCGGCGCTGCGCGCGGGACTGGGCGGGAGTTCTTGCTGTGGAGCGGAGCCTGCGAGCGGTTGCGCGTGCGATCCGATTACTTCGAACTTGTATGACTCTGCGCAGATGGAAGAAGTACCACAGAAAGCGCTGCAGGCTTCGCTGGGGTGCGGCAATCCGACGGCGCTGGCGCAATTGAACCCTGGAGAAGTTGTGCTCGACCTTGGCTCTGGAGGCGGGATTGACGTTTTGCTCTCAGCAAAGCGCGTGGGACCGACCGGCAAGGCGTATGGACTGGATATGACGGACGAGATGCTGGCGCTGGCCAACGAGAACAAGCACAAAGCGGGAGCGGAGAATGTCGAGTTCCTGCGCGGGGAGATCGAACACATTCCTTTGCCTGACAATTCCGTCGACGTAATCATTTCGAATTGCGTGATCAATCTTTCCGCGGACAAAGACGCCGTGTTGCGGGAGGCGTTCCGGGTGCTGAAGCCGGGTGGGCGATTCGCGGTGTCTGACGTGGTTACGCGAGGCGAGATTTCGCCGGAGATTCGGCAAAGCGTTCTTTTGTGGGTGGGATGCGTGGCGGGAGCGCTCGAGGAAAACGATTATCGGGGCAAACTCGCGTCCACGGGATTTGAAGGAATCGAAGTGGAACCCACGCGAATTTACCGAGTGGAGGATGCGCGCGAATTTCTGTCGGAAAAAGGGCTGGATGTGGACGCACTGGCGCCACAGGTTGACGGAAAGTTCCTCAGCGCGTTCGTGCGTGCCACCAAGCCCGTGGCTGTCTCCGCGAAAACGGCGGACGCTTGTTGCGGTCCGACATGCTGTAAATGAACTTCTAAATTTTGGAATGCAAATCAATTGCAAAGGTGCCAGCGATGCAAGGGCGCTACAACGTACTTTTTCTCTGCACGGGCAATTCGGCGCGCTCGATCATGGCCGAAGCCATCCTCAACCAAAAGGGCAAACCGACTTTCACGGCGTACAGCGCGGGCAGCCACGCGACGGGAAAAGTGCGGCTCGAGGCGCTGAAGCAGCTCGAGCTCGCACATTTGCCCGCAAGCGGCCTGCGCAGCAAGAACTGGGATGAATTTGCAAAACCGGGGGCGCCGAAGATGAACTTTGTCTTCACGGTTTGCGACAACGCGGCGAAAGAAGTTTGTCCGGTCTGGCCGGGCCAGCCGATGACGGCGCACTGGGGCGTGGCCGACCCGGCGGAAGTTTCAGGCACGCCAGAGCAAATCGAGCGTGCGTTTCGCGAGGCGTACATGACCCTTGATCGCAGGATCAGTCTGTTCCTTTGCCTGCCCCTCGCGAGCCTGGACAAGTTGGCGATTCAATCGGAAATCAACCGCATCGGCAAACGATGAAATCCAACCTGCGCGCCAGAATCACATCAGAATTCCTGGGGACGGCGTTTCTTGTGGCCGCCGTCGTCGGCTCGGGAATAATGGGGGAGCGGCTAGCCGGCGGAAACGCGGCGCTGGCGCTGCTGGCGAACACGATCGCTACCGGAGCGGCGCTTGTAGCATTAATTTTGGCGTTTGGGCCTATCTCGGGTGCGCATCTGAATCCCGTGGTTTCCGTGGCGGACGCCATGGAAAGTGGATTGGCTTGGGCCGAAACCCTGCCTTACGTGGCCGCACAGATTTGCGGGGGGATTTGTGGAACACTCGCGGCGAACGCAATGTTTGGGCTGCCCATGGTCTCGTTGTCGCGGCATGTGCGGGCCGGGCCCGCGCAGTTGTTGAGCGAGTTCATCGCCACATTTGGGCTCCTGTGCGTGATCTGGGGCTGTTCGAGAACTCGTTCGAGCGCGGTGCCGTTCGCCGTGGGAGGCTACATCACGGCGGCTTATTGGTTTACGGCGTCGACGTCATTTGCAAATCCAGCGGTCACGATCGCTCGATGCCTGAGCGACACGTTCGCGGGGATACGGCCCGTTGATGTGTCTCTGTTCATCGTGGCGCAATTTGCGGGGGGAATCGCAGCGACCATTCTCTTTCGATGGCTCGTTCCCAGCTTGTCAATAAACGCGAAGAATGTCGTGTTCCCGCACGGCGCGGAAAGCTGAACCCGGGCCAGATCGTGGGCGCGAGTTTCATAGGGCAAGCGCCTTGTGAGAGCGCTGTCACGAACGAATCAGTTTTTCTCAGCAGGAAAATTTGGTGCGGTCGAGTGGATTCGAACCACCACGGTATTGCTACCGCCAGCCCCTCAAGCTGGTGCGTCTGCCAGTTCCGCCACGACCGCACAGAGGTGAGATAGACAGTTTAGCTGGCAGGCAGAAAGGCTGCAAGCCCGGCCCCTGACTGCCCGTAAACGACGCCTGCCAGATGGCGCGCAGGCTCGCGCAAACTAGGAAGCAGTGCTTACTTGCGCGACGGCCGCTCCTCGCGGAGTGAAAGTAGCCAGTACGATGGCAACGATTGCGAGAGCGGGGATATCGCCAAAAAGATGACCATGCTCGGAGGGCGCCTTGAATACCTGGACGGCCATAATTCCCGCGTGAACAAGGCTCGACCAGACCGTGAACCAAATCAGGCTGAGGTGTCGCAATGGATTTCGCGAAGCGATTAAAAGGAATATGCCGAGTGTAGCGTAAACGCCGAGAATCATTTGCTCGTATTCGGTTTGGTTGGGCTGCCAGCGCCAGCCGGACGGCCACAAGGACATCATCAGCGGATAAACACCGAAGATGAATATGAGACCTGTGAGGATCAGGGCAACGCGAAGTATACGAACGCGTGTATCTCCGTTCATGGTTCCTCCTCGAAATGATTTTGGGGGCCGCGGGCAATTGGCGAGGAGAGTATTCCCGAACTTTCACGAAGTCAACCAGGCCGCGAAGATGGCCATGATGCGGAACAAACGCAGCGCAATCCGCGCAAGTGCAGATGGATCACGCGCCCCTGCGGCGAGGAACTCTATGGTTTCTTCGGTTGTGCCGGAGTGGGCTGCGAAGATACAGGCACACTGTTCGACGCTGGAGGATTGCTCGGCTGTATTGGGATCTGCGTGACAGGAGCTTTGGCGGGCGTCTTCGCAGGAGCGGGCCTGGAAATGTTTTGCAATACTGAGCCGCCGCCTTGCTCCACCGCTTTATCCGTGCGCAAAACCATGGCGAACGCGCATACCATGAACATGACGGCGCACCAGGTGGTGGCTTGCGAAAGAACCGACGCGGCTCCGCGCGGGCCGAAGGCGGTCTGACTGCCCGCGCCGCCGAAGGCGCCAGCCAGGTCGGCGGCTTTGCCGCTCTGGAGAAGGACGACGACCATCAGAACGATGCAATTCATCACGAAGAAGGCGGTCAGCAGCCAGCTAAGCCACCGGAAGCCCACGACGATAACCGCAAACCCAATGAGAAGAGCGATGGTCCACTTCATCCAACTTGGCATTTCTATCTCCCTGCGCAATCTCTGACAATGCTTGCGAACGAGTGCGCGTCGAGGCTGGCCCCGCCGACGAGCGCACCGTCCAGTTCTTCCTGAGCCATCAATCCCTGAATGTTGTCAGGCTTGACGCTGCCGCCATAGAGAATCCGCAACGCGGAGGCGTGAGCGGCGGAAAACTTCTCCGCAGCGCATTGACGGATGAAGCGATGAGCCTCGGCGGCAATTTCTGGAGTGGCCGTTTTGCCCGTGCCGATGGCCCACACCGGTTCGTACGCTATCAGAATACGGGAGAATTCATCGGGGGTCAACGAACCCAAACTGCCTAGGAACTGGGTCTTGCATACTTGCTCGGTCTGGCCGCCTTCGCGGTGGTGGAGCATTTCGCCAAGGCAGACGATGGGAGTGAGGCCGGCGGCGATGGCCGTCTTCGTTTTTTTCGAGACGGTTTCGTCTGTCTCGCCGAAAAATTGCCGCCTTTCCGAATGGCCGATGATGACGAAGCGGCAACCGGCGTCTACGAGCATCTGCGGAGAGATCTCGCCGGTAAAAGCGCCTTCTTTTTCCCAGAAGACATCCTGAGCCGCGATGGCAATTTGCGTACCGCGGGCAGCTTCGGCGGCGGCATGCAGGGCGGTAAACGGGGGAGCGATGACGATGTCGCATTGGGTGATGCCGTCGACAAGCATCGAAAAAGCCGAGAAAAAGATATCGGTTTCCATCTGCGTCTTGAACATTTTCCAGTTTCCAGCAATGACGCCGCGGCGCCGGGCCTGCGCCAGAGCTGTGGCAGCCTTCGAAATTGGCCGACTGCTCAGCGCTTCCACACCGGGAAGTTTGGCGCCGGCGAGAAATTCGAGCGAGGCGCCCCCGCCCGTCGAGATGTGGGAGATTCTGCCGGCAACTCCGGATTGATGGACGGCGGCGACGGAATCGCCTCCGCCCACGATGGAAGTAGCGCCCGCGCTGGTGGCAGCAGCAACGGCCCGAGCGACTTCGAGCGTGCCATTCGCAAAGGCGGGCATTTCGAAAACGCCCATGGGGCCGTTCCAAACGATGGTCTTGGCTTGGGCAATTTCGGCGGAAAAAGCGGCAACAGTTTTTGGGCCAATGTCGAGACCCATCTGATCGTCTGGCGTGGCGGAAACATCGACAATGGTTGCAGGCGCTGTGGCCTTGAATTCCGGCGCGATGACGTGGTCGACCGGCAGCAGCAGCTTGAAATTGTTCTGCTTGGCGTCAGCAAGAATCTTGCGGGCAAGATCGAGCTTGTCGTCTTCGACCAGCGATTTTCCGATAGGCAAGCCCTGCGCCTTAAAGAAGGTGTAGGCCATTCCGCCGCCGATGAGCATGGCGTCGGCGATTTTCATCAGGTTCTCAACGACTTCGATTTTGTCGCTGACTTTTGCCCCGCCAAGAATCGCGACGAAGGGACGCGTGGGATTCGTAAGCGCTTCGCCCAGATACTTCAGCTCTTTTTCCATCAACAGGCCGGCAGCGGACTGCTTGACGAAGCGCGTGATGCCCACGACGGAAGCGTGGGCGCGGTGCGCGGAGCCAAACGCGTCGCAGATGAAGACGCCATCGCAAAGAGTGGCAAGTCGCTTCGAGAATGCTTCGTCGTTTTTCTCTTCCTCGGGATGGAAACGCACGTTTTCGAGAAGAAGGATGTCGCCATCGGCGAGCGTTTTGCTTTTGGATTCCGGGACTGGACCGACACAATCGGACGCGAAACGGACAGGCTTGCCGATGAGCGCTTCAAGCTTTTTGGCGACGGGGAAAAGCGAGAACTTGGAGTCAGGACCGCTCTTGGGCCGCCCGAGGTGCGAAGCGAGGATCAGGCGGGCCCCTTTTTGAATGGCGAGGCGCAAGGTGGGAATGGTTTCGCGGATGCGCGTGTCGTCTGTGACGACGCCGTCCTTCAGGGGAACATTGAAATCGACCCGGATGAAAACGCGCTTGCCGCGGAGTTCGATATCGTTGATTGTGAGCTTATTCATGGAATTGTGACTCGTTCTTCATTCTAACTCTTGCTGCGAGCAGGCTGGGCTCTTTGAAAAGACTCAGGACGAGCGAGCGCCGCACCTTCTGGCCGGCCATCGTTCTAAAATTTCGCGGCCATGAATTTGATCAGGTCGCGGCAACGGCAGGAATAGCCCCACTCGTTGTCGTACCAGGCCAGGACTTTTATGCAGCGGTCGCCGACAACCTTGGTGTAACCGGCATCGACGATGGAAGAGTTGGCATTGCCTTTGAAGTCGGCGGAAACCAACTCCTCTTCCGTGTAGCCAAGAACGCCTTTCATGGGCCCGTGAGCGGCGGCTTTGAGAGCCGCGTTGACGGACTCGACGCTGGCCGGTTTGTCGACAAATACCGTGACGTCCACAACGCTGACGTTCGGCGTGGGGACGCGCATGGCGTAGCCATCTAGCTTGCCCTTTAACTCGGGAATGACGAGATGCAGGGCTTTGGCCGCGCCCGTCGAGCTGGGAATCATGTTGATGGCAGCGGCACGCGCACGGCGAAGATCCTTGTGCGGCAAATCGAGAAGCTTCTGGTCGTTGGTATAGGAGTGGATAGTAGTCATGGTGCCGCTGTGAATGCCGAACGTGTCTTGCAGAACTTTAGCGACAGGAGCCAGACAATTCGTCGTGCAGGATGCGTTGGAAACCACGTGGTGCTTGGTGGGATCGTAGGTCTTGTCGTTGACGCCGAGGACAAACGTGGCGTCGGGGCCCTCCGACGGCGCGGAAATGATGACTTTCTTAACGGGAGCGCGGAGATGTTTCTTCGCATCGGCTCCTTTGGTGAAGAGACCGGTGGACTCCACGACGATATCCGCGCCGACGCCCGCCCAATCGATTTCGGCGGGATCTTTCACCTTGAAAACCTTGAACGGTTTGCCCTCCACCGAGATCGTATCGTCGGTATGAGTGACGTTTTGCGAGAGATTGCCGAGAATCGAATCGTACTTGAGCAGGTGCGCGAGGGTCTTGGCGTCAGTGATGTCGTTGACGGCGACGAACTGGATGTCCTTGTCGTCCAGCGCGGTGCGCATGATGTTCCGTCCGATGCGGCCGAAGCCGTTGATCCCGACCTTGATGGGCATACTACCTCCGTTGGATTTTGTGAAGAAGCGGCATGCTCTCCGGGGAGAAACGGCCGCAAAGCCGAACCCAAAATGCTATGGGGTGCGTCAAGAAAAGTCAACGCGAAGCCTCGAACTAAGCGCGCTATTATTCCGCGTCCCGCGAAATTGCCGAAGCTGTGGGGCCGTGGAATGTCGGACGAGAATGAGATCTCGAAGCCCAGGGAAGAGGAGGCCCGACGAGGCCGGAGACCAAAACATCTTCCAGAAAGGGAAAGGCGGCAGCAACTCAAAAAGCTAGTGTGAGATTCGATGCGCAAGGGAAACAGAGCGCTTTTTCAAAAGGTCCTCATCGACCTCCGCGGGAAACCTGGAACCGCTCGATACGACGAGCTGATGAAATTGTACGACGACTACCAGCGCGCGAAGCGTTAGCCAACACACCTTCGGCAGCGCTAATACGCCTCTCCTGTTCTTCTTGGAGGAGCGTCTTGAGATGTTCCCAGACCATATCAGCCAGCTGCCCCGCGACTTTTTCGACGTTTGGTTTTTTCTTCGACACTTATGGAATCCTCAAGCGCCAAACTTGCCGCGCAGTTCATAGAACAGCACTCTCTGGAATAACTCCCACACTTATTCCGGGTATTGCCGGATGGTGGTCACGCGGTCGCCTGTAAAACAGACGAAGACCGTTTTCGAGGGCGGCTCCCCATAAATCCAGTCCTCGATGTCATTGCCTTGGGAGTCGCGCTCGCGAACCTTGTGATCGGGCTTGCCAATAGCGGCGATCACCTCGTCGCGATCCATGCCCACCATGGGCCGACGCTCGGCGATGGCTTTCTTCATGGCCGGAGGCAGTGTATCCACCCACGCGACCGCAGCGGAACGCTCTCCCGCAAAGTCAAGGAACGGCGAGAGCAGCTTTTTCAGATCGCTCGGGCTCAGGTCGGGAACGGCCTTGCCAAAATCGAGATAAATGGTACTGCCCGCGCCGGGCTGCAGGCCTGGAAGACCCGTCTCTTGTTCTTCCGTGGTCGTCTGCATGGTCGGAATTCCGCTCATTTCAATGTGAAGCCGGTCCCGCAGGTGCTTTTTCCCGCGGCCGCCTCCATTCAAATCGACGATGATCTGACGGTCGCGAAAATCCAGGCTGGTGATCTGAACCTTGTCTCCGGTGTTGACGGCAGCGCCGTGGGTAGCGAGCGCGCGGTTAATCAACTCGGCGTTTAGCGGCTTGCCGACATAGACAATCACGCCTTCCTTTCCTGCAGGCAGCGATTTCGTGGCCTTGGCAAATTCGCCGGAAACGTACCGAATAAGCGCGAGTTTTGAAGTCTCCTGCAGCGTCGCGGCATTGGGCTTGGCCGGCGCCTGGGCAGCGCTTTGCGCGTCGGGAGAAGCAGAAACGGCGGCTGGGAAGAGAGGAATGTCCTCTCCAGGAAGGAAAACGGCGTTAGGCCGAGCGGGTGGAAGAAGACTGTTCACGCGCGGAACGTCCGCCCCGCTAAGAAGAAAGAAGGCCAAACCGAGAATGAGCCGAGTCGTCATGAAGAACTTGCGCCAACCTTGGCGCCAGCAAACCTAAGCTTTCCAGTACGGCATTATCTCTCAAAATCTATGATGCAGGAAACGAGAAAGACAGCTACGGCCGACCTCAAAAACCAGCCCTTGGCCCGCCTACGGGGAGGATCTTAGAGGCGGCTTACTGCGCTCCCAAACCGTTTGCGAACAGCAAATTTGCGTGCGCCTACCGGGAGATGACCTGGACTCCCTGACGGTCAATGGTCACAGGAAGAACCTCGGCGCCGGCCTCGACAATGGCGGCTTCCACGCTCGAACGAGCATCGGGCTCAATTAAAAGCACCACGCAGCCGCCTCCGCCAGCTCCGCAGACCTTGCCTGCCAAGGCGCCATTGCGCCGCGCTCCGGCGACGACGCGATCGATTGTTTTGGTCGAGATGGTCGGGAGATTCCTCTTGCGGAAGGTCCACTCTTCTCGCATCAATCGCCCCGCTTCATGCCAATCCGGTTTCTCCAGGGCAAAACGCATCTTCTGGGCAACGTCGGAGATCCGCTCAAGGCTATTTTGAACGGCGCGGTTTCCGCCAATTTGCGCCTTAAACACTTCCCAATTGTTGATTCCATGCTGGCGCGGCTTCCCCGTATAGCAAACGACGATGCGGCGTTCCAGTTCGTCGAGATTAACCCGCAACTCCACGCGGTGCTCGCCTCCAGGCGGGAGTTCGATGGCCGCGGCCCCGCCAAAAGCCGGCGGGTAATGATCCTGGGTGCCGGTGGGCACATTGATGACGATGGCTTCGGCGTCGCGGCTAATGTGGATCCAATCGATTTTGCTCTTCCCTGCCCCTGTGAAGCGGTCCAGCGCCGCGCAGATAGCCACCGCCATGGCGCTCGACCCGCCGATGCCCGCCCCGTTGGGAGCTTCCGAATCCGTGGTGAGCGTGAAGCCGCCCTGAGGCTGAAAAAATTTGACGATCTCCGCTAGCAGCGGAAGCTTGTAACGCTTGGTTTTCAAGAGCGCGGCGAAGGATGCGAAACTTTCCTCGCGCTTGATATCGCGAGAGACCAGCTTGATGCGTTCGTCCCAGGGCGCATGAGTTTGAATGACGCAGGTAGCGTAACGCGAGATAGCCGCGTTCAAAGTGACCGAACCGGGATGAAACAGATAGAGCGGCCAAATATCAAGAGTGCTTCCCGCAAAATCGACGCGCGTGGGTGCCTTCGATTCAATGATCATGAGTTTTCGCTGTGTGATTTTCCAGTGGCGTCCGTCGAGCAAGTTTGCAGTAATCGCCGGGCAAGCTCAAGCAGAGAAGGCGCTTGGCAAGGACAATTTGACACACGTCGCGCGTGAGACTCTACTTCCCCGCGCTGCCGGCGGCGCGGTTGCGCACCATAAGCTGCGGGCCCGCGTCCTTTTTTTCTTGAGCAAGCGCGGGATTGGGCTCAAAGCAGCGGCGGCAGCGCGCTTCATACATGCCACCGGCGCCGACCACGATGAGCTCTTCGCTTTCCACCAGGCGTTGCGTGTGTACCGCGGGATTTCCGCATCGTACGCAAATAGCCAGCAGCTTAGTGATCTCTTCCGCGATAGCCAGCAATCGCGGCATGGGCTCGAAGGGCCGCCCGCGATAATCGGTATCGAGTCCGGCGACGATCACGCGCTTCCCCAAGTTGGCAAGCTTGGTGCAAACATCGACAATTTCGTCGCCCAGGAATTGCGCTTCATCGATGCCCACGACCTCGGTGCGCGGCGAAAGCTTCTCCATGATATCGGAGGCCTTGGTCACGTTGTCCGAAGGAATACCCAGGCCCGAATGCGAAATGATTTCGTTGGCCGCATAGCGCTCATCAATCGCGGGCTTGAAGATCTGCACGCGCTGCCGCGCAATCTCGGCGCGTCGCAGACGGCGAATTAGCTCTTCGCTCTTGCCGGAAAACATCGGGCCGACCACCACTTCGATCCAGCCCATGTTGCCTTTAACTATGTCCACTCTCGCGTCTCCTCGATATCCTCGTACACGTTCTACCCCGCGCTACGCATGGCCCTGCCATACATCCTTGCATTGTAGAACGGAGCGAAGGCCGTGATAACCGCAACGCGGAAAGATTCGTCTCGTTGGATCAAATCCGCCGAGAGGACTCCCCAGGCGCCCTGCCCATCGCGAATGCCAACCGCGCCCGCGTAACGATCGATGGCCTCCGACAAATCGAAGCCGCGCTCGAGAACTTCATGAGCCAGCTCCTCGGGAAGCTCGATGCCCCCGGAACGTCCGTAAAAACCGCGGCTGCCATCGCTCACGTAAGCCCAGCTCTCCAGGAAAACGCGCCGGGTTCTGTCATCCTGCAACACTTCAAGGCCGCCTTCGAGTCCCACAAAGTAACGCCAGGATTTGCGAGTTTCGCGCGCAAGCTGCCTGAGCGTATCCACCCGGTTGCGTGCGCCGCGCATCAGTTCTTCCGACGAAGAAGGCGTGGGGCTCACCCCGCTCTCAACTTCCACGCCGACAACTTCGAAATCGCCGTCCGGAATAAGTCTGGGCGCGAAGGCATCCAGCGCTTTCGTTACGGCCTGGAGCTTAGGCTTGCGAGTGCTGCCGACGGCGACGATAATTTTCTTCATGGAAGCAGCAAATGGCACGCGCTGATTCTAATGGGAACGGCACGAGGATATCACGCGGAAATCGTGCGGCTGAGGAAATCTTCAAGAAGCCGAAGCAACCTCCTCCCCGGACCGGCCCCCGCCTGATCCAGACAGCCGTGCACAAAATGGCCGAAATCCTGCCGCATCGGGAATACCATTCAAGTGACGTAGCAAGGTAGCTCAAAAGTTCCCCCTTGGGGCAACTTTCGGAACACCTTAAACCGTTGGATGTTTGAATTCGCCAACAAAGGTTACATAATACACGCGTTCACGCTGACGGAGCGTGGCATCGATGGTCTGCCCAGAGTGTAGCTACGATAATCCAGAATCCTCGGTGCAGTGCGCCAAGTGCACGACGCCGCTGCCCCTAAGCGACCAGACTCTGGCCACGGGAGGGCAAGGCTGGTCCGTCCCCGCCGCCGAAGGCGTCATTTCTTCCTCCACAGTCGTGCGGTTGGATCCAGGCACCGCCATTGGCAGCCGGTATGAAATCGTGCGCCTGCTGGGGCAAGGCGGCATGGGCGCCGTCTATCAAGCGCAGGACCGCGAGTTGGATCGCCAGGTAGCCATTAAGGTCATTCGCTCGGACATGGCGGCCAACCCAGAAATCCTCCGGCGGTTCAAGCAGGAGCTCATCCTCGCGCGCCAGATTACTCACAAAAACGTCATTCGCATTTTTGATCTCGGGCAGGCCGACGGAATCAAGTTCATCACCATGGAGTACATCGAAGGTGAGAACTTGCAGAGCCTTCTGCGCGGGAAAAAGAAGCTCGATCCGGCGGAAGCGGCCGCTATCATCGCTCAAGTATGCCGTGCGCTCGAAGCCGCCCACGCCGAAGGCGTGATCCATCGCGACCTCAAACCGCAGAACATCATGCTGGACAAAAGCGGCCGCGCTTACGTAATGGATTTCGGCATCGCGCGCTCCATGCTTGGAGCAGGCATGACGCAAACCGGCGCTTTGATCGGCACGCCGGACTATATGTCTCCCGAACAGGCGAAAGGCCAGACGCTGGATGCGCGCTCCGACCTTTTCAGCGTGGGTATCATTTTTTACGAAATGCTGAGCGGGCAAGTGCCCTTTGACGCGGATACCACCATGGGCAAGCTCTGGAAGCGGACCAACGAGCCGGCTAGGGCTCTAGACGAACTGGACAAGTCGATTCCGCGGCCTCTCAGCGACATCGTGCGGAAATGCCTCGAAATCGATCCGCAAAAGCGCTTTGCCGGCGCGGCGGAACTGCTGCAGCAAATAGAAATTTGGCGAGGACCGGCCGCTGGAACTCGAATCGCAGCCTCGCCGGCCCCCGCTTTACCAAAGTACATAAAATGGGGAGCCGCAGCACTGGCAGTCGCGGTGATTGCGGCAGGGGGATTCTTCCTGCGTTCCAGAATCGCTTCGCATCCCGCCGCACCTCACGCCCCGGTGACACTCCTGATAGCAGATTTCGACAACAAGACCGGCGATCCGGTTTTCGATGGGACGCTCGAACCTATGCTGGGCATCGCGCTCGAGGGCGCGCCGTTTATTTCTTCTTTCAATCGCGGCCAGGCCAGGAAAGACGCGGCGCAGCTCCAGCCTGGAGCCACTCGCATGGACGCGGCGTTGGCTGAACTCGTGGCCGTGCGGGAAGGCGTCAACGCCGTCGTAAGCGGTTCCATCAAGCCCGACGGAAGCGGCTACAAAGTCTCCGTCTCTGCTTTGGATCCGGCCACTGGCAAAACGATTCTCCAGGAAACGCGAGACGCTGCGAATAAACAAGACGTCCTGGCCGCTGCCGGGAAACTTGCGGAGAGCATCCGCAAGGGCCTGGGCGACACGACGCCGGAGTCCGCGCAGCAGGCCGCCGCGGAAACATTCAGCGCGAGCTCCCTGGAAGCGGCGCATGCGTATGCCCTGGGCCAGGACTTTCAGCAAGCAGCGAAGTGGGATGACGCCCTGAAGGCTTACGCTCAAGCGGAAGATCTGGATCCCAATCTCGGACGCGCCTATGCGGGCACTGCTGTCATAGACGCGAATCTCGGCAAGCGCCAGGATGCCGAGAAGTATTACGGCTTGGCGATGTCGCATATCGACCGCATGACCGACCGCGAGAAATACCGCACCCGCAGCGGTTATTACCTCTTCATGCGCGATCAACCCAAGGCCATGGAGGAATTGACCGCGCTGGTCAGCCAATATGCGGCGGACACCGCCGGGCACGCGAATCTCGCTCTCGCTTATTTCTACAGCAGGAACATGAGTAAAGCTCTCGAAGAAGAGAAGCGTGCGCTCGAAATCACTCCGCATAGCGTACTGCAACGCATCAATTATGCGATGTACGCGCTGTACGACGGCCAGTTCGATACCGCGCTCAAGGAAGCGCAATCGATCCTGCAGGAAAATCCGAAGTTTGATCAGGCCTTGCGCACCTCCGCGCTGGCGGAATTGGGGCTTGGCCACACCGCCGAGGCCAGCGAGGATTACGAAAAACTTAAAACAGTTAGCGCCTATGGCGCCTCCATCGCGGCTACAGGACTTGCGGATTTGGATCTATACGAAGGCAAGATGGCTGACGCTGCCGGCATTTTGGAGAAAGCCATCGCGACCGATCTTGCCGCGAAGGACGAGGAATCCGCCGCCGACCGCACCGCGACCCTGGCGCTCCTACAAATGACCATGGGAAAAACACAAGTAGCTCTTTCCTCCGCGGAGAGGGCGTCCTCGAACACCAAGGATCCAAGCGTCCTTTATCGCGCAGCGGAGGTTTACATCGCCGCGGGGCAGGACGCCAAAGCGCTGCAATTGGTGGCGCCGCTTTCGCAGCGTCTCGAGACCGAGCCGCAGGTCTACGCAAAACTAATTGCAGGCGAAGCCCAGCTCAAAAAAGGCAACGCGCGCGACGCACTGAATTCTTTCGGGGAAGCCCAAAAACTCTCCGACACCTGGATTGGCCATTTCAATCTGGGCCGCGCCTATCTGGATGCGGGCGCATTTACCGAGGCCTCCTCCGAATTCGATATTTGCCTCGAGCGTCGCGGCGAAGCCACTTCCGTTTTTCTTGACGACGTGCCCAGCTACCATGTGTTGCCCGCGGTTTATTATTATCAGGGGCGCGCGCGCGAAGGTTTGCACAGCCCGGGCGCGGCCGATTCCTACAAAACATTCCTCTCCATCAAAGAAAAAGGCGCCGGTGACCCGCTCGTCGCGGACGCCCAGCGCCGTGTTGTGGGTCGCTAGCCCAATTCGAATTGTGAACCTTCACATCTCCGGGCAGCGGGGTGCGCGCGGCACTACGGCGCTGGGGTCAGCGTAACCGGAGCCTCGTTGGAGTGGATGCTTTCAGCACCGTTCGCAACCGCGGTTACCACATAATAGTATATATTATAAGTAACAGACTCGTCTAGGAAGCTCGTGGTAGTGCTGGACCCCACGAGCGTGTACCCCGTTCCGGAGGTAAGCGAGCGGTACACGTTATAAGACGTGACGCCGCTTGTGGGACTGCCGTTCCAACTGAGCGAAACGGAAGGTGCGCCGTTGTTGGGTGTGGCGTTGAGATTCGTGGGTGGCTGCGGCCCTATCGTCAGGGTCAGTTGTTCCGTATAACTCTGAGGCGGCACCGAACTGTCTGTGGCCTGATACGCGAAGGTAAATATTCCGGCGCTCGTCGGCGTGCCGCTCAACACCGCTGTCGTCGAACCGCTCGGCGAGATGGAAAGCCCGGGGGGAAATGCAGTTCCCGGTAAAAACTGATACGTAATGGGCGCGATACCGCCGGTGGAAGTGAGACTTTGCGAATACGCGGTATTTACAGTTCCTTGAGGCAAGGTGTTCGGGGTAGTTCCCGCAAATACTGGAAGGATGGTGACCGTGTAATTCTGTGTCGCCGTCTGCGGCGGTGTGCTGCTGTCGATCACCGTCTCGGAGAAGTTGTATGTCCCCGCTGTCGTCGGTGTGCCCGCTAGAGCGCCTGTCTGTGTCCCCGTTGCGGGCTGAGTAATAGTCAGACCCGGGGGAAATGACGCAGTAGCCAAAGAGAACGAGACAGGTAGCGTGCCGCCGGTCGTCACGATCGGATTGTTGTAAGCCACGCCAACCACGCCGTTGGGAAGGCTCGTCGTGGTGATGGCCAGCGATCCCGTCACTTGCAGCGTGAACGTTACTGCCGTCGACTGCGGTGGCACGCTGCTGTCACTTGCCGTAACCGGAATGGTTAGCGGGCCGGTTCCCGCCGGAGCAGTGCCCGTCAAAATCCCGCTGGGAGACAGCGAGAAGCCAGCCGGCAAACTGCTTGACGTCCATGTAAGTTGACCTACCCCTCCGTGCTCCAGTAAAACCTGCGTGTAGGGTTGGTTCACGAATCCGGTTGGCAAAGCGGTGGGAGTCGTTACCACGATCCCCGCGGGCAGCGGCGCCGGATAATACAGCTCCGAGTTCGGTACCGTGACAACCGGGTTGGCGTTGTTCACCCCGCTGGCCAGCAGCACCGTCCCGTCCGGCGCTACCGCTTCTCGCGCGCCCGTCTGCACCATCGTGAAATTCCCGGTTGTGCTAAACGTCTGCGTCGCTGGGTTATACACGTCCGCGTTCGTCCCCGCGGGCAACGTCGCTCCCCCGGAGATGAAGATCGTGCCGTCGTCGAGCACGATCCCCGCGTAGTGCCCCCGCGGTATGGACATGCTGGCAGTCGGAGTAAACATTCCGGTAGACGGATTAAAGAGTTCGGCTGTCCCTGTTAATACAAGCGCTGTGCCGGGACCAGTCAACCCTCCTGCCACGAGGATTTGGCCGTTATATAGCAACGCAGACGAGTGATTCCCGCGCGCCGTCGTCATATTGCCCGTTGGTGTAAATGTCCCGGCCACCGGATCGAAAATTTCCGCCGATGCCAGCGCATTGTTGTTCCCATCTAATCCGCCGCTGATCAACACCTTTCCATTGGGCAGCAGATCCGCGTGATGGGCCTGCCGCACACTGTTCATAACGTTGGCGGTGGCCGCAAAAGTGTTCGTAACGGGATCATAGATCTCCGCGCTCGCCAACGTATTCCCATTGTTGTCATTTCCGCCGGTAATCAGCACCGTCCCGTTCGCCAGCAGCGTCGCCGCATGCTCCGCGCGCGGTGTGGTCATCTGCGCCGTCACCGGCGTGAACGTATTTGTCGTCTGGTTATACAGGTCCGCGCTCGCTTGCGCGTTCACAGTGTCGTTGAATCCGCCCGTGACCAGCACCTCTCCGCTGGTCAGCAGCGTCACCGTGTGATCCGCGCGCGGCGCACTCATCGGGCCAGCCGTCATGCTGAAGCTGTGCGCAACCGGATCGTACAATTCCGCCGTCGCCAAAACGCCGCTCGCATCCGCATTCGCCGCTCCGCCGGTAACCAGAATCTTCCCGTTGGGCAGCGCCAGCACCATATGATTGCGCCGAGCCGTCACCATGCTCCCCGTATCGCAGAAGCCGCTCACGTTAAACGGAATGGAAATCGCGGACAGGCCGCTCACCGACGCCATCAACGAATAGCCGTTCTGCCCGTGATCCACGCTCAGATTCGTAAACGTTGCGTTTCCAGTTGTATCCGTCTGCACGCTGAGCGTGCCGCTCAACGTCGCGGTCGAGCACGCCGGCGTTCCGTTGAACGCCATCACCACCGTCGCTGCCGCGATCGGCGCATCCGTGTTGTCCGCCACGTGCACGACCACCGGGCTTCCTCCAATCACCTGCCCGCCGGTTGAATTCACCGGCTCCGCCGTGAACGTCACATTTCCGATCACCTGTCCGGTGAACAAGATTGTGTAATTGGCGCCCACGATCTGAAAGCCGGGCGCGGTTCCCAAATTCGACTGGTCATGAACGGTAATGCTGAAACTGATCGAGGACGTTAGCGGATCCGCGATCGTCAGCGCGCCATTCGCGCCCAGCGAAATACCCGTGGCCGGCGACGGCGGTCCAAACACAAGTCCCCCGATACCGCCCGTAGCGCTCAGCTGAAACGCATAGGGCGTACCGATGGTGCCAGCCGGCAGTGTCAGCGGTGTTATCACGATGGGATTTCCCACTCGAATCATCGTCGTATACGGCACGGATTCCGGCGGCGTCGCCGCGTCCGTTGCTGTGATCGTCACGCTCGTACCGGTTGGATTAGCGGTTGTCGGCGTGCCGGTTATCTGTCCCGAGCTCGGATTGATCGCCAGCCCGGGCGGAAGCCCCGTTGCAGTCCAAGTATACGGTCCAGTTCCGCCGGTTACTGTCAGCGTGTACGCCGCGTAGCTTTGGCCCACAACTCCATCTACCGCTGGCATTACGGTTTGTGCCGTCAGTGGCGTCACGCTCACGTTCAGCGTGTACTGCATCGATCCCGTGTTTTGCGGCGAAGAGCTGTCTGCCGCCTGTATCGTCACTGTGTAGCTTCCCGGCGTACTCCCCGTTCCAGAAACCAAACCGGATGCGCTCAAGCTGATTCCAGGAGGCAATGCACCCGAAACAATCGACCAGGTATCCGCGCCGGGCTTGCCTCCGCTGGCAACAAGCTGCACCGCGTAGCCCGCGTCATTGCGGTCCGTGGCAGGAAGCGCCGTCGTCAGGATCGAAACTGGCGGGTAGACGGGAGGAGCGGTGAGGTTTGGATTTCCGGGATTCGCCAGAACGGTTGTCGTGTTCACTGCTTGCGGCACGGCCACGGGAACAATCGCGGTGAGCGGATTGAACGGCGTCGCTGTCGGGGTCGGATTCACCACTCGGATGGTGATGTACGCGGTTTCGCCCGGCGCCAGCGTGACCGACGCTTCATCCGGCGTCGCGTTCGTGATGTCCGGATTCGTGATATTCGGATTCGACGCCGTGAAGAGCATCGGATTCGTAATGTTGGCCACCGTAATCCAGTGCGTCTGCACGCCAAGCACGCAATTCACCGCCACGGGCGTCTGGTACAGCTTATTGATGAGCAGTTGCAGCACAATGCCGCCAGGCACCGTCGTGGTGGTCGCCGTCTTCACGGTATAAGACGACGTGGTATTCCCCGTGTTGGTGATCGGATACGTCACGTCTTGAATCGACCCGTTGGTGATGTCCGGGTTTGTGATGTTCGGATTCGTGATGTTCGGATTCGTTATGTCAGGATTAGTAATATTAGGATTAGTAATATTTGGGTTCGTCGCGCTAACGTTGTCAACGTTCAGGTTGGTGATGTTCGGGTTCGTGATGTTCGGATTGAGGTAGGAGGTGTTCGTGATGTTCGGGTTCGTGATGTTCGGATTCGTGATGTTCGGGTTGGTGATGTTCGGATTCGTGATATTCGGATTCGTGACTTCGTCGTTCGTGATGTTCGGATTCGTGATGTTGGGGTTGGTGATGTTCGGATTCGTAATATTGGGATTCGTGATGTCCGGGTTCAGAACCGCCGTCGAGGAAAGCCCGTTGGTCACGACCGATCCGCCGATGGCCGTAATCTGAGCCACGTTCACAGTGATCGTGGCCTCGGTGTTCGTAGAAGTGGCGAACACGCTGCGCGACACGGACGAATAGGCAGGAACGGTGACATCTAAAGTCGTTAGCTTTGAGAACTGCAGAAAAGACGCCGTGCCTCCGGTCGGCTGATTGGAGATCGTGAAACGCACATTGAGCGGCTGGCTGGTCGAGTTCTGGGCTTCCACGGGAAACGCGCGCTGGAACGGGACGGTCTGCCCGTTATACGTGGTCGTTCCCAACGGTTTGGCGTTCCCTGGCGCTCCCACAACGAGGCCACCGGTAATCTGCGACGTATATATATTCTGATTGCGCATGCCCTCTTCGCCGGGCACGCAGGCAGGAAGGGGCTGACCAGTCTCGACGCTGATTGCGCCCGCCACAACTGGCGCCGTGTAATTCTCCCAGCTGCCTCCGGGTGGCGGCGGCACCACGTCGCGGTTATCCGTCCACGTCGCATGGAATAGCGGATTCACGCTCGGCATAAAGTTGTACGTCCACGAGCTGCCGCTGGGCACAAACATGGGCGTGGGCACGATGTCGAGATAATCCCCAAGAAAAGCTTCCTGGCCGGAATCAAACAGCGGAAGGTTTGGCACGTTGAACTTGTACTGCTCGATGTCTGGGGTTTCGGGGTTGACGCAACATCCGTAGGCATATTGCGAGACAAGCACTGAGGGCCCCAAAGTTATCGTGGGGAAAATGCCGAGTTCGAGAACACGCAAATCGAGCGTATGGCGGCGAAGGGTCAATCCCGCATCATCTATATATGGCGTGAAAACCAGGCTCGGCTCCGGGCTTGGCGGAGCCAATTCGCCTTCGGGCTCCAGCATCTCCGTGTAATTGCCGATGCTTGACGGGTTCGGCGTGTAAAAACCGGCGTAATGGTCGAGGCGAAGATCGTAATAAAGGAGCGTCAGCCTCCCGTTTGCGAATGTCATCGCGGGCATTATCTGGTGGCCGCGCCCGGAGGGATTCGAGGCGCTCTCCGGCGGATTGTCCACCATGATGGCCGGTGTCCAGTAGGTGCCATCGAGCGAACCGGCCGCAACGATGCGAGCGTCGCCGCTCGCGCTCACACCGCGCGCCGAGAACGCCACGTAAACAAAACCGAACATGTCCGTGGTAAGCGCGGGATAGGCATTGGTGCGGATCGAAGTTAGTGTGGTCCCCTGGTCGAACGGCTGAAACGTGGAAATCTGCACGGGCGCGCCGAATGTTTTTCCGGCGTTTGTCGACTGCGCGATCATGATCGCGTTGGAGACGCCGGTGGACGCGAACTGCCGCCACGCCACATAGACCGCTCCCGTGATGGGGTTGACCGCGATGGCGCTTCCCTGGCTCGTGGTCGTTCCGGTGTTGATTTGGACGGGCGTGCTCCACGTCACCCCGCAATCCGTAGAATGCGCAACCATCAAATGCGTTGGCGTGGTATTCGCTTTCGTTGCCGCCAGAAAATCCGTGTACGCCAAATAAATAACTCCCGCAGGAAACGACTGCTTCACTGCCAGTGTTCCCCCGTTTGCCCCGACTCCTGGCTCGTTCGCCGTGAAGGAACACGTCGCGGCCCCGGCCCGCGGAATGTCCACGGCCATGGACGGCTTATCCAGGAACTGCGCGCTGTTTCCCGACGCCACGATGTGCGTGTCAATGTAGGTGATGGGATCGAGTTGCTCGTTGTTGTTCAAATCGTTGTAGCGCGCGACGAAGATGGTGCTCACGGAACTTGCCGTGGTCGCGCTCGTGGCACGATCGAACGCCAGCCCCGCGTAATAAAACATTCCGTTGGTTCCCGCGCGCACGACGGGGTCCGCCGCTGCTTGATAGCCTCCGCTCAATGCCCCGCTGTCCGTACACTGCGATACGGCATAAGGGCATCCCGGCGAGAGCGTGCTCTGCCAGGTGAATCCGCCATCGAACGATTTGAAGAGTCCTAGCCACGCGTCGCCGGTTTCCGCTCCCCCGGTGAGCACCTGCTGCAAGTCCACGGAGCGGTAGTCGTTCGCGCCCGCGAGGATGTGCATGGGATTGCGCGTTGAAACCGCCATCGACGGCTCGTTCTGCCGCTGCAGGAAAGGATCGCCGTTCGGCCACTTCGTTCCCGAAACCATGTTGACGTTCTGCCCAGCCACCTGCGCTGACGCGGGAGCCGGCCACAGCGCAGCTCCCACAAGCACAACACAAAAGGCAGTGCCCAAAGCGCGAACAGACAATCTCATCGTCAGACTCCTAGCGTCGGCAGTATCGCGAAACATAGTTACAGCCCTGTGTGGATACGCACCACTATGGGATTAGCCCAAGTTTCCAGTTAGGAGCCAGCGCAAAGAGGGACGCGGGGGACACGCCACGCACTGACCGACCGGTGCGAGATTCTGTTCTTGAGAGCCCCTAAAAGTCAAGAAAAGATTCGGTCCAGGGCGGGTCTGCTCGATGATGGGCTCTGACTCGCTAACCTCAGCAGAGAGCTAATGCCTTATGTCTGCTTTTTTTCTTTCTAAAGCCCCGTCTTCAGCCTAGCTGCCCTATCCAGAACTCTTACGAGACAATCCGTGCTTTTGCACAATTTAAGTGCAGATTGGCGCAAACAGGTAAATTGGAATTAACACTTGTAAGGCTATAACAAAATAAATCACTCTAACCGTGATTGCATACTTCACGCAAAGAGCGGGATATAATCCCATGACTCTATGCGGAAGTGATCACACCTATCCTTTCCGTTTAAAGCCGGAAAGGGATTGCCATGTCCAAGTCTCCCAGCCTAGTGGATTGGATTCTCGATCACCCCAAGCTTGCCGGATTCGGCGCTGCGATAGCTCTTGCTGTTGCATTTTCTCCAAGGATCAGCGCAATGGCTAGTTGGATGTGTATTGCGGGCGCCGCCGTGTTTGCGATCACCATGCTTTTAGGTTTTGGGAAGAAGCAGGGATGGGGGAAGTTGGCTCTCTCGGTTGGTTCCTTAGTCGTGCTGCTATTGTTAGGTGGATTCGGATGGTGGCTAACGGGGTTTAAGGAAGAAAAGCCCCCTACGGCAAAAGAAATTGCGAAGGAAGTAGTAGAAAAAAGCCAAGAAGCGGTCATAGCTTCAATGCGCTCACATTTAGTCATGACGGGAATCGTCTTTTCGCCTCTGCTTGTTGGGACGAAAATGGCAGCGAACTACACGTACATGAATGAGGGCAATCTCGATGCAAAATCGAAATTCCCTTGGATGGTTGCTGTAGATAATGTGTTTCTCAATGATGATGCTAAACAGAGACAGGTCGAAGATAGATTGTTTGAGGATATGTTAGCAAAACCAAGAATTTGCCCAGTTTTGGACAAAGCCCCCTAAGACGCATCTTGCACTTTGCTGTGAGGTCTTTGTATTTGAGGTTGGGAGACAGAGTCAATCGCGAAAGCGCATCGCGGAAAAGGAACTGATTCTTGCGGTTGTTAAACCGGAAGCACATTTCGTCAAGATAGGCTGGGAGATGTTTCGTTGAGAATTTATGCCACGTGTCCACAATGTCGTGTGCCTCGAGCGAACTTCGGCCCAGCAGGTCGGGAATTCAGCCAACTCGATTCAGGCAGACCTTCGATAATCTGCCTCTCACATTGCTTACTCGCTAAAGGAATCCGGCACCGAAGCTGTGCTCTCGATGCTGCTCAGCAGCGGCGCCTCGCGGCCGCGCGCCGAGACCTTCTCGACCGATTCGATCTTGCCATTTCGCACCAACAACGCATCGTCGAAATTATTGACCGTGGGGCAAACGTGACGGGGCAGAAGAAAGAGCGTTTCGCCAGCCTGGGGGTCTGATGAGCCTTCCGCCACGGCCATGGGAAGATGCTCTTCGCTCGGGGACAGTGGCGTAAGTTCCGGATGTCCAAGGACCACGCAGTTGGGAATACCGGCGTCGGCCGATACGGTCTTATGCCCGGCATCGCAAGTGATCATCCCTCCGCGGGGGCGGCTGACGACGCGGGTCAACACCAACACCGCGGGTCGATAGCCGTAGGCTTCGGGGAGTTGGGCCATGCTTGTGGCGTCACAATAGACGACCGTGCCGGGGGAAACGCGGTGGGTAAAGCTGGCATTGCGAAACCCTGGATAAGAAAGCGAGCACGGAAATGTCGGCGTTCCGGCCGTAATCACCTCGGGAACGCGCGGCCCGCTGTGCTCGATCCGGCTAACAATTTCGAGCAAGTTGCCGTACCCCTTGTGCGTCGCTACAGTTCGTTCAGGCTCCTCGACGGCTGCGTACTGGCCGTCGTAATAGTGCAGACCACGGAATTCCAATCCTTGCGTGGCACCAATCGCGGAAACGAGTTTGCCAATTTCTTCACGCCGGCCCTGCTCGACGCCAGTGCGGTTCATTCCGGGATTGATATCCAGAAAAACTCCCAAGCGGCTTCCCCGCCATTGGGAAATTTGCTCCTCGTTTTCGGCCAAAACGGAAACGCGCACCTCTGGAAACTGTTCCGAGATTTCTCTCACGCGGCGCGCATTGGCACCCATGGACGGATAGGCGAGGAGCACATCCGACGCGCCGGATTTGCAGGCCAGCAGAAGCTCCAACGTTGTCGCGCACTTGTAGTTGCGGATGCCGCGCTCGGCCAACTTGCGCAGGGTGTAAGCCAGCTTGGCGGTCTTGATGTGAACGCGCCAGCGATTGGGATCGCCACCCAGCAGCTCAAGCGTTCGTTCTATATTGGAAGCAACGAGCTCCGGATAAAGCAGCAGCGACGGAGTCATTACGTCTTCGATGCCGGAGATCTCGTAAATCGAGTCCCAGGCAAATTCCCGCAACATGGATTTCGTAGCCATAGCGGCTCCGATGATAGCGCGTAAATGCGTTCCTCCGAAACTGGTCGTACTTTTTTCATATCATCCTGGAAGCTTGCGCGGAAACACTCGCGAATGTTCGAGTCCATACACAAGCGCCGATTGACCGGCTTATTCCGTGATAGTAGGCTCCGTGGACTTCCATGAGCCCGACAGATGCAGACGTAGCACCGCAGCCTCAGCCATCCGGCCTGATCCGCGGCCTGGGTCTTTGGTCGGCGGCCGCGATTGTCATTGGCGACACCATCGGCACGGGCATTTTTCTGGTCACGAGCGACATGGCTCGTGCGGTAGGCTCCGCCGCTTTAGTATTTGCTGCATGGATCATCGGCGGAATCGTCGTGCTGTTTGGCGCTTTCTGTTATGCCGAATTGGGAGCGGCCTTCCCCAAGGCTGGCGGCCCGTATGTTTACTTGAATCGCGGTCTCGGCCCGCTCTGGGGCTTTCTTTTTGGGTGGATGAGTTCGTTTCTGGAGCGGCCCGTGGCGATGGCCACGCTGGCGGCGGGCTTTTTGCGATTCGCCGGATTCCTATTCCCCGTGGTGGCCACGCCTTTATTCACGAGCCATCTCGGGCGATACCAATTCACTTTCACGGTGGCCCAGCCTTTGGCGGCGCTGACCGTGGTGATCGTCACGGCGATTAATTATTTGAGCGTGCGTTTCGGCGGCAAAATCCAGGTGCTTTTGACCTCATTAAAAATGGGGGCGATCCTGGTGATTGTCGTCGCGGGGGTGTTTTTTGGAAAGCAGCACGCGATTCAGGCCGCTCCAATCGCCGGCACCAGCGGTTTGGGAGCGCTTGGATTGGGAACGATTGGCGCAGTGCTCACGGCGATGGTTCCCGCGATGTGGGCTTACAACGGCTTCAACGACCTTGGCGACCTGGGCGAAGAAATTCAGCATCCAGGGAAAAACATCCCGAGAGCCATCATTCTGGGGCTGCTGACCGTCGGTGGTCTGTATCTGATGGCCAACATGGTCTACTTTCGAGTTTTGCCGTTCGCGGTTTTGGCGCATTCCCAGCACGTGGCTTCGGACGTCGTGCAATCCATCGCCGGTTCGCGTGGAGCGCTTTGGCTGACCATCGCCATGGCCATTTCCGCTCTTGGGGCGCTGCATGTTGTTGTTCTGACTGGCGCGCGCATTCCCTACGCCATGGCACGCGATGGCGTCTTCTTCCGCTTCGCGACGCGGATTCATCCTTCCTTGCACACGCCCAGCGGCTCGCTGATTTTCCTTGGGGCCATCGCGGCTTTGCTTGCGCTTAGCGGGACTTACGAAGAGCTCTATTCCCTGTTTGTTTTTGCCGTCTGGATTTTCTTCGCGTTAACAGCCATGGCCCTGCTTCGTTTGCGCAAGAAAGAGCCGGACTTGTCGCGACCATACCGCGCGTGGGGCTACCCCTGGACGCCGGTCGTGTTTCTAGCCGCGGCGATTGCTCTCACGGTGAACCTGTGGATGGTGCGCCCGGTGCGATCCTCGCTGGGAGTGGCTGTAATCCTCGCGGGCATTCCATTCTTTTATCATTGGCGCAAGTTCTCGCGCGCCGGCGACGCGTCCGCCGAGCACACGTAAGCGATCGAGATTTTTCCCCCGCGCACGCAAGCTTATAAATCAAGACCGCGGGGTTCGATGCTTCGCGGAACGCGGCGAAAAAAATCTACGGAGTGGCGCCGGGCGTCTCCGGTTCGGCTGGCTTGGCGTTCTTGACGTACAGATCGAACCAGCGCAGGCCCTCCCACAAAACGTCTTCCATTGTTTCCCGGCCCTGGTAGACGTGCGCTTCGTCGGGCAGCGTGACGTAACGCACAGTTCCGCCATTGCCCTTGATGGCGCGGTACATTCTGTCCGACTGGATCGGAAAGGTGCCGGGGTTGTCGTCGGCCTCGCCGTGAATCAAAAGAATCGGCGCCTTGATCTTTTCCGCGAACATAAAGGGCGACATTTGCACGTAAGTCTGGGTGGCCTGCCACAAGGTGCGGCGCTCGTTCTGAAATCCGAATGGAGTGAGCGTGCGGTTGTAGGCTCCGCTCTCCGCGACGCCGGCCCGGAACAGATCGGAGTGCGCCAAGAGATTTGCGGTCATGAACGCGCCGTAGCTGTGGCCGGCCACGCCGACGCGATGGGGATCGATCACGCCGAGTTCGGTTGCTTTTTCGATCGCGGCTTTGGCATCGGCAACGATCTGCTGGGCATAGGTATCGTTCACCGTCTCGGGATTTCCGACGACCGGCATAGCCACATTGTCCAGGACAATGTAACCGTCCAAGAGGAAAAACAACTGCGTCTCATTGTTGTAAGCGCCCCGGAGGCTCAGGAAGCGATTCGGGGAACCAACCACCTGCGATGCCACTGCGGCGTTGACGTATTCGCGCGGATATGCCCAGAGCACGGCGGGATAGCGCGTGCCAGGTTTGTAGCCGCGGGGATAGTAGATCTTCATGGATAGCCCGACGCCGTCCTCGCGTTGATAGGTGACCTGCTGCCAGTGGATGTCCCGAAGCTGGGGCGTCGGATCGGCGAAATGAGTGAGCGGCCGAGTCTCGCCTGCCGCGGTGCGCAGAAAATAGTTTGGCGGGTCGGAGGGCGCTTCGTGCCGGGTTACGAATTTCGTTCCGTCCGGGGCAAGCAGCGCCTCAAAGGATTCGTAGCTCTTAGCATCCGAATGGAAAATACGTTCTGACTTTAGAGTTTGAACGTCGAAACGGTCGAGAAAAGGCCTGTCGCCTTCGGGGGAAGCGCCTTCGCCTTCAAGATAGATAGAGTCGTCGCTCTCCACGATAGCGCGCTGCCCGTTTGCGAGGATGCGCTCGACGGGCAAGCCTGGATTTCGGTAGCGGTCTTCGAGTGGCAGGTCCCACACCAGCCGCGGGGGCGCAGAAAGATCCTTTGGATTGAAAAAGAACGCTCGTCCGACCTGGTGGCTGGGATCGATGTCCCGCACGATGGCCAGGTCTCCGCGTTCGCCCCACGCGATTCCCGCGAACCTTTGCTCAAGCTGGAGAACTTGCACGGGCTTGGGGGCGTCCGCGACGGACCGGGCCGCAGCCAAGTCGACCCACATCAGCTTGTCGCGCTGCGCTGTCTTTTTGCGGGGATCGCCGTCGTCTAGAGCTTCGACCCAGACCAGGGTTGCCTGTGCAGTGGGATCCCACGAGAAATTCCTCGGGCCGGTTGCCACGCCGCCGATGGGCACGTTCTCTTCGAGCGGCAAACTCGCCGTCCAATAGATCACTTGCCCCGAGGGACTCTCGACTTCCACCTTGCGAGGGAAGGACTCGACCGTTGCGAGATACGAATATGGTTTGTAAATTCGCTCGACCAGGAGGTGTTTGCCGTCCGGCGCGGGATCGAAGTAAGCGAAGATACCCGGAGAGCCGACGGGGGTCTGATGCCCGGTAGCGATGTCGATGAATTCCAAGCGCGATGTCGCGTAGTAGTCGAATAATTCCTGGTCGTGCTCATTTTGCAGGAGATCTTCAAAGGTGCGTTCCGGCGCGGCCTTCCCGGAACTTTCGAGCACGCGGGGCCCTGTTGGGATGGTCGAGGCTTCGGGTGGCCCGCCGCGACCGCTCGGGACGGTCACACAGAGCAACTCGCGGCTGCCGGGCATCCAGCGGCATGGCGCGCCGAGGTCGGGAACCTGGCTGAAGGGCGACCACAGCCAAGAATGAAGTCCGGCGAGGGTGGTGTTGAGTTGGAATCCGGGAATGGCATGGACGGCCCCAGTCGTGGCGTCGCCAATCCAGAGTTGAACCATGTGAGGACCCGAGTCAATCAAGGCGAAGTGCTTGCCGTCGGGCGCCCAGATGGGAGCGCCGAAATGACCTGACGCCGGCAAAGCGAGCGGCGTTGCGTGTCCATCATCCATACGAAGCAGGGAGAAATTCATGAAGCGCACTGGGTTGTGTTGACCGTAGTTGGCCGGATCCATGCGCAGCCCCGCGAGCCGCAACATGGGCCGCGCCAGTTCGGCAATGGGCGGATAAAGAACGCGCGTGTAGGAAAGCGCGACGTCTCCGGCAGGACTGACGCTCAGCTCCGGCGCAGGCGGGGCTTCCAGTACATCCAGGATTGGCTTCGACGGCTTTTCGTAACGCGGCGGAATGGTTTGCGCTTGCGCGGCAGGGCTTGCGCCGATCCACGCCAGGAGCACTCCAAGGGCGCCAAGATAAACGGACAAACGAAATTTTCCGCCAATGTTTTTCATTGTTTCACCTTTTGACTGGGAATTGTCGAACTCGTTTTGTTCTTGCCGGCGCTGCGCAGATTCGATAAACAACAAACCCAAAGAAGGAGCGGGTGGAAAAATCATGGTTCGATGGAAAGAGACAACATGATCAAGAAATCTCAATGAACCACCTAACCTCGCTCGCCGAGCTTTTGGATTTTTCGTCAGCGTGCAATCTTCCACGAAAGGGGACCGCATCTTTACTGGCGACAACGTCCTCGCGCACGATTAGCCACCCCTCTCATGTCCAGAAAGGGCGGCGAGTTTTTGAATTGCGCGAGCGGCGCCTTCGACAATTTCCTGAACAATCGCGCCCGCGGGCTTCACTTCTTTTACGAGACCGACAGACTGGCCCGCGTATAACGCAAGCCTTTCGACTTCGCCGGTCATGTCTGGCAGCGGGATCGTATCGTCGTACAAGCGCACGGGACGGCCGTCCGCAAATTGAGCGACAATCGAACCTTCGGCGGGGCGTTGGCCGGCGCGAGGAGATCCCGCTGACCTCCAGTTGGCGACCGTGCTGTTTTCGATTACGCGATGAGGAGCGTTGGGCCAACCACCGTCGAAGAGCGTGCTGTAAAAGCTGTCCGTTTCGCGTGCCTGAAAAATGGATTGGCGGTACTTGGGATGAACGCGCGCTTCCTCACTGGCCAGGAATCGCGTGCCAATCCAAGCTCCGGCGGCTCCCAAAGCGAGAGCGGCAGCGAGCCCGCGACCATCGGCAATGCCCCCGGCAGCAACAACAGGGACCGGAGAAACTGCATCAACAACGCTGGGAACCAAGGCCATCGTGGTTACTTGCCCAAGGACATGACCGCCAGCCTCCCAGCCTTGTGCCACCACAATATCTACTCCCAAGTCGACGGCCCGGCGGGCCTCGGCTGCGCTCGCGACCGTGTGCATGACCTTTGCGCCCGCTTTGCGCGTGGCAGGTAGATAGGGAGTCGGATCGCCCCAGAAAAAGGAGAGGATGGAAACTCCTTCTTCAAGGCAAACATCGAGGCGTTCACGTTGATCCCATTCCAACACCAGGTTCACTCCAAAGGGGCGCGGCGTTAAGGCGCGCGTTTCACGAATGGCCCGGCGCGCCGCTTGGAAGTCGCTCCAAGAGAGAGCGAGCATTCCAAGACCGCCGGCGTTGGAGACGGCGGCAGCCAATTGCGGACATGTCGCGCTCCCAATCGGGGCTTGAACGATGGGAAACTCGATGCCCAGCACGTCCAGAAGACTTGTGCGCAGCAAGGTTCACCAACTTTCTGAAGCCACGCCATTAGGCCCATCGGTATCGGGCCAGCATCAGCCGAGACTAATTTCCCAAGTGGGCGTCATACCAGTGGAGCATGCGCTCGAGTGAATCTCTTTGGTGCTCCATTTCCTGGAAGATATGCGGCTCGCGCGGATAACGGACCATTTGCGTTTCCCGCCCCAAAAAGCGAAGGCCGTAATAGAACTCCTCACCCTGAGAAATAGGGACGCGAACGTCGGCTTCTCCATGAAGGACAAGAGTCGGAGTGTGGCAATGATCGAGAAAGCGAACAGGGGAATGTTCGTCGTACAGTTTGCGGTTGGAAGCCAAGTCGCCGTAGTAACCGTCCAAATAACTGGGGGCGATGTCGGTTGTGGTCGCCATGGTGAATAAATCCGTAACGCCGGCGCCCACCACGGCCGCTTTGAACCGGTCGGTGTGCGTCACAATCCAGGCGGTCATGTAACCGCCATAGCTCCATCCCCCGACGCCCAGACGCTCCGGGTCGGCGATGCCTCTGGAAACAAGGAGATCAACGCCATCCATGATGTCCTGAAAGTCGCCGCCACCCCAATCGCGATAGTTGGCCTCGGTAAATGCCGTGCCCGCGCCATCCGAACCACGCGGGTTGGGCAGGAGCACAACATAACCGTGGGAAGCCAAGACCGCTCCCCAGTCGTACCACTCACCATGAAAGCCGGATTCCCATGCTTCTTCGGGTCCTCCGTGTACATGGACTATCGTTTTGTAACGCTGGCTTTTGTCGTAGCCCGGCGGCAGGAGAAGCACGCCGTGGATTAGCGTGCTATCCTTCGAGCTCTTCCAAGTCAAATCTTCAGACGAACCGAGCTTCCAGTCGGCCACCTGCGGATTGGTGTCCGTAAGCAACCGCGATTGCTCCCCGGACATGACATATACCTCAGCGGGATGTTTCGGAGTTTCCACTAAATATCCAACCTTCTTACCGTCCTTGCTGAGACTAAATGTTCCAAACCAACCAAAAGGCCCGGGGACGCCGGAGATCTTGGTGACCGAGCCGGAGCCCGGGTCGACCGTTAGAAAAGTGCGCTCGGTGCCTTCCGTAGCCGCACCAAGAATGCTCTCGCCATCGGGTTCCCATTCCAAATCTCCTATGGTGGCGCGATAGGACCCGCCCACCACAGTTTCTTTGCCCGATTCGATGTTGTAGAGGATCGGGATACCGGTGATGTTTTTAGGTGAAGCTTTGCCAAGTACAGCGCTGCGGCCATCCGGCGACCAGCGGACCGGGCTGGGAGCGGCGTGATCGAGGAGCGTTTTTTCCACCGAGCCTGTGGCCGCGTTCAGAATCACGTCTTTCGAAACGCGCCAGTAATCGTCGATACGCGGCGTGGGAGAAATCCGAGCGAGAAAGCGACTGCCGTCCGGAGACCAATCGAAGCTATCGATGTTGGCGTCGGCTTTGGTTACCAGCCGTGCTTGATGGGTTGCAAAGGTATAAATCCAAAGACGATCGAATTTGTAATTCTTGTCGACCTCGATTTGGTCTTCCTTGCGGCGTTTGCGTTCGATCTCTTCCTTGGTATCTTGATCCGTGCGAATGAAGGCTAAAGCCGTTCCGTCCTCCGACCACTCAAAAGATTTTACGCCACCATAAATATCTGTGAGCGGTATGGCTTCGCCGCCCTGAAGAGAGATCAGCCAAATTTGCTGGCTCGGTTTGGCATCATGATCTTCGACCGCTCCTTGTTTGTTCTCCGGAGCTTCCATGTCCCGGCGGTCGTCCGCGCCAATGAGGGAGAAATGAAACGACTTGTCCTTCTCGAGAGGGTTCTGGCGATCAGAGAGGAAAGCCAGAGACTTTCCGTCGGGTGACCAACGTGGAGAAGAGTCCGAGCCGCCGCCCAGAACAAATAGACGGGCTGGGCTGCTTCCGTCTGTCGACACCAACCATATATGCGAGTTGTGATGTTCACCCGAAGGGACTGGAGTATTGACGACATAAGCGACCAAGCTGCCGTCCGGCGAAATTCGAGCGTTGTTAAGCTGCTTCAAATTCAGAATATCAACGGGATCGACAACCTTGCGTTCTTGACCGGAAGTGATACCAGAACAAGCGAAAAGCAGAGCAAAAACCAGACCTAGACGCTTCATTTGGAGACCTCCGATTCCGAGTACTCGAGCAATCTTCCCGTCGCGCGCGGGGTCGTTGCCAAGACGTGCGAAGTTACTCGCATCATTTGCGCTCGAAGATCACTTTGCCATCGAAAATGGTCATATCCACTTTCGTATTCTGAATTTCGACCGGATCAATCTGAAAAATATCCTCGGAGAGCACGGTCACGTCCGCGAGCTTTCCCGGTTCGAGAGAACCTTTAATATGCTCCTCCATCGAGGCGTACGCCGAACCGACGGTATATGCATGAACCGCTTCTTTCACGGTAATCTTTTGTTCCGGCACCCACCCGTTCGGATGTTTGCCATCCAAAGTTCGCCGGGTTGCCGCGGCATAAATCCCCATCAGCGGACTCATGGGCGCCACGAACCAGTCCGACCCGAAGGCTAGGACGGTTCCGGCATCTAGAAGGGAACGAAATGCGTAAGTGGTTTTGACTCTCTCCGGCCCGATGCGGCTGTCCGCCCACCTTCCATCGTCAATGGCGTGATAAGGCTGCACCGAGGCGATCACATGGAGTTGGGCGAAACGCGGAATGTCGGCAGGAAGCAGGTGTTGCGCGTGTTCGATGCGGAGGCGCCGATCGCGAGGACCATTTTCCTTCTCAAGCCTTTCGAATAGATCAAGAATGGTATTGTTCGCGCGATCCCCAATGGCGTGCACGGCAATCTGCAATCCAGCCCGGTCCGCGTCACGCATGTGCTCATAGTCCTCGTCGGGATGCACGAGTTCCGCGCTGGGAATGCCGCTGGTGTTCGGAGCGTCCGTATAAGGCTCAAAAAACCAGGCGGTGGTTGATCCGAGGGAGCCGTCCGCGAAGCTTTTCACCGCGCCAACTTGGATTTTCTCGTCGCCAAAATCGGCCATGATTCCCGCAGAAGCGTCGCGCTGCCAATCGGGCAAAGGGATATGTGTAGAGACACGGACGTGCAATTCTCCACGCCTCTCGAGAATTTGGTAGACCCTGATAACGTCAACCATGGTGTTGACACCCTGATCCGTAAACACGCCCATGTCCTGGACGCTGGTGACGCCATTTTCAGTCGCATAGTTTTGGGCAGCCAGAATGGCCGAGAGGATGTGTTCCTGGCTGGGACGGGGCAGAACACGTTCAATGAGGCTCTTGGCGCCGTCCTTGAAGATGCCCGTTGGATTGCCGGAGGCGTCGCGCACGATGACGCCTCCGGGAACGTCCTTGGTATTTTTGTCAACGCCAGCAAGTTTCATCGCAAACGCGTTCGCAAGACACATGTGGCTGTCCGAACGATTCACAAAGACTGGGTTGTCGGGGGTCACATCGTCGATCAACTGATGAGTCGGAAGAGCAGGAGGAGTCCACCGCTCGTGGTCCCAGTTGCCATTCAGAATCCATTCGCCTTTGGCTCGGCTGCGCGCGAAATCGGCGATATTCCTGCGAAACTCCTCGGCACTGGAAGATTCGTGCAACTGCACACTGGTCAGACCGTCTCCGCCCATGTAGAAGTGCACATGGGCGTCGTTGAAACCGGGAACGACGCGGCGGCCTTTGAGATCGATAATTCTTGTCTTTGGGCCAGCCAATTTGAGCACGGAGACACTGTCACCGGCCTCGACGATGCGATTTCCCTCAATGGCAAGGGCTTCCACTTCGGGTTGCCGCGGATTTTCGGTCCAGATCTTCCCGTGCACCAGAATTAAATCGGCTTGGCCCTGCCCGAAGGCGACAACGGGAGAGAGGGCAACGATGGCGAATGCCGCAGCAATGATGATGGATAGTGCCTGCATTATGGGCTGATTCCTTTTCCGCCAAGACTTGAATCGGGACAGAAGAATTTCGATCCCCAGCCGATGGCGGCGCGTTTGTGAATTTTTGAGCACCCTATTCGGAAGCCTGAACTCTTGCTGTCCAATTTCCAGGTTATGGGTGATCCGACCACCACCAGAAAGGCCCGATAGTCTTTTCCGCCGGCCACACTTCGTTCAAAGTGTCGCCATCGAACAGCTCGCCGTTCTTCATGACGAAGCGGATGCTGGTCGTATTCCGGATATCCTGCAACGGGTCCTTATCGAGGACGACGAGATCGGCTAGTTTGCCCGCCTCAAGACTGCCTAGATCCTGCGAACGTCCAATGGCTTCGGCTCCGTTGAGAGTAGCGGCTCGCAGGGCTTCGAGGTTACTCATGCCGCCCGATTGAAGCGACCACAACTCCCAGTGAAAGCTGAGCCCTTGAAACTCGCCGTGGCCGCCAACGCAGACCTTGCCGCCAGCCTTCATAATCTCTGCTGCCGACTCCGCGAAAGTGGGATATGCATATTCATCTTTGCGGTACCAGGTCAAACGGGTGGTCTTCGAATTTATGAGATCGTGCGGAATGAAACGGCGGACTTTGGGATTGTCGTATACATCTGTCGTTTCAAAGTAGTAGTTTTCGGAGGCCGGTCCGCCGTAGTTGATGATAAAGGTGGGGTCATAAAAAATCCCCGACTTTGCGACTAATTCGATCAAGTCGTGGTGCAAAACCATGGGGAACTGATGCTCGGCGCCGCTGAAGCCATCGATGACATGGGTCATGTCGAGAGCCAGATCGGCCGCGCCCTCGGTTGTAGGCATCATTTGCAGTTTATTGCTGGCCTCAACCACGAACTCCCGTTGACGCCGGTTGCCCACCATGTAGGACTTCACAGTATTCGTTCGGTAGTATTCCTTGTATCGCCGGATGACTTCTTCGGCCTCCTCCTCGGAATGGAAATCATTGACCCAGAAGATGCCGGGCCCCGTGGAGTAGGCGCGAGGTCCGATGATCTCGCCTGCATCGGCGAGGTCTTGATAAGCAAAAATGTCGTTGGTGAAGGTTTGGGGATCCCGTCCCGCAGTGATTCCGAAGGCGAGGGACGCGAGGAAATCCCAATTTTGGAGATCGAGAACGCCGCGCCGGATATTGAACCAATGAGGGTGAATATCGATGAAGCCGGGAACGATGGTCTTGCCGGAAACATCGATGACCTTGGCGCCGGGAGGCACGGAAATGGAGCCGCTGGCTGCTACGGCCGCAATACGATTATCACGAACGAGGATGTCGCCAGCAGGAATAATTTCATCGCCGTGCATGGTGATGAGCTTTGCGCCTTTGAGCAGCACTGTTCCCTTGGGGGTGTATCGCGCAACCTGAACATCCACGTGTATTTCTTGTGGGTGGAAATGTCTGGCGGTTCCGGGCGTGTTTCCCTCCGAGACGACCGGCGCTTTGGCGCCCTGCGACTCACCGGGCGGTAATTCCGCCACGCCTGCATTCGCCTCCGCCAAGGGCAGGCGGAAATAACTCGAGCCGAGCGACCAAGTTATTGTTTTCCCATCTTCAGCCCAACTCGCGAAGTCGGCGCCCAGATTGGTCAGCCTTCTCACGGCGACAGATGGCGCACTGAGGTCGATACTCGGTGGATCACCACCGATGCGGGGAACATCGAAGAGATAGAGCTGGCTCCGATAGACAGCGAGAGCTTTCCTGCCGTCCGGAGAAAGCTGGATTTGTACGCTCGGAGAAAAATCCGCTCCCCAGATATCTTTTCCTTTCAGGACTAGAAGAGTGCGCCGATCGGTTCCGTCAAGACGTATCGACACCAGGGAATACCCTTCCTGGAGCATGCTGGTTTTGTGGGATTCGGTAACATATAGGCGATCGTCGCCGGCGGCGAAGTGCGGATAGCTGAAGTTCCCCGCAAATGCGATATTTACCGCAGGCCCACCGTTCGCCGGAATGGACACGAGTTCCAGACCTTCGATCGGCTTTCCCCATTGGTCCATCTGCTCCATGGCCATTTCGAGAGGGCCGCGTAACACGACGACGTGCATTCCATCAGGAGACCAGACCGGCTCGCAGTAATAGGCTGGAACGGAAGTCAATTGAACGGGGGGCTTTTTTCCATCCGCGGCGACCTTCCACAAATAACCCTTTTCATTATCCCAAGTGACGTACGCGAGCCACTTCCCGTCGGGGGACCACGCAGCTTCATACTCTCTCGCGTCGCCTTGAGTCAGACGTTGCGCTTCGCCCGCAGGAAGATTCTGCGTATACAGGTGAGTTAATGCGGAAAAGGCAAGATGCTCGCCGTCCGGGGATTCCGTGGCACCCTGGATGATACGCGCCCGTACTGGGCCTTCCTCGACGCGAGTGGGGAAATCCAGCTTTGGTCCGAGTTCGCGCGAGACCGTGGCCTGAAAAGGAATGATTGCGTCTTCACCCGTTTCCACGCCGAGCCGATGGATCTTCCCCCCAATCGAAATCAAGAGATCCTTTCCGTCGGGGGTAAATGCATAGCCGGGAAGGAGATCACGGTTCGGGAAGTAAGACTCCTGATCGTCACGCTGAATCGGATATTTGAGCCAGTGATCCTCGCCGGTCACGAGATTTCGGATGCGCAGCGCCGTGCGACTATCGTAGCGGGTTCCATAGGCGAGGAGTGTTCCATCCGGTGAGAGCGCCGGACGAATCGCACTTCCCTGATCGGCGGTAATCACGTCCTCTTCGCCGGTGCGAAGGTCGCGACGCGCGATCTGCCAAAGAGGAAACTTTATGTCGTCAGAAAAGTAGCCGAATTTCCTCGAATAGTAGACATATCTGCCATCCGGTGAGGTCACCGCACCCACGGCATTGTGCCAACTGTCAGGTGGCGCATCCTCGCTCGCTTTGGACTTGGTGACCCGTACGCCCGCGCCGCCTTTGGCGTCGTACATCCAGAGCTCAAATGCTGAGTCGTAGCCGCTGGGCTTCTTTTGAGATACCAGAATGTATTCGCCATCGGGAGTCCAGGTTGGAGAAGTGAAAGCGGTGTTTTCTTCCGCGGTCAGGACCCGTGGATCGGACCCATCGGCATTTGAAATCCACACGTTGTCGGCGCCGGATCGATCGCTGATATAAACGATTTTCTTACCGTCCGGGGAAAATCGCGGCTGACTGTCAAACGAGAGTCCCGAGGTGATTGCTTTGGCTTCCCCGCCTGCAACGGGAAGCTCATAAAGATGGCCGACGAGATCGAACACAATTGTCTTTCCGTCCGGGGAGAGATCGAGAGAGAGCCATGTGCCTTCGTCGGTGGAGAATTCAATCTTGCGTGTAACGTGTAAGGTGAGCGCGTCTTCTTTGGATGGCGAGGCCGATTCTTGCTTCTCCTGAGGAGGTCGAGCAGCAGCGTGGCCCGGGAAGGCTAAGAATAAAAGCGCCGAGATGACTCGATAGGCTAAACGCAATTCCTGGTTCGATGTTCTCACTGGATGACCTCTTCGTTCCATTCGGGCGCGCATCCCAAAATCGAGAAGACACACGCGCTGCAAGAACTCTGGTTGCTACCTTCCGCGGAAGCGCCCGCGTAATCTCTAGCAGATCAACGGAACAGGAAAGCAGCCTCCAGCCGAGAGAGGCATCTCGCGATGCGCCCTCTCGGCTGAAATGAGTGTCCGTTGCCGGACAAGGTTAAAACGTGAACTTAAGTGCCAACTGAATCTGACGAGAAGTACCTTCTCCGATCGTGCTTCCCAGAGTGTCGAAAATCTGTCCGAAACCTGCTGTGCCGTAAGTGGTGTCCGGCTGGGCAAACGCAGGGTGGTTGAAGATGTTGAAGAATTCGGCGCGAAATTCCAAATTGCGGGTTTCGCCCAACCTGGTTTCCTTGAGCATGGAAAAATCGGCATTTTTGAAACCTGGACCGAAAATTGTATTTCGGCCGCAGTTGCCAAATGTTCCTGCCGCGGGCATCGAGAAAGCCAAGGGGTTGAGCCAATCGGTCACAGTCTTGGGACTGGCATACGGATCCACGCCAGCGACGCAATTGGGGCGCTGGTTGATGAAGTCCTCATTCCCGTAAGTATTCGTCCCGATATAGATGGTGTCAGCAACTCCCGTCCGCAGAATCCCGAGCGTCGAAACCCGCCAGCCTGACGCCAGACGGCTTCCAAAACCGGAGCTAAAGAGTTTGTGGCCGGTGCCGATCGGCAAATTGTAAAGTAGATTGAAGGTGAAGTTCTGGCGGACGTCTCCAGAACCATTGCCACGCTCGGCCGCGAGGTTATTCAGGTTCTGAGGGTCCGAGGAAAAGAGCCCCTGATCTTCCACGTCGTCGATGGCGTGGCCCCATGTGTAATTGGTTTCAAAGAGCAATCCGGTACTCATGCGCCGCTTCAGCGACAACTGCAACGCGTTGTAAGAGCTGAAACCACTATTCGTTTGCAGTGTGATGTTCCCATAATTGGGATTCGGGCGGGCCCCGAGAGTTGGATCGTAATAATTGATGCCCTCCTCGCGCCAGAGATTCACGCCATGATTTCCGACATAGGCGATCTGGAAGGACATATTTTGTGAAAACTGGTCAGCAACGCTCAAATTCCACTGGTTGGCGTAAATGTCAGGCTTGTTCCACGGGAATCCAGCGACGTTTGGCGGCGGAAGCGTGGCTGCCTGAGAAATAAAAGGTTCATAGGGGTACGACAGGGTGGGAATCTGCTGTTGGAGCAGAGTGATGTTCCCTGGCACGGTGTTCCCCGGAACGTAATACGACCCGAAGCCAACCGGGTAGTCCTGAAAGTAAATTCCATAACCGCTTCTAACCACAATCCGTGAAATGGGCGACCATGCGAGGCCAACTCTCGGCCCGAAGTCTTTGTCATTGATGGCGAAGTACGGATCGCCAGGAGCGCCGAGCGCACCGATGCGGGTGTCATAAGGCTCCGTGGCATACCTGGAGTCGTGAGGAACGGTTTCAATGTCATACCGTAAGCCGATGTTTAAAGACAGGGTCGGCAGGATTTGGTACTTGTCAGTGATGAACGCACCGACCTGTGTGGCTCTTGTGCCGTTCCCCGGCGTGGCATTGACGATGGTCACTGTCGACAACTGGTCGTCGTAAAAGTCCTCTGGCGAATTGAACTGCATCGTAGGTGTGGCCGTGCTGAACGAATTAACCCAGATGCGGTAGATCGTCCCGCCCCAGGTCAATGTGTGGCGGCCCTTCACCATACTCATGGTGTCTCCGTACTGGAAGCTCGTATTATTCTCGAGAAAGTTGCCCTGCGTTCCAGGCACCACGCTATAGCCCACAACGGTGGTTAATGGCAACGGCTCCCCGGAATCAATCTGGCTTCCCCAGCGCTGCATGCCCGCCAAGAAATCGTTGACCATCCCATCATTAAAAATATGTTCTTCGTGGATGGCAACGTTGGTGGTGCGGAGGGGAACGTTCTGGTGGTCGTCAACGCCAAGCGACGAAGGGATCACGCCAAACAACGGACCATGTACGTGCGAGTCATTGACATTCACCCGGACAAACGCGGAGTCGTGATCGCTGAAGATCTCATCGAATCGAACGGATCCGGTATCTTCGCGAATGTCGGAAACCTGCGTGGTTGTATAATTATCCGTATACTGGTCGGTTCCAGGAGAGGTTCCAATGGGGAACATGTCTAAAATCGGTTCGAGTTGCGGAGAATCCGCCAAGACCAAGCCGCGCTCGTAGTTGCTGGGCACCGTTCCCGAACCTGTAATTCCGATTCTCTGGCGCGAGCCTTCATAATTGATGAAGAAGAAAGACTTCTTCTTGAGGATCGGCCCACCCAAATTTCCGCCGAAATCGTTAAACCGAAACTCCGGCGCCGGCCCGGTTGTCGCGAAGAAATTCCGCGCGTCAAGGATGTTGTTGCGGAAGTAGTCGTACGAAGTGCCATGGAAGTCGTTGGTGCCCGACTTCGTCGCGATGTTGATATAGGATCCGGCAGCACGGCCGTATTCGGCGCTGTAGTCGCTGGTCTGCACGTTAAATTCGTCGACCGTATCCAGGCTGCCGGTCAGCAGTCTGGCGCCTCGTTCAAAGCCATTGGCCATATAAGGTTCGTCGACGCGGGATGCGTCGATGCCATCGATCGAAAACTGATTGTGCACGGAGTGCAGGCCGTCAAATGTTAGGTCCGCAATGTAGTTGCTGCGGAATACCGCACCCGGAGTCAGAAGGCTGAATCGGGCGTAATCGCGTCCATTGATGGGAAGCTCGCCGACTTGCTGATTGTTTAGCACCGTGCCTGTGCTGGCGTCCGCCTTGTTAATGATCGGTGCCTCGGAGGTGACCACCACCTCCTGGCTGACAGCCCCAACACTGAGGGTCAGGTTGAGTTGAACCGTTGTTGCTACGTTCAATACGACGCCAGTCTGAGTTTGTTCCTGGAAACCCGCGTGCTCCGCGGAAACGTTATAGGTGCCGACGGGAAGATCCGCCAGCGCATAATGTCCTTGGCTGTCCGTTTGAATTTTTCGAACCGCCCCGGTGGCTACGTTTGTTGCTGTAACCGTGGCATCGGCAATCGAAGCTTTCGACGCGTCAAGAACCTGACCCGTGATTTGACCCGCCGTCTGCGCCTGCCCCCGTGCTACCGGGGAGAAGAATAAAAAGGAAGATAAGGCCACAATAAAAATGAAACAAACCAAATTGAATACACCGCGATTTCCTACAAGCATTGCTTGTCACCCCTTTCAAACATTGTGCAATCGGTTGATTGCGACGACTCCGCCCCAGAACCTGGACCTTCCACCTAAAACGCCCAGACACGACCAACGGACTGTGCTAACGGCGGTCAAAATCCAGTGCCGGGAACATACTCACTCCCCCTGGCTCAATCTTTCCAATTTGAAGCTTTCTTGCATTAAATTAACTACGTCCGAAGAGCCCTCCGCCTGTTGGATTCTGGACACTAACGGCCGGTGAGTTCGCAAATGCGACTCGATCTCTCGAATTCGGTTCGGCCCAGTCATCCAACGGGCATTTGGGGGCTCTTGAGTGCGGGGATAATCTCACGTTAATTCGTGGCCATACTTTCGGTGTTATGACAGAATATGTCGAATATGCGACAAATCGTTCCCACGAACCTCTTGCACGATGCCGCTTCCCTTCCCTACAGGACGCAACTCCGGCGCGTCTGTCCTAGCCTTCCTCGGATAATTCTTTCGCGATCGCGCCTTTGGACGAATGTCGGCAGGGATCTCCTCGATGCAGGTACCCTAGCGTGTTGCACGGCCACGTTTTGTTTGATACGTTGACGCGCCATGGCGAAGAATCGTCGCGACGGAAAGTTTGATCCAGTCGGTGTTCGGGGTGCGCTAGTCACGACCTTTCACACCGAGTATCCGGATGGTCTTGTATTCCCGGAGCACTATCACGAGGTCGACCAGATCGTTTTCGCGAGTCAGGGTGTAATGACCGTGCAAACTCCGCAAGGGATTTGGGTTCTCCCCACGAACCGGGCCCTTTGGATTCCGGCGGGAATTACCCACATGGTCCGCATGTCCGGAATTGTTTCCGTACGCAATCTTTATTTCAGACCGCACCTTGCGCCAGGGATGCCACGGACGTGTTGCGTGGTTAACATCTCTCCGCTCCTGAAGGAATTGATACTGCAAGCTTGCCAGTTCCCGGCATTAAATAAGCGGAGGCAGATCCAACGTCATCTTATTGGCTTGATCGTGGAACTCTTACGCTCCTCGCAACTTCTCCCGCTGCAACTTCCCCAACCGAACGATCCCCGGGCGCAGAAGGTGGCGAACTTGCTTCTCTCCGACCCTGCGACGTCGATGCCCACCCACGAGGTCTGCCGGCTAGCAGGCGCAAGCAAGAGAACGGTCGAGCGATTATTTCTGCATGACATCCACATGACTCTGGGGAGATGGAAACAGCAATTGCGACTGGTCCACAGCCTGCGGCTACTAGCGCAAGGGCTGAAAATCACCAGCGTCGCTATTGAAGCTGGATATAGTTCTCCGAGCGCATTCATCTCGATGTTCAAGAATCTTTTGGGAACGACTCCAGGACTCTATTTCCGGGCGGATACCCGCAACCTAGCTTAGCCCGCATAACTGGAATTTTAGTGTTTTTCCGTCTCAGGTCTCTTCCTTCTCGATCGGCTTCTGCCCTCGCGTTGATACGACCATGCTGCCTTCAGTACTAATCTGGCGATGCATGTCTCCGACTTCGCCGCTTGCGCAAGCGCCTGCTTGGCCGTCCCCTCCAGAAGACTCGATCTTGCTCACCACGGGTCTGGCGGTCTCATCCACGGACATACGAAAAATGTCGGGGCGCGCATAGTGCCCAATGACATCGAGGTCGAACTTGCCGCGGATCACATCCTCTGTCGCAAGTTCCGCAGTCAACAGACCTTCGGCGCCACGGAGAGGCCCCGCAAGCACGTCGCCCAACGGGGAAATGATTGCACTACCACCCGCGACCAAGACCGTATCCGGAGAATTACCCTGTATCGCATCGTACCCTTGTGGACATTGTGCGCGACGAAGATACTGGCATGCGCTCAGCACGAAACACCTGCCTTCCATAGCGATATGGCGCATGGTGGCCTGCCAACCGTCGCGGTCATCAACTGTGGGCGCACACCAGATATTTACGCCCTTTGCATACATTGCCATGCGGAACAGCGGCATATAGTTTTCCCAGCAAATCGCCGCACCGAGCGTGCCGAAGTCCGTCGCAACGGCGGGCATCGTCGAACCGTCGCCCAATCCCCATACGATCCGTTCGGAAGCGGTGGGCATCAGTTTTCTGTGCTTGCCTCGCAACGCACCGTCCGGCCCCAAAAAGATGACCGAACAATACAGGGTGCCTCCTTCCCTCTCCACTAAGCCCATGACGAGGTCCATGTAATGACGCTTTGCAATCTTCCCCAGAGTTGTCACTTCCTCTCCAGGTATCTCGACCGCGCTTTCCCAGTAGCGTCGGAATTGGTCGCGGCCTTCGGCAGAACGTGAGCCAACTCGAGCGCCAAAATCGGTCCCCTTGGGGTAGCCCCCCAAAAAAGCTTCGGGGAAAACTACCAGCCGCGCTCGTATGTCCGCCGCTTCCTCGCAATAGGTCGATACACGTCCCAGCGTGCGGGTAGTGTCAAATACGAAGGAGCCTGCTTGGACGACGGCAACTTTTACTATTGGCACGCGTGCCCTCCCCATGCTGGCCATGCATCATTGCGGGATGAATAGGTGGCCCCGAAGCATAAGGGGCTCTTTGGAACGAGAATACTTGATCTTATCCGTTTCTCTACGGTCTTCAACGATTCCCGCGGGTAACCGAGTATATGTAATGGATGCCGGAATTGCGCTACGAAGCTATCTCGTCGAGCGCGGAGATAGTAGCACCGAAGTCTGGGAGAATGGCGTTGACCAAGATGTGATGCGAGAACCCGCCTCAAATCTCCGGACACAGCCGCAGGTTATTCGAAGGCACTAGTGAAATCTTCCACTCGTTCAACGTTATTGCAGGAAGTTAGCGCAGTTTAGTCAGAGGAGGGAAATCCAAGCTCACTTCTTGCCTTCATTCGGCGGGCCGCTCCCATTTCCGCGCAGTATTGGCGTGGCGTCATTCCGGTTAGCTTTCTGAATACGGTCGTGAAGTGTGCTTGATGCGCGAAGCCCGCCTCGAGGGCAATATCGACGATCGACAAATTGCTGTTGCACAACTTATCGCGCGCGAATTCAACCCGCCGATGACGAACGAATTCTCCAATCGTCATTCCATAATGCCTGCGAAACTGTCTCGCGACATGAACCCGGTGGAATCCCGCTTCGACCGATAATTCAGAGAGAGACGGAGGATCCGCAAACCTACACTCGATGAGATCGCGCACGCGGGTCAACCACACGGGCGGGCGCCTTCCCGTGGATTCCTTCTTCGCCCTAAAAAGCTCCGCAACCAACTCGCAGGAAAGCCCTTCTAACATTAAGGACATCAGGTCATCCTTTCCGAGCCATTCCGTGTAGATTCGTCTCGTCAAGGATCGAATTCGGCTGTTCGGACAAAGAGCGGGATCTTTGAGCGGCGATCCACTCAGGTCGACGCGCTCGAGCCACTGGGGCGAAAGCTCCAAATAAACGCAGCGCGCGCCCAGATCATTTACTAGGTTGGTGTGGGGAATCTCAGGTGGATTATAGAAGACCGAGCCGCTGCAGCAATTCATCGTCACCAGCGAAGACTGCTGCTGCAAATATCCGCGGAGAATGAGCCCAAAGATCGCGGAGCTGTGACAATGAACGCCGATGGAAAGCCCAGGTTGGTAAACTGATTCCGTAAGCCGCAGTTGTCCCAGCGTTTCTCTTCGAACTACGTTGCCTTGTATCTCCTCATGTGTCATCGACGTTGCGACGAACATTTTTTCTAGGCTCTAAATCGAAGTGATTCTAGCGTTCCCATTGTCCGGCAAGTTGCCGGCCTTTGAACAACAATATTTTCGCTCTCCAACAAACGGAAAAGCAGATACGAACATTCGGCCAAGCGTGTCATTTTCGCGTTGTCATGCAATCGCCTTAAACACCACGCAGGACCCCGCAAATAAAGAGCAAATTCTTCCGGAGGACGTTCACTGCATTGGGTAACGGCGGCTAAGATGTTCGGACCACTTTGAAAACTGATGCTCCTCGCGCCGAGCAAGTTGACGACAGACATAAAGGCAAATGCTCTAACGCCCTTGACATTGGGTTTTTCAAGGCACGGGCTACGGCTTTTGCAGACAGTCCCAAGTCCCAGCTTGGCCTAAGTTCCGATTAACGCTGCCGTAATCGGACAAGTGATTTTTGGGCTCACGCTCCAAAGGTGCTATTTGAAGAGGTTCCGAACTATGAAGCAATACGGGAAGGCGCGGCAAAGAGTGGTCGAACATGAATCGGCAAGAGACGAAATACGGGAGGACGCTAGACACCAAATCGTATATGGATCAGGGATGGGAGGCTAAAGGCCGGCCCGGTCTGTTTTATAGTGGCGGGATGAACTGGGATCCGCAGACCCGCGAGTGGCATATCAAATCCCAACTGCCTGCCGACTTTTATAAAGCCATAGCCCGCTATGCCTCGTTTACGAACATCGGCGGAGCCCTGGCCGTGAGCATTGCCAGAACTTATCACGAGGTGGCTCTCGCGGATGAACTCGCGAAATTTTACACCACGTTTCTGCATTCTTATTTCACCACCCTCGGTCAACTGCGCAGGACCAGTTCTCCTGAGATTAAGCAAAAGCTATTGGGCCCGGAGTTGGGGCCAGACTCCACGCGCACTCTGGCTTGGTGGGCCGATTCCGACGGCGGAGTGATCTCACGCGAATGCTTTTTGTGCAACGAAGAGTATTTCGTTCCCGTCGCCGGCCTGCTCGAAGTGATCGCCAAATTGAAGCCGGCGGAGAGAACGCCTGCCATGACGCAGTTTGCCGCCGAATATGTCCCCATCCCGGTGACCGACCACATCCTGCGGATGAATTTCGCCCAAGAAATGCGCGACCAGATGAACCACAGAACCGCGAATCTCAAAAGACCGAACATGAGCGAGGAAGAAATCGGGGTCGTCACAGCCGCAGCCTCTGTCTCGGGCGCCTAAGCAGCGGATCCCAAGCTGGTGGCCCTTAGCAGCGATGACCGCGACAAGCTCAAAGATTTGGTCAAGGTTGGTGTGGACCGCTTCCAATTTTCGCGCACGCTCACCAAGGACTCCCAGGGCCGCACCTGCGCAACGTACTTCGACGGCGATTACGACTGGCTCGACGACTTCGAGTATGCAGGATACCACGGTGAATCAGCCCCCAGGCCCGCCGACAAAGCCAAAGCCAAAGGAGCGAGCTGGGATATTGGTCACTTCAATGTGGTGCCCGTACTTCTGCGGACCCTGTACGACAACCGCTCGGCAACCAGTGTGGATTTCCCAAAAAAGGAAGATCTCGAATGTATCGGCAATCAATATGCGTTTCATGTCTTCGAAGGTGATTACAAGAAACCGCTTTTCACCAACTATTTCGATGGGAATGACGGCTGGTATCGAGTGGCCTATCTCGGGCGCTCGGGCTATGGCGTTGCCCCTTCACGCTATTGCGATATGTCTGACCGCAGCCATAGCTGCGACACCATTGGTGCCATTTATTCCTGGGGGCTGCTCGCCCCGTTGCATCCCGGCATCGCAAAGATTGAAACGGCGCTACTGGACCTGGCCCGCAGCAACGATCCAACTATCGCCTGCTCTCAGCCGCAATGCTTCCGAGAGAGATACTACAGGTACGATGATTTGTCGTTTTCATTCCTGGATCTGCGGAGGAGCATTCAATATCCTCCCGCTTTGCTGGTCGTACTTTCAAATTTAATAGTGCCGTTGTCTCTCCCGCAAGACCGCCAGTAGTGCGCAAAGCCCCTGGATCCGGCCGCCGGGGGACATCCGCAAAATCGCAGACCTCGGCGAATTTGATCGAGCGTGTCATCCGTCGGGCCGGAGAGTTGCGCGGCGCTTGGACAGACCCAGCGCCAATGTGTGCTCAGCGGCGAGTTTCAACACACGTGATTGAAAAAGTCATAATAGCGTCGCAAGGAATGGCGCTGGGTTACACGCGCCTCCTGGAAATCCGTTGTTGGAAGGCAGCGCACAACCTAAATGAATTGATAAAAAATGTGCATGCGAGAGTAGAAAGTCTGAGGCGTTGCGTCGCAATTGAGGAGTATTCGTGATTCCGTTTGGTTCTTGTGGCGAAGAAAGTTCGAACAAACTTGTCCAATGAACAGGTCCTAAGAAAAATTTACATCCCCTAGTGCAATTATCTCCAGCCAGAGAAATTGATTTTTCGTGACGAATATCACAAATCACAGGTTTTTAACGACTTATAAGGCCGCGTGTTTGGTGTTTGGTAAGCAGACATGTATTTCGTCCAGCCAGCGCACCCCTTCCCGTCCCCGGGAAGCGGAGGCAGGGGCCTCCGGAATTAAGGCTTGGAGACCATAAGCGAGCCGATCTCCAACATGACTACACATGTCGCGGCAGAGGAAATCTCATGCCACCTCTGTCGCGTGTTCGGTTGTTGTGGGGGACTCATGTGCCCAACCATATTGCTTGTAGACGTTGCTTCTTCTGAAAGTGCGAGCTGGAAATCATTCTTACAGAACCAGAGCTATGATGTGTTCACGGCGGAAAATGGAGAGGAAGCGCTGCTCCAAAGTCTCCACATTCAGCCCGATCTGGTTCTGCTGCATAATTCCCTCCCTGAGATTGACGGTCTCGACCTTTGCCGGCGTTTCAAGGAAAACCCCCTCAATGAGCTTGTTCCCGTTGTCCTCGTAATGGCTTCTTCCGATCCATCGGATATTTCTCGAGCGCAGACCGCAGGAGCTGCGGACTTCTGGGGAACCTGCACATCGCTTGGAGAAGGGCTAAGCCGAGTGCAGTCGCTTCTCCGGCTGAAAAGCTATATCGACGAACAAGCAAAGTCGGTTGTGCTTTCTCTCGCCCGAAGCATCGAAGCGAAACATCCTCTCACCGAAGGCCATTCCGACCGGATGACGGACTATGCGATTCAACTCGGCGAGCGCCTCGGCTTCCAAGAAGAAGAATTGCGAGACTTGCGAATCGCCTGTTTGCTTCACGACATCGGCAAAGTAGCAGTGCCGGATGAGATCCTTCTAAAGCCGGGGCCGCTTGAGGTTGATGAAATGGAAATTATGAAGCAGCATCCCATCACTGGTGAAGGGATCTGCGCTCCGCTGAAATCTCTTCGCCATATATTGCCGGTAATCCGCCACCACCATGAGCGACTGGACGGCAGCGGCTATCCCGATCATCTCGGCGGAACAGAAATACCGCTGTTGGCGCGCGTTTTGCAAATCGCGGACATTTACGACGCATTGACTACGGATCGTCCGTACCGGATTGCGCTGTCGCCGGGCGAAGCGCTGCAAATCCTCCGTTGCGAAGCCGTGCGTGGGTGGCTCGATACATCCCTAGTGTCCGAGTTCTCGAACATTCGGCAATTCGATGAGAACTACGCGGTTTCGGGCAGATCCATGTTGGCATCCTATTACGGGTCTTGGCACTTGCGAGGAAATGCCACCATCTCCTGATCCACTCTGCAGCAGCGGCATATATGCTCTTACGTTTTAGAGTTGACGCGTTGAAGACCGTGGTTTCGCTCAAACTGCTAGGGCCAGAAAAAACATTGAATCTTGGGCCCGCACGAACCCCTCCCAGTCGATTCATCTATGAACAAAGCGACGAGGCTCCGTGTCCGCAACTGAGGAGCCTCATCGTCTGGACAGTGAACACGAGAGGCACGGATTCTCGCCTTCGAGTTGACCCCGCCTATTGATAACCTGGATAGACGAATTCTTCTCCGGAGTTTGCGCCGGGATAGAATCAAGTGCGAAGCGCCATTGGCGAATTGCTGGGACGCTCGTCGAATTCAAACCGGGAATCACTCGGAGGTTCAGGGCGGTAGTCTGGGATTGCCAGAACAGTAGCAATCAACCGGGTTTCGTCTTGATTCCAGATTTCCACGATGTGCCGGTTGGACATCGAGGAAGCAAGCTTGAAGACATAGGCACCAGTGGGCAGAACTTGCCCGGGAATTTCTACAGAGTCGCCGAAGGTTACGATGGTCTTCTTATCCCAACTGTCCACTGTGGTGCTCAGAGCCAATGCGGCTGACAGGGCCGCAGCACAGATTGAGATTTGAGCTGCTCTAAGGATTCGCATGCAACTACTCTCCTGATTGAAATCGGCCGGGGAAGCTTGGCAATACCGTCGGAGTTAGAAATATCTTGGTTTTTTGAATGTTCTGTTGGCCCCAGTTTTAAAATTGAATAACAAAGCCCGCTGGACGGCCTCGCCGGGCCAATGGAGTGGGTGCATGTCGGCTTGCTGGATGATTCTCCCTCGATCTATGAAATGAATGAGGGGCTAGTTCACCACAAGAAGGCAACAACTTCGCCGCTAGCGGCCAGACATGGAATACGCGACGCCTTTGGACTCCCGCTGCTGCGGCGGCGAGACCTGCGCCTGAAGCTGACGCCTTGCGGCTGCCGCAATTGCACGTTCGGCTGCGCGGTTGGCGATGCGCTCGAGGGAATCGGCAATGCGAGCCAATTCAAATGCAACCTGATCGGTGCCGCTCGACCGTTTCAGTATGACAACGCGCCTCCGGATAAGGTAAAGAACGGCTAAGAACAAGAGGCAAATCACGAGAGACATAAGGCCCATGAACAGTTCCTGGCTCGTGATAGTGATGCTTCTTCCAGCGACGGAAATTACGTGGTTCGAGAACAAAGCTTCCTCCCGGCTGGGACTTCCGAATTGTCGAGTTTGCAGATTGCGCCAACACGCCTCGCGGCACGACTGTTTCGCAGGCGTTCAGTTACTGAGCATGCCGGGCCACAAAATTTTGCCGAATTGGAATTCATAGGCTTTTTTTTGGACTTTGAGTCGAAGCTGAATACTTATCTGCTCATGGTGATGTTGGCTGTGCTCCCGGAAATGCTACCTACATTCAACGGAATCAGGCGCGCTCTTGTGATGCTATTTTCTCGAATGCAACTCTACAGCCAGTCGCCCATTCTTGGCAGCAAACTGATGAAGAATCAATGGGATAACAGGAGCGGTGGCAGTCGCGCGCTTTGGCACCCGAGCCTTTTGGCACGTAGTTTCTTCTAGGAGTGAGAACTTCTTGCCTCCGGCGATCTCCTATCGCTACGCTCATCCAGGCACATGGAGGACATTCGCCGCGGCTCCGAGGCAAAGTTTGAAGCTGATAATCTATGGCTATGGCCAAGCCATCCAGGCATCAGGTATTTACCTGAGGCCTGCTCCGGGAGTTTACTTGATTGAGGACGAGGGTTTCTGCTGGTATTGCCTATACGTAGAGTTCCTTTGTATTCAGGCGACTCGTCGACTCATTGAAGGGCAGTAGCACTGTTCGACCGAGGAGAGAATCTTCATGGCGAAGCGAGAAGGCACGTCGATTTCCCCCGCAACAAAGAAGGCTGAAGAGCCATCAGAGCTTCTTCGAGAATTGGTAGCACACCTTCGGCAGAATCGAACCCAATTGCGTGAGGAATGGGTGGTGCGCATCTCCGAGACGCGCCTGCTGACCGCGATGACTAAGGAAGAGATTTTCGCGGAAGCAACCTCAGTGTACGACAGCTACGTGGAGGCCCTCGAAACCGAAGCTTTCGAGGCTCTGCAAGCATATGCGCGCAACCTGTCGGAACGCATCATTCCGCGAGGCGTCGAGACGCACGAAGTCGTTGGAATTGTTTTGTTGTTGCGCGACGTGCTGGCGCGATCTCTTTTCGCGAAATACCAAAACGACTTCAAGAAATTGAATCGGATCCTGGACGCCTACGAGCCGGCCGCAAACCGCATCGCAAACACGGTCGCCGTCGGTTTCGTGCAAGAGCGCGAGCGCGTTATCCGGCAGCAACAGGAAGCCATCCGCGAACTCTCGACCCCCGTGCTGCAAGTTCGCGAGAGGCTCCTCATTCTTCCAATCATCGGTGTGATCGATCCCCAGCGCGCCCGGCAGTTGACGGAGCAACTCCTTCGCGGGATTCGCACGAATCGCGCAAAAGTAGTCGTAATCGATATCACCGGTGTGGCGGCCATGGACGTTACAGTGGCGAACCACCTGGTGCAGACGGTTGAGGCTTCCAGGCTTCTCGGCGCGACAGTGATCGTGACAGGGCTTTCGCCCGAAATCGCGCAGACACTGGTGACAATTGGTGTGGACCTCGGCAAGATGAACACCGTCGGCGATCTCCAAGGCGGCATCGAACAAGCGGAAAGGCTCTTGGGATACAAGGTTGCGACTCTCGCGGAGCCACGCTAGATAAAAGTACCTAAAAGGCGGAAAGAATCACGTGGAAGTCCCGATTCTCAAGCAGGGGGAGTTCCTGATTGCAACTTTTCAGGCCGCCCTCTCGGACGCTGACCTAAATCAGTTGCGCATGGGGCTCGTGCAGCAGGTGGTCAAGTTTCGTTCGCGCGCAGTGATCGTGGACGTCACTGCGATGGACGTGATGGATTCGTTTGCATCGCGGACTTTGCGAGAGATCGCCCATATGATTCGGCTGCGTGGGGCCGAAACGGTTATCGTCGGAATTCAGCCTGAAGTGGCCTTTGCGATGGTGCAGCTAGGCCTCACGTTGGAAGGTGTTGCGACTGCGCTGGACTTGGAAGAGGGTCTAGCCTACTTGAACGAAAAATTCAAAACTGCGAACTGAGAGTGAGCCAAAGTGCCGGCTGGGGAAATCCGGGTGGCCATCAATTCTGACCAAGATATCGTGGTTGCCCGCCAGAAGGGACGGGCGATGGCGGCGGAACTTGGCTTTTCCTCTGTCGATGCCACTCTGATTGCAACTGCAATCTCCGAACTAGCCCGAAATATTGTGTCATACGCTCGCAAGGGAAAGATCACGCTGCGGAGCGTACAGGGTTCGAGCCGTGTGGGAATCTTAGTCCTGGCCGAGGATGATGGGCCCGGCATCCCCGATATTCGACAGGCACTGCGCGACGGCTTCTCCACTTCCGGGAGTTTGGGACTTGGATTACCTGGAGTGCGGCGGCTAATGGACGATTTTGAGATCACTTCCCAACCCGGCCAGGGAACAACTGTGGTGGTGAAGAAGTGGAGACAATAAAAGAACCAATGGTCGAGTATGGCGTCGCAAAGTTCGTACTCCCCGGCCAAGGCAAGTCCGGCGATCAGCACCTGGTCTGTTGCAACCGGAGTGGAGTTCTAGTGGCCGCGATTGACGGCCTCGGGCACGGTGAAGAAGCAGCCAGCGTCTCCACGACCGCGACCACTCTTCTGAAGAATTTTTCTAACGAACCGATTATCTCACTCGTAGAACTCTGTCATGAGAAACTCCGGGCGACCCGCGGAATTGTAGTGAGCCTTGCTTTCATTGACCCTAAACATGGCATGATGACCTGGCTGGGAGTGGGCAATGTCCAGGGAGTGTTGATGCGCTCCGATGCGAAAAAGGGAAATGCGCAGGAGTCACTGCTTCTTCGAGGCGGCGTGGTCGGCTCCCAACTGCCGCCGCTCCAGGCTAGCGTGCTGCCTGTAAGTCGTGAAGACACTTTGTTTTTTGCCACGGACGGGATTCGGGGCGATTTTGCAGAAACGCTCAATGCGCTCGAAAATCCACAAAGAGCGGCAGACAGAATCCTAGAAAACTACCGAACTGGAAATGACGATGCTCTCGTACTGGCCGTTCGGTTGACTGGAATCGGCCAATGAAAGTCGCAGCTCGGCACAAGACGAAGCCGCAGGCTGGTCTTGCACAGGAGTACCGCACTTCGTTGCGTGCGTATGTAAACGAAGGAGGCGAAGCTGGACTTGGCCGGGCGTATGAACTGGGCCGCCGAGCGCTCGGCGAGCAAAAAAGTCTTGTGGAAATGGCAGCTCTGCATCATCAAGCGGTGCTCGATTTGGTTCGCGGTGCGGCAAATGAGAAATATCTGTCGGAATTGGTCCGGTCGAGTGGGGAATTCCTCGGGGAGTGCTTGTCGCCTTATGAAATGGCGCACCGCGGATTTCAGGATGCTGTAAAGGCCTTGCGCCATTTAAACGAAACGCTCGAAGTGGAGATCAAACGCATCGCTTATGCCGTGCACGACGAGGCGGGACAACTCCTCGTCGCCGTTCACCTCGCACTCGCCGAGGTAGCTCCGGGGCTGCCGGAACCTCAACAAGTGCAGGTCGCGAAGATCAAAGAATTGTTGAACCAAGTTGAGAAGCATTTGCGCCGTTATTCTCATGAACTTCGGCCCACGATCTTGGATGATCTCGGCTGGATTCCAGCAATTCGTTTCCTAGCGGAAGGCATTTCCAAACGGTCGGGTATGCCCATTCACATCGATGCAGCTGTCACCGCACGCCTGCCCGCGAACATCGAGACGACGCTTTACCGCATAGTTCAGGAGGCGCTGACCAATGCCGTAAAGCATGCGAAAGCAACAAGCGTCTGGATTAGCGCACGGAGAGAAAATGATGTGCTGCATTGTTCGATCCGGGACGACGGTGGAGGGTTTGACCCCGTCCTTGCGCGTGCGGCATCCGACCGGAAGGGGTTAGGACTAATCGCCATGCAAGAGCGTTTGACCGCAATCGGAGGCACCCTGCATATCGAATCGCGCTACGGACACGGAACTGAACTTTCCATTCGACTACCACTGGAGGATCATCATGCCAATTCGCATCGTACTCGCGGATGACCACGTGCTTGTACGTCAAGGGCTTAGAGCATTGCTAGAACGGGAGAGATTTCAGGTTGTTGCGGAAGCCTCTGATGGGCAAGAAGCGGTCCGTTTGACGGAAACACACCACCCGGACATTGCGGTCCTTGACATCAGCATGCCGACGGAAAACGGCATAGACGCGGTTCGCGAACTGGTTCGTTCCTGTCCAAAGACAAAATCAATTCTTCTTACTCAACATGAGGAAGAGCAATATATCCACGAAGCGCTTGAAGCCGGCGTAAAAGGATACGTATTGAAGAGCCAGGTCGCCACCGACCTGATTCATGCGATTCAGCAGGTCTGCCGAGGTGAGTTCTATTTGAGTCCGGGCATATCGCGAGCGCTCGTCGAGGCGTACCGTTCCAAATCGGATAGGCCGGAGGATCCCTTGACGGTGCGCGAACGCCAGGTGCTTCAATTGATTGCGGAAGGAAAGTCCACAAGGGACACCGCCTCTCTCCTTGGGATCAGTGTGAAAACTGCCGAATCCCATCGCATGCGGCTGATGCAGAAATTAGACATTCACGAGACGGCAAGCCTCGTGCGCTATGCCGTTCGACGGGGGTTGGTGCAGCCCTGAATGGAAACGCTCCCTGGCCGTTGTCTGCCCCGAATATCCGGGTGTGCCCGAAAATTTGTGTTCCGCTCTTAAAGGGTTCTGGGATGATCCCAATGTTATCGGCACCTGTGCTTGTTAACTCGCTTTAGCCATTGTTGAGCTTCGATATCGCCGTTCATCGCCGCTGCTTTGAGTAGGACCCGCGCGTGCTCGCAGCTTCTAGGGACGCCGTCGCCCGCGAGATAAAGCTCCGCAAGCGGAAGTTCGGCCGCGCGATCGGCCGTCCCCAGGGCAGACCAGAGCTGGCGTGCAACGACGCTGCGCCCTGTCATGGCATTTGCATTCCTAAAGTGTTTTCGGAAGCTCGGAAGATCTGCCGCGCGAGAGTCCGTGGAATTCATGGTCCTCTGTGTTGTTTGAGTGTCTGGTGCGGTGTCGGACTGACCTAATCTTTTATTAGCGGAATTTCCCGAACCCGGAATCGGGGCTGATTGTGAGCTCAGCGTGTGCATGTTGGAATTCGAATCAGGCATGGACGAAGAGGCGGCGGGTTGAACCTCACGTTTTCCATCGAGTCTTTCTCCAAGGCTGATGAGTGAGTTGCCGATTTCGCGGCGGAAATTTTGCAGAAAGAACATTGGTGTGAGCAAGAATGCGACAATTAGAAGTGCCACTGCCAGGCCATTCCGAAATCACAGCCGCGAATTGGATCCCTGCCATTCCGCTGAAAATGCCGCAGGCCGCAGTGGTGCTGCTGTGCGGTTCCAAAACTCAGGAGATGACAAACTCGGAAAATCCAGAGAGGTTGGTGTGACACTCTCGGGAGCCGGGGAAAGCGTATCCGGTATTTCGTTCGCTGAGCTCGAGCTGGGCTCAGTTTCTTCCGCGAGACCGCCGAGCGGAGATGTGAACTCTCGAGTTGGAGGCTCCGATTCGCTGCTTTGAGTCTGCCATTGAAGAATTTCATGCCTGGCGTCTGCAGTGAGCTCCATAAATAGTAAGCCACCAGACTTCTTGGCCTCATCCAGCCAAGCAATCTCCGCGGACAGTTTGATCTGCAACATCGGGTTGGGCTAGACACAAAGCTGAATTGTTCCGGCCTGTCGTAAGGCAGTCGCGGCATGGAAAGCGAAACCTTCCTCGGAAACATTCAAGATAATTCCGCAGCCTTCCGGCTCGAATTGGATGTAGGAGAGTTCTTTCGGCCTCACTCGATGGGCACTGCGGCGTTCAGGTTTCACTGGTGCTCGAAGGCTCCTAGCGCGGTCTGTCGCGGGGTGCCGCGTCTGGGATGAAGAGACATGCAGCCTTCTCTCAACCAAACGGAAAAAGACCGAGTCGGCTGATTCATCGAAGCAATTCTACATCCTAGTCTTCGTGACCATCCTTGTGGCAGGTCCGGGTTGGGCTAGAGGCAGCGGAGTCTCCCGTCCCACAGTCCTTGCAAGCTCTTCGGTTTCAGCGTGATAAGGAATCGACAGAGATGCCTCACTTGAATCTGCTCTCCGAGTGATCCGGTTCTTACCTCAGAAGAATAAGGGAAACCACCCGATTGTCGGATGGCGCTCGAACTCCATAATCTGACCGCAATTCGATGCCCACGCGCGTATTACTTGCCGGCGACCATGCTCTGATCCGCCAGGGGCTGAAGGCATTGTTGGAAAAACATAGATTTCAAGTTGTCTGTGAAGCATCGGATAGACAAGAAACGATTCGCTCGGTGGAAAAGACCCATCCTGACGTGGCCGTCATCGACATTAGCATGCCTGCCCTGAATGGCATCGACACCGCTCGTGAATTGAAGAAATCAGCGCCGAACACAAAGATGATTCTCCTCACGCAACACGACGAAGACCAATATGTTACGGAGGCCTTGCGCGCCGGGGTCAGAGGATATGTGTTGAAGAGCCAGGCGGGCGAGGATCTCGTGCATGCAATACAAGAAGTCTGCCGCGGGTCCGTCTATCTTAGCCCGAGCATTTCGCGCGCTGTTGTTGACGCTTATCTATCACATACATACACATACATATGTCTTTAGCGATCCTCTTTCAGGCCGCGAGCGCCAGGTTCTTCAATTGGTTGGCGAGGGGAAGTCCACGAAAGATATCGCTGCGCAGCTGGGGATCAGCGTAAAAACTGCAGAATCACACAGAGCGCGACTTATGAAGAAACTCGATATTCATGAAATAGCGAGTTTAGTCCGCTACGCGATTCGCCACGGTTTGATCCAGCCTTGACCTGGCCCTAGGTTTGGCCGCGACAATATTCCATATTTATCCCCCTCTAAAATAGGTGATTCACCCGATTGAGTAAATTTGGGAACTGGCTAAGCTGCTCTGAAGAGAGCGGGCCGCCTCCTTGAACAGGGCTCCTACCTCGATCACCCCAACTACCGAACTGCACTGACATGGAGGCGGACCGAGCTCATTATTTGGGAGGATTCCGGTGGGTGAGCAACAAAGGTTGACAGCTCAAGACAAGAATATCGAAAATGGCGGCAACCAAACCGGTCCATCCGAATGGCCGCAAACGACGATGGAACTACTTTTTCGCCGTCAGGTTATTCTGCTCGCAATGAAGCATGGGCGCGCTCCGATGCCGGTCACTCCCAATCTCTGGAACAGCCTGCTCCGCCGAGGGATTCTCAAAGATCTCTACGAACTGGGAAATGTCGCTCGCCGCTTCTCATTCTTGGGTGATGGGCGAATGTTGCTGGCTGAGCTTCGATATGGGCCAGCCAAGATGCCAGGAGATCAGGAAACGTCGTCTGGGGAAAGCAAGACCTCAGCGATGGATCGTTCAGCCTCAAGGATGCACTCAAATGCCTATGGGATCGCATAAACCCAAGTTCAGCAGTTATACGCGCAAGCGGCAGGCCAGCTCCGCTTCGGAGGGCAATCTTTCCGATGTTGCCATCCTCAGCATGCCCGTGGATTCTCAATCCTTATTCCATCGCAATTCCACACGCTTTTCATTTGGCGGGGAAAATAAAAATCAAATTGATGATGTCTTCCAGGAGCTCCTTTCGCAAGCAAATCGAGAACTCGCTCGCTTGCTGCGAGATGTGCGTACGGAGTCGCACGGTATTCTCTTCGGGGATGCTCGAAGTCAACAAGTGAGTGAGCTTTTGATGCGCGCTGTCCGTTGCGCGGCAAAACAGTACCAGTTGCAAGCCGAACTCGGCACTCTCGCCCTCACCGACGAGCTCACGGGTTTGTATAACCGTCGCGGCTTCATGGCTCTGGCGGAACGCCAATTGAAACTTGTGCGCCGATCCGGCAGAGGCCTGATGGTGTTTGTAATCGACGTTGACCGCCTGAAGCAAATTAACGACACTCTCGGGCATATTGAAGGTGACTCCGTGTTGAAGTGTGCTGCGACGGCCCTGGCTCAGACTTTTCGAGATTCAGATGTTGTTGCTCGCCTCGGCGGAGATGAGTTCGCCGTGCTTGCGATTGAAGCTTGTGGGCGCACTGAGGAAACGATCAGGGCACGGCTCTTCGAGGCTTTGAAGTCTCTCGGCGCGGCACAGTGCCGCTGCGAAATCTCCCTCAGTTTGGGACTTGCACGTTTCGAACCCGGTGCGGATACCTCGATTGGAGACTTGATCGCGAAAGCCGATCAGGCGATGTACGAGGACAAGAAGCGGAGATCTTGGCCACTGCCCGTTGGGGAGCCGGTAGGTCAGTCTCAATAACGACTATGGGAGACGGAGATGCATCGTCACTCCTTGTCGATTTTCGTAACTTTTTGGCGTCGTTCAACAGACGCCAATTAACACATCCCAGCTCGGAAGGTCATATCGCGAATGACTGCGCGGTCTGGACGACTTGAGAAACGAATTCGGCTGGCGGTCCCGGTACAGATTTCCAGCGTCCTAGAGCCAGCGGCAGGTGAACGCACGACTACGGAAAACGTCTGCTCTCTGGGAATTCGCGTATTGACGCATCGCGCCAGGGAATCCAACGAGCGGCTGATTATCAGCTCCTTGGCGGGAGAATCGCGCGGCCTCGCCCGTGTTGTTTACTGTGAACGGCTCCCCAGCGGAAGCTTCGCCATCGGACTACAGTTCCAGGGAGTCCGCGTGAACTGGTCAAAGGACTTGACGGTCAGCGGCACCGCTTGAACTTCACGCAGGATCGGATGCAACTCCAACCCGAGTTTCCGGTTGATACTTGACTCCCATTTTTATGAGCAATCCAGATTCCTGTTCGCGGGCTACGCCTTCAGGAATCTCCTGAGGCCTCTTTCCGTGAGTCACCGGATTGATGCGCCACCCACGGAGCAATACATTGACTTCGATGATCGGTTCGCGACCATTCAAAATGAGGAAACGCCCCAAGGTATCTTCGGATACCTTGGGGGAATTTAAGAGTGCTTGTCAGCGGCCGGATCTGTCTCTGTGAAACTCCATCGCAACTTGTGATGTACGATTGTCGGCGCAGGTCCTTACGGTTTCTCGGCCGCAGCTCATCTGCGGGCGGCGAACGGACTGAATATCCAGATTTTCGGCGAGCCAATGCCCTTCTGGGAACGACACATGTCCAAAGGAATGCTACTGCGCTCCCCACTGGCCGGCTCGCACCTCTCCGAGCCTTTTCGCTCTAACGCTTCAAGCCTAGAGACTAAGAACGACGAATATCCGTTCGCCAAACCCAGTTATGCCTTCCGCACATCTCTAGGCGCCGCCGCGATTGTTCCCTTCCAGGGCTGCGGCGCATCGGTAGCGCGCCTCCCTTGGGCGCACGACCCGCGACTCCAACAACTCCGTCCGTTTCTTCTAACTACTAACGTTTCCCACAAACCGAGGAATCTGCTTTTCGCTCAAAGATAACTCGAATGGAATGAAACGTTGGATTCTGGCACAAATTTGGCACAGCGGAACCTGCCCGTTCTTGCAAAGGCGGCACTCGCCCTCAACAGCTATTTTCGTTTTCTGTGATTACTAGCGTTCATTCCAATTGCCTAACTATTGCTTGAGATCGTAGCCTAGAAGGGCTTCTTGCTTGCCCATGTTGTTGCAGTCATCGCTGTTGGCGGCGAAGTGGGATTTCTCGCTGTCGGAGTAGCAGCGATAGAGCGGCTGCGTGTTGGGCTGAGCTGTTGAATAAACGAATCCTGCGCTGCGAAGTCGCTGGTAGTCCTGCGTTTCACACACGCCCTTCTGAATGAGGATACGGTCGGGGTGACCCGGCCACTTGCTGAGGCATTCTTCCAGCTCAACGGTGGGTTTGGCGGGATCGGGTACGGTCATCATGTAGCCGAGCTGTGCGACAAGGCGATAAGAGGAGTAGTTGCCGGGTACGGGAGCGATCGTGGCCCAGTGATCGTGGTGCGCGGCATCGTACCAGTGGGTGAGCATCTCGCCCGCCAGCGGCTCGCCGGGAGCGCGGGACCAGGAGATATCGACGGGGCGAAAGACGAGATAGCGCTTGCCGAAGTCTTCGCCGGGATTCAGCCACATGTATGCCATCAGACAGTGGTCGCTGAGCTGGTTGAGGCCCGTTTTGGCGTCAATTAGATCTTGATAGGCCACCAGCTCGAGACCATTCTTGCGTGACCAGTCTCCGTACTCGGTAAGCATGATGGGCTGCGGAAATATGGCCGTGAAGTGGATGCGGTCCTGCGAGGCGACGAGTCCGACGCCGCCCTTCACCCAGCTCAGGCCGATGGTTTCGCTGGTGGTGTTCCACCAGCCAACGCCGCCGCCATTGATGGGGCTGGATTTGCCACCGACTCCCGGTTCCGACCACATACCGTTGTAGTACTTCTTCCATTTGCCGGGGCCCGGATCGGACGAAGGTGCGCGGGCAATGAAGCCCCAACCGTTGTCCCAGGAGTGAGCGCCATTGTGGGAGCAGTAGGCGTAGTCGTAGCCATCGTCTGCGCGTATGACACTGCCGCAACTGTCGCCGGTCATGTGGCCGTCCTTTGGCGGGTCGGTGCCGGTGATGATCTGCCCCGCGATCTTCCATGTGAGCCCGTAGTCGGTGGAAGTCGCCATGACCTGGCTGGCGTGCGTCTGGCCGCCGCGCCCGTAATTGCAGGCTGTCTCGTTGTGGTCCCAGCCGTAGAGGGTCTTGCCTTCGAGCTCGACATGCGTGATCCACTGGCCGCAGGAGTCCGGAGTGCCGGGCTTGCCGGGATTGAGAACCGCCACGCCTTTGCCGCCCATGTCATACGGATGATTGCCGTCGATGGCCCAGGTGATTCCGGCGGCGGTAAAGCCGCGGAATTTGCCGTTGGGGAGCTGGATTGCAGTGAAGGAGCTGTCGGCGATATTCGGCGCCGGTCCGCGAGCTACCAGCGGCACGCCGACGCGGATGCGAAGCGTAGCTGTGGGATCGGGTGCAGTTGTCTTGCCGGAAGGCGCAATCGCCTGGCGCGCGCTCTCCGTGATCGTACCGCAGCGGTAGACACTGTCGGCATCGACCGTCTTCGACCATGGATCGGAGTTCCAGGCGAAGTAGTCCATGCCGATGAGTCGATGCTCGGCGGCGAAGCCATCGAAGTCACGGCGGACTTCCTCGATCAGGAGCGTGCGGCCAGTTTCGTTGGGCGGGCAAGACTGGTCGTTGTTGGGAAAGCCCCATTCGGTCTCCCAGCATGGCTTGCCTTCTGGCGAGCCTTTGACGCGGCACTCAGCGAGATCCACGCTATTGAACTGAGCTTTCCTGTACGCCGCGGCGGTTGGGTTGCCGGGCTGGCCCGCAGAGGGATAGGAGTGAATGCCGTAGGCATCGACGAGGGCGTCCAGACCGTGCTCGCGGAGGAACGTGATGGTTGCCGAGAGGCTGACCATGTCCTCTTTCTTGTTGTTGTAGAGCTTGTCGCCGTCTTTGGCACACACCAGGCCGGCGGAGATGATGGGCGTCGAGTGGTTCAGCTTCGAGTGATCGCGGACATCCTTGAGGACTGCCAGAATCTTGATGTATTGCAAAAAGCCTTTCGCAATTTTCTGGCCCTTGGGATCATGCGAGAGATCGGAGAGGCTGAGTATCTTGCCTTCGCCCGGAAGTGGAAACTCCGGATTAAAGGCGGCCCAGTTGATCTCATTGCCCAGCTCGATGCCAGCCAGTACGATGCCGTTGGCATCCAGCGCATCAAAGAGCTTTTGAAAGTTTGCGCGGGAGAGCGCGGGATCGGCATAGGAGAGCGGAGGACCGCCCCACATGGCCGGATACGCCTCGGGCTGATACGGCCGCGAAGGGGCGCCGGGAGAATACTGGGGGCCGGTGCCTAGCTGAATCTGGATGCCGTGCGCTTTGGCGCGCTTGGCGTAGTCGATTCCCTTTTCGTCGTTCGAGATGCCGCATCGGATGACGTGGACCTGTGCCGCTTCCAGCTGGCTGAAGACGGCATTCTGATCGGCGACGCTGGCGCGCATAGGGTTGACCACGTTCACGCCCACCACCAGGTCCTGCGCCGGGGTCCGCGCGGGCGCGAGGAAGAAGAGCGCCGCGACAATAACTCCTATGGACCCGCACCGCTTCGTTTTGTGCATCCCTCTCCCTGACGATTGCGAAGACATCAAGACTTAGGCAGTCGCTGCCCTCAAGCTTTGGCTTCCCGATAGATTACCAGTGGAATTGTCGAGGTTTTGTTTTCGACCTGCAAGAGAGTCTAGTGCAACTGCTTGTTCTATGCTGCCAGCGTTCGCACAAATTCGCGCATGGCCTTGAATCCTTCTGCCAAGCTCATTACAAGATGGCACTCCTTCGCCAATGCGTCGAATACTGATTCCCAAGCTCGCGGCGGCTCTTCAAGAGCACTCGGAAGCTTGTGCGTTGCGCGTCTCGCGAACGTCGCTTGGATTGCGGCGCCAACTTTGCCTTTGTCCAATTTTCCTCCGCGAACCAACAGGACCATGTCGATGAGGTCCTTTGTTCGGGTGTTGACGCGCTCGCCCCTCGGAAACGTATAGGCATGCAGCTTTTCCGCAAACTGTTGTTCGGCCGAAATCACCGGGAAGGATGACGCTTTCACGCCTGCGAACCCGAGCCAGTCTTCTCCCGTAACAATGTCTAGAGGTTCGAGCACTTCGTCGCCGATCCCCACGTCCACATGGAAACGCGCAAACTCGCGTCCATCCATTTTCACTTCGACGGGATACCGACTCCCCCCTTCGGGCGCGCCGTCCAGCTCTCCTCTCGCTTCCCCTACGAGAAATTCGAAATAGTCTTCCAAGCGGACCGCCGCGGCTTCTTGCACCATCGCCCGCACCTCTTCACGCCTTTGTGCCGGTTCCTTGGAAAGATGTGTGCCGTCGTGCAAGGTCAAGTCGATGTCCTTGGTCGTGCGCGCGGAATGCATCCGCAGTTCCATCGCATAACCTCCCTTAAGAACCCACGGATAGGTAGCGTTCGGCCCCTTGGAAAACATGCGCGCAAGGAAACGGTCGAAGGCAACCTGTCGGCGCAGGCGTTGCAGATCTGTGCCTGTTTCCCGCGCACGCAGCTGCAAGCGGGCTTCTAGGGCGGTGCGAAAGGCTCCCGCCGTCTTGTAAGATTTTACTTCGTCCGTCATGCCGGCTGCCCGGCGAGCCCGCGGAGCGAGCGTTTTAGATCATCGGGCGAAGCGTCTTCAATCTCTCGTTTTCCAATAAGGCCCCGCCGAAGGGCTTCGTTCACAGCCAGCTTCAGTTGAGTCTCGTCGATCTGGTTGCTCCGAAGCAGATCGATAATCGTTCGCAGCGGACGCGTTACGCGCACACCGTACATCTCTTGAACGTCGCTCTTGTCCACATCTGCTTTATGGAGAATCAGTATTTCTGGAAGCGTACTATTGCGCCGGAAGCTGTTCGGTACGGTCATGTGCAGCTTCGAGGGCATTACGTCCGACAGTTCGTGAAGGCTCAGTGCGGTCTCGTGACTATAGGTTCCTTCGGGAATTTCCTGTCGGTTTTGCGACCAGAGATACCAGAGCATCAGGTCCGGTCGCTGCGGCGTAGGAAAATCGGCAAGCCGGTAAATTCCCCGGTGTTCCCGAATCCAGTTTGCCGCATTGACGTGGTAAGTGTGGGTCCTCTCGGCGAAGCCTGCCCGTACGGCCTGCTTCGTCGTAAAGAAACCCTGCTGCGATTGAGCGATTTCCTGTAGCCGCCGAGCGGCTTCTTTGTATGGTTTTGGCATGTCATATACCCCCAACTTTCTTGGGGTATTATGCGCCATGACGATAAAATACACAATCCCCCAACTTTATTGGGGTATTAGGGGATATGTAGACCCCTGCCATCGCTACGGTCTGGAACGGTACGCTCAAGGCGGCACAGAGAGCAGAACGCAAGCTCGGGAAACACAACTGCTGCCCTTGGGATGATTTTGAGTGGGGGATGGATCAACGGGAAGCTCTCCGCCCTTCGGTGGGTACTTGGTGACGAATGGGACATGCTGGACAGATGAGGGCCGCCTTCATGTGGCTATGTTAGTGTTCTCAAGATATGCGTGGAAAGTTGATCGTATTCGAAGGCCCCGACGCCGTTGGAAAAACCACGTTTGTGCAGTGTGTGAAAACACTTTTGGAGCAAGCGAACCTTCCAAACGAAATCCTGTCATTTCCCGGTAATCGCCCCGGCACCATCGGACAGTTGGTTTACGATCTGCACCATGATCCAAGGAAGTTTGGTATTGGGCAGATTTCCCCCATCGGGCTTCAAGCGCTGCACATCGCCGCACACCTGGACGCCATTACCCACACAATTTTGCCGGCAATTAACTCCGGAAAGTGGATAGTGCTTGACAGGTTCTGGTGGTCAACCTGGGCGTACGGCTGCGCAGCCGGTATCGATCCTCGAATTTTGAATTCCCTGATCTCCTCCGAAAAGCTGCAGTGGGGACAGATCACTCCGTCCGTGGTCTTTCTGATCCGACGCACCGAGCCATTTCGCGATGAACCGGCGGACGACGAATTCACTATCCTTTCAAACCTTTATCGTGAGCTTTCGAGCTCCGAAGCTGCAAACTACGAGATTATCACCATGACCGACGTTGAACCCGATGCCGCCTGACCAGCCCGAGTTTTTGTACCACGGCGAATGAGAGAGTTTACACCACAACCTCATCGGGCAAGGGTGCAAATGGCGGCTCGCAGG